>NZ_CP009928.1:1200000-1800000 GCF_001021975.1 Chryseobacterium gallinarum | reverse complement strand
CCAGATGCTACCTGCTAATGAAACTCCTGCAACGACAAAAGGTTTTGAAGGATTCTACCATTTAATGGATATTACTGCTGATATTTCTGAAGCTAAACTTCAATACATCATCCGTGACCATGACGCTGATAAATTTGAGGCAAGAAAGAAATTCCTTGAAGCAAAAGTAGCTGAATTCAATCAAAAGCATGGTGAAGGAACGGCAGAAGTAGAAATCAAGGAACAATACAGAAACATGAAACAGCAGTTTGAAGGTAAAATGCATATTGTAGACCTTGCAGCCAAAGCGATGAAAGAAGCTGGTATTGAGCCTAAGATCAAAGCGATCAGAGGAGGAACGGATGGGGCACAACTATCTTATATGGGCCTTCCATGTCCTAATATCTTCGCGGGAGGCATCAACTTCCACGGACCGTACGAATATGTTGCTTTAGAAAGTATGGAGAAAGCAACTGAAGTTATTATTAACATCGTAAAAGCTTAATACAATGATTAAAAAGCTCTTAGCATTAGCATTCATTATTACTTTTGTGTTCGGCTATGCCCAGGTTTCTGAATTTCAGAGGGCAGATTCCCGCTATGACAGAAAGATAAAGGCTTTATATAACAAATATCCTAAGCCTAATGATCTAAGAACTAAGAAGGAGTGGCTTTTGACAGAAGAGAAAATATCAGCGTATAAAAACGCACTGGATAAAGTTTCTGCTGAAGAGAAGAAACTAATTGCATTAGATCCTCCAACAAAATCAAAAATCACTAAAGAAGCTGAATATGATAAAGGTAAGACCTCTTTCCAAAAACTTTTATATGAAGCAGTGGATCTTGCTTTTTTAAATTTTTCTTCGGATTCTTACAAAGCAACAATGACTTTTGTGGTTGACTCTAAAGGAAATGCCCTTGATGCCAATGTAAAAGGAAATAACGAAGATATAAATGCCTTTATTGAAGCAGCTTTTTACCGCATTAAAAACCAGGGCAAATGGAAACCCGCAGAAAGCAACGGAAAACCGGTATCTTCTACTGTATCCCTTCCTTTGGTTTTAACATTTAAAAAATAAATACAATGCTGCTTCAAAAAATGAGGCAGCATTTTTTTTAGACATCTATCATTTTATTCTGCAAAAGTGAGAAGGTGAAATATGGTTATACGCAGATGTTTGTAGAGAAATCTGTACAATCAGTTCAATCAGCGAGAGATAAATAACTTAGAGCGTTTACACTTTTTTTAATTCAAAAACATATCACTCTAAGATCCAGATGATTAAAAATATAATGAACTGGTTTTTTATTATATTTACAATGATATACAAACAAAACTATTAATTTTTAACATCAGATTACTATGAGAAAAATGAAAAAACTAACCAGACAAGAGTTACAAACCATTCATGGAAACGGAATAGGAGATAATTGTCACATGGGAGGAGATTCCTATAATTGCCAAAGTGACTGCCAGTGCGCCTGGGGAAAAGCTTGTGAGATGTACGATGATGGAAGCCCGGGACAATGCATTGCTGTTGGAGGAGGAGGCAATCCCGGTGGTGGCGGTAACACCTGTATACCACCAACCATTTGTGTAGAAGAACCTTATTAATATTTATTTATCGGAAGTTATTACAACTTCCGATTTTTATTTTCAGCCGGAAACAGAGTTTTGTCAACGTATTCTTACCTTTCATCAAATAAAATTTCATCTCCCTTTCCTGATCCGTTGTTTTGCATCAAATTTTTAACAATTATCAGTTTATGAAACAACATTTTCTGTCATTAAGTGCCTTATTACTATGCATTACTTGTTCGGTAGATATTCAAGCTCAGCAGACTCCCGCTTTTCATATCGGGGTAAAGGGCGGAACCAGTTTTACCAAAACCTCAACGGAATCTTCTTTATTGGAAGGGAAATACGGCTTCGGCTATCAGGCGGGCGTAATGACCAGAATGGATATTGGCAGGCTGTATGTACAAGGAGAAGCCTTATTCAACAAAAGAAAGACCTCTTACGATATCAAGGACGGAAGTTCAGCCAAGCTCACCTGGAATGCTATTGATATTCCTGTAGTAATAGGATACAAAGTAGTAAAAGCCGACGAATTTAACGTAAGGGTTTTTGCCGGCGGAGTTTACAGTTACGCATTTAATAATAAAATATCCACTTCACATGCGATCCAGGAAGGGTTTATAAAATTTGATAAATCAAACATCGGAATTACAGGAGGTGTGGGAGTAGATTATAAGAATTTCACAGTGGATCTGCGGTATGAAACCGGGTTGTCAAATATCAGTAAAGATTTTAAATCCAAACCGCACAGTTTCAGTCTAGGGATTGGCTATTTCCTATTCTAAAAAACTTAAATTATCTTTACCATTAGAAACTGTCCCTGTACAGTTTCTATTTTTTTATGAATTTACTCAAGTTTCTCCCCATGACCAAATCTTTTGTTTTAAAAGAGCATATTTTTACCTTTCTGTTCTGGTTTGTTTTTACCATTGTCTTATGGTGTAATTTTCAAACCTCTACAGAAAAATATCTGGCTATGATACAGGCTTCTATTATTGGGTTTTGCTCTTTTACTTTTACTCATTTTTTAACCAATAAACTGCTGCCCAAAGCTTTACAGGCAAAAAAAATGAGACAGTTTCTCATTCAGGCAATTATAGTCATTTTCCTGTTAAGTCTGGTATTCTCTGTTATTTTCACCTATCTTGAAGCTGCTCCAAAAGAAGAGCTTCCGGAAAATATATGGGATCATCTCCCCTATTTGTGGCAAGGATTTTACATGTCTTTACCTGCCTCACTTCTGATTAACGGGTCTGCCTGCGGAATTAAATTTTACAAAGAACATGGAAGGATAGAAAGAGATCATATCCTTCTTCAGCAGGCTCACCTGGAAAATCAGCTTAAGTTACTGCAGGATCAGATTAATCCTCATCTGGTTTTCAACATTATGAATCATATTCATATCCTGATGAAAACAGATACTCAACTTGCCGATTTTTTGCTGATGAAATTCTCAGACATCCTAAGATATCAACTCTATCACTGTAACCAGCCTATGGTCCCTTTAGATAAAGAAATTGAATACCTTCAAAATTTGGTAGAAGTGGAAAAGCTAAGATGGGGGAATGAGCTTCATGTAAAGACCTCCTGGGAAATCCATAATAAAAAAGCCGATATTGTTCCCTTATTGTTGGTCCCTTTTATTGAAAACGCTTTTAAATATGTTTGCAGGCTTCCCGGCCAAACCGGTTATGTTAAAATATTTTGTAAAGAAGAAAATAACAATCTCTTCTTTTATGTTGAAAATCCTTACTCGGAAATCGCTGTTCACAAAAAGAAAGACGGCATCGGAGGAATTGGTCTTCAAAATGTAAAAAAACGTCTGAAATTACAATATCCTGATTCTTATGACCTTAAAATTGAATCTGATAATCTGGTATATAAAGTAACTTTACTCTTAAAACTGTCTGAAGAAAATGAGCAGTAATATCCCCAAAATGAAATGTCTGATCATCGATGATGAACCCCTGGCTAGATTTCACCTGAAAGAACTTGCTGATCAGGTAGAATTCTTATCTGTAGAGGGGACTTGTGCCACTGCGTTGGAAGCAGACGCCAAAGTAAAAGAAAACGAAATAGACCTTCTTTTTCTGGACATCAATATGCCTTATCTGAGCGGTCTGGAATTTTTAGAACAACTTGAAAACCCTCCCCTTTGTATTCTGACAACTGCTTATTCTGAATATGCATTGGAAGGCTTTCGCCTTCAGGTTGCAGATTATCTTTTAAAGCCTATTGCTTTCAATCGTTTTTATCAGGCAGTAAATAAAGCCCAGCAACAGTTTATTATCAATGAAAAGCTGAGGAAAAATACGCCTTTGGATGATCCTTTTCTGTATGTAAGACAATCCGATACCTTTGTCAAGGTTTCCTGGGTGGACATTTTATACATAGAAAGCATGCAGAATTATACGAAACTTCATTTTAAAGATAAATCCCTGATCATCCATCAGACTATGAAAGCGATTGAAGAATCCTTACCTTCCGAACATTTCTTCAGAATTCACAAGTCATTTTTAATCAACATCACCCATATTGATATGATTTCAGGAGGCCGATTATTTATCAACAAAACAGAGCTTCCTATTTCCCGAACCCGGAAAGAGGAACTGCTCAATCAAGTGGTGTATAAGAAGCTGATCAGTAAGTAAGAAGGGAGGCGGGAAGAGGGAAGTTATGGAGTTTTTAAACAATACTATTTATCTTCTTTGAGTAAAAATAATCGTTTTGCCAGCGTTCAATAATTATAACTGGAAGAAACTTCGCGGCTCCCTTCTTCCAGTTTTCAGCCTTATAAATTCCAACGCAGTGCTACAGCTGCATAAAATGTAGTGGAAAAACGAGGGTCGTCCATTTTCTTATCCCTGAAAATACTCTTGATTTTCCGGTCGTTCTCACTAAAGCTCCGTATTAAAGTAGTTCCTCCCGTAAGCCGGAGGCTTAACCGATCACTAAGTTGTATTTCTGGCCTTAAACCAGCTATAATCTGTTGATATCCTAATAACATAGATTTACCGTCTTTATTTCTTTCTACCGACATCCCGTTGAGGTTTACAACAGCCTTTAAGGCAAACTTATCCGTGAATTGATATCCGGCTTCCATTCCTTCAGGAAAATTGATGTTAAATTTAATTTTTCCGTTTGTTTTCCAATCGAAATAAATCCAGGGCAAAATCATGGGAACCCCAAATGCTGTAGTGAGGACCGGGCCTCCTCCCAATGCAAGATTAGGACTGAAATGCCTGATAAACAAAATTCCTCCCTGCCCCAGTACATCGTCAAAATTGATCTTTTCCATATCGGTATATACCCCTACAGAGGCTGTCATCATCATGCTCCACTTTTTACCTAAAGGCCGGACATGCTGTATGCCGACCTGGGCATTCAGCATTTCATTGGGAAACAGCCGGGTTTCATAATTTCTGTGCGTCATTCTTGCATAGGAACCGCTAAGCAGCATTGACCATGCTTTTACTTTCCCGTTACTATCTTTCTTTACCGATAAAGGAATACTCAGGTTAAGATCTACTCTTTTAAAATCGCTTTTAGAGTTTGTTTTTACACTGTCTTCAGGACGGATGTAGTTGGAACCCGGGATATATTCCGTTTTCAGCTCAGCAGATATTCCGGATTGTGCATTGACCCAATATCCTAATGGCAACAGACAGCACAAAGCTGTCATAAGGCTTCTCTTCATAATTTTAAATTTGATGCAAAGAGAAACCTTTACCTGTTTTCTGCAAAAAATACTTGATTAAGTGCCCGGATGATATGACAACAGGAATAATTAGCAGGATTAAAAATCCTTCAAAACGACTTTCGACCCGGTAGCCACTTTTTGACTTTTAAAAATCTGATATCCAAACCAAACTGCAATCACAGCCATTCCCGTACGTGTCAAGACCATCGGAATGATTGAATTAGCTTCCAATAAGCCTAACAGTCCGGACATCAAAAAGGTAACAATTAACTGTGTAAATCCCAATAATGCCGCTGCAGTGCCACGCCCTTCTTTAAAAGGAGATAAAGCATGAGCGGAGGTGATAGGAAATAGAATACCAATTGCCAGTAATGACAAATACAATACCGCTATTTCCAAGGCTACAGAAAGATGTTCAGCAGCAATCAGAATATGCAGGGCACAAACTACCAAAAGAGCGATTGTTGCGATAAATAAAAGGTTTGAATTACTAATCCTCTTAATCAGTTTTGGAGTAATATAAGCTGCCGTTATCAATGCTAACGAATTAAAAGCAAATATAAAACTGAAAACTCCACTTGAGAACCCATGAAGTTCCATAAATAGGAAGGGAGCATTAGAAATATAGATGATCAGGGAGGCAAAAGCAATACTTCCCACCATTGTACTGTTGATAAAATCCCGGTTTGAGAGGATCATCTTCAATTGATCTTTTAATCCTATTTCATTCCTGTGTACATCAGGCTGGCTGATTCTGGTATTGGTCTCCGGGACATATTTGTAGACCATAAAAAAGGTGATCAGCCCCATAATACATAAAAAGGCAAATGAACTGTTCCATCCCCAGAATTTAAGGAATACACTCCCCAGTAATGGTGCTACAATAGGAGCAATACCACTGATCTGGGACTGTTGTGAAAAAATAGTGACTGACTTCTGCTTGTCATAAAGGTCAATAATGATAGCCCTCCCGATAACAATCCCGGCGCTTCCTCCAAAGGCCTGCAGAAAACGCATTGCCCATAAAACATAAATATCTGATGTAAAATAGATTGCCGTTGCTCCTATAATAAAGAGTATAAGTCCACAATACAGCATAGGTTTACGCCCTTTTTTGTCCGATAAAGGTCCCCATAATAATTGCCCGAAAGCGAATCCGGCAAAGAAAACCGAAATGGATATCTGAATATGCCCGATGTCGGTTTTAAAAATTTCGGCCATGCTTGGAAAAGCAGGAAGATAAAGATCTATACTTAATGATTCCAACGTGTTCAGCAGTGCTAAAATAAACACCACTATATTTAACTTCTTCATAAATAATGTAAGCCTTCACAGGCGATTTTAAGTCGGCAAAATTGACTAAAAAAGCAAAAGCTTACAATAAAAGAACTGAAGGAAGTATAGGACAAATTGAGGATTTAAATACAAAAACAAATAAAATACGTTAATTTAAACCCATCCTGATTGTAAATATTGAAGATCACCTTTTTTCATTATTCTTAAAAGAGTCGGGGGTTTGCCCGGTATGTTTTTTGAAAAATCTTGAAAAATATGAAGCATCGTTAAAACCAAGTTTGAAAGCAATCTCTTTTACAGTAAGGGCACCAAAGCTGAGTTCCCTTTTAGCCTCCAGGATAAGCCGATGGTTAATCATCTTTTTTACCGATGTCCCTCTCAAAAGACGCACAATATCGTTAAGATGATGAGTACTTAGCTTTAATTTTTCAGCATAGAAATTTGTTTCCTTGTGCACTATATAGTGTTTTTCAATCAGCCCCACCAGCTCCTGAATACGTTGACGGTCATTCAGTAAAGGCTCCTGAGAGTTAATTTGTTCTCCGATAATAATGCAGAACGCTTTCAGATATGCCTTTAAAAGCTCAGTCCTTGACGTGGCTTTATATTCCTGCTCAATCAATGACAGGATCGTACTGCAGGTTTTTATATTTTCAGGATGTAAAAAAAAGGGCAACACTCCTCCTGTGAGCACCCGGTCTATATCACAAACTTCTGTAAAAATCTCCCTGCTTATAGCCATGGCATATCCGTCTTCACCTTCTATTTTCATATTGAATGCCTGCCCCGGTGCAATGATGCAGATTTGATTGTCCTGAAGCTTATGGCTTTCAAAATCCAGCTCAAGACAGCTTCTTTCATGCACTTTCCGGAACCAGATAATCTCAAAAAAATTGTGCCGGTGAACGTCGTGAAAATTCTCCGGGCCTGCTGCCACTAAGGTGCTCATCTGAAATTCTTCAGAAGTAAGGTGGTGAACCGGGATTTCTTTTTCTGGTACTATCATCAATGCATTTTTAAGAGAGTTAGCAATAAACAAAAACCACAGCAAAAAAAGTGCTGCGGTTTTCTACAATATTCAAAAATTAAATATAATTTTTATCCGTTTTGCTGGTTTCCCAGAAAAGCATCCCACCCCTGAGCCGTAAGAGCGACAAGCTGATTGGAACCTCTGGCAACCATGAAATTCCCATCTTCTTTTTCTACCGCATGTCCGATAATGGTAAAATCCGGATGATTTTTAATTTTATCAAAGTCACCAGGAGCGATCGTAAACAGCAGCTCATAATCTTCTCCTCCGCTTAAAGCAGCCATTACCGGATTTAAATTCATTTCATCCGCAGTAGAAATCGTAAGGCTATCCATCGGAACTTTCTCTTCATACAGTCTGAATCCTACTTTAGACTGATCAGAGAGATGAAGAATTTCGGAAGCCAGTCCGTCCGAAATATCAATCATAGAAGTCGGCTTGATATCCAGTTCTTCTAAAATCTTTTTAACATCTGTTCTTGCTTCAGGTTTTAATTGTCTTTCCAGGATATAGTCATAGCCTTCCATTTCCGGCTGCATATTTGGGTCGGCTAAGAATACGGCATGCTCTCTTTCCAAAATCTGTAATCCCATGTAAGCGCCACCTAAATCTCCTGTTACGACAAGAAGATCATTCGGTTTTGCTCCGCTTCTTTTTACAATATTATTCTCATTCTCGATTCCAATAGCTGTAATGCTCATCACCAATCCGGAATTGGAACTCGTAGTATCTCCTCCGATAAGGTCTACTTTGTATCTTGTGCAAGCAGCCTGAATTCCGGCGTAAATCTCTTCCAGAGCTTCCACCGGAAAACGGTTTGAAACGGCTAAGGAAACCAGGATCTGAGCAGGCGTAGCATTCATGGCGGCAATATCACTAAGGTTTACCACCACTGCCTTATATCCTAAGTGTTTTAACGGGACATACCCCAAATTAAAGTGAACTCCTTCTGCCAGAACATCTGTGGTAAGAACCACTCTTTTATTTTCAGGATTAATAACCGCAGCATCATCTCCTACTCCAAGCTCCGAAGATTCGTTGGATAGTGGAAAGTGCTCAGTCAAATGCTTGATAAGGCCGAATTCTCCTAGTTTTGAAATGGGCGTCAGCTCCTGTGATTTATCTTCAAACATAAATTTCTGTTTATAAGTGATCATTGATAAATGACGTCTGATTTTTCATGCATACAAAATTTTTCACTTGCGTACCATTAATCAAATAATCATTTATCGTTTATATACTATATATTTATTTCTGCCGGGTCAATGTTATGAGGGTGGAAAGGAAGTTTTTTGAAGTCTTCTTTGCTCAGCACCACTGTCTCCGCGCTTTTATATTTATTCATCGCTTCCACTACATCATCCGGTGGAGTTGTCATTTTTCTCAGCATCATATCAATCCATACTCCTGTTGCTTCTGAAGTGGCACAATGTACTCCGTCCGGTGTATAGAACTTGTGTACGAAACGGTAAATCGAAGAGTCTTCGGAACAGCCGTCAATTTCCACACTCACGATTACCGTCTGATCTGCATAAATTTCTTTGAAAAAAGAATACCTTTCATGAAGGATAACAGGTCCTATTCCCCATCTGCTTAACTGTGTAACTCCCATTTTTTCTTTAGTCATGAAAGCCATTCTGGCCTGTGCACAATATTGTACATAGGACGAGTTTGCTAAGTGCTTGTTGGCATCAAGGTCGCTCCAACGCACTTCAAATTTATGGTAGAAAATCATACTGAAATCGTTTTTGGGTTCATTAAAATTATAATCTTCAAAAATACTCAAATAAGATGGTTTATAAAAATTGTACTTTTGGAAAAATAATCTTCAGCATAGGATTACATATACATGAAACAGATCATAATTATCGGAGGTGGGGCTGCAGGCTTTTTCTGTGCATCCAACCTTGACGAAAAGAAATATACTATTACCATTTTAGAGCAGAACTCAGATGTCCTTCAGAAAGTGAAAATTTCCGGAGGCGGACGTTGTAATGTCACCCATGCCTGCTTTGATCCAAGAGAACTGGTTCAGTTTTATCCCCGCGGGAATAAAGAATTATTAAGTGTCTTCACCAGATTCCAGCCGGGAGATACTATGGAATGGTTTGACCAGCGTAATGTTCCTCTTAAAATTGAAAATGATAACAGAACATTCCCTGAAAGTAATTCTTCACAAACCATCATCAATACATTTCTGAATGAAACCCAAAAGAAGAATGTATTGGTAAGGACAAAATGTACGGTAAAAGAGATTGAAAAACAGGATGAAAAGTACCTGGTAAAAACCAATTCCGGAGATTTCGAAGCAGATTATATTGTGTATACTACCGGAAGCTCACCAAAGTCATTGAAAATTATTGAAAGCCTGGGTCATAAGATTATTGACCTGGTTCCTTCCCTGTTTACCTTTAATATTAAAGATGAATTGTTAAAAGATCTGCCGGGAACAAGCTTTGAAAATGCAGGCATTTCAATTCCCGAATTAAAAACAGAAGAAAGCGGGCCACTTTTGATAACACACTGGGGACTTTCCGGACCGGCTGTTTTGAAAATCTCTGCCTGGGAAGCCATAAACCTTGCTAAGCTTAAATATAATTTTGAAATTGAAGTTAATTTCATTTCAATATCAATGGATGATGCTGAGGAAAGCTTTCTCCATTTTAAACAAAATAATCCTAAAAAAAGCATCGGCCAATCGAAAATTTTTGAACTAACGAACCGCTTCTGGCAGAAAATATTGGAGATTTCAAAGGTTGACCTCAACAAACAAATGGCCAATGTTTCAGGAAAAGAAATGCAGAAAATCCTGGAAAATCTTTGCAGAAAGAAATTCCGGGTCACCGGAAAATCTACATTCAAAGATGAGTTTGTAACAGCCGGAGGTGTTGATTTAAAAGAAATTAACTTTAAAAACATGTCTTCAAAATTACTCCCTAATTTTTATATTGCAGGCGAAGTTTTGAATATAGATGCCGTAACAGGGGGCTTCAATTTCCAGGCATGCTGGAGTGAAGGATGGCTCATTGCACAGGACTTAAATACTTTATAGTAAATAAATGCTCCCCTTAAACACCTGTTACTGCCGGCTTTAATTGATAGATATGCTTTTGGCCAGAAAAAATATTATTCTTTTTGTAAAAGCCCTTTTAATCATTGGGTTTACTTATTTCTTTTGGCTGATGTTCAGGATTACGCTGGAGTATATTCCTTTTAATTCTGAAGTCAGTTTTCTGATGATCAAACAAACCGAAGTTACCAAAAGACCGGAATATCTCAGTTTCTTCTATACCCATGTTTATACGAGTATTTTTGTTCTTCTTTCCGGTTTTCTGGCTATTCTCAGGAAAGATTTTGGAATAAAAAATTTTCACAAGAATATAGGAAAGATGTATATTTTCCTCATTCTGATCTTCGCGGCACCTTCAGGAATTTATATGGGGATATTCGCAAACGGAGGCCTGTTATCGAAAATCTCATTTATCATACTGGGTATTTTATGGTGGTTTTCAACCTGTAAAGCTTATAAGCTTGCCCGGCAAAAAAGGTTTAAAGAGCATAAGCAGTGGATGTGGCGAAGCTTTGCCTTTACCTTATCCGCCATTACCCTTCGGATGTGGAAGGTTATTATCGTATATTTATTGCATCCAAACCCAATGGATGTCTATCAGGTTATTGCATGGCTGGGCTGGATTCCGAATATATTTTTAATTGAATATTTAATCACAAAAAAACAGATATGAAAACCTTACATTATACTTTGCTAGTGTTAGCCATTTCTTTAACAGGCTGTAAAAAAGACACCAAAAACAACAATTCCGGAAAAGATTCTTCAATTGCAAAAAAAGATTCGGTTGTTATTCCTGAAATTCATAAAGAGTATTATGGTATTTATACCGGTGATTTTAATGGTATGGTAACAACAGTTGACGAAATGGACGACACCCCATATGATGTGGACGTATATAAGAAAATTTCATTAAAAATCAACAGAATCACGAAGGACAGTGTATATGGGCAAAGTATCGTTAATGGCAACCAGCGCCCTTTCAGAGGAGTTTTTAATGAAGCATCAAAATCATTTGTACTTGATGAACCGGGAAATGATAAAACAGATGGCAGATTTGAGGTAAAACTGACCGGTGACAGCCTGACCGGGAGATGGAATGCCTTCAATAAAGCAGCCGTAAAAGCTCCGGTAAAAACACTGAAACTCCTTAAAAAGGAGTTTGTATATAATCCCAACTTTATGCTTGATAAAGATTCAAATCTGGTAGACTGGACTAATCCAAAGGAGTTTGTAGAAAAATATACCGATGACGAAACCGGAAAAACGGAAAGCTATACGACTTCTAAAAACAGAGTGGCTTCTGATGCTGTTTTTAAGCTTAATGCTTCTAAACAGAAACTGACGGAAAAAGACCTTAAAAATTTAAGAAAACTTGATCTTGAAATCATCAAAAACTCTGTCTTTGCAAGACACGGCTACTCTTTTAAAAAAGAGACCTACAGAAATTTCTTTGAACAGACTGATTGGTATATTCCGGTTTCCAACAATGTAGATCAGGAGCTATCTCCTTTGGAAAAAGAAAATGTAGCACTGTTGAATCGTTTCACGAAATATGCGGAAGATAAATATGATAGTTTTGGAAGGTAATATAAACAAATACATGATGATAGGAATGCTGTTGCTGATTACGTTTTCGGTGAAAGCTCAACAACAAGCCTCTGCTATAAACCAGCACACTAAACAAACCCCAGCATCCAATCCTAAATCCGGATCAGGAAATAACGGACCGCAATTCCCAGGTGGTATGGCCGCTTTCAAAAAGGAATTTGTACGTAATTTCCGTTCCCGGGTATTACATAATTCCGGCATTAAGGAGGCATCCGCAACAGCCATCTTTATTATAGAAAAGGACGGCAGCATGTCTAATATCAAAATAGAATCAACTGATAATGAAATCATTCAGGATGAGTTTATAAGAGCACTTAAAAAAATAAAGACCCAATGGATCCCCGGAGAACAAAACGGAACTAAAATAAGGGTTAAAGCAAGACAACCTTTAATTTTTACAACAGGAAAATAACTTAGTCTAGCTCATTTATTGTAAGAAGCGTCTCAAAAATCAAAATTTTCGTTATTGAAACCATGTCAAGATTTTGAACCTTGACATGGTTCATTCAGGCTTTTAACTAACATTCCGGCGCCCTGACCGTAATGTTCGGATACCTCATCCGGATTGTCATAATTGTTTCAGTGTTTTTGTAGTACCATACTGCGGATAAATTTCTGTCCTTCAATCACCAGGTAAGGAAATGTAAAATCCTTTTCGCTTTGCCTTAGCCAATCTGCTGGTAACTATCTTCAGGCTGTAAGGATTATTGGGATTAATTGTAATCACCGGCTAGCTCTTGGATTTGTATAATTAAGACCAAACGGGAACCACCGCCACAGGCTCTGCAAACATTATATTGACAAATACAATCATTTATAATAAAATGTTAATTTTCTCACAATCAATGGAATTATTTGAACGATTTTGTATATTCGTATTGAATCAAACTAAATTTATCATGAAAAAATTGAATTTTAAGAAAAATAAATTGCCTACAAAAGCATTAAAGAATATCATCGGAGGACAGCCTCCGGAAATATGTGTGGAGGGACTTTGTTTTATGCCCAGTTCTGATGAGCCTGTAGCGGGTCTCATAGACAGACATGGAAACTGCTGTTAATAATCACCTCTTTTTAAAATAACACAATCTACAAAATCAGACGACTATGAAAACATCAAACTTTCAAACAAAAAAACTTACCAAAAAAGAGCTTAAAAAGATTAAGGGCGCCGGGCCGGAATGTCCGGTTGTATTTAGCTGTTTTGACCGCGATTCAGGTGAAGAGCTCATAGGGGTTCCCGGCATTCAGGATGGTCCTTGTTGTTAAAACCATTTATACAACAAAACCAGGCAAACTACCGGTCGTTTCATTAGTTACTATTCGCCGAAACAAAATGTATCTGTTTCCGATGCGACAATACCAATATTCACAATCTAAATCAATTAAATTATTATGAAAAAGTTCAGTATTCAAAAAACAAAACTCACAAAAAGTGAGCTGAAAGAGATTAACGGAGGCGCTGCTGCATGTGCAGAAGGGTTATGCAAACTGAGAGGGGTCAGTCATTTTCTGATCATAGGTCCGAGAGGCAATGACGGATATTGCTGTTAACCGAAAATATAACAACCCAATTATAATTATTATGAAAACATCAAACATGCAAAAAACAAAGCTTTCTAAAAAGGCATTGAAAGAAATCAAAGGAGCTGGACCTATCTGCCACATCGTGATAAGCTGTACTGACCGCCGGACAGGACAGGAACGATCAGGTGTTCCGGGAATTCAGGATGAGTTCTGCTGCTAACTTTACAAGTTTATAATAAAAAAAATGATTGGATCAGCCTCCAATCATTTTTTTTATTGCATTCAGCTTCATTAAAGCTTCAATAGGGGTCAGCGTATTAATATCTATTTTGGTCAGCTCTTCACGGATGTTTTCCAGGACGGGATCATCAAGCTGGAAAAAGGAAAGCTGCATATTTTCTTCAGTCACTCTTTTAATACTTTCTGAGGACCCTTTTCCATCCTGGCTTCTGCTTGCCTCCAGGGTTTTGAGGATCTCATTGGCACGATTTACTACTTTTGCAGGCATTCCGGCCAACTTTGCCACATGAATACCAAAGCTATGCTCACTTCCCCCCGGAACGAGTTTTCTCAGAAAAATGATATTACCCTTATTTTCCTGGATAGATACATGGAAGTTCTTAACTCTTTCAAAATTCACTGTCATTTCATTCAATTCATGATAGTGGGTAGCAAATAAGGTTTTAGCCTGGGTTGGATGCTGATGAAGGTATTCTGCAATCGCCCAGGCAATGGACACCCCGTCATACGTGGAGGTTCCACGGCCGATTTCATCAAGCAGAATGAGGCTTCGTTCTGAAATGTTATTCAAAATATTGGCTGCTTCATTCATTTCTACCATGAAAGTAGATTCTCCTGCAGAAATATTATCGGTAGCCCCCACTCTGGTAAAAATTTTATCCAGTATGCCAATTTCAGCATATTTTGCCGGTACAAAACTTCCTATCTGTGCCAACAGGCATACAATGGCGGTCTGGCGTAAAATTGCAGATTTACCCGCCATATTGGGTCCTGTAACCATTATGATCTGCTGAGAGTCCTTATCCAGGAAAATATCATTCGGGATATATTTTTCCCCCAAAGGAAGTGCATTCTCAATAATCGGATGCCTTGCTTCTTTTAAATCAACTGCAAAACCGTCATTTAATACAGGTCTGGTATAACTTTCAGATACTGCCAGTTCAGATAATCCGGCCGCCACATCGAGCTGGGCAATGATATTGGAATTCCCCTGGATCTGATCAATATAAACCATTGTCTCCGCACATAGATTCCTGTACAGTTCGTTTTCCAACACTCCTATTTTTTCTTCAGCTCCCAGAATCTGGCTTTCATATTCTTTAAGCTCTTCGGTAATGTAACGCTCAGCATTTACCAGGGTCTGCTTTCTTACCCAATCTGCCGGTACTTTATCTTTATGGGTATTCCTAACTTCGATGTAATATCCGAAAACGTTATTAAAATCAATTTTAAGACTGGAAATCCCTGTTCTTTCAATCTCTCGCTGGCACATTTCATCCAGGAATCCGCGTCCTTTACTTTGAAGGTTTCTCAGCCTGTCCAGCTCTTCGGAAACCCCTTCTTTAATGATATTTCCTTTGGCAATATTCACCGGAAGCTCTTCATTCAGGTGGCTCTGCAAGAACCTAATCAGTTCTTCCATATCAAACAACGGCTCCAGCCAGGCCAGCACATCTGCATGGGAATGTAACAGGGCTTTGATTTTATGAATATTGATCAAGCTCTGCCGCAGGTAACCGAGTTCTTTAGGCGAAATTTTTTCTGCAGCCAGTTTGCCCATCAGCCGGTCCAGATCGGAAATTGACTTCAGCAATTGTACAATTTCATACTTCAGTGCGTCATTTTCGTTTAAAAAGTCGATCAGAGAAAGTCTTCTTCCAATTTCATCCACCGATTTCAAAGGCAGGATAATCCTTCTTCTCAATAACCTTCCTCCCATTGGAGTGCATGTTTTATCAATGATATCCAGCAATGATTTTCCCTGTGGATTACTTGGATAAACGATCTCCAGATTCCTCAATGTGAAATTATCCATCATCAGGTAATCTTCCTGAGGAATAATCTGAAGTCTGGTAATATGGGAAAGCAGGTTGTGATGGGTATCTTCCACAAGATAGGCAAAAATAGCCCCTGCAGCGGTAATGGCTAATGAAAGTCCTTCCACACCGAAGCCTTTTAAAGAATTGGTTTTGAAGTGATTGGTTAATTTTTCATAAGCGAAGTTATACTGAAAAGCCCAGTCTTCCAGCTTAAAGGCATTTTTATTTTTAAGCTGCTCGGGCATTGGCATGCTTCTCTGGAAAATAATCTCACTGGGATCAAAAGTATTGACAATGTGCAATAATTTCTCCAGGGTACCTTCACTAATTAAAAACTCCCCCGTAGAGATATCTACCAGCGCAATTCCATATTTTTCCTTTTCCTTGTGTAAAGAAAGTAAAAAATTGTTCTTTTTTGAATTCAGTACCTGATCATTGAACGTTACTCCGGGAGTAACCAATTCCGTTACTCCTCTTTTTACGATTCCTTTTACCATTTTCGGGTCTTCCAGCTGATCACATATAGCGACCCTCATCCCGGCTCTTACCAGCTTCGGCAGATATGAATCTATTGAATGATGGGGAAATCCTGCCAGCTCCACGCTCCCTTCCCCGTTATTTCTTTTAGTTAGAACAATCCCCAGGATCTGGGATGTTTTTACGGCATCCTGCCCAAAAGTTTCATAAAAATCCCCTACTCTGAAAAGTAAAAGTGCATCAGGGTATTTTGCCTTGATGGTATTGTACTGTGTCATTAACGGGGTTTCCTTCTTCGATTTTGCCATAGTAAAAAATGAGCCCCAAATTTAAAAAAATAAATTCAGGGTTGCCCAGTTAATCTTTCAATAAACTTTTCCTTATCAGGAATTAGTTGTATTTTCACCATAAAATACCAGATCTATGGAATTTCCAGTTTTAGAAACCGAAAGACTCTTTCTCCGCCAACTTACTATCCATGATACGGAAGACCTTTTTGAATATTTTTCCCAGGATGAGGTGATGGAATATTATGATCTTGAGACTTTCAAAACATTAGAAGATGCGCAACGGATCATTCAGCACTTTAACAGTGAATTTGAGAAAGGGAAAGGATTCCGGTGGGCACTAGAACTAAAGTCTGAAAAAAAAGTTATCGGAACCTGCGGATATCACAACTGGTACCGTGAGCATTCCCGTGCCGAAATCGGCTACGAGCTTAATCCCCTGTTCTGGAGGCAATCCTATATGAAAGAAGCTATTCTTCCCATTTTAACATTTGGTTTCGAAAGCATGGGGCTACATCGTGTGGACGCCTTCATTGACCCTGCCAATATTTCTTCAGAAAAGCTCCTCACTTCTTTAAACTTCAGTAAAGAAGGAACTTTAAAAGACTACTTTTTTGAAAAGGGAAAATTCGTAGATGCCACCATCTTCGGATTGGTAAATAAATAGGGCTGGGAGCTGGAAGAATGAAGCTGAAAGTTCCTTTTAGTCTGTGAATTTCTATGCATCATTCTATAAAATAGTAATGGAGGATTTAAATTCTCCCTCCCGGAAAGTAGCGACCTGCATCTTCCGACATCCACCTTTCTTATTAAGTTTTCTCTTTCCCCAGATGTTTCTCCAAAGCCTCTGAACTTTTTTTATAGGCCCATTTTTGTTTATAATCCACCCATCTGGCTTTAAACAGCTTACGCATCAGTTTATCCGTATATCTCATCACAAAAACATGATACAGCATATTGGCAAAAACAGCCGGTTTATTTGGAAGAGCTCTCAGAGAGAGAGAGAAGCCGGGTTCCAGATACCTGTTGAAATGCCAGAATGCCCCGGGAATAAACAAAGCATCTCCGTGTTCCATAAAGATTTCATATCCCCGGGCATATTTCAATGCCGGAAATTTTCCATAATCAGGGTTTTCGTAATCCAGCTCATAGATGGTATGGACGGATAAGGGTACCTTATATAAGAAAGCAGATTGTTTCTGATCAAATAACAGGATCCTTTTTTTACCCTCAAAGTGGATATGCATAAAATCTCCCAGATCCACATCATAATGCATCAGGACATGGGCCTCACTGCCTCCAAAAAACAAAGTTGGAAGCCTTTTGAAAAATTTCATTCCCAGGTCCGGATAAGTAAAATTTTTAAGCAACTCCGGAAGCCGGTCTGTAATAATGTAAAAGAAAATACGTAAATCAGAAGGTTTAGCTTTTATCGTATCAATATAATCCTTCATTTTCATATGGGTTACCGGAGCATCCGAGCTTTTGGAAGCGTCTGCCGGTTTATTGTCATACAAAGGAACTTCCTGATCTCCTGCTTTCTCACGAATATAGGCAAGATTCCATTTGTCAAATGCCTCCCAACGGCTGGCAAAATTTTTGATGAGAAGCGGCTTTTGCTTTTTGAAATAATTTTTCTGAAAATCTTCTTTACTAATATCGTTTACTACATCTACGTTTTGAAGGATCATTGGTTTGGGTATTTTATGCGAAATAAAAATAGTGTTTTTTTGAAAATTGAGAAAATTAAGATGAAAGGGTTGGAAGCTGAAGAGATAGGGAGGATAGAATTACTATTTGCCCGCAAACCTCTATGCATCATATAAAATATTTTATAAAAACTTAAACCACTCCTTTGGCTTCAATGACTTCCCTTTTCCAGCTTCGGACTTCTTTACTTTATTCTGAAAAATTTATATTTGTAAGACTAAGCCAATGTATGAGAGTTTACAATACCAAGCATTTTATTAAAATCCTTTTTAGCTTACATAAAAGTGATACTTTGAAAATTTTGTTTCCAAGTATGATTCTGGTAGGATTATACTCCTGGGGCATTCAGTATTTAGAGGTGGAATACCTTCATCTCACCTCTAAATCCGGAGTTAGCAATGTAGGAATGATCCATTCTTTATTGGGCTTCGTGCTTTCTTTACTTCTGGTTTTCAGGACCAATACCGCTTATGACAGGTGGTGGGAAGGCAGAAAACTTTGGGGAAAGCTCGTCAATGATACCAGGAATTTTGCAATAAAAATCAATACTATACTTGGAGACAACCGGCAGGATGCAGAACAAATCTCCAGATATCTGAAGTTTTTTCCGCATTTTTTAGCCAAACATCTTTCGAAGGAGTCTACCCGACTGGCATTGGATGAAGACTATTCCGAGATTGAAAAAACTTTAAAAAACCACGGCCCAAGTGAAATGGTCATCCTTTTATCCCATAAACTGAACCTGTTAAAAAAAGAAGGAAAAATATCAGACATTGAAATGCTTTACCTAGACACCCAACTTTCAGGCTTCCTAGATGTTTGCGGCGGATGTGAAAGAATTAAAAACACCCCGATTCCGTATTCTTATTCTTCGTTTATCAAGAAGTTTATTATCCTGTATGTCTTTGCGCTTCCGATTGCCTACGTAATTACTATCGGATTGTTCATGATCCCCCTTACTGTTTTTGTGTACTATGTGCTGATGAGCCTTGAACTTATTGCCGAAGAAATTGAAGACCCTTTCAACAATGATGAAAATGATATTCCTATGGAAACACTGGCACAAAATATTGAAAAAAACGTACATCAGATTATGATAAAAAAATAAAACCGGATATTCTTCCGTAAAGTATAAGTAATTTATTATTTTTGAAGTAAAATAGGCCTAAACACTTTTCAGGTTGCAATAAATTTTACTATTTAATCTCTTATAAAAAACAACCTTAACACCAAAGAAAGGATAACACAATAATTTTTGTGTAAAAACAGAACATTGAAAAGCAGAGGTCTGCAAAGACGGAAAATTAATCTCATCAAAATAATAGAATTGGTACATAAATTAAAACTGGAAGAACTTAACAGAATCGATGTAGAAACCTTTAAGAAAGTTGAAAAAATTCCGCTGGTTATCATTCTTGATAACATCAGAAGCATGCACAATGTAGGAGCTGCTTTCAGAACGGCAGATGCCTTTTTAATTGAAAAAATAATCCTTTGCGGGATTACTCCGCAGCCTCCGCATCGTGAAATCCATAAAGCAGCCCTGGGAGCTACTGAAAGTGTAGACTGGGCACATGAACAAGACACCAACACTGCCATTGCAGATCTGAAAAGCAAAGGATATGAAATCATCGGAATTGAGCAGACTACCAACAGCATAATGATCACTGATTTTACCATTGATCAATCAAAAAAATATGCGCTGGTTTTAGGGAATGAAGTAGAGGGAATCAGTGATGAAGTGTTGCCCAATATTGATGTTTTTCTGGAAATTCCACAGCTGGGGACAAAGCATTCTCTCAATGTGAGCGTATGCGGGGGAATCGTCATGTGGGAATTTGCAAAGGCCCTGAAATAAAAAAACTGCATATGTCATTAGCAGACAGTGCAGTTTGAAATAAATCTAATAAAAAGTAAAAATGAAAGGCGACAAAGGTACTTTTTTTTTCTTTACAAACAAATTTTGAGGCCTGTTTTTTTATTTCTGCTTAAAAAAAATGATGTTTTCAGAAAAAGTTTCGTTTAATTTTTTATAAATTAGCACAATGTTTATTAAGGATTATATCTCAAAAGACTTCCCTTGTTTTAGCTTGTCCGATTCCATTGAGTCGGCCAGGAATATGTTAGAAGATTTTGGATATTCCCATATTTTCATCAAAAAATCCCATCACTTTTATGGAGCTATTGCCCAGGATTTTCTTTATGAAGAAGATGGAGGAACATTGAAGGATCTTGAGCATCAAATTGAGCGGTTTGCCATTCTGGAGGACAGCAATATTATGGATAGCATCCGTTTGTTTTACACCTTCAGTTCCAATGTGATCCCGGTAATCAACAAGAATGAAAAATATTTAGGCTACATTACCTGTGAAGATATTTTTCAGGACCTTTCCCGGTATCCCCTGTTTTCAGAATCAGGAGCCATTCTTACCATAGAAGCTCCTGCGCGGAAATATTCAATGACGGAAATAGCCAATATTGTAGAGAGCAATAATTCGAAATTTTATGGAGGTTTTATAAGCTTTATGTCTGATGAGGTCATTCATGTGACCATAAAGATCAGCAATGAAAACCTGGCCTCAATAGACGCCACTTTCGACCGGTATGATTACAGAATTGTTGAGAAATACTATTCTGACGAGAAAACCGATTTATTTAAAGACCGGTTTGGTTTTCTCCAAAAATTTATAGAAATATAACAATGAAGGCAGCTATATATTCTCAGAAAAAAGATCTTGATACTTTTTTATATTTAAGCAAGTTTATCTCTGAGCTTGAAAGCAGGGGTGTAAAATCTGTTCTGTTTGATGAAATGGCTGAAGCTCTTCAGTTTTCCAAAATATTTGAAACCTTCAATTGCAAGCAAGACCTGCTTGATAAAGAAGTGGACCTTTTCTTCACGTTTGGTGGTGACGGGACTATTGTAAATTCGTTGACATTTATTGAAGATCTTGAAATTCCTGTAGTGGGAGTCAATACCGGAAGATTAGGTTTTTTAGCCTTTTTTACTAAAGAAGAAGCTTTTAAAGAACTGGATTCCATTTTAAAAGGTGATGTAAAAACCAGCCGCCGTTCGGTGATTGAAGTAGTCTCTCCGGGGCTTGATGGATTTTTCCCTTATGCACTCAATGATGTAACGGTTTCCCGGAAAGAAACTACCTCAATGATTACTGTAGATTCTTATATCAACGATGAATTTTTAAATGTTTTTTGGGGAGACGGAGTCATCATTTCTACACCTACCGGTTCTACGGCTTATTCTTTGAGCTGCGGAGGACCGATTATATCGCCCAATAACGAAAATTTTGTCATCACTCCTATTGCTCCTCATAATCTGAACGTGAGGCCTTTGGTTGTGAATGATAAAGTGGAAATAAAATTCCGGGTGGAAAGCCGGGTTCCCCAGTATTCCCTTTCCCTGGATTCCAGACTGATCCATATTGAAACGGACAAGGAGATCATCATTAAAAAGGCAGATTTCCAGCTACTTCTGGTACAGCCTAATAATTTAAGCTTCTATGAAACTATCCGCCAGAAGCTGCTTTGGGGAAGAGATAAAAGAAATTAATGATTGCTTAAAAATGATTACCTTTACACGAAATTAAAACACCTAATAAATTTATATAAAAAGTAAAACATGAGCAGAATTTTTCCGGCAGGAGTTGCCACAGGTCAGTTAGTTACTGATATTTTTCAGTATGCTAAAGAAAACAAATTTGCACTACCTGCAGTAAACGTAATTGGATCAAGCAACGTAAACGCTACGATGGAAACTGCAGCGAAATTAAACTCTCCTGTAATTATTCAGTTTTCAAATGGAGGGGCTGCCTTCAATGCAGGAAAAGGATTAAGCAATGACGGACAAAAGGCTGCCATCTTAGGCGCTATTGCAGGGGCAAAACATATTCACACTCTTGCTGAAGCTTACGGAGCAACCGTTATTTTACACACAGATCACTGTGCAAAGAAATTATTGCCTTGGATTGACGGATTAATGGATGCTAACGAAGAATTCTTCAAGCAAACCGGAAAGTCTCTTTACTCTTCTCATATGCTGGATCTTTCTGAAGAACCTTTAGAAGAAAACCTTGAGATCTCCGCTCAATATTTTGAAAGAATGGCCAAACTTCAGATGACCCTTGAAGTGGAAATCGGAGTAACAGGAGGAGAAGAAGACGGTGTTGACAACTCAGATGTTGATAACTCTAAATTATATACCCAGCCTGAAGATGTAGCATATACCTATGAAAAATTAAAAGCTATTTCTGATAACTTTACCATTGCTGCTGCATTCGGTAACGTACACGGAGTTTATAAGCCAGGAAATGTGGTTCTTACACCAAAAATCCTTGACAACTCTCAGAAATATGTTCAGGAGAAATTCGGAACTGCTGCCAAGCCAATCAATTTCGTATTCCACGGAGGATCCGGCTCCACTTTGGAAGAGATCAGAGAAGCAATCGATTATGGAGTGATCAAAATGAATATTGATACTGATCTTCAATTCGCATATACTGAAGGAGTAAGAGATTATATGATCAATAACATCGACTATCTGAGATCTCAGATCGGAAACCCTGAAGGAGAAGAAAAACCTAACAAAAAATTCTATGATCCAAGAGTTTGGGTAAGAAAAGGCGAGGAAACTTTCTCTACAAGATTGGTACAAGCATTTGAAGATTTAAATAACGTAAATACTTTAAAATAAGAACTGTACATTTGTATTAATGTAAAAAGTATTCATAAGAATGCATTTACATTAATACATTTTACATTTATACATTAATACAAACAAAAATGGCATTCGACTGGTTTAAAAGAAAAGCAAAAAACATTACCACCTCTACTGATGAAAAAAAGGACGTTCCCAAGGGCTTATGGCACCAGACTCCATCAGGAAAAGTTGTGGAGCATGATGAACTAAAGAGGAACAATTACGTTTCTCCTGAAGACGGGTTTCATGTAAGAATAGGAAGTGCGGAATTTTTTGACATCCTTTTTGACGGTGGTAAATTTACCGAACTGGATGCCAATGTTGAAAGTATTGATATCTTGAACTTTAAAGATACAAAACCGTATAAAGACCGCTTAAAAGAAGTAAAAGCCAAAACCAAGCTTACTGATTCTATCAGAAATGCTGTAGGTACTGTAAAAGGAACTGAAATGGTAGTTTCTTGTATGGATTTTGCTTTTATCGGAGGTTCGTTAGGCTCTGTAATGGGTGAAAAGATCCGAAGAGCTGTAGATTACTGTATTAAGCACAAACTTCCGTATATGATTATCTGTCAGTCCGGAGGAGCAAGAATGCAGGAAGCCACGTACTCTTTGATGCAGCTGGCAAAAGTTCAGGCTAAGTTAGCTCAGCTTTCTGAAGCAGGACTTTTATACATTGCTTACCTTTGCGACCCCACTTTTGGAGGAATTACAGCTTCTTTCGCAATGACTGCTGACATTATTATGGCCGAGCCGGGAGCACTGATCGGGTTCGCAGGACCAAGAGTAATCCGCGAAACCATCGGAAGAGATTTACCTGAAGGATTCCAGACATCAGAATTCCTACAGGAAAAAGGATTTGTAGATTTCATCGTAAAAAGAACTGAAATTCAGGACACTGTTGCTAAAACGGTTAATTTATTAGCTGTAAAAGCCTAGTTTCTGTAACAAAAACAATACAATCTCTCTCTAATTGGGGAGAGATTTTTATTTATGAGGACTTTTAAGATATTTTTCAATACTATCCGGAGTATGAGTTTTAAAAAGATTATACGTCTTTTATCTCTTGTTCTCCCCCACCCTCTTTTTTCCATATTAAGTTTTTACGCTACTATTAAAGCATTCACCATTGCCCAGAAAAGATTTCCGGAAACAGCTTCCAATAATGGGATAGGAAATGCATTCAGGCATGCACTCTGGTGCTGTTTTATCATGATGTATTGCTGCAAAATCTCTTCTCCTGAAAAAGCGCTGGATTTCTGTAAAAGAATAACCGATATGCACGAAGAACTGTTTCCCAACCAGCCTCTGGAGACTAAAATGGATCTCCACAACAACAAAATCGGAATGGATTATTTCATGGAACTTCTTCCCGGCATCCACCGCCAGTTTTTTGAAAAAAGTTTCTTTGTAGACGGATTAATTAAAAAAATGGATGATGCCAAGGTCCTGAAAAATCTTGATGATGATTTTGAAGGGTATCTTGTTTACCTGGAAGAGTAAATACATATCAAAAATGTATTTAAGTTACATGAAAACAATCTAATATCAGAAGGTTTTGTGGACAACGTTTTTTAGATAAAGGAAAAAGAGACCAAGAAGGTCTCCTCTTTTATATTAATAATGTGATTGATAAATTATTCTGCACGATCCTTTTCTTTAAAGTCAACCTGCTTAGCCTTATTATTAGCTTTTAAAGCGCCAAAGTTATATGTGACTGCAAAAGTAACTCTTCTATTATCATAATAATTGTTATAATATTGCGTATTATCTTTAAAATAAACCTCTCCTCTAAATTTTTGTTGTCTGAATAAATCATTAACCGCAATGGAAAGCTGTAATTTATTATCCAAAAGTGCCTGTCTATATCCTATATCAAAGCTACTTTTTTGGAGATAATATGTATTTCCTTCTCTTGATGGAAAAGAATGATTATATGCAAGAATTAAATAGGATGTTTTATTGCTGTTCAGCCTTAAACTGTTGGTAATGGAAAAGTTTATTCCAATACCTTTTTGAGCAATAATAGAAGGGTTTTCTATATCAGAGGTAGAATATGCCAAATTTGCAGTATAATATCCCTGCCACCATTTGAAAATATATTTATTATAACTTATATCTACCCCAAAACTATTTTGATTAAAAAAGTTTTTATAGGTGCTAACTTCATACATTCCATCTAAATTTGTTATCTGGTCGAATCCGTTAATCAACCTCTGAAAATATGCTCCTATGGATAGTGAGTTCTTATATGTGTAATTTAATTCAAAATTGTGGTTATAGGATGGCATTAATTCCGGGTTTCCACTCATATAAGAATAAGGGTTTGAGTACCATCTAAAAGGATCTATTGCTCTGAATCCGGGTCTGTTTATTCTTTTACTGTATGAAAAAGATATATCATTATCATCGTTAATATTATAATCAAAATAAAATGTAGGGAATAGCCTGCCATATTTATATGTATTCGTTTTATTCAAAGTAACTGATTTTCCGTCAATCACAGAATACTCATACCTTAGGCCTGCTTTAACAGAGAATTTTTCAAACTCTTTTGTTCCACTTATATATAAAGCATAGTTATCTTCTTTGTAGTTATACTGATTAGCTCTTTCTTTATTCTCGATAAAAATAGAATTATCATAATCAAAATTATAATATTCAACGTTAGATAAATTTTTAATAGAAGAGTATCTTGCTCCTGTTTCAATATTTGCAAATTTAGTGGGAATAGTGAAGTCAAACTGCCCTGAAAAAACTTTATAATTAACACCTGAATAGGTCCTTACACTATCAATATCATTTACAGAAGATGTAGCAAAATTCACATTTGTAACGGGATCATAATCAAAGTAATTGATTAGTACATTTAATTTATTTTTATTTTCTTTTCCAAAAGCTAAATCATAATAGCCATTCAGAGTAAAAGAAGTATTTTTCTTTCGATTTTCAGTATAGGTATGCAAAGTCTGGTTAAATCTCTCTTCAATATAATAATTTGTCGTATTATTTATATTCATATTGGAATGCAGGTAATTTAAATCGCTATTAATACCTACTGTAGACTGACTATTTATTTTGTATTCTAAATTAAGAGATGCTCCTTTTGAGTTCCCAAAATCTGTTCTCAAATCATTACTATATGAAGAAGTAGGCCCTACGATATTATAATTTTCCACAGATCTTTTCCTGTAATCTTCATATCTTAATTTGAGATTAGTGTAGATTTTATTTTTTTTATAGCTTAGGTTTAAATTATTGTTAAAAGAATTCCATGTTCTTGAAATAACGGAAGAAGAATATGTACCTTTAAATCCTTGCGTATTATCTTTTTTTAATACAATATTAATAAGGCCGCTATTCCCCTGAGCAGAATATTTGGCGGGTGGAGATGTAATCACCTCAATTTTGTCAACATCATTTGAATTTAATGATTTTAAATAGCTTATCAACTCTGAGGATGATAGATTTATTATTCTATTATTAATCATAACCGATACATTAGATTTTCCTGTAATGGAGATTCCTGAATTTTCATCAGCCCTTATCATAGGTACTTGCTGCAGTGCATCAAAAAGGTTTGTTCCCAAACTCATCGATGAATTGTTTATATTGAAAACCGTTCTATCAATCTTCCGTTCTATCAATTTCTTCTGCGAGAGAAGGGTTATTGTTTCAATCAGCTTTTCACCATTATTGATAATTAATTCCTTATTTATATCAGATTGGATGTTTAGCTCTTCGGAGGATAATAAAACATTATTTTTAAATACATTTAAAGTATAATTTCCTTTTTCCGGTACCGTAAGCTTATAAGCTCCAGTATAGTCTGTTAACGAACTATACGTAGTCTTATCAGTACTTATTTTTACTAACATATTAGGAAGAAACTCATTATTGGGAGATTTCACATGACCCGTTACAGAGATTTGTGAATAGACTAAGAGAGAGAATGATAATAAGCTTAATAAGAAAAGTTTATTGATAAGCGATCTTATGAAATTCATTTTTATTTAATTAAAAAGCCCTGAATCAGGGCTTTATTTTTATATTTATTTAATTTGAATTCTAATTACATGATCTTTTACAACAAGAAGCAGCTACTGCTCCTAGTCCTCCAATAGGAACTTTAATTGTATTATCACAAACTCCCGAATTGTTAGACATTTCAGCAGCCCCAATTAGAGCTTTCATTTGTTTTTCCTGCAGTCTTACAAGGGTTTCTTTTTTAAGATTCAATACTTTTTTATTTTGATCTTTTTTCATAATTATTATTTTATAGTTAGTATCTTCTTTTATTTGCCATTACAAGATCTTTTGCAGCAAGAATCTCCTGCAGCTAGTCCCAGGGTTCCGATAGGCACCTCAATAGTATTCCCGCAAGCTCCGGATTTGTTAGACATTTCCTCTGCTCCAACCAAAGCTCTCATTTGTTTTTCCTGTAGTCTTACAAGGGTTTCTTTTTTAAGATTTAATACTTTTTTGTTTTGATTGTTTTTCATAAAATGCTTTTTATAGTGTTAGTGTTTATTATTTACCATTACAAGACCTTTTACAGCAAGAGTCTCCAGCTGCAGCTAATCCCAGGATTCCAATGGGCACCTCAATAGTATTCCCGCAAACTCCGGATTTGTTAGACATTTCTTCTGCTCCTACTAAAGCTCTCATTTGCTTTTCCTGTAATCTTACAAGGGTTTCCTTTTTAAGATTTAATACTTTTTTGTTTTGATTGTTTTTCATAATTATTATTTTTTATAATTAGTTTTTGATATTCTATCTGTTACAGGTTCTTTTACAACATGATTCATCCAGCAATTCCAATCCTATTTCAATGCCGGCAACATTACATGATCTTTTACAGCACGAATTATCCAAAAGGGCAAGCTCATTATACTCACTATTAGACATATCGCCAGCACCGGCTAAGGCTTTCATTTGCTTTTCCTGTAATTTTATAAGGGTTTCTTTTTTAAGATTTAGTGTTTTTTTTATTGATTTCATGGAAACTAATTCATCTGTTATTGAATTAATCAAATATAAAAAAAATTTTTAACATCCAACTATTTTCTCAAAAAAAAGTGAAAATTTCATAAAAAATAAAACTTTTAACCCACTATTATTTATAAAAATACAGCAGCCTTTACTTTTTATCAAAAAAAGGTAATAAAAGATAAATTACTTTTTTATTACTTGTTAGAATATTTATATATCCATTAATCCTGTTATTTCCTTCTAATGAAGTCCCGTTAATTCTAAATAATACACTGTATTTATCATTATTCCTTACATAATTTTCATTAATAAGTGATATATTAATCTTTTTATTTTGATAATTTCTTGGAGAAACTATAGTCAGAAAATAATGATTCCCTTTTAACTGATTCATTTCATCAGGCGATAGTTCTGCTATCAGATATCTTATACTATGGTCAATTCCTTTTTCAGGATAAATCATATACTCTACCCCTCCTTCATCATCCATCTCAATAGATAGAGTTCCTTTAGAATCAGAAGTAATCAGATGAGTATCTTCCCAATAAATTATACTTTTATAAAATTCCGTAGGGGATTTCTTGCCGGATGTATACTCTAGATAATCTTTTTTTAGAGTTCCCAAGTCTGAAGCACTCCGTTGAGGAGGCTTTGTGACTGTTTTGGTATTCAGGTTCTTCTCAATAAAATATTTAAGTTTTAATATTTCAGGGTAATTAGCAGTAGAATCTGAGACTATCAATACTTGTCCCTTATTTATTGGTTGACTTTGAATAGGAGATATTACAAGGTTTTTTAGAGCTGTCTTCCCACTTTGGATAATAAATGACTGGTTTAAAGGTTTAAGCTGAATAGGGATTTTAGAGTATATAGGAATAGTGATTATAAACGACAAAACCAGAATGATTATCATAATAAAGAAAATAATTATATTGCTCACCCTCAATAGTTTTGGGGGAGGACTATTTAATATATCATTTGCTTCTTCTGATCTTAGCTGTATGTCTCGGGATGTATATTTATCAGTTTCCAAGTTCTAATTGATTTTTAACTAATTGATAGTATTTTCCTTTTTTCTCAACTAACTCATTATGAGTCCCTTCTTCTTCCACTTCACCATCTTCCATTACAATGATTTTATCTGCATGTTTTACTGTTGACAATCTATGAGCTACAATGATTGCTGTTTTATCCTTAAAAAAGGATTCCAAATTTTCAATAATTTTCTTTTCATTATTTGCGTCCAAAGCACTGGTAGCTTCGTCAAAAAAGATATATTTAGGAGATTTGTATACTGCCCGTGCAATTAAAATCCTTTGCTTCTGCCCCCCACTTATTCCCATTCCCTCACTTCCGATTTTAGTATTTAAGCCCAATGGAAGTGATTCTATAAACTCATCAATATTCGCTATATTTATTGCTTGCCAGAGTCTTTCCATCGAAATATGATCTGCCTCTCCTAAGGCAATATTATTAGCTATTGTATCATTAAAGATATATCCGTCCTGCATTACTACCCCACATTCTGATCTCCATCTTGAAGGAGAGATATTTTCAAATGGCGTTTCATTTAATGTTATTGATCCCTGATTAGGGGGATAAAACTGTAACAAAAGCTTTAGCAATGTTGTTTTTCCGCTTCCACTAGTTCCTACAATTGCTGTTGTTTTTTTATAAGGAATCCTGATATTCAGTCCATTAAAAATATATTCGTTGGTACCATTATATTTGAAGGCCACCTCATTTAGCTTAATATCCCCATTTTCGAAAGAAGAATATATTTTGTTTTCCTCATTATCCTTATTATGGATTTCATTAAGCCGCTCAATAGCAATATCAGCATCCTGAAATTGTTTGATAAAGTTGATAATCATTATTAAAGGATTATTTAACTGTCCAATTATAAACTGGATGGATAACATCGCCCCTAGAGTAATCTGACCGTCTATAACCAATTTTGCAGAAAAAAATGTTAACGTCAGATCTTTTAGTTGATTAATAAAATCACCACCAATAGATTGCCATTGTTCTAAAGAAAGTGCTTTCAGATTAATTTTAAACAGGCTTATCTGCATTTTTTCCCAACCCCATCTTTTTTGTCTCTCTGCATTATGCATTTTAATTTCCTGCATACCATTTATAAGCTCAATAACAGTACTTTGCTCTTGAGAAATCTGAGAAAACCTTTTATAATCTAATATCTTTCTTTTTTTTAAAAAAAAGAAAATCCATGAAAAATATAAAAAAGAGCCTATAGCAAAAATAAAAAACAGTGTTACATTATAGTATAAGAGAACAATAGAAAATACAATAAGATTAAATAGTGAAAATATGGTATTTAGACTATTATTGGTAAGGAGCTTTTCAATTCTTTCATGATCGTTGATTCTCTGCATCAAATCCCCGGTCATTCTGGAATCAAAATAGCTAATGGGTAATTTCATTAATTTGATAAAAAAATCCGAAATCACCGATAAATTGATACGCGTACTTAAATGAAGAAATATCCATTCTCTGATGGCTAACGAGCTCACTCTACCAATATAAAGTGATATCTGAGCAAGCAGTATTAAATAAATAAAATTGATATTATTCTGGGCAATGCCTATATCTACAATGCTTTGGGTAAGAAAAGGAACTATCAGTGTTATTACACTACTTATAAAAAGACCTAAAAGAAGATGAAATATAAGTTTCTTATATTTTGCTAAATAAGCAATAATAAACTTGAGATTGATTTTATTATTCCCCGCTTCTATATTTTCATCATCAAACTTATTGGCAAAGAAAGAAGGGCTTGGCTCCAGTGTCAAAACAATTCCTTCTCTCGTTTTTTCGTCGGCATTATTCCCTATCCAATGTCTAAGAAACTCATCTTTTTTAAATTTAACCAATCCAAACCCCGGATCTGAAACATACACAAGCGTATCTTTTCTCTTCTTTTCTATTTTATATACAACCACAAAGTGATTCTTGTTCCACATCACTATTGCCGGAAGAGGTACATCCTCTACCAGTGTATCAAAATCTGTTCGTACTCCTATAGTCCTATATCCAATTTTTTCACAGGCTTCACTTAAGTTTAATAAGCTACTTCCTTCTCTTGTGGTTTGGGCAAGCTTTCTAAGCTGAGACAGACTTACATCTTTTCCATAATATTTACTTACAATACGGATACACGTAGGACCGCAGTCTTTGGAATCTATCTGCTTATAAAAAGGAAATTTATCATAGTTATTTAAGCCTATCATATTTTATTAATAAAAAACAAGTTCATAAAACGGTAATCATTAATCATCTGGCTCATATAAGTTATAAACAGGCCAATTTTTCCTTCAGCTAAAGAGTAACTTTCCATGGTTAAATTATCATTGAGCACTTTATCAATATTAGCGTTCCAAAATACTACATCTTTATAGAATTCCGGAGCTATTTTATCGCTAATTATATTATAAAACAAAATAATCCCGGAGTTACCATACATAAGCGTATTATTATTCAGGGACCAGATATTCTGTCTATTTTCAGACAAATATTGTAAAATATCTGATATTATTATATCCGTCTGAGCATCCTGAAAAGCACTCCTATACATCAAAAGGCAATACAAGATCCCTAAACACCCATAGACAATATTGCAGGCTTGATCTTTTACAACAAAAGCCTTATAATTCTCCTTTATATAATTAATAAACCGATTAAGAATGACTAAATCATCTTCATTTAAATCTCCTCTATTAAAAAAATCAACATATAATTTAATAATAAACGATAATCCGTGCGTGATTCCTAAATCAAATGCTTTGGTATCATCATTCAGTTTTATGTAACTTATTTTATCGTTATTAATAATATTTTTTTTTATAAAAGAACGAAAAAGCTTTATAAGATCTTCATTTTTATTGGGTTTAAGCAAAAAATAGTTCATTGGATAACCCGCACCAGCGTAACCGTCAAGATCATTTCTTTGAAAACATCCTAACATATATGAATAGGCAATTTTTTCAAATTCTTCAATAATTTCCGATAAATCATATTCTGCCTGGAACTCTTCTTTATATAATAAACTTAGGTATAAAAATTCAACTATCCCTATAAAATCATTATTCTCTATCAATTCATTTATACAGTCTTCGATAAGAACATTATAATAATCATAATCTTCCTGAAGAGAATATATTTTGTATTTGTACAAATAGAATAAAATCAGGCCTTGTTTTCCATAACAAGCTTCTGGTTTCTGTATTTCATTAATAATCCCTTTTAAGTATTCCGAATACTGAATTATATTATATTTAGACATTTTTACTATACATCAGGTTTTTAGAATACATTTCCAAGAAACAATATAATATATATTCGTGCTTTACATTCTTAGATATTGTACTCCTGAGGACAGACATATGAATCAAGCTCATCAGATAACTTTTTTTATTTTCTTTGTTTTGGTATGAGCTATCTGTAATTTGTTTTAATTGCAGAAAAAAAGTATCAAAAAGATTTGCGATCTCCGGGTATTTGTTTCTTAAAATATGATCATCCAAAAATTCTTCTATTTGCTTTTTATGTTCCTTATAGTTCAGCAGAATCTCTTTGTTTTGCTCTTTATTAGCGTTGAATTTTTCTGCAAAGTATATTTTATTTTCTGTGCAGAATGCTATTTTTTCTTTATCCTTCAGATCAAAGGCTCTTAAATAAATATACATGGTTTTCATAATAAATATCCAATAATATTCATTTAGACCCTGTTTTTCCAGAAGCAGGCTGAGATTAAGATACAATTCGCTATCTTTTTCAAATATTCTTTCTGCATAACCTATTAACTCACTTCCTCCATATCTTATGATTTCTTTTTTATAAAGAGTCAGTTCAGACTTATAAATAATATTAGATTTTATTTCTTCATTGAAGATCTCATTATATATATTCAATATCCTATTATTATCTATTTGATCTTTGAAAAAACGTACTCTCAGATGAGGGTTATTGTTTTCTGAAAACCTGATAAAAAACCAATAATCAAATAAATTTTCATTTTTTAGCTGAGAAATGAAATATATAAATTTCTCATTTAATATTTTATTTCTTGAGATTGTTCCTATAAATATCTTCAGATACACACAGTTATTTCCTATTGGCACATCTGTATGTTCATTTTGGAGAATATCTTCTCTTAAATACCCAAAATCACTATAATTAAAAACCTTAGAAGCATTGTTTTTAAAAGGGATTATCATTTCATTACAGTAAAAGCCATTTGCAGATGCTTTCAATTCCTCATGATAGGACTTGGGGATATATTCTTCAATAATTAAATTGTTTTTTTTCCTTAGTTCATCCTTAAAAATAAGCTCTGATGCATCGTATAGAGAATAAAAATCTAAAAACAATTTGTTATCCCCATCAGTAGCATAAAATACTTTTGGAATTCTTTGGCTTTCTAACTTGGCTATAAGCGCTTCCTTTCTTTTATTTTTGTCATTAATCTCAAGCGTTTCTTTAAAATCTTTTGCCTGAAGTATCCATGTTGCAGTTCTGAAGATAAAGTTTTTATACCTTATTCTTGGAATATGGTTAAATAAAGTGGGAATAATTCCGAGATCAATATTTAATGACAGATCGTTGATTTGAGAATGATTTTGAATATCAGATAAAAACCGATATAATGGCAAAGGATTGTTGTTATAATTATGAGCATTGGATAACACCGGGATAATCTCCTTTCCGGAACGGATATCAAATAACCTCACCTTTCCGCTAAAAACCCTTACGTAAATATCATTAGGATATATCTTTTTCAGTCCGTTATTATTATCTACAGTGATATAAGGAATCTCATATTCTCTGAAACTTGTCCTGGTCGTTATATTCCCAATCCGTAGCCCGGAAAGGTGATTGATTTCTGCCAATATCTGGTTTGAGTTCAGTCTGGTTTTTTCGAAATTATCAATATTTGACAACAGCTCATGAAATGTTTCATCCAGTGTAGAAAATCTTCCTATAATAGAAGCAGCCGTATCTGAACTCCAATTTTTAAAATTATATAAATATCCTTCAGGAGTATGGTACATATTAAAGAATGCAACAAATGTAGAAGGGATATCCTGTATATCAAATTCAAAGTCATTAATTTCTTCTTCAAACAATTCAACTTCATCGGCATTATTCTTATGAGCTTCAAATATCTTTCTAAATAAAAAGGAATGGATTTTATTATTCCATACAAATGATGATTTGTCACTCGTTTTATTTGATACAGGTATATGATCTACTATAGGTGTTATAACCAAAAACTCATTTGAGTAATCTCCATATCCAAGCCCAAATTCAGGATCCAGTACCTCAAGAAGCTTTACAGGTGTATCTTCGTATCTCTCTTCGAATTTTTTTATAAATTCACTAAGCCTTCTATTTTCAAAGGACTTTTGCGAAATCTTAAAATAATCCCTGAGTCCCTTTTTTATGTTCTGAACTTCTTGATGAGATAAATGATTGTCTTGATACAAGATAGAAGTGTCAATCTGTAAATAATTTCCTGTATCAAAACCGACAGGCAGGCTTTTTATAGCAGATATTATATCTTCCATATGGTCCACAGAATAGTCCTTATCTGAAATAGAATCCAGCTTTTGAACAATATCTTTTAAGCTATTATGTATTTTTTTTATTTCATGATCAACCCCATCCCTTTTGATAACTTTTTCTAAAATATCCAACACATGATATTGATATTCAGCACCTATAGTATTAGGATGAATTTCAGGAAGTATAATATTTGAATCAATTACCTCATTCAGGAAGTTCACCGACTCTTCTTTTTCGTTCCCTTCTTCTACCAGGTATTTTACAAAGTCCTCATAATAGCATCCTGTATTTGCAATTTCTAATATTTCATCAACATATTCATTCTTTTCCAATGAAGATAACAGATAGTTCAGCTCTCCGCTTTCAGTATTAAAGTCTACATATCTGTATTTATCTCCTACAATATAAATAGAGTCATTAGGATAATATTTTATATGTTCTTTAATATTAGTATTCTTCAGTAAACTTACAACAAGACCGTATAAAAATTCATAGTCTAAGCGATGCCTTCTGATAAGTCTTCCATCTTCTGATCTTTTTATGCTTGTTTTATATTCAATATCCCCTACTGTACATCCCGAAAAGCTTCCAAAAGGAGTGGGTCTTGTACACATTCTGTTGGCATATTTTAAAGCTTTGCTATAAAACTTATACAGCTTTTCATCATTTCCATCATATTTCCCCTCTAAAAAGAAGAGTACTTCATTATAAAAATTATACGAAGAATTATATAAAGCAGTTTGTACTATACGATTTGAAAAAAAATCTTTAAGAAATAAATATATGTCGCCTGATGACGCTTTGTAATATTCATTAATAGATAGGACTGGTGATCTGTGTATAAATTTACCAAAATGGTCTATATCAAATTTCATGGTTGCTTTTTTAGTTGAAAAATATCACTTAACAAGTTTAAAGTATTCAGACGATCTTCACTTTCCAATGCTACATCTCTGAAAATAAATTCATTGACCCCGAAGTATTCCTTCATTTCCAATAATCTTTCATGAAAATGTTGCGGAGTACCTACTACCGCATTAACAAGATCTATTTTTGAGTTTTTGGCAATAGTTTCAGCTTTAATAATAGTTTCAGCACAAGCCCCTGTAAATGCAACATTTATATTAGGATAGAATCCATTTTTATCAAAGTATTCTTCCCTTTTCTGCAAAATCAGCTGCTTAGTATTATCATATTCTTTTACAGAATGAAAAATAGACATTGAAAAATGTAATTTATACCTGATTGCTGTATCTATATTATCGAAGCTTGAGGATAGAAAATATACATTGGGAATCTCACCCTGATAAGGAGGTATAACTACTTTATTAGACTCTGAAAAGTTATGTTCATTGTGGAACATCTCATAAAATTCATTTATTTTTCGGGGAATCGTGTTCTCCCGGTCTAAGCTGTATGATTCATTATCTGTCAACATTTTTTTTATCTTAATGGGAGGGTTGCCATTTGCAATTCCCAAATCTACCCTGTCAGGAAAAAGATTACTGAGTAGTTTAAAGTGCATCGCTGTTTCATAGGATGAATAAAAATTCAGCAGAATACCGGCTAAACCTACATTTATATTTTCAGTATTATTCAATACGATAGGTAGTAAAACGAGTGGATTAGACCATGGGTCGTCATTAATATAATTATGATGTTCAGAAAACCAATATTTGGAAAATCCCAAACGGTCTGCCTCCACAGTCAAATCCAATATATCAGATATTTTCCCTAAACTGCTGAATTCTGAATTTATATTCCCGAATTCTAATATTCCCAGTTTTAATTTGTTCATGTGTTTTTAGTTTAATAATAATATTCTTTCCCACGTCATATTCTCTTTAAGATCAAAAGAATGATCCTCCTCAATTAATGCGGACAGCCCTATGACGAGGCCCGTCCCACCTTCCAGTAAGCAAAACGGATTATGATCTATAGCTTTATACAATTCTTCTTTCGGAAATGAACTCATCGTAAATTCTTTCCAATAATCTGCTAGTTTGCGATATTCGGTATTTTGGGTTTTTTTATAAAAATACATATTGAGCGCAACAAGACCGGATGCCCCATGACAAAAGAATGGAGAATTTACCCTTGCCTCCTCGGGGTTGTTCCTATATATGGTGGTTTCTAAAATTTCTTTTGCCGTATCTAAATATTTTACTTCTTTGTATACCTCATTTAATTTTAAATACATCATCGCATAATTTAACTCTCCGTAACACCACGCTAATCTAGAGTTATATCCAGCATTTTCAGGATCTTCCAGAATATTTTCTCCCTCAACAATAAATGTTGGGAAAAAAGTCTTATAAACATTATTTCCTGAACTGGGTTGCTTTTTAAAAGAATTAATATACTTCTCAATTCCCTCAACAATTGTCAGAATATGAGGAGAAGGGTATTTTTTATATATTTCTAAAAAAATTACAACATGTCCTGATAAGCCATGAGACAAACTAAAGTTAAACTCCCGATTTTTTTGGTCTAATAACACATTGTTTGTTATTCTGATTCCTTTTTCATCAGAAATTATCATATCCTGATATTTTTTTATCAGGGATTCTATATAATCTGCAATTTTGCCTGTATTTCCATCATATCTATTAGAAAAATAATATAATACACCCATTGCCCCATGGAGATAGTCCGGATTATTACTACTAAATAGCAAAATGGCATTCTCAAAAAGAAATTCGTCTAAATCCTCCAAATCCTCTGAATTGAAATCTATAATATTCTTATGAGAAAATAAGCATAATGCTTCACATATTCCGGCAAAACCATTACAATAAGAAACCGTATTCTTCAAACCATATTCATCAGTATTTATCCTATCCAAAACATTTTCCATAATATCTCTAGACATTTCTATATAATAAGTATTATTGGTTTTTATCCCTATAGTCAAATTGGCAATAGCAAGACTGGTAATTCCATTCATAAGAGATATATCAGAATAATGGTCTGTATTTTTCTTATAAATTATATTGATATAGTCAAGTATTTCTAGAGTATATTCTTTAATATCCATAGCAAACATTTAAATCATAAATTTCATTCAATACGTTTATTAGATGAGTCAGAATGAACTCGCATTGATCTTCGGGAAGATATCCGCTATTTACTGATTTACAAATCGTAATAATTTTGGGGGAAACAGGAATTTCAAGTAACTTGTTTTTCAAATCATTGAGCCTATACAAAATAGCATCATTATCAACTTTTCTGGGGCTTGGAATTACATCGTGATAGTAGTTGATCACTAAATAATACTTTTCATCCTGAGTCATCACCTCAACCCTATTAACAAGATACCTTACCGGATGATAAAAATTAGAGTTAAAATTATCATATTCATCCTTTGAAATTTCTATTACAACTTCATTTGCTAAATTCGGATTTACTTCACAGGAAAAGTAATCTAAATCAATATCCAGAAAAAAAACTGTATCGGGAGATTCATTATAAGAGAATGTCTTTTCTGAAAATTTATTAAAAGTATAACAATGTGATGTTTTATTTTGCAAAAAAGGATTTTCTTCAGACATTAATAGTCCGGAAATTATATTTTTACCATCATCATTATAAGAGGTAACATAATTTTGTCTGGAGCTCGTTACACCATCTATCTGAATCCAGTCTACTTTATCAAAAATTTTTAGAAAGCATGCAGATACAATGAATGTTTCTATTGTAATATTTCTCATTACAAAGTCCACAATATCATCATCTGATTTTTGGAATATCCCTGTAAGGCTTTCGTCAAATTTAGGAATGGACATATCAGAATGGTCATCAAAATGTAATAGAAAATTATGTGAGGGAGGAATCTGATTATTTTTAATATATTTTATCCAAACTATAAGTGCTTCATTGTGTTCCTCAATGACATGACATTTTGTTTTCATAAATTTTGGGAGTTGGTGAGAGTGTGATTCTTTATTTAGTTTTTAGTTTTTCAATAATAAATTGTTTTTTACTTTCTATATCTAACTGAATAGTAATGTCTGAAGCAGAATAATTATAAAAGTAAATGTATCCCTTTTTTGGAAGTACATAGCTAAACTCAGACTTTGATAAAATATAATCAGGAACTTTCAATGGAGAATTGAGAACCACTTTTTCAAAAGATAAATTTTTTATTTGCATATGTGCTGCTGATTTTGGGGCACGAATTAGCATTCCTTCATGTGAAGGAATAATTACATTTTGCAAATATTTAACAGATTGACAACAAAAATTATCAAGTATTAAAAAAAATATCGCTACAAATAAGCTTTTCATATAAGTTTCAACTAATCAAATATAGGATTAATTTTATTAAAAATGAAATATAAAATCTGATATTTCTCTTACGTATGACTTAAAAATATTCCAAGATTCTATATAAGATGTATTTTTTGTTTCTTATGTAACTCGTCTTCAAGTATATTATATTTCTGTAGATTTTTGCAGGACATTATTATTTATAGAGTTATTTAAAGTTTTCTGATCAGTATAACACAAAAAGCAATTAAACAACCAATACCTACAATGTAAATCTTTAATATCAATTCCATGGATCATGATGATTCTCTGTTATGGGCTGGTTACCGGAATTCTTCTCTTGCTTAGCAGGTGTATAGCAGGCGTACAGATGAATACAGCCATATCTAATTGATTTTTATATTTGGTTAAAGCCTATCTTAAGGTTTTTCTAACTACTATCTTTACAAAATATAAAGCGCTCTGCTAAGTGCCAACGCCTCTGAGAACGTAAAATTTTATACCTTCCATTAAAAACTTTACGACTATTATATTAAAACAAATGATTTTCAAAAACTTGAGTATCTCTTCAGTAGAATTCTCTTCACTTTTCAAAAACTTAAGAGTTTAATTCTTTTGTGCCTTTTGTGATTTAAAGTATTTTTGATAAGTTTAAACAATTAAATCAATCGAATGGTTCTCAGCAGAATTTGGTCGGCTTTCATTATCATTGCCATTGCCATTGCCAGTATAAAATACATTTCGTCAAGCCATTACAAAACCATTTTCAATGATATGGTAGTAGGAAAAGGCGGTGACACGGTAAAGATCGCAACCCAGCCCATGAGCAGCCTGTCTCCTGTTGTGAAGGATAGCCTGATAAAGAAAAATGATTTTGCAGACAGCAGAATTCATTATAAAACAGATTCTTTAAAGCAAAATGTAAACATTTACCGTGTTCAGGAAGCGGATGGGGTGATCGGAACTTCAGAAACAGCAGTAAAAATCTGTCTTGGATTGATTGGAATCATGACACTCTTCATGGGTTTTATGAGTATTGCTGAAAAAGCTGGCGGGATTAATCTTTTAAGCCGGTTTATCCAGCCGTTCTTTTCAAAATTATTTCCGGAAATCCCGAAAAATCATCCGGCATTCGGACATATGCTGATGAATTTCAGCGCCAACCTTCTTGGCCTGGATAATGCAGCCACACCATTTGGATTAAAGGCCATGGAAAGCCTGCAGACCTTAAATCCCAATAAAGATACGGCCAGTAATTCGCAGATCATGTTTCTCTGCCTTCATGCAGGTGGAATGACCTTAATTCCTGTTTCCATTATTGCCATAAGGGCCTCAATGGGATCCAAAACCCCTACCGATATATTTCTTCCCTGTATGATTGCCACTTTTGCTGCAACGCTGGCCGCAATGATTATTGTTTCTTTATATCAGAAGATCAACCTTCTTCGTCCGGTGGTTATTGCCTATGTAGGTGGTATTTCGGCTATTATCGCCTTGCTGGTGGTATATCTGGTGCAGCTGAGCAAAGATGAGCTGGATGATTTCAGTAAAGTTCTAAGTAACGGGCTCATTCTCTTCATTTTCCTCGCCATAGTACTTGGAGCCGTCTACAAGAAGATCAACGTTTTTGACGCCTTTATTGAAGGAGCAAAGGAAGGCTTTACAACCTGTGTAAAGATTATTCCCTATCTGGTAGGGATGTTGATCGCCATTTCTTTATTAAGAACGTCCGGAGTATTTGATGTGATTATTGATGGAATGAAATGGGTAGCCAACGCAGCAAGCCTTGACCCACGTTTCGTGGATGGGCTTCCAACGGCTTTAATCAAGCCTTTGTCCGGGTCAGGAGCAAGAGGAATGATGGTGGATACGATGGCTACTTTTGGAGCAGATAGTTTTCAGGGTAAGCTGGCTGCTGTTCTCCAGGGAAGCTCAGATACGACGTTTTATGTGATTGCCGTATATTTCGGGGCCGTAGCGGTAAAGAATACAAGATACACTGTAATTGCCATGCTTCTGGCCGATTTGGTGGGAATTATTACCTCTATTGCTTTGGCTTATTTATTCTTTGCTTAATCAAGCTGATGGTTGATGCCGCACATCACTCCAAACTAACAACTAACAACCAGCAATAAAATTACCCATTATGATCACAGATAAAGAATTTACATTAAGACTCATCCGTCAACTTACCCAGGCTTTGGAAAAGCTGATCCTGGACAAACCTGAAGAAAGTTTACTGCAGAAAGAACTGGATTTTGATACGCTGATGCGGAACATTTTCAAGATGAATTTCACAGAAGTTTCTTCAATGACTAAGGAAGACATGATCGCCCTGGTCAGCCAGAAACAGGAAAGAGATCATAAAGATTATTATGAGATGCTTGGGAATCTTTTTTACTTTAAAAGCAAAGGAGAGCACAATAAAGATTTTCAGGATAAGGCAAAGACATTTTATGAACTGTATCTTCAGACCAGCGGGATTTTTGCTCTTCCGGTCATCAACAGGATCAATGAATTAAAAAAAGCACTTGAATAAGCGCTTTCTATGTTAGAATGTAATTTTATAGGTTCCGGTAGAGGATGTATTGGCTTTCTCTGCCTTTACATATTTTTTTACCCAGGCTATGGAAGTAGATGACACACAAGGATCCGAGATTCCTCCGGCCCTTCTTGCAGAGACTACGTTACCAGCCTTATCTACAGTATAAGCAATAGTGATAGATCCGCTTGCCGTACAGCTATGGGAAGGCTGAGCACCACCTCTACCCATTGTTCCCGGAATATATCCCACTAATTTTCGGTCGATTCCCACTTTACTATCCCCATTTCCATCACCACCTAAAGGATCACCTGCATTTCCAATTCCCTGCCCGGTGCCCTGGCTTCCCGCCTTTGTGCCCCTTCCTTTAATCAGGTTGCCAATAGCAGCATTTCCTTTTCCGTCACCATTTCCTGTTTTGGCATTTGCCGTAGCAGCTCCTGACTTTTTGGTGTTTTTTGAAGCGCTATTGCTTGTTGCTTCTTTCTTTTCCGCTTTTTTCGAGTCTTCTTTTTTAGAAACGGTATTCTTTGAACTGTTTCCTGTAATAATCTTTTCCTTAGCTTCTGTTTTCTTTGGCTCGGGAGCAGGCTCTGGTTTTACTACTGTTTTGGTTTCGGGAACAGGAGTTTCCGCCGGCTCGGGAGTTACTTCTTCCGTGGCAGCAGCCAAGCTTCCGGGTTGTTCTGCCGGCTCTTCAATTCCATTCCCATTTCTGTTATCCCCGAAATTCACGAGCATGGTAGTCACCACTTCGGGTTCTTTATCAAGTTCCGGTTTTAATTTATATAAAAAAACAAAAAGCAAAACGGCAGCCCAAATAAAGACAGAAAGCAAAGCACTCTTTACTCTATCCTTGTTTTCTTCGTTTCTGTTGGCAGTATAGCTTCTCATCTTAAAAGTCATTCTTCCGGCGATCCGGTATATTATTTATCTTTAACTGTTGCTATAGCAATATTAATCTTATGTTTTTCAGCAATTTCCATTACGAAAACAACGTCTTTATGCAGCGTATTTTCATCTGCCCTGATGGTAAAGGATTTTTTTTCCTGACCGGCCAGCTTATCTATAATAACCTGCTCCAGTTCTCCTCTATTCACGGGATTATCATCTACAAAATAAGACCCATCGGGTTTGATACTTACGGTAACAGGATTGGGTATATTATCTTCAACAGCTCCGGTTTTCGGTAAGTTTACATCAATGGCACTTTGATTGGCTGCAGAAGACGTTACCATAAAGAAAATCAGCATCAACAGGATAACATCTGTCATCGCTGCTAAACTGAATTCCGGGTTTGCTTTATTTCTTCTCTGAATTTTCATCTGTTTATTCTGCTATTTTAAGGGTCAGATGGAATCGCTTAACGGTGTAAATCCCTTTCACTGCGATTTCATAAGAAAGATTTATAAAGGTTTGTTGATAAGGTCTAAAAACTCGCCTGACATATTCTGGGCTTTTAATACAAACTTATCAATTCTTGTCAAAAGAATATTATAACAGAAGTTAGCCGGGATAGCCACTGCCAAACCTACTGCTGTTTGTCCTAATGCCGTATAAATACCTTCTGAAAGGGTTTTCGGAGAAAAAGATCCGGTAGCATGGGACAAATTAAAAAAGGCGATGATCATCCCGATTACGGTACCTAAAAGTCCTAACATCGGAGCAATACTCGGAACTACCGCCAAAAGGTTAAGGTTTTTCTCCATATTGGCCACTTCTACCTGAGCCTGAGCCTCCATTGCACTTACAATATCTGAAACAGGACGACCTAATCTTGAAATTCCTTTTTCCAGGATTCTCCCTTCCGGGGAATTTTGCGTCTTACAATAATCACTTGCTGCCTCAATCTTTCCTGCTTTGATAAAATCTTCAATATTATTCATAAAGTTGGAATCTGTCTTCGAGGTCAGCCTTTTAATAAAGAAAAACCTTTCAAAAAACAGGTATAAAGAAAATACGCCCAGCAGCAATACGGTTACCATCACTATTTTAGCGAAAGCTCCTCCATGGAACATGATCTTCCAAAATGAAAATTCTAAATTGTCTGTAGCAACTGCGGGTGTAGCGATTTGTGCAAATAAAATCTGAGTAAGTTCCGTTAACAGCATTAATGTGAATTTTTATAAAAGTTTCAACGACAAATGTAGTGGAATATTATTAATTGATATCTTAAAAATTGCTTAAAATTTGTTATGATATACAAACAACAAATTTCTCTCCAAAAAAATAATTTGAAAAGAAATCTGGTAAAATAGGGTATCGGAAAGGAATTAATCCTCGTCTACTTCGATATCATCCTGTCTGAATTCGCATTTCAACCTGAAAGGAATAGGGTTATCGGATCCCGTATAGAAATCATCAATATTTCCCTTCCAGATTACCTGAAGCTCTCCCTCTTCATTCTTTTCAAAAAGAAGCTCATTATCATAGATATAAGCATCTTCATCATCGAATAAATCGACTTCTGTATAGGTTTCCTCGTCAGAATCATTGATTTTGATTGTTTTGCCTTCTATCTCCGAAGATTCGATAGGGAAATCGAAAACTTCCAGTGAAAGCTGCGGAAAGTTGTACTGTAATGAATCATCATCTACATGATCCAAACTGTCATCCGTAATAATTTCAACCTCTAAAAAATGTTGCTGGTTGCTGTAAACCGCTTTACAATAAGTATTTCTGATATTGTATTTTAGCGTTTCATCCGGATGGTAAATTTTTAAAATCCCTTTCATTTTTTCTTAAAAAAGAACTGTAATAATATGATTGTTAAACGTTTTAGACAAAGATAAAAAATTGATTCAAAGTGAAAAGGATTTTGAAAATTATTTTTTAAAATCAAATTGTATAATGAGTCTGAATCACCCAATATTACTTACTTTTGTTTCATAAAGATTCTGAATATGAAAAACATCTTATCAAAAAGTATTTTAGGATTAGGATTGATGATCAGCCTTGCTTCATGCAAAAAATCTGATTCTCCCCTTACAAAAGTGACTCCCAGTAACCTGGATTCCATTGCTTCCAATTATTATGAGCAGTACCTTAAACTATATCCTTTAGATGCTACATCTCAGGGAGATACGAGATACAATGACCAGCTTCCTATCAATATTGATAAAGATTTCATCTCAGGAGAAATAGCGTTCTATAACTCTGTGCAGAAACAGCTGGAACACGTTGATTATAAAGCTCTTTCTGATGAGGACAAAGTAGTTTATGATGTATTGGACTATACTTTAAAAGACAAAATTGAAGCGTATGTCTATCATCCTGAGTACATTCCTTTTACCCAATTCGGAGGACTTCCGCTCACCTTTCCTTTGTATGGGAGCGGAGAAGGAAGCCAGCCTTTTAAAACTGAGAAAGATTATAATGACTGGCTGAAAAGAATGGAAAAATTCCCGGAATGGATGAATGCCGCTACAGATAATTTCCGTGAAGGAATCAACAATAAAATAGTGCTTCCCAAAAAACTGGTTATCAAAATGATTCCTCAGATGAAAGCCGAGGAAATCACCACTGCCGATATGGAGAAAAATATTTTCTACGGACCGGTAAGAAATTTTCCAAAAAACTTTACCCAGGCTCAGAAAGATAAATTTTCAGCTTTGTATAAGGATGCTATCACGAAAAAAATTATTCCTGCCTACACCAAAATGGGGACTTTTCTTGAAAAAGAATACCTGCCAAAAGCCAGAGATACCGACGGCTACAACAGCCTTCCCAATGGAAATGAAATATATAGCTATTATGTAAAAACCTGGACTACCACTAAAAAATCACCTGAGGAGATCAATAAGATTGGCCAGCAGCAAGTGGCTATGCTGCGTGCAGAAATGGAAAAAGTAAAACAACAGGTAGGTTTTACCGGAACGCTGGAAGAGTTTATCACTTTTGTGAAAACCGATCCAAAAGCAATGACCTATAAGAGCGCCAAAGAAGTTTTAGCAGGGTTTAACGGTATTCTGGCCAAGATTACTCCGAAGCTGAAAACCATGTTTAATGTGACACCAAAAACAAAATTTGAAATCAGGCAAACAGAAAAATTCAGGGAAGCCAGCGCCAGTGCAGAATATATTCCGGGAACTCCTGACGGAAAAAGAGCTGGTATTTTTTATGTTCCGCTTCCGGACCCTACAAAGTTTAATGTAACTTCGGGAATGGAGTCTCTTTTTCTTCATGAGGCAATACCGGGGCACCATTATCAGGTTTCTCTGCAGCAGGAGAATACCCGCCTTCCCAAGTTTATGAGATTCGGATGGTTTGGAGCATACGGAGAAGGCTGGGCCCATTATTGTGAGACTTTAGGACCTGAGTTTGGGTTATATACAGATCCTTATCAGAAAATGGGATATTTAAGCGACCAGATGCTAAGAGCGGTAAGACTGGTAGTGGACACCGGCTTGCACACAGGAAAAATGAGCAGAGAGGAAGCTATTAAATACTTCCTGAGTAATATTTCCTATGATGAAGGAGCTGCAACGGCAGAAGTGGAAAGATATATGGCTATGCCTGGGCAGGCCTTAGGCTACAAAATAGGCTCTTTAAGAATCCGTGAATTGAGAGAAAAATATCAGAAAGAGCTGGGAGCCAGGTTTAGTCTGGCCAGTTTTCATGATGAAGTATTGAGCCAGGGATGTCTTCCACTGGATATTCTGAACCGGAAGATGGAGCTTTGGGCCAAGAAACAGAAATAAAAAAAAGATGGGATTACAGCAATCCCATCTTTTTTTTATCTTTTACAAATAATTGTGTGATATCTCATCATAACAAATACCAGGAATATTGTAAAACCATAACACAACAAAAACATGATTACAGAAAGCCTGAAATCTCTTTATAGCAGGGATTTAAATAAATTAAAGACAGAGATCGAAGCCTATCAAAATGAAGAAAACCTCTGGAAGACCGATAAAGATATCGCCAATTCTGCAGGAAATTTATGCCTTCACCTGGTTGGAAACCTTAACCATTTTATTGGCAGAGTACTCGGAAATACAGATTATGTAAGACAGCGGGACCTGGAGTTTTCATTAAAAAATATTCCAAAGGCTGAACTTGTAGAACAAGTGCAGTCAACAATTACAATGGTAAGCACCGTATTAAGCGGGTTATCTGAAGAAGATCTTAAAAAAGAATATCCTCTTGAGCCTTTAGGTTACAAAATGACCGCAGAGTATTTCCTGATTCATCTTATCGGTCATCTGAATTATCATCTGGGACAGATCAATTATCACAGAAGGTTGTTAGACGTCTGAGCTATAAATTACAGTCAATAAATAAACGCAACGAACATAATATTATTTCCGTTGCGTTTTATTTTTTAGGTTCATGGGGCATTTCATCCAGTTAAGAAAGTTTTTCCACTGAACGAAAGGTCTTTATGCACTATTTAACCCTATTTCACAAAGTCTTGGCGAGCAATTCGTTAACGATATAAACTACTTTTCAAATAACATTTTCGTAATAAAATCCTTTTCTCCTTTTCCTCTTGCCGGAGAATACTCTCTTCCGTAGAAAATAATCTGAAGGTGGAGCTTATTCCATACTTCCTCCGGAAATAGTTTTTTAGCATCACGCTCCGTTTCCACCACATTTTTTCCTGAGGTAAGTTTCCACTGTGTCATCAGGCGATGGATATGGGTATCCACCGGAAATGCAGGAAATCCGAAGCCCTGGCTCATTACCACTGATGCTGTTTTGTGCCCTACTCCCGGGAGCGCTTCCAATTCTTCATAGGTCTGGGGAACCACTCCATTATGCCTTTCCAATAAAAGCTCAGCCATTCTTTTCAGATTTTTTGCCTTGGTATTGGAGAGTCCTATTTCTTTAATCAGTTCTTTGATCTGATATTCTTCCAGCCTGGCCATCCTTTGGGGAGTTCCGGCCACTTCAAAAAGATGAGGTGTGACTTCATTTACCTTTTTGTCTGTAGTCTGTGCAGAAAGCGCCACTGCTACCATTAAGGTATAAGGATCAGTATGGTCTAAAGGAATAGGTGTGGTGGGATACAATTTATCCAGTTCTCTCTGAACGAGCTCGGCTCTTTGCTTTTTTGTCATTTTACCCGTAAATTTGGACAAAATTAAATCTTTATGTTGAAAGTTGGAGACAAATTACCTGAATTTGAAGGAATCAATCAAGACGGAAAAACAGTAACCTCATCAAAACTTATCGGAAAAAAGCTTGTTGTTTTCTTTTACCCTCAAGCCAATACTCCAACATGTACAGTGGAAGCATGCAATCTGAGTGACAACTATACAGCCCTGAAGAAAGCCGGATTTCAACTATTGGGAGTAAGTGGAGACTCTGTGAAAAAACAGAAAAATTTCCACAGTAAATTTGCATTCCCTTATGACCTTATTGCTGATGAAAACCGTGATATCATTGAAAAATTCGGGGTATGGCAGGAAAAGAAGACTTTTGGAAAAACCTATATGGGAATCGTAAGAACCACTTTTATTTTTGATGAAAACGGTATTTGCACCAGGGTTATTGAAAAAGTGACTTCAAAAACAGCGGCAGAACAAATTCTGGAAGGTTAATATTGTTTATAAATAACATCCGCCAATAACGCCACAATTACTATAAGTTGTGTTATTGACGGATTTGTCTTTAAAGATCTACTCTGTTTCGTAGTAGTTAAGTTCTTCATTTTCACCAGGAAGAGTTACATGCTTTTTAAAAACAAGTCCTAGTTTTTCGATCAGCTTCTGAGAAGAAAGATTATCTTTTGAAATAATAGCAGATATTTTAGTTAATCCAAATTCCTCCATTCCTATTGATTTTACTTTTTGGGCGGCCTCATAGGCATATCCTTTACCCTCAAATTCTTCCAGCAGGGAATACCCTATATCCATAATATCCAGGCCTTCCCTTTCAAAAATACCTACTCCTCCGATTTTTTCATTTCCTTCTTTGGTCATAACAAGATAATTTCCAAACCCAAGTTTTTCAAATTGAGGAAGAAATCTGTTTTTAATATAATTTTCTGCATCCTCCACGCTCTTGATATTACGGTCACCAATGTATTGAATGAATTTCGGACTGTTATACAGTCTAAAAATAAGTTCTTTATCTTCTAAAGACATCGGGCGAATGATTAATCGCTCTGTTTCGTAAATTTTATCTGCGTTTGGCTGTATTTTTAGGCTCATCTTTCTTGGGTTCTTCTTTTTTCTCGATTTTCAGAAGTCTAGGATTATTAGCACATTTTTTATTGTATAGCTCAATATAAGTTCCATTGTTTTTCACATTGGACACTTCTCCTGTAGCTTTGTTTACCGTTAAAGTATAATGTGTTTTCTGATAAGGGCATTCCTTTGACGTTAGTTTTCCCAGATCCAAATAATAATTTGAGCGGTCTTCATGGTAGTTCCCGGCAAGATCTTTAAATTCTTCATCCACCATATATCCTTCAGCCGCTAAAACAACTGCTGCCTCCTGAGCGTTATCTATTTTTCCTACAAAAGTCTTCAGCTCTTCTGTATTAGTAATATATCCTGTTTTTCCTGCTGAGGAGTAAACGATATAATAAAAACTGTCTTCATTGGGAAACAGGTTAAACCCGGAAAATTGTGGAACATAGCTGAGTTTATCTCCGGAAACCTTGATTTCCTGTCCTTTTCCATAGCTATTGTACACCAGCACCCAGGAATTAATTTTACTGTCCGGATCTATCTGTTGTAAGATACCATGAATACTTGAAAACTTTTTCTTCTCCTGAGAATATCCCAGAAATCCTAAAAATGCCAATGCGAAAATTGTAAGTCGGGTGGTAATGTTCATCATAATTTAAAATCAGTTGAAATATACCATATTTTTTACATAAATTTTTCCCCTTTTTTGAAACTTTTTAAATCAAGAACATAATCTTTGATCAGCTGATCATTGTCCCGGGGACAAATCAGAAGTGCCTTATCCGTGTCTACAATGATATAATTTTCAAGACCATCAATAATGACAGCTTTATTATTGTTTTTCAGACGGATAACGTTTCCCTTTGCATTATAGGTCAGTAAATGCTTTAGTTTCACGGCATTCCCGTTTTCATCCTTCTCAGTATTCTCATATACAGAGGTCCAGGTTCCCAGATCACTCCAGCCCAGGTCTGACGGAATAACATATACATTTTTCGCCTTTTCCAGAATTCCGTTATCAATAGAAATTTTCTGTACTTTCGGGTAAATTGTTTCGATACAGCTGTTCTCCTTTTCGGAATTATATTCGCACGCCATAAAATGCTGCATCATCTCTGGAAGATAGAGTTCGAAAGCATGGTGAATGCTTTTAACATTCCATACAAATATTCCTGCATTCCAAAGAAAATCACCACTTTCTAAAAAGCTTTGGGCAATTTCAAGAATGGGTTTTTCCGTAAATGTTTTTACTTTAAAATATTCCGATCCTTTTTTTTCTACAAACTGAATATATCCGTAGCCGGTATCAGGCCTTGTAGGCGTAATTCCCAGTGTTACCAGATAATCATGCTTTGATGCTAGCTCAAAAGCAAGCTCCACTTTTTCTAAAAAAACATCTTCTTTAAGTATCAAATGATCTGCAGGAAGCACAATCATTGTAGCATCAGGATTAATTTCGGCGATTTTGTTCGCCATATACAGATTGCAGGCTGCCGTATTTTTCATCAGGGGCTCCCCTACAATGTTTTCTTCAGGGACTTCAGGAAGCTGCTGATGTGAAAGCGCCACATATTCCTTATTCGTAATCACAAATATTTGTTCTTTTGGAATAACCTTGCTGATTCTGTCATAAGTTTGCTGAATCATTGTACGTCCCACTCCTAAAATATCCTGAAACTGTTTGGGAAACTTTTGCGTACTCATTGGCCAGAACCGGCTTCCGATCCCTCCCGCCATTATCACACAGTATCTATCTGATTTTAACATTCTTAGCTACATTTTTCTACCCTTGCTAAAGGCTTAAAAGAATACTTCCTTCCCGTAGCCAGGTTCTTACAAAGATAGTTTTTTTTCACCAGACCTTCTAATAAATACTTTTCATTACGATATATAAAAAATTCACCTTTTTCAAGCTCTTCAATAAACAACAGGCTATCATCTTGTTTTTCAGTGTGAAAATATCTTACAAGATCAGGACTGGCCATAAAGTTTGCTTTAGGTGATTTTGAAAACTTTACAATAATCGGTTTCAGATCTTCATCATACACTTCCAGGCTTTCCAGAAGCATATTTCTAAAAGTTACTTTCCATTCATTACCATGTGGAGAAATTCTTCTCCCATATCTTTCAAAGGCAATCAGGTGAGCCAGCTCGTGAGTCAGCACAAAGAAAAAAAGCTGCGGGGTAAGGGTTGAATTTACCGTAATTTCATGAGAATTGTCCGGGAGCTTTCTATAGTCTCCCAGTTTGGAATTTCTGTTCCTTGTAACTTTTATATGTATATAATAATCTGAAAACCAAACTCTTAAATATTGAAGTGTGTTTTGGGGCAAATATTTTTCTAATGATTGGATAGACATTTTACAAACTTAATGGAATTCCTGCATAGAAATTCAATAGTTTAAGACTAAAAAGATAATTATATTTTGCCTGTGCTACTGATCCCTGTGCATTTGCATAATTATTTCTGGCAATATTAACGTCATATATGGTAGTTCTTCCGGCAGCATAGCTTTTGTCCGCAAAATCAAGAGCCAGCTTTGAACTTTTTTCTGCTTCTACTGCTGATAAGTAGGTTTCATAATTGGCATCAGCGTCAAACTGGGCTTTCTGCACATTTTGTCTTATGGTTTGTTTCTGTTGTTCCAGAGTGATTTTGGCTGCGCTTTCATTGATTTTGGACTGCTCTACCTGAAGTTTTGTATTTCCCTTGTTGAAGATAGGCACCCTTAGGGTAAGCCCGCCCTGCTGACCAAAGTTATCACTGTATTGCTGGAAAAAGCCTCTTTCATTTACAGGCCTTCCCGTTATATCATATCCTGTAGTATTGGTGTTCAAAAGATTATTGTAAAAACTTCCTACTCCTATACTGGCCGAAAGTGTAGGCCAGAATGATGTTTTTGTTACTTCAGTCTGAGCTTCTGCGGACTTGATCCTGCTTTCTGCCGCTTTGATCTGTGGCTGGATTTCAAAAGCAGTTGCCAATATTTCATCTGCTGATCTTAGCTGCGTTTCCAGTGTATCCGGTACGTTTACATCTTCTACATCAAAGTCTTTATAATCTGACAATTGTAAGAGCTGGGCAATGGCAAACAAAGCCCTTCCTACATTTACTTCCGCTGTTTTAAGATTTTGTTTTTCCCTTGCCAGTGCTGCTTCCGCTTCTGCCAGAACCGTTTGGGCCGTAGTACCTACCTGGGTCGTTATTTTTGCTCTGTCATATTGTTTTTGTGCGTTTTCTACAGCACTTTGAGAAATCTTAACAATTTCTTTATTTAAAAGAGCCGTAAGGTATTGCTGGGCAATCTGAAGAGAAATATCATTTTTAATGGTTTCAATATCATACTGACTTGCTTCAACATCAAACTGAACTTTTCTGATATTCTTGTCCAGTCTCCCATTGTTATAAATGACAATATCAGCCCCTAAATTGGTGCTGTTACTAAATCTGTCATTCCTTAAACTTCCGGTACCAAATGAAGTCTGTCCAAAACTTACTGTGTTTGTCATACTCGCTGATACTGAAGGCAGATATTCATTTCTGGCCATTTTAAGATTGAGATCCTGAGATTTTTTGGTATACTGATTTTGGATAACCTGAAGATTATGCTCCACTGCATAGCTTACACATTCTTTTAAGGACCATTTCTTTTGGGCGTTCAGTCCCAAACAACCTAATCCAAAAACGATAATCCAAACTTTTTTCATATTAAGATTTTTCCATATTAGACGAATTAAATATAAAAAAGTTACAGATTCAAAAATTATATTTTATTTTAAAAAAACTTTTGGGAATTTTGCATCATGACAAACGAACAATATCAGGAATCCATAGACTGGCTCTTTGTACAAATGCCCAATTATCAGATAGACGGGCAAAAAGCATACAAACCGGGACTTGTTAATATTATCCGGCTTTGTGAGCTCTTTGGAAATCCCCAGGAAAAGATCAAATGCGTCCACATCGGCGGGACTAATGGAAAAGGCTCTTCAAGCAATATGCTGGCGTCTGTACTTCAGGAAGCGGGCTATAAAGTAGGGCTATACAATTCTCCTCACCTTATTGACTTTACAGAACGGATCAAAGTCAATGGAAAAAACTGTAATAAAGAATTTGTTTTTGATTTTATTCAAAAGCTTAAAAAGCTGCCCGAAGATATCCGTCCGTCTTTTTTTGAATTTACTACTATCATGGCTTTTGAATACTTTATGCAACAGCAGGTAGACTTTGCCATTATTGAAGTAGGATTAGGAGGAAGACTGGATTCTACCAATATCATTAAACCTCTTATTTCGGCGATTACCAATGTTCAGCTGGATCATCAGAATATCCTGGGAAACACTATTGAAGAAATTGCATGGGAAAAAGCAGGAATTATTAAAAAGAACACCCCTGTTATCTCAGGCGATGAAAATAAACCGGTAAAAGACATTATCATAAAAAAAGCTATAGAGGAAAATGCTCCGTTTATTGATGCAACCCTTATCCAGACAGACCTTACTTCTGATCTGAAAGGGAATTACCAGCAGAAAAATATTCGTGTTGTCCTGGCTATGGTAGAAGAACTCAGAAAGTTGAATGTTACTATTTCAGAACAGGACGTAGCCAATGGATTATTAAATGTTCATCACAATACAGGATTCATTGGCCGCTGGTTTGAGTTCTCAAAAAATCCGCTTACTATTTGTGATACGGGGCATAATCAGGCCGGATTGGAGCAGGTTTTTTCACAGTTAAATTCTATAGATAAGCACAAACATATTATTTTAGGCTTCGTCAACGATAAGAAAATAGATGAAGTCATGGCTTTACTTCCTGACAATTCCGAGTTTTATTTTGCTAAACCATCTATCAACAGGGGAAGGCATCCTGAAGATTATGAAAACCTTCTCCGTGAAGCTAAAATTTTTTATAAAATTTTTGATTCCGTACAGGAAGCGTATCTGGCTGCAAAAGAACGATGTACAGATAACGAAATGATTTTTATTGGCGGAAGTAACTTTGTAGTGGGAGAATTTTTAGAAAAAAATTTGGAGATTAATGAATAAGTCGTATATTTGCACCACTCTAAACAAGAGAACAAGTCTAGAGGGTTCTTAGCTCAGTTGGTTCAGAGCATCTGGTTTACACCCAGAGGGTCGGGGGTTCGAATCCCTCAGGACCCACAGAAAAGGAACGAAACCTTTCAAAAAAATTCGGGTTCTTAGCTCAGTTGGTTCAGAGCATCTGGTTTACACCCAGAGGGTCGGGGGTTCGAATCCCTCAGGACCCACAAAGATCTCTCAGATTTCTGGGAGATTTTTTTGTTTTTTATTCCTCTCAATATTCATTACCTTTACAGCTCTTAACATCCATATTACCAGCTTTTGAAGGAGCTTCACATTATATCGTTCAATTATCCTTATCCGCCGTCTTATGGTGGCATTATTGATGTATATTATAAGATTAAGGCATTATCAGATCTGGGAGTAAAAATACATCTTCATTGTTTTGTGGATCATATCCCTGAAAAAATTGATCCGGAAGTTCGGGATAGTACAGAAAATATTTTCTTTTATAAAAAAAAGAGAAACCCTTTTCTTTATTTTTCACCCGTGCCCTTCGCTGCAGCAATAAGAAATTCAGAGACATTGCTCAAAAATCTTGAAAAATTCAAAGCACCTATCCTTTTTGAAGGACTGCAGACGACGAAAATTATCGACCAATTAAAGCAGAAAGAACATCAATTGTTCCTCCGGCTTCACAATAACGAAACTGAATATTATAAAGGCCTGTCTTCTTCCGAAAAAAACCTTTTAAAAAAGATCGTTTACAGAATTGAAGCTTTAAAATACAAAGGATACCAAAAGAAGCGTTTGAAAGAATTTAAAACGATATTCTGTCTTTCGGAAAAAGAATGCCGGGAGACTCTCGCTTATTCAAATAACGCAAGCCTTATCCATATTTTCCATGGTAACCGTATAGTAAAATTCCTGGATAAAAAGGGAGCGTATTTCCTTTTTCATGGGGATCTGAGTATATCAGACAACAAAAAGGCATTAAATGAAACGATCAGCCTGTTTGAAAGCCTACCTGAATACAACCTCATCGTGGCGTCCGACCGGGCTCCTGATGAAATTAAAAAGAAAATAAACCGTATTAAAAACATCGATCTGGTTCCTATAGAAACCGACGAATCCCTTCACCGGCTTTTTGAAAATGCACATGCCAATATTTTACTCTCATACCAGCAGTCCGGAACAAAAGTCAAGCTTTTCAATGCCCTTTATAACAGCAGATTTGTCATTATCAATCAGAATATTACTGACGACAGCTCTCTGATCCGGCTATGCCTTATGGGAATAACAACAGAGGAAATAAGGCAACATATTATAACTACCGCAACAAGCGATTACAATGAAAATGAAACCAGAAAGATGGTTTTAGAAAAGAATCATTCTGATCATGCTAAAGCAGAAGCAATGGTCAACAGTATTTTTAAAGATTAACAACTTTTATTATTTTACGGATATCAAGCTCTTCCAGACAGGCCCAATCTCCGCGATAACATTCTTTATCCCCAAAAACAGAACAGGGTCTGCAGGTAAGATCATTGACCTGAACCACATCATTTTCGCTCTGACCAAAGCCCAGAAACCCCGCATAAGGATGTGTAGCTCCCCATACAGATATACATCTTGTCCCCATCAGACTGGCAAGATGCATATTAGCAGAATCCATTGAAATCATCAGCTCCAGTTCTGAAATTTTATTCAGTTCTTCCGAAAGGCTCAGTTTCCCTGAGAGGCTTTTGGTGTTGGGAATCTGTTCTTCCCACTTTTCAAGAGTTTCGGTTTCCTTTTTTCCACCTCCGAAAAAATAAACAGTGTGTTTTTGTGCCAAAAGCCTGGCCAGCTCGTATGATTTTTCCAGAGGAAGCATTTTCCCTTTATGCTGGGCAAACGGAGCAAAGCCAATTCCGGACTTCGCTGTGGAAGCCGGCCTTAGCTGATGAGACAATTCTACTTTAAAGCCCATTTTCCGAAAAACATCAGCGTACCGCTCAACGGTTTTTTTTAATTGAACCTTATTTAAGTTCCATACATCGGTAAGATGTTCCTTTTCTTCCTTTCCTTTATCAATTTTGAAGACCTTAAGTCCTTTCCTTTTATAAATCCTGTCCAATACCTTGGTACGGATTACATCATGAAGATTAGCGATAAAATCGGGGTTGAATTCTCGGATCAGTTCGTTACTCAACCTGTTTAATCCAAAAAGTCCTTTATAGTCATCTAAATTGATTCCTTTAAATATAAGATTCGGAATACCAGCAAATAAGGCTTCAAAATTTTTTCTGGAAACCATTACAATTTCTACATCTGGGTTTTGTTCCAGGAATTCTCTGAAAACCGGAGCTGTCATGGCAACGTCTCCAAAAGCAGAAAAACGATATGCTAAAATTCTGGTCACAATTACGATTTCAGCTGATAAGCGACTGCGTAAAATTTAATCTGCTTGGTCATGGCCATTAATCCGTTTGCCCTGGAAGGAGAAAGAAACTCCTGAAGACCTATTTCTGAAATAAACTCAAAATCTGAATCTAAAATTTCCTGTGTAGAATGCCCGCTGTAAATGCTCACCAAAAGAGAAACGATTCCCTTTGGAAGAATTCCGTCAGAATCTGCATTAAAGAAAAGCTTTCCATCTTTAAATTCAGCATCAATCCATACTTTGCTCTGGCAGCCTTTAATCAGGTTTTCTTCTGTCTTCTTATCATCCGAAAGTCCTTTTAATTCCTTGCCAAGATCTATGATATACTCATATTTCTGCTCCCAATCTTCAAGAAATGCGAATTCTTCGATTATTTCCTGCTGTTTTTCCTTAATGGTCATTTTAAATCAAATTTCTTTGTGCAAAGATAAGAAATTATGCTTTAGGCGATAAGATTCAGGCAGTAAGCTATTTCAGATATTAACCTGTTACCTGAAGCCTGTAGCCAAACCTGCTTTTTGAAAAACTTTTAATAATTGTATTTCTTCATTTTCCCAACACAGCACTTTGGATGCTTTTTCAAGCTCCAGCTGATAATTTTTTCTTCCTTTCTCCAAAACCTTTTTTACTGCTTCCGCAATATTTTCAGGATGATGATTTTTAATGATTTCTCCTATGTCAAACTGATTTTTAATATTTCGCAATTCGGGAAGATCAGACAAAATTAAAGGAACCCTTGACTGGATACAGTCCAATACCTTATTGGGCAATGAATAAAGATAGCTATCTCCCCCGTTCTCTTCTATGCTCATTCCGACATCTGCTGTCACGGTTATTTTTCTTAAGTCCTCGGGTTTTAGTTTTCCCAGAAACTGAACTTTATGCTGAAGCTTTTCCCTGTTGACCAGTTCTTCATATTCTTTTTTTCTTGGACCGTCTCCGGCAATTTTAAAAATGACTCCTTCCAGATAATGCATCGCCATAATGGCTTTATCAATTCCCCGGAAAGGATTAAGGGCTCCCTGGTATAAAAATATTCTGGGTGAATTTTGAGGAATTTCTATTGTAAAATCCAGTTTTCTTGGAGCATTCTGAACCACCACAGCGTCTATTCCGTATTTTTTTCGGAACCATTTTGCATAACTTTCACTGGCTGTCACCATCCACTGTAGCTGGGGAATAATCTTTTCTTCTACATACCGCCACACCTTTTGTGACATTTTGCCCTGAATGGCAGGCATTTCTGAAAAAATCTCATGGCTGTCAAAAACCAGCGGGATATTCAGCTTTCTGGCGATAAGATAGTTTGATAACAAGGCATCCACATCATTAGCATGAAGAATGGTATTCCGGTCTGCTTTTCTTTTGAGTACATGGTAAAGCTTCCAATTAAACTCAAAATAGGCTGTCTTTAAGCTTTTTGAAGCCAGATGTATTCGTGAAAAAGGATAAGGCCGTTCCATTTCTTCGGCTCCTTTCCAATCATTTCCTATCAACTCCACCTCATAACCGTTTTCATGAAGGGTCCTGCAAACCTTTTCAATGCGCTGATCCGTATACAGATTACTGAAAGCTGATGTAATGATTTTTTTCTTCATCAGGATTTTTTTCCGGTCAGTAAATGATACATCTGAATAAAGCAAATCAACCCGTTGGGTATGATAACCGGCCATAACGGACCACTAAAAAAACCATAAATGACAAAACAGATACAACCAATCATATTGACCACTCTGATTTTTCTTACATCTTTCAGGATGAAACTCAGTACGATAAAAACAGAAGCAGAGTATCCAATATAAGTAGTAATTTCAGGATTCATGGGGAAATTTTAAGGATAACAAACTTAATCATTTTCAATAAGATAATAAAATTTTTTCTGCCATAAAGTCATTAATTGATTTTTGGTAAAATATTTGTAATTTAGATAATGAATAAAAAGCAACGTTGCTTTTATTCTAATGAGATATATTATGGACTATAAGTTTTCACAAGGTTTGAGCCAGGTGTTCAAACAAAGCAAAAGCGAAGCTAAAAGGCTGAAAAGTGAATTTCTCAATACAGAACATCTACTTTTAGGTATTATAAAAACGGAAAACTCTGCAAAAGAAATCCTTCAAAACCTTAATGCGGATTTAACACAAATCAGAAGAAAAATTGAAACTCTAAATACAGCAAGTCTTAATCCTATTTCTGAGGAGGTTACTAATATTTCTTTCACCAAGATGGCAGATCATGCCATTAAACGTGCAGAGTTAGAATGCCGGCAATATAAAAGCAATGAAATTAATACCGTTCATTTGCTTTTGGGTATTCTTTATAAATATGAGGATCCTACTTCAAACATTTTAGGAGCTTATGACATCGACTATGAAGGTGTTTCAAGAGAGTATCAGACTATGCTCAAAAATTCAGGACAAGCACCTCAGATGAGTGCATACGATGATGATGATGAGAGAGAAGAATTTGAGCAAATGAGAAAGCCTACAGGAAATTTAGGTTCTGCAAAAAGTAAAACGCCTACATTGGATAACTTTGGTAGAGACCTGACTTCTCTGGCAAGAGACGGAAAGCTGGACCCTGTAATCGGACGTGAAAAAGAAATTGAGAGGGTTTCCCAGATCCTATCACGAAGAAAGAAAAATAACCCTCTTCTCATTGGGGAACCGGGAGTTGGTAAATCTGCGATTGCAGAAGGACTGGCATTAAGGATTCAACAGAAAAAAGTCTCCAGGGTTCTTTACGGAAAACGTGTGATCACTTTAGATCTGGCCAGTTTAGTAGCCGGAACCAAATATCGTGGTCAGTTTGAAGAAAGAATGAAGGCCATTATGACTGAGCTGGAAAAGAACAGGGATGTCATCTTATTTATTGACGAGCTCCATACCATTGTAGGCGCCGGAAGTTCCACAGGAAGTTTGGATGCCTCCAACATGTTTAAGCCTGCCTTAGCAAGAGGGGAAATCCAATGCATCGGGGCTACGACGCTTGATGAATACCGTCAGTATATTGAAAAAGATGGAGCATTAGAAAGAAGATTCCAGAAAGTAATGGTGGAGCCTACTTCTATTGAGGAAACCATTCAGATTTTGAATCAGATCAAAGACAAGTATGAAGAACATCACAATGTAATTTATACGCCTGAAGCGATAGCCGCTTGTGTCAATTTGACATCAAGATATATAACAGACCGTTTTTTACCGGATAAAGCTATTGATGCGATGGATGAAGCAGGATCACGTGTTTACATTAAAAACATGAAAGTCCCTACGGAAATCATTGACTTCGAGAAAAAAATCGAAGACATCAAAGAATTAAAACAAAAAGCGGTAAAAGCCCAGGATTATCTGGAAGCCAGAAAGCTTAAAGATGAGGAAGAACGTCTTCAGATGGAACTTAACTCGGCTCAGGAAAAATGGGATAAAGACGTGAAGGAGAAAAAAGAAACCGTAACGGAAGAAAATGTAGCAGAAGTGGTTTCTATGATGAGCGGGGTGCCTGTAACAAAAGTAGGTAAAAACGAACTCGACAAACTTGCCCAGATGGACGGCAAACTGAACGGAAAAGTGATCGGTCAGGAAGATGCTGTGAAAAAAGTGGTAAAAGCCATTCAGAGAAACAGGGCCGGACTTAAAGATCCAAACCGTCCTATCGGTACCTTTATCTTCCTGGGGACAACCGGGGTAGGTAAAACCGAGCTGGCGAAAGTAATGGCAAGGGAATTATTTGATTCTGACGAAGCATTGATCAGAATTGATATGAGTGAATACATGGAAAAATTCGCTGTTTCAAGATTAGTAGGTGCGCCTCCGGGATATGTAGGATATGAAGAAGGTGGCCAGCTGACCGAAGCAGTAAGAAGAAAACCTTATGCTGTGGTTCTGTTGGATGAGATTGAAAAAGCTCACCCTGATGTATTCAATATCCTGTTGCAGATCTTGGATGAAGGACACGTTACAGATAGTTTAGGAAGAAAAATCGACTTTAGAAATACAATTATTATCCTTACTTCCAATATCGGAACAAGAGATCTCAAAGATTTCGGAGATGGTGTAGGATTCGGAACTTCAGCTAAGAAATCAAGTTCCGACAACAGAGCAAGAAGCACAATTGAAAATGCCCTTAAGAAAGCATTTGCTCCTGAATTCCTGAACAGAATTGATGATATTATTATCTTCAACTCTCTTGTACAGGATGATATCAAGAAAATTATTGATATTGAGCTTAATAAGCTGTACGGAAGACTTGAAAAATTAGGATATAAAGTAGAATTGACTGAAGAAGCCAAAGACTTTATTTCTGAAAAAGGATGGGATAAAGATTTCGGAGCAAGACCATTGAAACGGGCTATCCAGAAATATATTGAGGATTTATTGGCAGAAATGCTGGTGAATAAACAATTGAATGAAGGAGAAACCGTAGTTCTTGATCTTAATGAAGCCAAAGACGGTTTAGCCGGAAAAACACAGAAAGCCAAGAAATCTGCAGCTGAGAAGTCTTCTCAGTCTTAAATAAATAATTTAATTTTTGATTAAAGCATCGGGAATTCCCGATGCTTTTTTGTTTATGGTGTTCTTATGTTTGGGCTAAAGCCCATGGAATGGGGATATTTGATTTATGCGGGCTAAAGCCCGCCCCCTATTGATATTGATGGACCATAATATAAAATTTATTGTTTTTTATGGGGAATTTCTGATGAACCCTAAAGAATAAACATTCCTCTGTTTTATCTTCTTTACAATAAAATAAATTGTTGTTTACTGTCAGTATTATAACTGAAAGTAACTTCCGGCATCTATTAAAGTCCTACAACAAAGCCTATATTCGGGATCAGTCCACTTGAAAATACACTGGAGTTTTCCTTATAGAGAACATTGTACATTAATCCCAACTGCATAAAAGAATTATTTCCGATCCTTTGCATATATCCTCCACCAAGGTATAATGCTGTTTCTTCCTTGTTGTATTTATAATCGTAGTATTTATCTTTATAATTAATAAAATAATGCTGGAGATTGGCCCCGACATAGAATGATCTGGCAAAATAATAATTGATAAACGGACCTATTCCAAACATCGTAGATCTGTAATAGTCTGAAGTCTGCCATGAAACACTTCCCACCACACCTCCTTCAAGATCATTGGTAAGCCTGTATCCTACCCTCGGTGATGCCTGCAGATAAAAAGCGCTGTTGCTTCCGAATCCCAAACCAATTCCTCCTCCGAAAGTCCAACGGTTATTTTCCTGGGCTGGTGTACCTACTGAAATCTGGGAAAAAACTGTTCCTGAAAAGAACATTAACATCAGTGGAATAATAAACTTTTTCATATTTAAATATTTTATTTTGTGTAAAGATTCTTCCTCAATCAGCACTTTTTTATCTCTGTCTGGCTGTTGAAAAGTATCATATATGGTGTTATTTAATTTAAAATTGTTTTTATCAATGTTTAAAAATATGGTTTTTTTACGAATTTATTAGTTGTATTTTTGCCGCGTCAAACTAAGAACTCCCGTTAAGAGTTTCGTAAAATTGAAAATAATGAAAATAGTAGTAGGCCTCTCCGGAGGTGTAGACTCAAGTGTTGCAGCTTATTTGCTGCAGCAACAAGGCCATGACGTAGTGGCTTTATTTATGAGAAACTGGAATGATGCATCGGTCACTTTAGAGGATGAATGTCCCTGGATTGAAGACAGCAATGATGCACTGATGGTTGCCCAGAAGCTGGGTATTCCGTTTCAGGTGATTGATATGAGCGAGCTTTACAAAGAAAGAATCGTTGATTATATGTTCGCCGAATACGAGAAAGGAAGAACACCGAATCCTGATGTATTATGCAACAGAGAGGTAAAATTCGATGTTTTTATGAAGACAGCTATGTCTTTAGGTGCTGATAAAGTTGCCACAGGCCATTATGCAAGAGTCAATTCTACTTTTGATGAAAGCGGAAAAGAAATTTTTCATCTTTTGGCGGGAAAAGACAATAACAAAGACCAGTCTTATTTTCTTTGCCAGCTGAGTCAGGACCAGCTTTCAAAAGCATTATTTCCTATCGGAGAGCTTACAAAGCCTCAGGTAAGGGAGATTGCTAAAGAAATAGGATTGGTAACCGCCGATAAAAAAGATTCACAGGGGCTATGTTTTATCGGAAAGGTAAGCCTGCCTCAGTTTTTACAACAGCAATTGAAACCTAATGAGGGTGAAATTGTAGAAATTTTCAAAGATTCTCCATTATTTTCAGAAGAAAAACCGGGGTTTACATCTAAAGAAGAAGAGCTTAAGTTTTTATCTGCCAAAATCCAATATAAAAAGACTGATGGAAAAGTGATTGGCAAGCATCAGGGAGCCCAGTTTTTTACCATCGGACAAAGTAAAGGATTAGGTATCGGGGGGCATAAAGAAAGCTGCTTTATCATTTCCAGAGATATGGAAAACAATATTCTTTTTGTAGGAGAAGGGAGTCATTTTCCGGGGCTTTATAAAAAGGCCTTAAAAATTGACAATTCAGAGCTGCATTGGGTACGTGAAGATATGAGGCTTAAAAGCGGCGAGTCCATGGATGTGATGGCCAGATTCAGATACAGACAGCCTTTGCAAAAAGCTAAGCTTTATCAGTTTGAAGATGCTTTTTATGTGGAATTTGATGAGCCGCAGTCTGCTATAGCAGAAGGGCAGTTTGCGTCCTGGTATATCGGCGAAGAGCTTATCGGAAGTGGTGTCATTTCATAATATATTCTGATAAAACTTCAGAAAAACCTTAAATCAAATATGCAAATCCGGAATCTTGTATTCCGGGTTGTTTTATTCATTTTATACTTGAAACAGGATCGAATAAATACCATTCCCACAATACATTCTAACAATAATATCATTGCTAAAAAGCCAATTGGTTTTCCCAGGATCAATCCCCTCACCAGCTTTATAATTCCCAAGATAAAAACCAGGCTTATACCATACAAAACTGTTTTTGAAACAGGTTCTCTCAGCATTTTCAACAGGGGGATTACGGCATAAACACTCAATAAAAGAATTGAATAGAATTGTAAAAAGTCCGGACCTTTCAAAGTAATCGGATTAAAAGTATGGTGTTTTGAAAAAAGCCAAATAAAGCTAATAACACCCGGCACTAAATGAATGATCAATTTTTTCATAGTTTTTATTTTTACTTGATTATCCACCACAACCCCCGCATCCGCCACATCCACCTCCGCAACCTCCTCCGCAGCTGCTTCCACCACTACAACTACTTCCGCCACAGCTTCCGCCATTTTTATCATCTTGTTTATTATTTCCCTGGTATATTCCAATCAGCCCACCAAAAATAAAAGCTACCATAAGTGAAATAAACAAGGAGGTAATTGTACTTAAAATCTCTCCAAGACAGGATGACATCAACAAAAGAATGCCTAATAACGGAATTATCCTGAATTTTTCCCACCAGCTTCTTTTATAGGGTGTATTCTGAAGCCAGATTTCTTTTGGTGCTTCCATATAAAAAATTTGCTGATACGCTTTTAAGGTGTATATAAACCAGTTCCGATGTTTAGATTGATCTTCTACTCCTCCTTTTGAAGGATGATGGTGAAGATTTCTTTTTAAAATATTGGGACAAAAATCTTCCCAATAATTTTGGGTGTAGATCAGGTGCATATGCCATACTTTATCTACGATCTTGCTTGGAGAGGCTCCATTGGGAAGAATACAGCAGAGATAAACAAACTTTTTATACTCTTCTATCGCTTTTGCTGTGAAATCACGGCTCCAGTTTTCTTCTTTGGCCAGCTTCTTTGAAAAAGGAAAAGCAGCATCCGGAGCGTCTAAGGAGAACCCCTGAATCCGGTTCCAAAGAGATTGATCTTTTACAAATATTTTTGTTTCCATTGTGTTACCATTTATTTTCTACTCAAATATCTTTTGAAATCAGAATATAAAAACCTTACAAATATCTTATCCGGATGTATAAAAGCCTTAAATTCGTCTTACAATAAAAAATAAAGAAATGAGAAAAGAGGATATCCTTCATCTTGAGAAGCTTATGAACTTTCTAAGCAGGCAGTTTTTAAAGAAAAATAGCTGGGAAGATGTCTCAAAAACCGAATGGTCATACATCTGCACGGAACTCAATGATCTGATTATTAATGATCATTCAGAAAAAGGAATAAAAAAAGAACCCGAGCTCCTGGGCTCGAACTACCTTTATGAGCATCTTGTTATCAATAAACTAAAAAAGTACCGTAATAATGAATATTCTATAATAAGCAAACCTAATCTGGCCAAATTAAGCCTGATTGTAAAAGTCCTGGGCTATTCAGGGTATATTGATTTTATAAATTCCAATACAGAATCCTTCAACTTCAACGATCTCAGAATTGATATGAATAACGTGAGCTCAAACACGGCTCTTTTAGATCATCTGGTGGGATGCTGGTATTCTTATAACAGAAATCTTCCTGAAAATCCTTTACAGGAAAAAGAAGACCGCATCTGGCGTTCTGCGATGGAAATTTATAAATCTGAAACTACAGGAGAGTTTTTTATAGAAAGAAGCGGCGGTGATCACCATAAATATTTTGGTAAAGTAACGGCTTATTCGGATTATATCTTTATCATTATGAACAGCAATACCTTCATCCGGCAGAGACATTTTATCTCTCGGATCAAAGATAGTAAAGAAAAGCTCAAAAATCCGGAATATAAGCTCCATGAGCTCCACTTTATAAGCACCTGCATCAGCTTTAACCAGGAACCTATAGCTTTATTTGAGATTTTTCAAAAAGCAGACAGAAAAAATTTTATTTCAGATTCCATCAGCTTTCCGATAAACAGTGATGAAATTCCGGAGTCTATTGTAAAACAGCTCGAAGACACTGAGACTAATAGAATTGATTACAGGTAGCTGTAAACAGTATTTTCATATAAATCCGTTTTGATTACGGGAAGGAGGAGATGAAAAACAATTCTACAGCCGTTAATCTATCCGTCAGTAATAAAAAAGGAAAAGAAATAATTTTAAAATAAGAAGCATGAGGTCCATTGGTTATATTTTATAATTGATGACAATTAACTTATCAACCAGTCTTTAAAGTCTTTAACGCGATCCCTGCTTACTGTAATTTCTTCCTGGGGCTGAAAACTGAGATCCACTTTATAATAAGGTGATGTATGAATGTTTTTTATATAGTCAGAATTGATAATAAACTGTCTGTTGACACGAAAAAATTTTTTATCTTCCAGAATATCTTCAAGCTCTTCCAATGTGAAATCTGAAGGATATACCCGCTCTTCCGTCTGAAGATAAACAATCTTGTTTTCACTGAAAAAGCAGCTTACTTCGTGTGTCTGAACAATTTTCAGATTGTATCCGATTTTTACCAGGATTCTTGAAAGGATGGATTTTTCTTTTCTGATCAGCTGCTTGATATCCCGGGATCCCATATCATGATTAGCCGGAATAAAGGATTTAAATTTTTCAACAGCACCGGCAAGATCCTCTTCAAGAATTGGTTTCAGAAGATAGTCGATACTGTTTAATTTAAATGCTTTTAAGGTATACTGATCAAACGCTGTCGTATAGATAATGAAACCTTTGGTGGGAACTTTTTCAAAGATATCAAATGAAAGCCCGTCTCCCAGAACAATGTCTGAAAAGATAAGCTGGGGATGTTCATTTTCAGAAAACCAGGTTACCCCTTCTTCCACTGATTCTATTTTAGCAACCACCTCTATTTCAGGAAAGTTACTTAACATCCTCTCTAATTTCCTTGAAGCTGGCTTCTCGTCTTCAATAATCACTGTTTTGATCATTCTCTATGGCTTTGGTTTTCAGATTTTAAGAAAATAAAGGTAACTAAAAGACTCCGGGTTTAAAAATCTACAGGCTCTTTTGTTTTTTAAGTTCCTTTTCTAAGATTTCCTTTTCCCATTTGTCATCTAAAACAAAAAGAGAAAATGCTTTAATGATAAGAATAATCGCCCAAATGGCAAGCAAAAGACGTCCCCCGAAAAACCTGTGATGAAACCCGTTATCTAGCCAATTATTACCAATGATAATTGCTGTGACAATGCCGAACCATACAAGGTTTTTATAGAATTTTTTCAATTGCTGAACTTTGCCGTATGCAGTATCGTAATCCATGATCTAAGGTTTTTTAAAGTTATAATAAGGTTTTTCTTTTTCTTCTTCCATCAGTTCCCTGATCTTTTTTTCTTCCCAGCTTTTTCCAATTCCGAAAACACTGACAGCATGAAATGCTATCCCGATACCCCAGCCCAACATCGGCCATAGGAACCATAAATATCCGGTTGTAGTCATAAGATTCAGAAAGGCCAGAAAGGGAATAACAATACAAAAAGAAGTAAGGTTTTCGTAGAACTTCTTCAATTCTTTTACTTTTTTTGCTGCTCTTTCATAGGAAGCAGTTTCTTTATTTGATAAAATTTCCATAATGTAATGTTTTAAAGGTTATTGCTGTTTTTTCCTGATTCAAAGGTAGGCTGTATAATAGCCTTACATCAACTTTATGTTACCGAACGGTAGATTTTTTTTCCCGAATGGTAAAAATCTGGAATTACTGAAACAATTCTTAAAAAAAATAACCCATTATCCTGTTCCTGGTATCTCTTATGTTAACTAATATATAAAAGGAATCCATTTTTTAGTCCTTTTTTGATATTGGATATACTCATTTCCAAACCTTCCTATCAAACCTCTCTCTTCATCTGCGATCCTCCTTTCAAAGGCCAGAAAAAATACAAGAGGGCCTATTAAGAGTGATAACCAATTATTTAAAGCCAGACCAATTCCTATAAGACCGATAAGCATTGCCGTATAAGAAGGGTGCCTGACGTATCTGTATACTCCGTTTGTTATCAGCAGATGATCCTTTTTAATGGTAAGATCCATCGTGAAAAAGTTTCCAAGATTTCTTATAGCCAATGCTCTTAGTAAAACTCCACCTATAAACACTGCCAGCCCGAAATATCTGAATTCAATGATGTCACTAATAGGAAGTTTTATAAGTATTGAAATCAATACCGGATTTATTCGTGTGAAACAGGCAATAATCCAAAGCCTTTGAAGACCTATTTTATCTGTTACTTTTTGATCTCCGTTTCCGGAACGCCGGAACCTGAGGTAATAATATTCGATCAGGGACCAGACAATAATCCCTGTGTAGATAACGATGTCTAAGGTTTTCATTATTTGCAGTTTTTGGTTTTTTAAAATTAACCAATCAATACAAATAATCATTTATATTTAAAAATTCATTTATTTCAAAATCGTAATATATCAACAGAAGACGGGATCTAAACTAATAGATAAACGGAATCAGTTTCTTTGTATTCTTTCTGTATTGAATATATTCATCTCCAAATTGTTCTATCAGAGCCTGTTCTTCAATGTTGATCCTGTGTGTAAAAGCAAGGAACGGGGGAATAACCGCGAAAGCCATTGACAGCCAATTATTCAGATATAAGCCAAGCCCAAGAGATGTCAGCAGGGAAAAAGTATAAGAAGGATGCCGTATGTATTTATAAAATCCTCCTTTTTTAATTTTATGGCCCTGTTTAATGGTAACATCCACTGTAAAATATTTCCCAAGAGACCTGATAATGATAAATCTGAAAATAATACCGATAAGAACAAACCCTTCTCCTGCATAATAAATCCAGCTTCCACCGGCAATCGGCAGTGTGGTCAGGTGGGAAACCAGCACGGCTCCCAGGATGGAAAAAGGAATAGCAAACCATAAAATATTAAGAGTGGATTTGTCTTTATCTTTTTTATCTTCCTTGCCGGACTTCAGTATATTTTTGTATAAAAATTCACTGACAAACCAAACGGCCATAGAAACTGCAAATAAAACCTGGAGCACATTCATTGGATTATATTTATTATTAATGGTGTATTACCTTGTATGCTTTCCTTCTTATTTCACCCTATCTTCATATTTATCAATCAACTCATTAATTTTTTTATCTTCCCAGTTCTTTCCCAGAAAGAATCCCGGAAAAAAAACGGTAAATCCGTAGAAGATCTGGATAGCTCCCCAAACAACCGGAACAATAAAATACTCTATATGCCAAATGCTTTCCCCGGGTTTCAAGCCTTCATAATTAAGAAACAGGAGGAATATATTTACTGCTACATAAATAAAAGCAGACATATAAAACCCTTTGATTCTTTTCACCATTCTTTTTGCTTCCTGGTAGCGGATATCGTTTTCACTTAAATTTCTCATAGTTTTATCGTTTACTTTGTTTTTCAAGAATTTCTCTGATCTTCCTGTCCTCCCAATTTTTTCCTATAGCAAAGACACTGACTCCGTGAGCGATCACTCCTATTCCCCAGCCGAACATCGGAAAATAGAACCAGATATGTTTTGGGTTGGTAAGAAGGTTAATAATAATCAGAAAAGGAATAACAATACAATAAGACGTAAGGTTTCCATAAAAGCTTTTAAGTTCTTTCACACGCTTTTTTGCTCTTTCATACGCCAGGTCTTCATTTTCAGGTTTAATGCTGACTATATTAGGTTTATTGGAAAGCACCGGAAGTTTTACTTTAAAATAGTCTTCAGACTTTTCAATGAATACATTTTTTTTGGTAAGCAGGGAATAACGCTGTACAATATTGGCAAGTCCAATGCCTGAACTTTCTTTGATCTGCTCTCTTACCTGAAGGTTGTTTTCTATACAAAGCGTATCATTTTCCGAAAAGATTCTAATGATCAGGGGTTTTGAAGATGTTGCAAAGTTATGTTTAATACAGTTTTCCAGCAGCAGTTGCAGAGACAGGGGCACTACGTACCTCCGGAGGTCTTCCTGGCGTATTTCAAAAACAAAATCTACACTGTCTTCAAATCTTGTTTTTAAGAGGTCACAATAAGTTTTTGCAAATTCGATTTCATCCTCTACGGTTACCAGCTCTTTATCTTTTTGTTCAAGTACATACCGGTAAATTTTTGACATCGAAGCAGTAAACTTTTGTGCTTTTCCCGGGTTCTCATCAATCAGAGCGCTCAGAACATTCAGAGAATTAAAAAGGAAATGGGGATCCAGCTGATTTTTTAAGCTTTCAAACTGAGCATTCGCGGATTTGGCAATAAGCTTCTGTTCCACGACTTCTTTCCTTGAGGTTTTTCTTAGTTCTTCCATAAAGCCTTTAGCATGAAGGAACGCTGTGATCAAAAGAGCAATATTGATCATAAACCAATTGGTAAAACCATATTTCGGTGAGAAAAATTCTTCTGCAGTGGCAGTTTTCTGAATGACAACATAATTCATATAATTACAGAAATACACCAGAATAAAATTCCCGATTATGATGGAAACAATACTCAAAACGGCTCTTGTCCGGGTTGCTTCAGACCATGGAAATCTTTTGTTGAGAAACTCATTAATCACTCCGTTTCCTACTCCCAATACAAAGGTGTACATCACTGAAAGCAACATGGTTATCATAAAAGCCCTGAAAGTCTTTTCGTGATTAAAAAACAAAAAGAAAAACAATGTTGTTCCCAGCGATATCCAAAGTAAAATGATGATATTTTTACGTCTCATGATGTGTTCTCTTAACTCAAAATTAGCTTTTATTAAAGGTATCAAAAATTATTTCTTACCGAAAGGCGGGTTTTTATAACCGAACCGCATAAAAAAGCCTTCACTGGATGAAGGCTGGTTTTTTTATTTAGTTTTTTCTGCAGGAAGGCTTATAAAATATTCCGCTTCGGATTTACCCCAATTGGGATCTAAAGCTGTTTTGGGTTTATAGGAATTAAACCTGGCTAATGCCGTTTTAAATTGCTCTATTCCTTTTGTTTTACTTCCACCATACTGTTCCGGGGTAAAGTAGGTATCTTCTGCTTTAATCAGGGCAATCCTTGGATTAGCCGGATCCAGTTTTTCAGCTACATTGAGTTCTTCCGCCGCTCTCACCCCATCAGTCATATACCGTTGTTGTGGGTTCACCATCATTCTTAAGGAAAAAGCCATTTTACGCAACAAATGAATTTCCGCATTATCTGCTCCGGCAAGGTTTTGTGCTGTAGCCAGATACTTTTCCGCCTGACCAGCTATGGCATCCAGTTCCTGCATATTTCCGTTTCTCATCAGTACTCTTCCTTTTTGAATGGAGGCAAAAGCTGCATAATATGCAGGAAGCCATTGTGAGCTTTCCTTACTTCCTATTCTCTGAAAATCATTGGCAAGGGCCTGAAAATCTTCCGGGGTTTTGCACGTCTCGATTTTAGCAATTTTTTCCGTCATAACTTTTTCATAATCTGCCTGTGCAAAAGCTGTTAAGCTTACCAGAACTAAAGCAAAGCTTAAAATGTATTTTTTCATTATATAATTTTTTAAAAGTTAGTTATAATAAATATCGAAGTTATGCTTTTATAAATTATTATTGATAGCATCCTGTGTTTTATCTACTCCAAAACTGATAAAGGCTCCTACAAACACAAACGTATTTACCGGAGGAACTACGGCTGAACTACGGGATCCGTCTACAGAAAAATTATATCCATATACATTCTTTGATCCTAAAATATTGGAAATACTTAATACAAATACAGTAAACGCTTTAGCACCCTTTTTACCAAGATTCGGGAGATAATTGATACTGAAATTGAGAGCATTATAATCCTTTAAACGTCCTTCATTCCTGATATAATTAACCGGGGTTGCATTGTCAACCGTAGTAACGATATCGTAATAAGGACGTCCTTTGGCATAGGTGTAGGATAGATTTACTCCCATTTTCCATTCGGGAATGAATCTCTTTAGTACGGCTGAAAGAGTATGCTCAGCAGCAAAACCGGGTTTTAAGCTTATCGGATAATTCAGAAAATCCCTTTTCGAATCCAGGAAGGAGTATGTAATCCAGTAATCTATATTTTCAAATGTTTTTTTATTATCCCTCCAAAACAATTCAAGGCCTTTGGCATAACCATATCCATCATTGCTGAATGCTGTCAGGATCTGCTGATTCTGTTCTTTTCCAGGGGTTATCGTAAAAGTTTTAATCAGATCATCATATTTTTTGTAAAAGGCCTCAAAACGCAGGCTCCGGCCTTCTGAGCTCCTTTGGATCTGGAAAATATAGTGCTGAGATTTTTGAAATCCAAGATAGGCAGGTCCATTAATGTATCTGCTCTCGGGGTTTTGATAGAAAAGACCATAAGCAAAACTGGTTGTCCAATCCTTGGCAAAACGGTAAGCCAGAGCAAAACGTGGAGCAATATTACTTTTATCCAAAAAAGATGAATTCTCTGCCCTTATTCCTATTTTTGCGGATAGGGCATTGCTGAAACCCAGGTCAGTTTCTATAAAAGCAGAAGAAATCAAATCTTTATAATGCTTGTTCACTGCTTCAAAACTTAACTTCTCATCGGCATTATTCAGTTCAAAACCTCCCCTTACCGCACTTATTTTATTAATTCTTCTTTCCAGCACGGCCTTGAAATTGATATAATTTCCGTCTGTTAAAAGTCTTGTCTGCCCCGATTCAACATTGTCGGTTTCAGTAGAAAATTTAAGGTCTGACCTGTTATAGGCATAGGATGTGCCCGCATTGAACAGATATTTCCCAAATTTTTGTCTGAAAGATAGATTGTGATAAGTATTCTGTCCTTTTAATCTCACTAAAGCGAAATCATATCCGGATTCCAGACTCTCCGTTTTCACTCCCATTGTATTGGAGTTGTACATCCCGTAATATTTAAAAAAGCCTCCGGATTTGGTTTTTATTCTAAAATTAAAATCACTGTTCAGGCCTTGCGGAGCACTGATAAAATTAGTATTGAAATTAAATACTTTTTGCATCAGGCTTAAAAGAGAATAGCCCGCAGAAGCTCCATAAGAGTAGTTTTTATTGTTCCCTAGCTTTTGAAACCCCGCGCTTAAAAAAATAGGAGAAACCCCGAAATTGTATGAGCTTTGATCCGGAAGGTCTACACTTTCCAGCATCAGTGCTCCCGATAAGGCTTGCCCGTATAATGCAGAATATCCGCCACTTGAGAATATATTCCCTTTAAAAAGAGAGGTATTAAACTGGTCCCTACCCGCAATTCCCGGTATTGAATTGGAAAAATAATTATTGATGAGACTCCCGTCCATAAAAATCTTAGATTCCGTAGCCGTGCCACCTCTTATAAATAGCCCTTCCGATTCTCCAACCTTTTGTACACCGGGAAGATAATTTAAAGCTGAAGAAATCTGTCCGTCTGCGCCTGCGGTTGTATAAATATCAATGGGAGTAAGCAACGCGGTTGCCCTTTTCCTGTCACTGGCTTCAATAGAGCCCGCAGAAACCACTACTGCATCAATTTCGCTGATCTGTTCTTTAAGCTGGACACTCACTATAATCTCCTGGCTATCAATATTTATACTTTTTTCAACTTCTTCATATTTAGGATGGGTAAATGTCAGGATATGGGTCCCCTTTTCCGCAGTTTCGAAAGAAAAATTTCCCTGGGCATCCGTAGTAGCTCCATCGTAGGTATTTTTCAAGGTAACATTTACTTCATTGATTCCTTTGTTTTTAAAGATCACCTTACCGGATATCTTTATCTGGGCATATCCCATCATAAAAGCCAGAAAAAAAATCAGAAGCAGTATTTTTTGCCCTAGTGTTTTCATAGGTGTTATTGTTTTCCGGATCAAAAATAATCTGAAAAACTACTCCTGTAAAAAAAATATTACTGAAAGGCATTCTTTTGTTCCCGAGTGGGAAATCACTGGATACAGCTACAACTTCTTTTTTCTGAACAGTTCCCGGAAGGATCGTTTGTTCAGTTGGGAGGGACTGAAACCTTTTACATTGAAAACTTATCCAGAATAATCTCTTTAGTTTTAATGACCGGGTCATTTGAGGCAATACAGCTAAGATATTGTTCATCAATAAAAACTTTTTTTGTAAAAAATTTTTTACCATCAATACTGCACTCATTATGTAAAATTTCAAAAGAGTCCAAAGGAATCATCATGCCGTCACCATGCGCTTTTATCACCGCCTCTTTTTCTGTCCAATAGGTAAAGAAAGTATTGATTTTGTCAGCAGAACCATCAACGTTCTCAAATTCTGCCGGTGTCATTTGAAATTTAAAATCCTGATAGTTAATCGAAGGGTCAGAAAATTCAACATCGATTCCAACAGGAAAATCCGAGATAGCACAGGCAACCAGGTTTTTGGAATGTGATATATTAAAGTAAATATTATGCTCTTTCAGGAATGGTTTATGACCGGATAAAAAGCCAATTTCAGCATCCTCAATATTGTAATAGCTTTTCAATCCGTGTCGTAACAGGACTCTTCCCAGAAGTGAAAGTTGAGCATCCTGCCATCTCCTGTATTTCAGGATTTTATTTTTAAAAGCTTCGGAAAAAGTATTTAAATACCGGCATACAAGATCCTGATGCTTGTCTTCGCTGATAAAAGTATATAAAATGACCATATGTTTACCGGGGAATGAAATCCTACAACTGGAGCTATTCTATTTTTTACTAAAATTAAAAAAATATCGTGAAGGAAATAAAAAATTCTTTTTTAACCTTCATCTTTATCCTTTTGAAACGAAGCTTATTCCGGCTTTACTCATGAAAAAAGCATCAAATCATAAAGCCCTTTGGAAAATCTTTTATAAATTTATCATAAAAATCACTTTAAATCATTTAAAATGAAAGTACAAACATTAGCATTATTGGCAGGCTGCGCATTTTTAGCCGCTTCATGCGGTACAACAAAAACGTATGCCGTAAACGCCAAGAGCGGAACACAAACCGGAGGAACAGCAAAGTTTACCCAACAGGGAAATGAAGTGATCATGAAGTTGGATATCACCAATCTTACTCCTGGAATCCATGCAGTACACATTCATGAAAAAGGAGACTGTTCTGCAGCAGACGGCACTTCTACAGGAGGACACTGGAATCCTTCTAAAAACGACCATGGAAAATGGGGAGCTGAACACTTCCATATGGGAGACATCGGAAATTTAGTTGCTGACCAGAACGGAAATGCAACATTAACTTTCAAGACCGATAAATGGTGTATAGGCTGTACCGATGAGTCTAAAAACATTATCGGGAAAGGCCTTATTGTACATGCCGCAGCGGATGATTTCCATACCCAGCCTACAGGAAATGCAGGCGGACGTGTGGGATGTGTAGAAATTAAGTAATCTTTCTGTTACAATAAAAAATCCGCTAATTTTCATTAGCGGATTTTTTATGTTATGATTTTGCTCCCATATCTGATACAATATTCATTGCTTCCTGGAGATAAAGATCTTTTTTAAGATTTTTAATCCACATCTCAGATTTTTTCTTGAAAGCTTCATCTTTTTTCTCTCTTTCTATTTCACTTGGATACATCACAAACTGAAGCCCATTCTCAAATTTGGTTAAAGCCTTGAATTTTTCAATCTGAGATTTTCTGTGTTTCATCAGCTCATTGAATTTATTGATATTCAGCGTAATTGTTTCTTCTTTATCCAGTTTTTCCCTCCACTGGGCAGATTCCAGTAACAGCTGATAATTACTGTTTTTAGCCATTCTGTCTGCACTTGCCTTTTCCAGTGCCTGAATATTGAAATAATTCAGTTTCTGGAATTTTGTAGCCGGAATTTTGTCCCATGCTAATGCAAAATCATCATAGCGCTCTCCTACCTCAGCATAGGTAAAGAAGTCTTTCATCTGTATATCGGAAACAATCCCTTTTCTCTGTGTAGATTCTCCAGTCACTCTATAGAACTTCTGTATAGTAAGCTTTAAAGAACCAAAATCATCTTCCGTATTCAGGAATCTGTTCAGGTCAACAAATGTCTGTACGGTACCTTTTCCGAAAGATTGTGGGGATCCAATGACCATAGCCCTGCCATAATCCTGCATTACACCTGCTAAAATTTCTGACGCTGATGCTGAAAGCTCATTTTGCATGATCACAAGAGGACCTGCCCAGATCGGAGCTTCATATTTGTTCTTTAAGGTCTGTATTTTCCCGTTTCCGTCTTTTACCTGAACATAAGGGCCGGCATCCATGAAAAGCCCCATAATATCCCCTACTTCCGTTAAAGAGCCTCCCCCGTTATTTCTAAGATCAAGAACAATTCCTTCAATATTCTGGGCTTTAAGTTTAATGATCTCATTTTTAATATCATCTGAAGCATTCCTTCCTTTAGAGTTTTCAAAATCTGCATTGAAGCTTGGTAAATTGATAAAGCCATACTTTTTCCCGTTCGGGGCATTTACTACAATACTTCTTGCAAAAGTATCTTCAATAGCTACTTCTTCACGGATCATAGTTACATCCTTTATCGAACCGTCTTTTTTCTGAACGGTAAGGGTAACCGGGGTTCCTTTTTCTCCTCTGATCAGGCGCACAGCTTCATCAGACAGCATTCCCACTACATTCACAGCATCATCTTTAGGCTTGGATTTTACCTTTAAGATCTTATCTCCTTCTGAAAGCTGTTTGGATTTCCATGCCGGTGCACCAATGGTAAGGGCACCCAAGTAAAGATTTCCTTTTTTCTCCTGAATAATGGCCCCGATTCCAATTACTTTTCCTGTAAACTGAGTATCAAAATCTTCTTTATCTTTTGGAGAGTAATAGTTGGTATGAGGATCAAATACTTCAGTATATGCATTCATATACACAGTAAACCAATCCATTTTCTTTCTTTTCTTAAATCTGGTAAAGGTATCTTTTACAAGATCTTTCACTTCATCAGTTGCTTTTTTTATTTTCTCATCAGGCGTTAAAATTTTCAGCTTGATGGTATCTTTAAGCTTATATTTCTGAATGGAATCTTTTTTCTCTTTCTGAGCTTCTTCCTTACTGTTCATTGATTCAATTTCCTGAAGAATATTGTATTTAATAAACTTCTTCCACTCATTATACTGTTCCTGCTTATTGGCTGGAGTCTTTTTAAGTTTCGGCTCAAGAGTAAGGGTTTCATCTTCCTGTAAATTGATCGGCTTGCTGAAAATATCCTGTGTGATTTTATCAATCTCATCCACCCTTTGATATAATCTGTCGATAGTGAGCTTATAGAAGCTAAGATCTCCCTGGCTGATGTAATCATCAAGTTTTGTTTCATGCTTGCTGAATTCATCCATATCAGATTGCAGGAAATATCTTTTAGCAGGGTCTACCAACTCGAAATAATGCTTATAAACGTCTTTCGAATAGGCATCATTAATCGTTTTCGGGCTATAATGCAGATAAGAAAGTGTATTTTTTACGCTCACCATTATTGTTTGCATCTTTTCATCGTCATTCTTTGGCGAGTTGAAACAAAACATTAGACTGGTTAATGGAATTAGGAGTAAAAATTTATTCAGTTTGAAATTTTTCCACATAAACTGTCTTGTATTTATTATTTTTTAATCTAAGTATTGTAATTAGTAGCAATATTGCTGGTGCTGTTACAAACGATCAAATTTAATACCTTATTTATAAATACCGAATAGTTTTGGCTATTTTTATTAAAATAATAAGCACTATTTCAAACATATCCTATGATCAGGAGCTTTTATCTGGATAACAAGGCTGTAAATTGCCGCCTGTTTTACTTTACAACGAGTTAATTTTTATTTAAAAATCAAAAATAAGATGTAAGAAAAATATAATTTATACTATAAAAGGCATAAAATATGCTGGTAATTAATCATATAACTTTAAATTGTATTGTCATGAGAAGTCTATTATGGTTAGTCGCAGTAATCTGCATCGTTGTTTGGCTTTTAGGAATTGCAGGAGTAATTCCGGGAATCAGTACAGGATATTTAATACACATTCTGCTGATAATCGCCATTGTTGTGATTCTTTATAATATCATTACAGGCAGGAAGCCACTTGATTAATTCAGTTTATCATCAAAAAATTCATCCGATTTTAATATCAGGCTTTAACAGATGTTTTATTTCAGCTGTAGTATATCGATATTATCCAGAAAATAAAGCATCTGTGGAGTACTGATGTTTTTTTTACCTTATATCCGCTATTCCATCTCCTGTCTTTTACTTTCCCGACTCATTTTTTTAGATAACACACCTGTTTATAATACATTGAATATTTTATAACAGGTTATTTTTAACTACATTTGTAGGTAGGTTTCTTTTGTTCTATTCAAAAAAATGAACAAACAATCCTGTAATATTAAAAAATTTAAATACTATATGGAAAGACCACTTATTCTGGTTACTAATGATGATGGAATTACAGCGCCCGGCATCAGGAATCTAATTAATTTTATGAATGAAATCGGAGAAGTCGTTGTAGTAGCTCCAAATTCTCCTCAAAGCGGAAAAGGTCATGCCATCACCATTAATTCTACCTTAAGCTATGAAGAGGTCACTCTTGATGGTCCCCAGACTGACTATTCCTGTAGCGGAACACCCGTGGATTGTGTAAAGATGGCTCTTGATAAGATCCTGAAAAGAAGACCTGATATTGTCGTTTCGGGAATTAATCATGGAGCCAACTCGTCAATTAATGTCATTTATTCAGGAACCATGTCTGCGGCTGTAGAAGCAGGAGTAGAAGGCATTCCTGCCATTGGATTTTCATTACTTGATTTCAGCTGGGAAGCAGATTTTACCCAGGCTAAAGAATATATTCAGAATATTGTAAGAAGAACATTGGAAAATCCAATGCCTAGAGGAATAGTTCTTAATGTTAATATCCCGAAGCTTCCTGCAGAAGAAATCAAGGGAGTAAAAGTCTGTAAACAGGCTCATGCGAAATGGGAAGAAAGCTTTGATGAAAGAATAAATCCGCATGGTAAAAAATATTACTGGCTTACAGGGTATTTCAACAATATGGATGAATCTGAAGATGCAGATGAAACGGCTTTGGCAAACGGATATATTTCTATCGTACCCGTGAAGTTTGATCTTACTGCGTATGAATATATGAAAACCTTGGAAGAAGTAATGGTTTTTGACACTGTAAAAGAGTCTAAATAATACTGTTATTTAAAATAGAAAAGCGTGAAATCAAATTTCACGCTTTTTTTATCTCACGCAGATTATACAGATAACACAGATTTCATTTATGTGCAATCATCTGTGAAGTGGGAAAATTAAATTCTTTGATTAATCACAGATTTTTGCAGATAATCACAGATGTTTACGCGTAAAAATATAGAAATTCAATAGAAAGACCAATTTACTTCTATGTTAGAATAATACCTTATCTTCTTTTCTCAGTTCTTCTAAATAACTTTTTTTATCATCCCTGTAGAAAAGGTTCATGGTTTCAAACGGAATTAGCTTCAAATCCTTGTTGACGATATGAACACATGATTTTTTTACAGCACGAACATCAAAATCATGGGCGTCCATAAAATTCATAATAATAATTCTGAACAGATTATCATAATCCAAATCAGGGGCACATACTTCAGGAAGACAGCACAATAACTGGTTCACTTTAGGCTTTACTTTATCTACAGAAATCCCTGTACTGAATATATCAAGCAACTGCATATGAAGTCCTGTATCCTGTTCATAGACAATCGTATTTCTGGATTCATTGTTCAATAGGTCTGCAGGATTAATATACCGTGTCAAGGGAATAACTTCACCTCCAAGTTTTAATATATAGCCCATTGCCAGCGCATCAGGGTTGCATGGAACCGGAATGATATCATCTGAATTTAAAAGTGGAAACTGATTAAGGATTTCTTGCCGGACCTCCGTTAATGTAATTTTCTCCCGCGCAGAATCATCCCTGTTTCTTCCTGCTATTTCCACCGGTTGGAACGTAATTCCTCTTACACATTTCTGCTTCAGCGCAAATTCAATAATTTTCCCGATTTCATCAATATTTTTTCCTTTTTGCAGAACAATAACTAATGTCGTGGAAAGATTAAGTTCATTCAGCTTTTCAAGAGCTTTCATACGGACAGAGGTAAGGTCTTTTCCCCTGAAATCCTCCAGTACTTCCGGCTTAAAAGAATCAAACTGAAGATATACCTCAAATTCGGGAGCATAAGTAGCCAGTTTTTCTGCAAAACCAGGATCATTGGCAATCCTTATCCCATTGGTATTAAGCATCAGGTGTTTAATGGGTTTGGATTTTGCGATATCCATAATTTTGAAGAACTCCGGATGAATGGTTGGTTCTCCTCCACTGATCTGAACAACATCAGGTTCGCCTTCATTCTTTACAATGACATCAAACATGGCTTCTATTTCCTCCAGGCTTCTGTGACTGCCATAATGCGGAGAAGACATGGCATAACAGGTAGGACAGGTCAGATTACACCGGTCTGTAACTTCCACAATCGAAAGACAGCTGTGTTGCTCATGATCTACGCAAAGCCCACAATCATAGGGACACCCGTATTCTACATCCGTTCCAAAATGAAGGGGCATCTCTGAAGCTTTATTATAATTCCGGATGTTTTTGTAGTAATGAACATCTGAAGCTATTTTGGTTTTAAAAAAACCATGCTCCGGACATCTTTTAGTCATAAAAACAGCTTCATCTTCTATGATGATTTTTGCTCCCACCCTTTTAAGACATTCCGGGCACAAGCTGATTGTATAATCGTAATAAGTATAATTTCTTATGGGCATAATTAAGTTTTAAAATCCTCCACCACAGATATATCCGCTGATCAGACCACAGACCAGCAGGCATATTAACATGGTTTGTATAAATTGTTTTTTACTGAATTTCCTGTCTCCCTTCCACTCATAAATGAGTTTCACTACGAAGGTAGCGATCACCGAAATAAATAAGGCACCTAAAATGATTATTCCAATGATCATAATGACAACTCCGGCAAGGTTGCCAGCTTCTAAAATGGTTAAAGTTTTCATCTTGAATATTTTAAATATAAAGACCGGGTGTTTTTAATCTGATAAATGTAGTAAATAATAACACATAAACATACCAGCTGAATGGTGCCGAGATTTCCTATGATTTCTATCCGGGGTTTGATAAAATCCAGAAAGAATCTAAAGATAAAATAGCTCAGCATAAACAGCTGAAAGATAAAACCGGAACGGTGTTTCTTCTGATTCTGAATATATTGCAGTACAATCCAAAGCATCATTAAAAACCCGATTTCGTAAAGGGCAACCGGATGTCTCAGGTACTGATCACCCAGGTACATCCCAAAGACCGATCTGGTGGGAATGCCATAGGTTTCTTCATAGATTCCTGTAAGAAAACAGCCTATTCTTCCTATTATCATCGCAAACATTAAGGGAAAAACAATCAGATCTCCTGTACTTTCCTTGTGGTGTACTATTTTTTTCGCCAGCTCTACCCCGATCAGCCCAAAGGCAAGGCCTCCAACAATCGTATTATTAGACCAGAATTTCCGAATACTGAAGTTTTCAAACAGGACATAAGGATTTTCCAGGTTTCCGATTAATTTGGAGCCTATTAAAGCGCCTGCTGTAGCTCCGATTAAAACTGCAGCAGAAGTGTTGAAAGACAATTTCTCTTTGGATTTCCGCTTAAGATAGAAATAATAGCGCATTCCCAAAAACATTCCAACCGCTTCAAATAGAGGATGAGCAAGAACCGTTTTACCGAAAATATGAAAAGTTACAGGAAAATCCATTGCCTCAAAAATAATCCATTTCAGAATATTTACTACCTTTATTCTGATAAATAATTATAAAATGCGCATAGAATATGACATAAAACTGGGGTTTAAGGATGTAATGTTCCGTCCGAAACGGTCTACATTAAAATCCCGTTCAGAAGTAAATCTTGAAAGAGAATTTACATTCCGACATACCAAGAAAAAATGGAAAGGTATTCCGGTGATTGCTGCCAATATGGATACGGTAGGAACTTTTGAAATGGCCGCTGAGCTAGCTAAAGAACAGATTATCACTGCCATTCATAAGCATTATACTCCTGAGGAATGGAGCCGTTTCCTGGAAAGCCAGCCGGAAAGTATCCATCAATATATTGCCCTAAGCACCGGAACGGGAAAAGCTGATGAAGAAAAAATCAGGCACATCCTTGAAAAGCATCCGAAAATCGAGTTTCTCTGTATAGATGTGGCAAATGGTTATTCTGAGCATTTCGTTGACTTTGTGAAGCGGGCAAGGGCCAATTTTCCGGATAAAATCATTATTGCCGGCAATGTGGTTACAGGAGAAATGGTAGAAGAGCTTCTGCTGGTAGGGGCAGATATTATTAAAGTAGGAATAGGGCCAGGCTCAGTGTGTACTACCCGTGTAAAAACAGGAGTGGGATATCCTCAGCTTTCTGCTATTATTGAGTGTGCTGATGCTGCTCATGGATTAGGCGGCCATATCATCGCGGATGGAGGCTGTAAAGTTCCCGGAGACGTAGCGAAAGCCTTTGGTGGTGGCGCAGATTTTGTGATGCTGGGCGGAATGTTTGCCGGCCATGATGAAAGCGGCGGAGAAATGATTGAAGAAAATGGTAAAAAATACCGTTTATTTTATGGGATGAGCTCTAAAACAGCTATGGATAAACATTCCGGAGGCGTAGCAGAATACCGTGCTTCTGAAGGAAAAACTGTAAAAGTAGCCTATAAGGGTCCTGTTTCGGAAACCGTGAAAGATATTTTAGGTGGGGTACGTTCTACGTGTACGTATGTGGGAGCTTCCCAATTGAAGGAACTTTCTAAACGAACTACATTTATCAGGGTCCAGGAGCAGGAAAACCAGGTTTTTAATTGATCCCCTCAAAGATTTTGCTGATAAAGCAGATTCCGGAAAATAATAACAGAGGCCTTACAAATTGTAAGGCCTCTTTATATTTTTAAGTTAACATTCCTCCGTCTACGTTAAGCGTCTGTCCGGTAATGTAAGATGACATTTCACTTCCTAAGAAAACGCAGGCATTGGCTACGTCAACTGGTTTTCCTCCTTTCTTCATCGGAATCCCTTCTCTCCATTCCTGAACTATTTTTTCATCTAAAACAGCAGTCATTTCCGTTTCAATAAATCCCGGAGCAATAGCATTACATCTGATATTTCTGGATCCTAATTCTAAGGCTACAGATTTTGTAAATCCGATAACACCGGCTTTAGATGCGGCATAATTGGCTTGTCCTGCATGTCCCTGTATACCAACTACTGAAGTCATATTAATGATAGAACCTGCTCTTGCCTTCATCATCGGCTTGATCACCGCTTTTGTAAGGTTGAAAACTGAATCAAGGTTTACTTTAATCACCTGATCCCAATCTTCTTTAGACATTCTCAATAATAGATTATCTTTTGTAATCCCTGCATTATTTACCAGAATATCAATCTGTCCAAACTCTGCCATTACTTCTTCTACCAATTTTTGAGCAGCATCATAATCTGATGCGTCAGACTGATATCCTTTGATTTGGGTTACAGAACTTAAAGCTGCTTCTAATTCTTTAGCTTTGTCTACAGAACCGGCATAAGTAAATGCTACTTTTGCCCCTTGTTGAGCATACAATTCAGCAATACCCTTCCCGATTCCTCTTGTAGCTCCGGTAATTAGTGCTACTTTTCCTTCTAATAATTTCATATCTCTTGACGATTATTTTTTTATAACTCATTCAGCCAGTGACAGCTGACTTACTTAGTATCATAATTCCTTTTCAGAATTAAACGGTTTGCAAAGATATTATAAATTGTCATTCAATACCTTTAAATCATTAAAATACTGTATTATTTTATTTATTTTTTGTTGTTTTATTGAAGCTGTTCTGATCTGTCTCTAAATCTTGTGAAATAAATGAAGTCTGATTTTTTATCTTTTTCCAATCTCAAGACTTCCTTCATCCAAAAATACTTATCATAAACAATCTCTCTCAATGGTTCATTCTGGAAGTTTGAAACACCATACTTTCCCTCTTTTTTTACAACAATTTCGTTTTCAGAATTTTCAAAAGCAATAATATCTTCATACACAAAAGGTACAATTTCCATTCCTTTCCCATTCAGGACCCCAAAAAGGTTGTCACTGTTTTTGCATACAAGAGGCTTTGAATACAGGTTAAGCGGATTAAAATATTCAAAGTCCTGGTTCTTAATGTACCGGATATTTTTTAATTCAATTACAGACTGGTCGGATACTGAAAATGTATAGTACGTATTTTCTTTTTTTATGACCAGATTATCCGGATAAAATCCAAGGATTTCAGTTCCTTCACCTATAATATTTTTGAGTGTCTTGTCCAGAAGCTGTTCTTCTCTTCCTTTTTTAAGATAAATAAACTCCCTTCCTGAAACTGTAAATGCTTTAATAAAATCATATTCCTGAGGGAAAATTATACTTCCCTGCAGGTCTACAATTCCTGTCTTTTTAGACTTTTCATTATACACTGCGAACAGATTATTCAGCAAAGGGTTTAAATAGGTAAAACTGCTGGGATAAAGTTTTTGGTCTTTTTTGTTAAAAACCGTTGTTTTATTATTTTTGGTCAGGTAGATATACTCTTTTTTACCAAAATATTCCGGGGTAATATCTTTAAAGATTTCATCCGCTAAAGTATTTCCCTGTATATCAATCAGCCCATACTTTCCGGTCACATTATTTTTAGTAATCAGATATGGATAGGCACTGATATCCTGAACCTTTTTTGAAAATGTATGCAGCGTTTCCCCATTCAGCCCGATAATCTCACTCTGCCCCTCTTCATTGATGATTAATGCTTTTCCGTTTTCAAAACTGTAGGCATCTTTAAATTCCCTCCCGTTAAGCTGCTTACCCTTATCATCATATAACAGCCATTTTTTATCTTTCAAAACAAAAAACCTGTCCTTCCCCGAAAGTCTTATTTTTTCTGAATAGGGAATAATTTCCTTTCCATTATAATCATACACAGCCTCCTTCCGTTCTTTGGAAACAATAATCCATTTTTCACTCTGCCAGGGGGTATCGAAATCCTGATTGTCCAATGGAATAATCTCATTTCCTTTTTCATCAATAATTGCTGATTTTACTTTGTTATTATCTTCAGATTTTAAAATAAACCTGTTTTTGAAAATATGAGATATGCTTCCTTTATAAGGGGATTCAAAGGTAATGGCCCCCAAAGAGTCTACAATACTTCCTTTTTTTGAATCAGGATCATACACTGTACCATATCCTTCAGAATATGAGGTTACTGTCTTTCCTGTTTTTTTGGATAAAAGAATCCTGGTGTATTGATTAGTCTGTGCTGTACAAACTATAGAACACAAAACAAATACTAATTTTTTCAAGAATAATTAAATAGAATTATTGACAATAAGAACAATTTCTCCTTTTAAAGTTTTACTCTTGGAGAATTCAATTAACTCATTGATAGTCCCTCGTTTAGTTTCTTCAAATTTTTTAGAGATTTCCCTGCTTAGACTCACTTTTGTTTCTTCTCCAAAGAACTCTTTAATCTGCTCCAAAGTTGTATTAATCTTATGAGGACTTTCATAGAGAACAATCGTCTTTTTTTCTTCAGCAAGCTGTTTCAGCCTGGTTTGCCGCCCTTTTTTCTGGGGTAAAAATCCGGCAAACAGGAACTCATTATTAGGCAGTCCTGAAACTACCAAAGCCGGAATCAGGGCTGTAGCTCCCGGAAGGCATATCATTTCAATATTATGATCTGCTCCCGCTTTAGCCAAAAGGTATCCCGGATCTGAAATTCCGGGTGTTCCGGCGTCAGTAATGATGGCGATATTCTGACCGTTTTTAAGGTCTGTGATTACTTTCTCTGTTGCCTGATGTTCATTATGCAAATGATATGATTTCAAAGGTTTGGAGATTTCAAAATGTTTTAAAAGTATTCCCGAAGTTCTGGTATCTTCACATAAAATATAGTCTACTTCTTTAAGGACATTCACTGCCCTGAAAGTCATATCTTCAAGGTTCCCTACGGGTGTGGGAACAAAATAAAGGATTCCGCTCAAATTTATAAGAATTTATTTTCTACCAATATCCAAAGTCTCTGTGCATATTCATCCACTTTATTCCATTTTCTTTCATAATAAAGATCACTCAGATACTCTTTGGCTTCCTCCAGTGTTTTAAAATGGTTGAGCTGGGCCACTGTATCATTCAGGTCAGCCTGGCTTCCTTCAAACAACATTTTTGAAAAGGCAATTCTGTCATTCAGATCCAGTTTAAATTCAGGTTTCGGCTTTTCCGATTCCATGTATTGGGTAGGAACATTAGTTTTCAGAATACTTCCTGTGTCTTCTTTGGCTAAAGGATTTTGTTTTTCTTCAGGAATTTTCCTTTCCAAATGATCATCATCAAAAAGACTCTGAACGATTTTCAGTCCTTTGATATTGGCTAATTTTATTTTTTTCTCCTGATTATATTCTTCTAAGTTTTCAAAACTTTTATCAGAAGCATGTTTATCTGTTTCTTCCGGAACAGGTTTGTCTATTTCTATAATTTTTCTTCTGTCATACACTTCGGCAAGAATGCTTTCTTCTTTTACCTCTTCCGTTGCATGATCATTCTTTATTTCGCTCAGGATATTGTCTACATTGGAGGTTTCAGTAGCCATTTCTCCCTGCTCTATAGAGATATTGGCAGTAACAAACTGCTCTTCACTTTCTTCAATGAGGATTTCATCTTCCAGCATTTCAGTATCAAAAATACTTGGAATAGTCTCAGTAAGTTTAGATTCAGGAATGGTTTCCTCTTTTGCCTTTACTTCCGATTCAGCCGCATCGTCATCTATTTCATTCAGTTCATTATTGAATATTGCTTCTTCCTCGGTTACGTTTTCATTAAACATATCCTCATTGATATCTTCGTCCGAATCAGGCGTTGAGTCAGCCAGAATCTTTTCCTCATCTATAAAGCTGAAAACTGCTCCTGAATGAACAACCCGTTCGCTTTCATCAATCTCATTCAACTGATTATTGAATATCGCTTCTTCCTCGGTAGTTTCCTGATAAGACTTTTTTTGCTGGTTGCTTTCCTCATGGTTTTCTTCTACGAAGTTGACAATATTTTCGTGGAGTTCGTTTTCCACAATTTCATTCAGTTGATGATTGAAAACCTCTTCTTCTTCAATTTCATTTGTGAAATTTTCATGTTCATGCTCATCTATTTCGTTTAGCTCATTATTAAAAATGGCTTCCTCTTCGGTCACTTCATGATGATCGGTATCTGTGGAAGTAAAAGATACATTATGGTTTTCCAAATGCTGAAAAGAATCTTCAGTTATGAAATATTCTATATTTTTTTCCAGCAGTTTCAAAAAAGAAATCCTGTTAGCAAGCTCATCCACAAGATCTTGCCTGGAAAGTAATTCGTCTACATTGTTTATTTTGTCCAGATTATCAATGATATTCTTGGCTTCAAAAAAAATCTTTTCCTTTAAATCTTGGATATTTTGCATAATAAGATTCTTATTAAAATTCCTTACTTTTGATGTTAAAAATATACGGCTAATTTAACAAATGTTTTTAGAAAATACAATTAATCATTCCAAACAAAGCGGTTGGATGGAAGTTATCTGTGGCTCTATGTTTTCGGGGAAAACAGAAGAATTGATCCGGAGATTAAGAAGAGCAGAAATGGCGGGGCAAAATGTGGAAATTTTCAAACCAAAGCTGGATACACGGTATTCTGTAGAGGATGTGGTTTCCCATAACCAGAATAAAATACGCAGTACCGCAGTAGAAAATCCCAATGAAATTCTCCTGCTGGCTTCCCATTGTGATGTGGTAGGAATAGATGAAGCACAGTTTTTTGATGAAAGCATTGTTGATATTGCCAATCAGCTTGCCAATAGCGGCGTAAGAGTAGTTGTTGCAGGGTTAGACATGGATTTTTTAGGACGTCCGTTCGGTCCCATGCCCAATCTCATGGCTACAGCAGAATATGTTACAAAAGTGCATGCTATTTGTAAGAGAACAGGGAATCTCGCCAATTATTCCATGAGAACCTCAAAAGGAGATGATCTTGTGGAATTGGGTGAAACGGAAAGCTATGAAGCTGTAAGCCGCCGGGTTTTTATTGACGAAGTGCTTTCGAAAAGGAAGTAGCAAAAATAGCTAACGGCAAAAAGGCTGAATGTAACAAAACATAACATTATATTTACTATAAAAATGAAAGGGAAAAGCAGCCATAAAATTTCAAAAAGAGTTGTCTTATAATAAGTCACTTCTTAACAGTTTTACGGTTTTGCAATTTCGCTTAAAATAAGGAGAAAGGGTACCAATGAACTATACCGTACAACATATTGCAGAAATCACCAACGCACAGGTAATGGGTGATAAAAATTTAACGATTAAAAATATAGCTTTCGACAGCAGGATTATTTATTCCACAAAAAATACTGCTTTTATTGCTATCAACACCCATAAAAATTCCGGTGAAAAATTTGTTGAAGCTGCCATTCACAGAGGTATCAGTATCATTATTTCCGAACATTATGATCCCCAATTCGAAAATATTACATGGATCATTGTTGAAAATTCCATAGAATTTCTTCAAAAATTAGCCAAATATCATTTTGAAAATGCCCAATTACAATCTATCGGAATTACGGGAAGTAATGGAAAAACCATTTTAAAAGAATGGCTTTATCAATGTCTGTGGAATGAATTTCCAACAGTAAAAAGCCCCAAAAGTTTTAATTCACAAATCGGTCTGCCTCTTTCCCTGCTTCAAATCAACAATACCCATAAGCTTGGAATTTTTGAGGTCGGAATCTCTCAGCCTGATGAGATGGATAAACTGGAAAATATTTTTCATCCGCAAATCGGTTTATTAACTCATATCGGAACTGCCCATGCGGCCAACTTTTCCTCGGAGGAGGAACTTGTGGATGAAAAGATCAGGCTCTTTAAAAATTCCGAAGTCATTATTTATAACGGAGACAACCTCCTGGTATGTCAAAAAATAAAAAAATTATATTCAGATAAAAAATTAATTTCCTACGGACTTAAAAAAGAAAATCAGGTTTTCATCAAAAACAATATTTCCAGGGATGAGCAAATTATTGTTCAATATTTTGGTAAAGAAATCAGTTTTCCGGCCCATCAGAGAGACGAAGCTACATTAACCAATGCTCTGGCGCTTATTACCGTCTTAAAGGAGTTACATATCGAAAATAAAAAGATCGTCGAAAAAATCAACCTTTTAAAAGCCGTTGAAATGAGGCTTGAAGCGATTGAAGGAATTAAGAATAATATTGTTATTAACGATTCTTTTAATCTTGACCTTGATTCTCTCAAGACTGCCCTGCAATTTCTGAATGAATACAATAAACCAAAGAAATCATTAGTCTTAACGGATATTGTAGGAGTGAGTGCCAATTCCAGAGAATTGTATGAAGAGGTTTCTGAACTGGTGAATGAACAAAATTTTGATTCTGTTTTTCTGATCGGTGATGAAATATCAAAATTTAGTGAATTATTTAAATCTAAAACCTATACTTTTATTGATACCAGAGAACTCATTGAAAGTAAACACCTTTCTGAAATAGAAAACCAGATTATTCTTCTGAAAGGAGCAAGAAAATTCGAAATCGAAAGGCTGAAAGATATTCTTGAACTCAGAAAGCATGACACCGTTTTAGAAGTTAATCTAAATGCCATTCTGCACAATATCAATTATCACAAATCATTGCTCAAGCCGGAAACCAAGATGATGGCTATGGTAAAAGCCAATGCGTATGGATTAGGAAGTTATGAAGTCTCTGAGTTTTTACAGCATCATCATATCGACTATCTTGGAGTAGCATATGTTGACGAAGGTGTTGAGCTTCGTAAAAAAGGGATAACCACTCCTATTATAGTAATGAACCCTGAGCAGCACAGTTATCAGACCATTATTGAATACAACCTTGAGCCAGAAATCTATAGTTTCAGGGTATTGGATTTATTTTATGAAGCAGTGCAGAAATCAGGGTATGATAAAAAATACCCTATCCATATAAAACTGGAAACGGGAATGCACCGTCTTGGTTTTAAAGATTTTGAATTAGATCTGTTGAGTGAAACTTTAAGTGGAAGAAATCTTAAAGTACAAAGCCTGTTCAGTCATTTATCTTCATCCGATATGCCTGAAGAAAAGGAATTTACCTTTAAGCAGCTGGACATTTTTGAAAAGAACTCCACTTATCTGATAGAAAAGCTGGGCTACACTCCTATCCGTCATATTCTAAATTCATCAGGCATTACCAGCTATACCGCACATCAATATGATATGGTGAGAATCGGTATCGGAATGCTTGGAGAATCTCCTGACGGCGAAGTACAGAAACAATTACAATCTGTAGTGAGTTTTAAAACCGTAATTTCTCAGATATCTATGGTTGAAAACGGAGAATCTGTAGGATACAGCAGAAAATTTAAAACAGATCATCCTACTAAAATTGCCACCGTTCCCGTTGGCTATGCAGATGGTATCCCAAGATTAATAGGAAACCAGGTAGGAAACTTAGGCGTTAATAAAATGCTTGCTCCTATTGTTGGAAATATCTGTATGGATATGATGATGATCAATATTGAAAACATTCCTAATGTAAAAGAGGGTGACACTGTTACCGTCTTTAACGCAAAACCAAGTTTAAAAGAATTCGCAGGCTACTGCAAAACGATAACCTATGAAGTATTAACCTCCATTTCACCCCGGGTGAAACGGATTTATATAAAAGATTAACTATGAGAAAACTCCTGACTCTTCTCTTCGTATTCCAATTGCTTTTGATCCATTCCCAGGTAAAAAAGAATTTAGTGATCCCGAAAAACCCTAGAATTGGGCTATCGCTTGCCGGTGGTGGAGCTAAAGGTTTTTCTCATGTCGGAGTACTTAAGGTGTTAGACTCATTAGGAGTAAAAATAGATTATATCGGAGGAACAAGTATGGGTGCCATTGTAGGTGGACTATACGCTTCAGGGTATTCCGGTAAAGAAATAGAAAAAATCGTTATGGATACCGATTTTTATTCTCTGATTATGGATCCTAAATCCCGGCAGGAAGCCAGCTTTTTTAATAAATCCGTAGATAAGTACCTTTTATCCATTCCGCTAAAGAATGGCAAGATAACCCTTCCCTCTTCCATCAGTACCGGACAGCGAAATGTATACTTACTGAAAGAGCTTTTTAAAAATGTTTCCAATATAGAAGATTTTTCCAAATTACCGATTCCCTTTTTTTGTGTAGCTACCAATCTGGAAAGTGGGAATATGCAGATTTTTGAAAAAGGGGATCTTGTACAATCTATTATGGCAAGTTCTGCATTTCCATCATTAATGGATCCGGTTAAAATCGGAGACAGTATTTATATTGATGGAGCTATGACGGTCAATTATCCGTCAAAGCCATTAAAGGACAAAGGAATCGATATTGTTATTGGAGTGGACCTGAACCAGGATCTTTCAAAAAGAGAGGATTTAAACAATATTATTGCCATCCTGAACCAGGTTATTGATTTTGGGATAAAAAAGGATACAAGAAAACAATATAAGTATACAGACATCAATATCAAACCCAATCTGAAAGGGATGTCTGCTACAAGCTATGACGATAAGAAAAAAATTCTGGACAGCGGCTATGTGGAAGGTTTGAAATATACCCAAATACTTGATCAATTGCCTAAACGTTCATTTGATCGCCTCAGGCAACGCGTAAATCCCATATATTCCAATGTTTATAAGATAGATAGTATTTCTATAGAAGGAAGCAAGATCTATGGTAAAAACTATACTTTAGGTAAAATGGGGCTACGTCTCCCTTCCCTTCAGACATATGGAAGCATCAACAAAATGATTGATAAGCTTGTTGCAACGAATAACTACCGGTTTATTAATTATGATATCGTACAGGAGAATGACGCCAATTATCTAAAGCTATATGTCACCGAGGATGATACCCGTCATTTTTTAAAGTTCGGGTTACATTACGATGAAGTTTTCAAAACCGGGCTTCTTCTGAATTATTCTGCAAAGAGACTTTTATTTAAAAATTCAAACCTTTCCGTAGATGTTATTGTTGGAGACAGGCTCAGATATTATCTGAATTATTTTATTGACAACGGATATATACCGGGGTTCGGTATTTACTCTTCCGGAATGAGTTTTGATCTGAAAAACGTAGACAATAATGTCATAGACAAATGGGAATGGTCCAGAAATGAAGCTTATATACAGTCTGTCTGGAAAGATAAGTATGCAATTGGTGGTGGTATAAGCCATGATTATTTCAGAGCGGAAATTAACGGCGAAAATATACGATACGGGCGTTTTCTGAATCCCTACATATTTTTAAAAAGCGATACTCAGGATGATAAGGAATTCCCTACAAAAGGTGTCTATTTTTCTGCTGAGGGAAAAGTAATTGATCTTTTAAAGTCTGAGCTAGATAAAAGAATCGTCCAGGTAAAGGCAGATCTTAGGGTAAATATTCCTTTAGGAAAACAATTTACTTATCGTCTTAATTTATTTGGAGGAATCACAATCGGGGAACATTTGCCTCAATATTACCAGTATAGACTAGGTGGAATCTTTGAGCAAAATATTATTAATTTCAAAAGTTTCGGAGGATTTTATTTTGCACAGCTACATACCAATAATGTGATACTCGCTTCTAATGATATTCAATTCAGATTCAATAAAAATTATTTCATCAGTGGGAATTTCAGCTTTGCAAACCTTTCCAATGATATTAAATTTGAAGATGCAGTTAAAGTAAATTATAGCTCTCTTGGAATTACGGCAGGATACAAATCTCCTTTCGGGCAGATTAAAGTAAATTTCAGCCACTCACTTAAAAACAATCAAAAAGGCATATTCAGTGTTATTTTAGGACACTGGTTTTAATACAATGATACAATTTTTTTACGAAAACTTACCCGAGTCGGTAAGTAATGATTACAAAAAATGGCTGGAAGACCTTATTCTTTCAGAAGGAAAAAAGCTTGGAGAAATCAATTACATTTTCTGTGATGACGAATATCTTTTGAAGATTAACCAGGATTATTTACAGCATGATTACTATACGGATATCATCACTTTTGATTATGTAAAAGGTAAAACAATAAGCGCAGAGATTTTCGTATCTTTGCAGCGCATTTCTGACAATGCCTCTACTCTTTCCAAAGATTATGAAGAAGAATTAAGAAGAGTATTAGCCCATGGAATTTTGCATCTTGCAGGCTATAAAGACAAGACAGAAGAGGAAGAGAAAGAAATGCGGAGAATGGAAGATCTGTACTTAGCCAAATACAGGGATTTAAAGATTTAAAATTAAATTATCACTTAAAGTCCGATATCTAAAGTACTCAATTCTAGCAGTAATATAAGTTTATCTGCAGTACATTCTTCAAAAATGTTTCACGTGAAACATTAGTAAAAAAGATAAAGTATAAAGCTTAAATAAGCGCGATAAAATGATTTCAGAAATATATGACGTAATCGTAGTAGGTGCAGGACACGCAGGTTGTGAAGCAGCAGCAGCAGCAGCTAATCTGGGTTCAAAAACACTATTGATTACAATGAATATGCAGACCATCGGACAGATGAGTTGCAACCCCGCAATGGGTGGAATCGCAAAAGGACAAATCGTAAGAGAGATTGATGCCATGGGAGGATACTCCGGAATTGTAGCAGACAAATCAGCTATTCAGTTCAAAATGCTCAACCTCTCAAAGGGTCCCGCAATGTGGTCTCCAAGAACCCAGAATGACAGAATGCTTTTTGCAGAAGAATGGCGATTAGCATTAGAAAATACTCCCAATCTTGATTTTTTTCAGGATATGGTAAAACAGCTTATTGTTGAAAATAATAAAGTAACCGGAGTTATAACTTCCCTGGGAATTGAAGTCAAAGGAAGATCAGTTGTACTCACAAACGGAACATTCCTTAACGGATTAATTCACGTTGGAGATAAACAACTAGGTGGAGGAAGAATGGGTGAACCGAGAGCATTCGGAATTACCGAACAATTGGTAAGCTTAGGTTTCGAAGCCGGAAGAATGAAAACCGGGACCCCACCAAGAGTAGACGGAAGAAGCCTGGATTATTCAAAAATGGAAGAACAAAAAGGAGATGAAAATCCTCAAAAGTTCAGCTATCTTGACACTCCTAAACTCACAAAACAATTAAGCTGTCATATCGTGTATACAAACGAAACCGTGCACGATATTTTAAGAGAAGGCTTTGACAGAAGTCCCATGTTCAATGGAACAATTCAGAGCTTAGGCCCGAGATACTGCCCGAGTATTGAAGATAAAATCAATCGTTTTGCAGAAAGAAACAGACATCAGCTTTTTGTGGAACCGGAAGGATGGAAAACGGTAGAAATCTATGTAAACGGTTTCAGCTCTTCTCTTCCTGAAGATGTACAGATCAAAGCAATGAAACATATTCCAGGATTTGAAAATGTAAAAGTTTTCAGACCAGGTTACGCTATTGAGTATGACTACTTCCCTCCTACTCAGCTAAAGCATACCTTAGAAACAAAATTGATAGACAATTTATACTTTGCCGGTCAGATCAACGGAACTACAGGGTATGAAGAAGCAGCAGGACAAGGACTAATCGCAGGTATCAATGCCCACAATAAAGTTCATGAAAAAGAAGAATTCATTCTTAATAGAGATGAAGCCTATATTGGGGTTCTTATCGATGATCTTATTACAAAAGGAACAGAGGAACCTTACAGAATGTTCACATCACGTGCTGAATACAGACTTCTTTTAAGACAGGATAACGCAGACATCAGGTTAACAGAAAAAGCATTTCAGCTGGGACTGGCAAAAGAAGAAAGATTAAGAAAAGTAGAAACAAAACTATCTGAAAGTCAACAACTTGAAGAGTTTCTTCGGGAAACTTCTTTAAAACCAGGAATTATCAACCCTATCCTGGAATCTATAGAAAGCAGTCCGGTAGATCAGGCCTACAGAGCCGCTCAGATCCTTACCAGACCTAACATGACTTTAGCAAAACTGGATGAAATTGAAGCCATTAAAGAATTTTCTACCCAATATAGTGATGAAGTAAGAGAGCAAGCAGAAATTAATATCAAATATAAGGGGTATATTGAAAAAGAAAAGGAAAATGTAGCTAAACTGAACCGTTTGGAAAATATTAAAATACCAGATGATTTCGACTACTCTAAATTATCCAGTCTTTCGGCGGAGGCAAAACAGAAGATGTCTAACGTACGTCCCAAAACTATTGCACAGGCGGGAAGGATAAGTGGTGTTTCTCCGGCCGATATAAACGTTTTACTAGTGTATTTAGGCCGTTAAAAAATTAATGTTTCACGTGAAACATTTTAAAATTTAAAATAAAAATTAAGGTATTTATGAAGCGATATCAGCTTTTTGAATATCTTAATTTTTAATATAATAGCAAACAACTTCAATGAAAATAAAGGATCATTTTCTTTCACAGGAAATATTTGAAATCAAAGAAACAGAAACAAAAGGCGTTTTTAAAACTTCTCCTGTTCCATCTGATATTTCAAGGTACTATGAGAGCGAAGATTACATCTCCCACCATCAGGATTCAGGAAGTCTCAAAGAAAAGCTTTATAAATTCCTTCAATCTTTCAATCTGCAATACAAAAAAAATATTCTGATAGATAGAATAAAAAAAGGATCCAGAGTTCTGGACTATGGGTGTGGAGCCGGGGAATTTGTAAAATATATTGAAACTGATTTTGAAACTTTTGGTTTTGAGCCGGACGCAGATGCCAGGAAAGCCGCAGAAGGAAAAATAGCAAAAGCTATTATTCTGAATGATATTCACAAAATTGAAAATCAGAGTCTGGATGCCATTACTCTTTGGCATGTATTTGAACATATTGAGAATCAGGATGAAATGCTCAATATTTTTCATACGAAATTAAAAGAAAAAGGATTGCTTATTATTGCCGTTCCCAACCCTACTTCTTATGATGCTCAACATTATAAAGAATATTGGGCTGCTTATGATGTACCCAGACACATCTACCATTTCTCTAAAAACGGAATGGAAAATTTAATTTCAAAGAAGCCAAACTGGAAAATGAGAAAAATCAAACCTTTAGTCCTAGATGCCTATTACATCTCCATGCTAAGCGAAAAATATAAAAAATCACCGCTTTTTTGGCTAAAAGCAATGATCTACGGAACAATTTCGAACATAAAGGCTCTTTTTTCAAACGAATTTTCAAGTTTGATATATATTATCGAAAAAAAATAGAAACTCGATTTTTAAGCCATTTCTGAAGGTCAATTTTCGGCATTTCTAACTAAAAATTCTAAAAACTCAGGAAATTTACTCCTGAGTTTTATTTTTATCCGGATATACCAAATGGGTGAATTGAATAAAATTTAAAATTGAAATACAAAACTTGCACTTTATACTCCCCTACCCTGTTTAGCCTAATTAAAAATAATTTCTACCCTTTAAAAAAAGATTGATCAGGATTAAAAGACAATTAATAGAAATAGGAATAACTGCTCAATCACATTGTTGTAAAACATGTTCATAAGTTATCTGAAAAATCTTTAACAGTAAAAGATTATTTGTTTGTATTAAAATAAAAGCTATTATTTGAAATAACTAACCATCCCCCTACTCTATAATTTATAAATTTTAAAAAAGTTTAGAGACTTGTTAAATTCTAATAAAATAATAAGAACAAAAATAACTAGGCAGAAAAAATAATTTTTAAAATTTTCTGAAATAAAATCTCAGAAAAATAAAATGCCTTAAACTCACACTTCAATAGAAAAAATATAAAATTTATCCTTAACCAAAAAACAAGCTTTGAAAATTTTTCATAAGTTGACTATTCAATAAAAAGGTATGAAAAAATTAAATTCCAAGATCAAAAATCTAATAAATAAAATGAATAAAGAATAGTAGAAAACAATATCACTATAGAATATTATATAATCCAAAAACCGGAAATATTGAGCAATACTCAAAAAAAATAAAATAAAATTATTTTACCTTTTGTAAAAATAAGCTTCTTAATCATTATAACTTATAATTATAACATATTAGAAAATGAAATACATTCATTGTAAGTAAACAGCTTTGCACAGAGATTTTCCACAGGGAAAGTAACCAAAAATAACAGAAACAGGAGAAGACATTTCCTTAAAAATTTTATCATATTGACTAGAGAAATAGGAAAAATATGAATAATTAATACAGGATATATTTCGTTACAAACTATCAAAATGACACTATATTTATAATAAAATTATGAATATAAGAATAAAAACAGATAGAACAGAAAGAAATAAAATGGTAAAAGAAGTGAGAATGAGGCCCATTTTTGCCTTTTTTCTCCGTAAAATAAGAATACTGAAACAGCAGGTTTGGGTTTCAAAACAATAAAAAACCTGCTAATTTTATTAGCAGGCTATACTGTTGATGGTTCTTCATTAATTGTTTATTGCAGCTACTCCCGGAAGCTCCAATCCTTCAAGACTTTCAAGCATTGCTCCACCTCCGGTAGAAACATAACTTACTTTGTCAGAATATCCGAATTGCTTAACGAAAGCAACACTATCCCCTCCCCCTACCAGAGAGAAAGCTCCTAACCTTGTTGCCTCAGCAATACTATCTCCAAGAGCTATTGTTCCACCCGCAAAGTTTGACATTTCAAAAACCCCGATCGGACCGTTCCAAAGAATTGTTCTGGAATTTAAAAGTACATCATTGAACTGATCTCTGGATTTGTGGCCTGCATCCAATCCCATCCATCCTTCAGGAATTGCATAGATGTCAGCTTCTTTTCTTTCTGCATCATTACTAAAGCTTTCAGCAATAATAGCATCAGAAGGAAGATATACTTTTACTTTGTGTTCTTTTGCTTTTCCTAAAATCTCCAGCGCTAAAGGAAGCTTATCTTCTTCTACCAATGAATTTCCGATCTTTCCTCCAAGTGCTTTAATAAATGTAAATGCCATCCCACCTCCGATAATTAAATTGTCTACTGCAGGAAGGATATTTTCTATAATGGTAATTTTAGTTGAAACCTTAGACCCTCCCAGAATAGCTGTAACAGGTCTTTCTCCTTTTTTTAGTACTTTGTCAATAGCTTCAAGTTCCTTAGCCATTAACAAACCGAAATACTTAGTTGAAGGAAAGAATTGAGCAATAACAGCTGTTGAAGCATGAGCCCTGTGTGCAGTTCCGAAAGCATCATTTACATAAGCATCTCCAAGTTTTGAAAGTTTTTCAGCAAACCCTTCATCACCTTTCTCTTCTTCATTATGAAAACGAACATTCTCCAGTAATAAAATTTCACCGGGCTTCAGTTCAGAAGCAGCTTTTTCTGCCTTCTCTCCTACACATTCATCAACAAATTTCACTTCATGCCCAAGAACGGCAGAAACTTCCCCTACTATATGTTTAAGAGAAAATTCATCTTTTACCTCCCCTTTTGGTCTTCCAAGGTGGGTCATTAAAATGACAGAACCGCCATCATTAAGAATTTTCTCTACCGTAGGTTTCACTGCTACGATTCTTGTATTATCTGTTACTTTAAGCTGATCATCTTGCGGAACATTAAAGTCCACTCTTACCAAAGCTTTCCGATCTCTGAAATTGAAATCATTGATTGTTTTCATATGTAGATTTATTTTTTGGGTTTCATGAAATCTTGCTTATCCGTTTTGTCTGCCTTTGGCAAACCCGGGCAAGCCCGATTCCACAAATTCATTGAATTTTCGTTTCACAAATGTAAGGTTTTAAACTTTTTCAACAGATCCATTGAAATAAAAGTTTTCAAAAACTTTCCCCAACCCCATTCACCCATTAATCAACAATTTTTTCTCTTAAAAAAAAAGAATAATGTAGTTGTTGTTATGTATTGTTAGTTTCGGGGATAAGTTTTAGCTTAAAAGTTTATCACAAATAGTTTTTACTCAATTCATATTTAACTCACATTATAAATCTCTGTAAACCTGCTGTTTTATTGACTTATTAACAACTGTGGATAACTTTGATCTAAAGCAGTTATTAGTTATTTTACTATGGAAAAATCTGGGGATAGCTGAAGAAAACCTCCGGAAAGTTGTGATAAAATATTTCAGGAAGATTTTCTATTACGAAATAAATTCATCTTTAAAAATAGAAAGTTGAGAAAAGTTTTCCACACTTATTAACATACCTTTTCACAATTAACTCCCGGTTTACTAACACGAATTGTTATTATTCTTACCTTTGTAAGGAAATAAAATCTAAAAAGGCTTAATTCAAGTATTATGAAAAGAAAAATTGCTATTGCAGCGGACCATGCAGGCTATGAATATAAGGAGATTGTTAAAAACTATCTTTCAGAACGATTTGAAGTTCAGGATTTTGGAACGTTTTCCACAGACAGTGTGGATTATCCGGACTTTGTACACCCTGCCGCAACCTCTGTGGAAAACGGGGAAAATGAACTCGGAATTTTAATCTGCGGAAGCGGAAACGGTGTTCAGATCACAGCGAATAAACATCAGAAAATAAGATGTGCATTATGCTGGATGCCGGAAATTGCTACACTGGCAAGACAACATAACGACGCCAATATGATATCTATGCCGGCAAGATTTATCTCAAAAGAGCTGGCGATTGAAATCGCTGATAAATTCCTTTCAACAGAATTTGAAGGTGGAAGACACCAGAACAGAGTTGATAAAATTGCTGTTTGCTAAATATACAAGGCTTGTACATTATATGGCAAGCCTTATTTATTTTTTATTCGTACATTTGCAGTGTCCGATAGAAATTATGTTCTATTTTTCTTCAGAACCTTTTCATATTGTAATAAAAGGTTTTTCTCTTTTCTTCCCCAGATTTGTAGTAAATTTATACAAACTAAAGCTCCCGTTCTAAGTAAATGGAAAAGGATTTGCATGTAATTTATACATATTAAGTAACAAAAAATTGAATTACCTTTATAGATATATAGAGAAACTTGGAATATGGGATGTTTATTAGACCCAAACAATTTAAAAGAATTAAAATGCCAAAAAAAAGAAAATATATAAGTCATAAAAATGATTTAAAACTAATGGAGATCGGGAGACTGATCCTCCGTTTTATGAACGCCAATGCCTCCAAAATTTATAATTATAAACAGATTGCCGACGGGATAGATTATAAGAACCCAAGGCAGCGTGAACTTGTCATCCAGGCCCTGCACAAATTGCAGGCTTCCGAAAAAATCAAGGAAGTGGAAAAAGGCAAATATATTGTGAATTTGAAAATTGCCGGAACACTAACCGGGATTATCGATTTCAATCAAACCGGTAATGCTTATGTAAATGTAGAAGGTGTGGAAGATGACATCTTCATACATTCAAGAAACGTGAAAGATGCTCTTCAGGGAGATAAAGTTCTTATTATAACTTATCATTATAAAGGAAAAAAACTTGAAGGTTCCGTTCTGGAAGTTTTAGAAAGAAACAGAACGGAGTTTGTAGGAACTTTCCAAAAAGTAGCTCACAAGGATTTCGGTTTTGTTGTTTGTGATAAAAAAACAATCAATACGGATATTTTTATTCCGAAAACCAAATTCAATAGCGCAGAAGATGGAGACAAAGTCATTGTAAAAATGACCGAATGGAAACCCGGAGATAAAAACCCTGAAGGCGAAATTATTCAGGTGCTGGGAGCCCCTGGAGAACATGAGACGGAAATCCACTCTATTCTTGCTGAATATGGCCTACCCTATGAATTCCCTAAAGAAGTGGAATTGGATGCAGATAGGATTGACAGGAGAATTACCGATGAGGAAGTAGCCAAGCGTTGGGATATGCGTGATATCTGTACATTTACAATAGACCCTAAAGATGCCAAGGATTTTGATGATGCCTTATCCATCAGAAAATTAGAGAATGGTAACTGGGAAATCGGGGTCCATATTGCGGATGTTTCCCATTATGTGGTTCCGGGAACCATTCTGGATGATGAAGCTTATCAGAGAGCCACTTCAGTTTATCTGGTAGACAGAGTAGTTCCGATGCTGCCTGAAGTGTTGAGCAATGACGTTTGTTCACTCCGTCCGAATGAAGATAAATATACATTTTCAGCGGTTTTTGAATTGAATGACCAGGCAGAAATCCAGAAACAATGGTTTGGAAGAACAGTAATTCATTCCGATAGAAGATTTACGTATGAAGAGGCGCAGGAGCGTATAGTAACCGGAGAAGGAGATTTAGCCGAAGAAATTAATACATTAGATAAACTGGCTAAAATCATGCGTCAGGAGCGTATCAGAAAAGGAGCTATTACTTTTGACCGGAGTGAGGTAAGATTCAATCTGGATGAAAATAATGAGCCGATCGGGGTATATTTCAAGATCAGTAAAGATTCTAACCATTTGATTGAAGAATTTATGCTTCTGGCCAATAAAAAAGTATCCGAATTTGTCTCTTTAACAAGAAAAGGAGAAATTACTAATAACACCTTTATTTATAGAATCCATGATGATCCGGACCCTGCAAAACTGGAAGCATTGAGAGACTTTGTTTCCACATTCGGTTATAAAATGAATCTTGCCAATACCAAAAAAGTAGCGGAATCCCTGAATAAACTTCTTCATGATGTAAAAGGAAAAGGAGAAGAAAACATGATTGAAACCCTGGCGATGAGAAGCATGAGTAAAGCGGTATATTCTACAGAACCTATTGGCCATTATGGTCTTGGCTTCGAATATTATACCCATTTTACCTCTCCTATCCGTCGTTATCCGGATTTGATTGCCCACCGTTTGCTTCAGCATTATCTGGACGGAGGAAAGTCTCCAAGCAAGCCTGAACTTGAAGAAAAAGCAAAGCACTGTAGTGCAATGGAAAGGCTGGCAGCAGATGCTGAGAGAGATTCCATTAAATTTATGCAGGTGAAGTTCATGGAAAAACACATTGGTGAAACTTTCACAGGAGTGATCTCAGGAGTAGCTGAATTCGGTTTCTGGGTAGAAATCCCGGAAAATGGTGCAGAAGGTTTGATTAAATTAAGAGATCTGGTAGACGATTCTTATATGTATGAAGCAAAAACCCATGCAGTTTACGGAGTCAGACATGGAAAAAAATACCAATTAGGTGATGAAGTGCAGATCAAAGTTGTAAAAGCTAATCTGATCCAAAAGCAATTGGATTTCAAAATTGTTGATTAGTAATCCGATGATATCATACAAAGAGGTTGTTCTTATTCAGAACGGCCTCTTTATTTTTATAAAAATTCTGAAAAAGTGGCTGTATTATTCATTTGGAATCAGGTACTTCCCTTTTCCCATTCTCAGCTTCCTTTCTGAAATCCCTTTCTAAAATTGCCATGAAAATAAAGTTGATAAGTAACAACTTTATTGAATAATTAAATCATAAAGTCTAACTTTGTATTAAACGGAATGAAATTTATTTCATTTAAATTGTATTAAATGCTAGAACTTGTATTATCTGCCATCATATTAGGATTCATGCTGAGTCTCGTTTTCATAGGGCCTATTTTTTTCCTGCTTATTGAAACCAGCTTTTCCAGGGGACCCAGACATGCTTTGGCATTGGATCTTGGTGTTATCAGTGCAGATTTGCTGTGCATTGTAGCAGCTTATTATGCCAGTTCAGATATTGTGACATTAATTGATAAACATCCCGGATTTTACAGAATTACATCTATTCTTATTTTTGTGTATGGAATTGTCATGCTGGTCACCAAAACCAAAATGCATATGCCAGGGGAAGAAAGGATTATTGGTCAAAATTATTTTAAGACCTTTTTTAACGGGTTTTTCTTCAACCTTTTAAATGTAGGAGTTATCCTTTTCTGGCTGGTAACGGTGATTTCCGTAAGGAATCAATATCCGGATACCAGCAGTTTTATTTTATACATCAGCATTGTATTGGCCACTTACCTATCGATTGATCTTGCTAAAATATTCCTCGCAAAACAATTCCACGATAAACTTACCCAGAAGCTGGCTAACCAGATTCGGAGAGTCGTTGGAGTTATCCTTATAATTTTCAGTTTCTTTATCTTTTTACAGAGTTTTAAAAAATTCAACCAGTTTGAAAGACAATTGGAAGAAGCAGAAAAGAAAGAAGTAAAATACCAAAAGACAAAATGAGAAAAAATATCTTTCCGAAATCCCTTAAAAAAGGAGATAAAATTGCAGTTATTTCCCCCGCGGGAGCCGTTGATGCCCTTCAATTGGAAAAAGGAATCAAAATGATTAAAGATAAAGGTTTTGAACCTGTTCTCGGGGAACACCTTTATGCTAAATATTCAAACGGATATAATTACGCCGGCACAGAAAAAGAGAGAATAAAAGATATCAACTGGGCTTTAAATGATAAAGAAATCGGAGCTATATGGGCATCCAGAGGCGGATATGGTTGTCAGCATCTTATACAGCATTTAAAGCTAAAAGGATTCACGGAAAATCCCAAATGGTATATCGGTTACTCTGATAATACAGTAATACAAAGCTATCTTTTGAAAAAAGGTTTTGTATCTGTTCATGGGCAGACTATCAAAACGTCGAGTTTCGGAGTCACAGAAGAGAGCTATGATTTAATTTTTGATATCTTAAAAGGCAAAAGTCCAAAATACAGCTTAAAACCACATCATTTTAATAAAGAAGGCAATATCGAAGGTGAATTGATTGGAGGGAATTTAGCCCTCATTTATGCTCTTCTGGGAACGAAATATTCTTTTGATTTTAAAGGTAAAATTTTATTTATCGAAGATATAGGTGAAAACTTCTATGCACTGGATCGTATGATCATGAGCCTCGAACTTGCAGGAGTTTTTAATACGATCAAAGGGCTCATTGTAGGTGGAATGACGAATATGGGAGATGAAAAGGATAATAAAAACTATGAAGAAAGCTTTGATCAGTTTGCCTATAAGTTGATCTCTGAAAGAATTTCAAAATATAAATTTCCAGTCGTATTTGGCTTTCCGAATGGTCATATTAAAGACAACAGACCTCTCTTAATAGGTGGGAAAGCTAAGATAAAAATGGATAGTAAGGTAAAAATAGAATTTTGATACTCTCCCACTCTACTCTATATGGCTGATCATAATGACTTTGGAAAAATAGCAGAAGATCTGGCTGCAGATTATCTTCAAAAAAACGGCTATAGGATTCTTCTCAGAAATTTCCGTTTTCAAAAAGCGGAAATTGACATTATTGCTGAAAAAGATGGATTACTCATCATTGTAGAAGTGAAGGCCAGATCTTCAGATGCCTTCCTGCTACCACAAGAGGCTGTGACCAGGACTAAAATAAAGTCTATAGTATCGGCAGCCAATCATTATCTGGAAGAATTGAACAGTGATAAAGAAGTAAGATTTGATATCATTTCCGTTCTTCCGGATGAACAAAGAAATTTAACGATTGACCATATAATAGATGCCTTTCAGGCATTTGATGCCAACTGATTAATCAGTGTAACAGTATTCGGTATTGGAAGATTTGATTACTGATGCATTGCTATACTAAATAACATTTATGAAAACAATATTGATCACCGGAGCCACTTCCGGAATAGGAAAATCCACGGCAGAACTGCTGGCAAAACAAGGAAACAGAATTATCATTTGCGGCAGAAGAATTGAAGTTCTTGAATCTGTAAAAACTGAACTTTCTCAATATACCGAAATATTTAGTTTGAATTTTGACGTAAGAAGCAGGGAAGAAGTAGAAACAGCTATTAATTCTCTTCCTGAAAACTGGAAAGATATTGATGTCCTGATTAATAATGCAGGAAATGCACATGGATTAGACCCTCTTTCCGCAGGCAAGACAGACGATTGGGATTCTATGATAGACGGAAACGTAAAAGGTCTTTTGTATGTTTCCAAAATGATCATTCTTGTTATGAAAACTAAAAATTTAGGTCATATTATAAACATCAGCTCTGTAGCAGCCAGACAAACCTATGCCAATGGAGTAGTGTATTGTGCTACCAAAAAAGCTGTAGATGTGATTTCCGAAGGAATGAGACTGGAACTTACCGAATTCGGAATAAAAGTAACTAATATTCAGCCCGGTGCGGTAGAAACAGATTTCTCCTTGGTAAGATTCAAAGGGGACAGCGAAAAGGCCGCCACTGTTTATGCAGGTTATGAAGCACTAAAAGCTGAAGATATTGCAGATGCCATTGCCTATTGTGTGAATGCACCAAAGCACGTTACGATTTCAGATATGACCATCTATCCAAGTGCTCAGGCAGAACCGAGAACAATCTATAGAAAGTAGTCTGAAAATAAAGAATTAAATTTGTAGAAAATTCAAAAAGCGATGTTGATCTTTGCAATGTTGCTGTTTAGCTTAAAATAAAAAAATGAAAATTCTATATCTTGAAACCTCTTCTAAAAACTGCTCTGTAGCTGTATCAGATCATGATAAATTACTCTGTATCTGTGAGGAAGTTTCCGAAAATTATAAACAGTCAGAAAGCCTTCATACTTATGTAGAATGGGCCCTGGAAGGAGCAGGGATTCCGCTCAGTGAAATTGAAGCTGTTTCCCTGGGAAAAGGACCAGGGTCTTATACCGGATTGAGAATTGGAGCCGCTTCCGCAAAAGGATTTTGCTATGGACTCAAGGTACCTTTAGTAGCAGTAAACTCCCTTGAAAGCATGATAGATCCCTTTTTAGGGCAAAATTATGATTTGATAGTACCTTTGATAGACGCAAGGAGAATGGAAGTATATACGGCCGTTTATGACGGTCAGACGGGAAAAGAAATTTCAGTGACTGAAGCCAAAATTTTAAATGAAACTTCTTTTGAAGAATTGAAGGATAAGAAAGTACTATTTGTAGGAGATGGTGCCAGGAAAGCAAAAGAAGTTATACATCTTCCGCTTGCAACATTTAAAGACGATGTTTTCCCTTCTGCACAATATCTGATCAAAAAGACTTTAGAAAAGTTAGAAAACAAGGAATTTGAAGATATAGCTTATTTCGAACCCTTTTATCTGAAAGACTTTCACGGTGTAAAGAAGAAACAATAAATAAGATAGGCATAAAAATAAAAGCGAAGTGTGAAACTTCGCTTTTATTTTTATTGAGGTCTTGGAGGAACCCCTGTATTAGGTTTGCCTTCGTTAACTTTTTTTACTTTTTCTTTGGGCTGAGGATTGGCACCCGGTTTTTGCGGGGATCCGTTTATAGTATTCAATGGCTGTTGAGCCGGGTTCGTACCTCCAGGTTGTTGTGGAGCTCCGTTTGGCATTTGTGGAGCATTGTTATACCCGGGCTGGGCCGGAGCACTTCCTGGCTGGTTAGGGATCATATTTCCTTTATTATCCGTAGCCTGGAAGCTAAGATCGCTTTTCAGATAATTCAGCATTTCTTTGGCCCTTACACCTTCAGGTGTTTTGGAATAATTCAGGGCAATCTGTTCAAGCTGCAGAATCATTACCTCTTTTCCACTGGATTTTCCTGCGTTAAATGCATTCAGAAGATATAGTTTAGGAACCAGGGCATCTTTAGGATACTTCTGAATAGTTTGGTCTATAATATCCCTGCTTTCCCCGAATTTCTCAGATTCAAATAATGCGTAGGCCTTTTTGTATTCATTTTCAACTTCTTCAGTTGATTTTACAAATGTTTTATTTTTAGGATTTCTAACAAACTCAGCATACGAAGTATAAGGATAATCTGTGAGAAGAATTTGTTTAGCCCTGTCCGAAGCCTGAGGATTTTTCTCATAGTTCATTGCAAATATTTCATACAATGCCTGCAGCATTACTTTTTCTTCAGGTTTTACATCAATAAGATCATACAGGGTTTTGGTAGCAAGGGGAGTATTGGTAAAATAGTTCTGGTACATAATACCAAGTCCTAACGAAGCAGTATCCCTGTCTTTCTTCAATTGGGAAAGCTTACCCTGATCGGTAGGAATCTGCTCGATATAATAAGCCGGTTCAAATCGTCTTGGATTAGGAGTAGAAGTCACACCTAATGCATCATTTTTCATATCTTCAAGAGAAGAGGTCATTTTCTTTGAAAAACGCCAGTTATCAGCAAGCGCTCTGTCTCCCCAGATTTGTTTAAAAGAAGAAGTTCCTTTATTTACTGTCCCTGTGTTACTGAAATAAAACCCCTTAGTGGTAACGCCAAAATCCTCAAAAGAATTTCCGGTATTGGCAAAAATTGAATTGGCGTTATAATCTCCTGTATCGAAGCCCTTACTTCTTTCAGCGCGTCTTCGTTCCTGCTCGGCTTTTTCTTCTTTAGCTTTTAATTTGGCAATATATTTTGAAAAAAAGTCAGTTCTCTGAGCATCATTCATTTTAGCTAAGGAAAGAATACTGTCGTTCTTTTTGATCAGATAATAATTTCTTGAGATTTTTTTAATGTACTCAGATTGATCTTTTAACAGAATTTTAGAAGGTTCGTAGGTCATTACAGCCAGTGCCGAATCATAATAGGCTCCCGCCCCGATATAGTCGTTCTTATCAAGATAGCCTTTTCCGATTTCGTAATAAGCCAAGCCACGGACCTGCGGATCGGAAACCTTTTCAAATAAAGATTTTCGGAAGAAATCCTGTGCTTCTTCTTTTTTTCCGGCTTTATTGGCCATTAATCCTAAAGCGTAATAAAATTCATTTTTTCTGGAGCCGTAAGTCCCTTTTTTACTGATGCTTTCCAGGTAATTTTTGGCTCCATTATAATCCCCTTTACCATTAAAAGTTTTCGCAATGGCAATTTGTGATTTTACTTCAAATTCAAAATCATTAGCATATTTATAGGCTGATGTAAAGCTTTCTCTTGCTTTGTCATTTTGCCCTAGATTTTCAAGAACCTGCCCTCTTAAGTAAGCAATTCTGCTTTTTAATTTTCTGTTGGAATTTAGCTCAAAAGCCTGATCAAGCTCTTTGGCAGCCTCTTCTTTTTTTCCTGCATCCAAAAGAGATTCAGAATAATAAATACTTAGAAGTTTTGCATAATTATTATTAATCTTTTCACCCTTGAGTTTGGCAAAGGTTTCATGAGCCTTGTGATAATCCTTAATTTTATCATATGCCAATCCCTGATATATCCTGGCTAACGGGATTCTCTTATCGTCTTTCATATGGGTAAAGACATAATTGAGGGCGTCCAATGCTTCCAAGGGCTTATTCTGATAAATTCTTGACTGGGCAAGAATCATATAGGCATCAAAAATCTGCTTGTTTTTCTCTTCTCCATTTCTGGTAACCGAATACTTATTAATTGCTTTTAAAGCTTTGGCTTCGGCAATTTCCAGTGTGGTAGCTCCTTTACTTGCATTATCTTCAGGTCTATCGGGAGGATTTCCATCTCCCGGGCCACCCGGAATATTGGGAGCACCAGGGTTATTTCTTCCGGAAGGCTTATTGGCTACTTCGGCCATTTTCATGGAGTTCTCAGCAAAAGCTGTAGACTGGCCAAGATCACTTCCCAAAGGTTGCTCTTCGTAGGTGAGAATCGGAATATAGGGCGCGTAGAAATTATCTTTATGGCTTTTATCCCTGCTCGTAAACTCGCTATTTAATGCGTCTTTTGCATTAAACAGGGTATTGTAATATGTGGAAAATCCTTTTAACAGCTTTGAACGCTGCTCCGGCTTTTTTGTTTTGGTAGCACAGGAAGCAACAATGCACATCACTAAAAGGAATAAAATATTCTTTTTCATTATTCAATTATAACTTGCTAATCCGCTTTTTATTATCAGCAGTTTGATGATTTTGTAAAAATAATAAAATTTTATAATGAATAATATTTATATTTCTTTCAAAATTTTGTAAACCAGATGAGTAGGAAGTCCCATAATCGTATAAAAGCTTCCGGTCATTTTTTTGATTTTTGCCATTCCCAGCCACTCCTGGATTCCATAACTTCCGGCTTTATCAAAAGGGTTGTATTTTTGAATGTAATAATCTATTTCATCATCTGAAATTTTGTCAAAGGTTACATCAGCAACATCAGTCTCTGTAATGGTTGTATCAGCAGTTTTGATTGTAATTCCCGTATAGACCTGATGGGTAGCTTCTGAAAGACTTCGGAGCATATTGCGGGCATCGGTCTCATCTTTTGGTTTTCCCAGAATCCGGTTGTTAATGGTAACTACTGTATCTGCCGTTAATAATGTTTCGCCCTGAACCAGACTCCTGAAGGCATCTGCTTTTAGTTCGGATAAATAGGCCGCGGCATCTTCTATTTTTATAGATTCAGGGAGGATTTCTTCACAATGTATGGCAACGACTTCAAATTCAAATCCAAGGCTGGAAAGCAGTTCTTTTCTTCTTGGAGATTGAGAGGCTAAAAGTAATTTCATGAGGGATTGTTATACAGATTGGGTATTATCATCATGCCAGTTTCCCTGGACTTTCATCACCTGTTCAATGACATCACGCACAGCTCCGCTCCCTCCTTTTTTAGGCGAAATATAATGGGAAATTCCCTTTATTTCGGGAACTGCATTTTCCGGACAGGCAGCAATCGCTGAATTTTCCATGATATGAATATCCGGTAAATCATCTCCCATGGTTAAAATCTCTTCATTTCTAAGATTGTATTTCTTTTTAAAATCTTCAAAATCCACCAGCTTATTATGCGATTTTGGATAATAATCCTGTATGCCAAGATAATTGATTCTATGTTTTACCATTTCATCATTTCCCCCGGTAATAACTCCTATTAAATAATTGTTTTTAAGCGCTTTAACAACGGCGTAGCCATCCAGGACATTCATTACCCGGCACATATTTCCTCCCGGAAGCAGGTAGACGCTCCCATCTGTAAAAACTCCGTCTACATCGAACACAAATGCCTTAATATCTTTTAATTTCTCTTTATAGCTCATACATTTTTTGAATAGAATGATTCATTGTTTTATAAATTTCAAGACTTTCACCTTGTAACAGCTGCTCGTGTAATTGTAATACTCTCTTATCATTTCTTACGGCCGGGCCGGTCTGCGCCATTTTAGGCTCAATTTCATAAATTTTTTTCACCGTTTCATCAATAAGCGGTAGAAAATATTCAAACGGAATTGTCTGGGAATCTGAAATTTCTTTAGCTCTTGAGAAAAGATGATTCACAAAATTGCAGGCAAATACAGCAGTAAGATGGATGTATTTTCTTTTTTCATGATTACTTTCCATTACATTTTCTGAAATTTTAGAAGCCACTTCAAAAAGTGTTTTTTTGTCCTCTTCATTTTCAGCCTCAATAAAAAACGGAATTTTTTCGTATTCCAGTTCTTTTGATTTTGAAAAAGTCTGTAAAGGATAAAAACTTGATTTTCTGTAATCCCCAATCAGAATTTCTTTAGGAAGGGATCCGGAAGTGTGGGCTACCAGACAATCTTTTTTACGGATAATTTTAGAAACTTCCTCTACTGAGTTATCACTTACACAGATGATATACAGATCGGCATCTTCCAATTGTTCTGCAGAATACGGAATATGTAATTCTTCAGAGATCTTATTCAATTCTTTTTCATTCCTGCCAAAAATCTGGGCTAAAGAAATCCCCCGTAAGGTGAAAGCTTTTGCCATATGATAGGCTACATTTCCGGAACCGATAATTACAATTTGCATATAACAAATATAAGATTTTAAGCTGAGTCCGGAAAGCAGGAGGAGATCAGAATCCGAAGTATATTACAGGCACACTTATTGCCTGTTGTTAAAAGCTTATTGCCTAAGAGTCTTCTATTTATTTTGGATTTTTAGGTAAAAATTGAATAAATAATTTAACTTTCAGTTATTTTTGTAATCCAAAACAAGGAAAGCATCTTATGAAGAGTAAGGACGAGGAAATTATTTCGTTGATGCAAAATCCACGGACCCAGGATAAAGGAGTCCGTGCCTTGATGGATGCTTATCAAAGCAGATTGTACTGGCATATACGAAGAATAATTGTAGACGGAGATCTTGCTCAAGATACTTTGCAGGAAACTTTTATAAAAGCTTATCAGAATTTTCATCAGTTCAAAAATGATAGCCAGCTGTATACCTGGTTATACAGGATTGCTACCAACGAAGCACTGCAGCAGGTAAACAAGATGAAGAAAATGAAAAAAACTGATGAAGATGCAGAGTATCATATGCAGAATCTTGTTGCCGACAATACGGAAAGAGATGCCGAAGAAATACAAATATTATTGCAAAACGCTATACAGAGCCTGCCTGAAAAGCAGAAGCTGGTTTTTATGATGAGGTATTATGATGATTTACCCTATGAAGAAATATCAAAAATTGTAGATATGTCTGTAGGGACCCTAAAGACCAATTATCATTATGCCAAACAAAAAATAGAAGATTATATAAAAGAAAATTACGAGAAATAATTTTTGAAAAAACAAAGATGAAAGAGTTCGATATTGAAAAATTAGAGCGTAAAAACATTTACACAGTTCCTGATGACCTGTTTGAGAATATTCAGGAAAAGGTTATGAATGATATAAAGACAAGTCAGAAAGCGCCTGTCTTTAAATTAAACTGGATGTATGCCGCAGCTGCATCACTGGCTTTGATTTTTGGAGCAACTTATGTTTTCAATTCTGATAATGATTCTGTTGAAAAAAGATTGAACTCAGCGAAAGCGTATGCTATTAATGATAGCAGTAAAGGAGAACCTAAGACAGAAGGCGAACTTGCCTACGAAACGTTGAAGTCTGATTTAACTTCTGTTGAAAATAATAATCAAACAGTTGGAAATCAGGAAAATAATAAAGGGTATGTCGTTAAAAATACCCATAATAACCCAACAGATTCCCCTCAACCGGTGAAAACTGTTACAAAAAAAGAAGAAACGCGGATGAATGATTATCTGGATTCGTTTTCTAATTCTGAAATTGCAGAATTAGCAAGTAATTCGACTCAGGATGTTTATTTGGATTTATATAATTAATAAGAAAGATGAAAAAGATATTATTTACGTTTTTTATTATTTATGGTTTTGGCTTAAATGCCCAAAGGACGGATTATGATTGGAAGAAGATGGATCCGAAGCAAAGAAAAGAGGTGATCAATAATCTTTCTCCGGAAGAAAGAAAAGAATTGCTGAAGAAGTTCAGAAACAATATGATAATGGATAATCTGAATATAGACCCGGGTGATAAAGCAGAATTCACACAGCTTTATAACGAATACCTGGAAAGTCAGAAGCAGATAAAAAGCCAGTTTGATCCAAGCTTTAATCCTGAAACCTTATCAGATGATGAAGCCAAAGCTAAGCTGCAGCAAAGCTTTGAAATAGGCCAGAAACTGTTAGATAACAGGAAAAAATATGCAGATAAAATGCAGCAGGTGATTCCCTGTCAAAAAGTCTTGAAGTTGTTTCAATCTGAGGGTATGATGAGAGATAAAATGAATGAAAGAAAACCTCACAACCACAATAACACTTCGGGATCTAAACAAAACCCATAATAGTTTATTTTTTTAATGTTGGACGGCTCTCACAGACCTTTTTGTGAGAGCCGTTTAATTGTATTTCAAATTCTTACTTTTGCAGTAAAGGTCAAATTATGAAAAAAATACTTTTCTTTTTATTGTTTTCTATAGTATTACATGCTCAGAAAACAGAAACTATAGATCTTTCAAAATCTATTAAAGACAGCAAAAATTCCATCAAAAGTTTTACTGTGATAGATCAGAGAGCCAATCAGGAAATAGGAATGGTCATGTACCATAAAGATAATGTAAAGGTGATTTTTGAAAATGATGCCGGTAAGGACTTAAAAGATTGGTTTTATAAATACAATCCGGTAAGAGGAAACAATGATTTGGTCCTTATGTTGGAAAACTTAAATATTTCAGAAGACAGGAAAGAAAAATATTCTATCGGAAAACTTGAATTAAGAGCAAGTACTTTTATAAAAAGAGATGATGGATATCATTTTGTGTATAGAAAAGATACAGTAGCTGCTGTTTCATCAAGAACCACACCTTATCTGGCACAAAATCTGGCAAGAAAAATAACCTTAATTTTTACTGATCTGTTTAAAAAATCCTATGAGGCAAAGCCATGGGAATTTACTGTTCCAGAAAATGACCTTTCTCATTATACTACTTTACTAAAAGATAAACTTGATATTTTAAAAGCAGACGAATTAAAAGAAGGAGCTTACAAAGACTATTACAGCTTTTTTACTCATACTCCCGAACCTGGATTTACTTTACAAACCAATAATAAAGGAATTGTTACAAAAGCAGTAAAGGGAGAGGAGAAAAAAGGAATAAGAAATTTCTATGCTTTTGTACATAATGGCATAGCCTATAAAACTATTCCTGCAGGTTATACAGAAATTTTTAAAAATGAAGATGGTGTTTTTATTGAAGTCACAAAAGCAGAATTGTTTCCGGAGACAGCAACAAATGGTGCAATGATTGGTGCTGCTGCAGGTGGTTTAATAGGAGGTATTATCGGTGCGGTGATTGACGTCAGTATATCCGGTAAGAAAAGCAGTACAATAGGATCTAAAGTTTACCTTGACCCCTTTACAGGAAATTACATTTTTCCGGAAAATTTTGGTAAAAACCAATAGTGAAAAAAGGCTAATTTTGTCCACATAATGTATTGTTATTTGGGTTTTAATAAAACAAAAACTAAGAATGAAAAAATCTCTTGTATTTTCTTATCTTTGCAAATTACAAGATTCTTAAATGAAAAACATACGAAATTTTTGCATAATTGCTCATATCGACCACGGTAAAAGTACTTTGGCAGACCGCCTTCTGGAGTATACCAATACTGTTACTCAACGAGAATTGCAATCTCAGACACTGGATGATATGGATCTGGAGAAAGAACGTGGAATTACAATTAAATCCCACGCTATCCAGATGGATTATGAGTATAAAGGAGAAAAATATACTTTAAACCTGATCGATACACCGGGACACGTAGACTTCTCTTACGAAGTTTCCCGTTCCATTGCGGCTTGTGAGGGTGCGCTTCTTATTGTAGATGCCGCACAAAGCATTCAGGCCCAAACTATCAGCAACCTTTATCTGGCATTGGAAAATGATCTTACCATTATCCCGATCCTGAATAAAATTGATCTGCCTTCTGCGAATCCTGAAGAAGTAACCGATGAAATTATGAATCTGATTGGTTGTGAATATGAAGATGTATTAAGAGTTTCAGGAAAAACAGGAGAGGGAGTCCATCACTTGCTGGAACAGATTGTAGAAAGAATTCCTGCACCAGTCGGAGATCCGGATGCTCCTCTTCAGGCTCTGATTTTTGATTCTGTTTATAACCCGTTCAGAGGGATTGAGGCTTATTTTAAAGTTGTAAACGGAAGCATCAAAAAAGGGCAGAAGGTAAAATTCATGGCTACCGACAAAACCTATGAAGCAGATGAGGTAGGAACTCTAAAGCTAAAGCAGGTTCCTAAAAAAGAAATTTTAACAGGAGATGTTGGCTATATTATTTCCGGAATTAAGGATGCGAGAGAAGTAAAAGTAGGTGATACCATTACTTCTTTTGAAAAACCAGCAACTGCACCGATTGAAGGATTTGAAGAGGTAAAACCAATGGTGTTTGCCGGGATTTACCCTATTGATTCTGAGGATTTTGAAGAATTGAGGTTCTCATTGGAGAAACTGAGACTGAATGATGCCTCTCTGGTTTTTGAACCGGAGAGTTCGGCGGCACTTGGTTTCGGATTCCGTTGCGGATTCCTGGGGATGCTTCACATGGAAATCGTACAGGAACGCCTGGATAGAGAGTTCAATATGAACGTTATCACCACAGTACCGAACGTATCGTATTTTGGATATTCTAAAAAAGAACCTGAAGTTCCGATTCTGATCAATAACCCGTCTGAAATGATGGATCCATCAATCATGGATAGAGTAGAAGAACCTTTTATCAAAGCTTCTATCATTACAAAATCTGATTTCGTTGGTGCTGTAATGACACTTTGTATTGAAAAAAGAGGGGAAATCGTTAATCAAAGCTACCTGACTTCAGAAAGAGTAGAATTGATTTTCAATATGCCATTGGCAGAAGTTGTTTTCGATTTCTATGACAGATTAAAATCAATCTCAAAAGGGTATGCATCATTTGATTATCATCCGATAGGATTCAGAGCTTCAAAGCTTGTAAAAATGGATATCCTGATCAACGGTGATATGGTTGATGCCCTTTCCTCTCTGATTCACGACAGTAATGCTTATCATATTGGTAAAAAGATGTGTGAAAAGCTTCGTGAGCTGATTCCGAGACAGCAGTTTGATATAGCTGTTCAGGCCGCTTTGGGTACAAAAGTGATTGCAAGGGAAACCATTAAGGCTTTAAGAAAGGATGTTACCGCAAAATGTTATGGTGGAGATATCTCCAGAAAGCGTAAGCTATTGGAAAAGCAGAAAGAAGGTAAGAAGAAAATGAAGCAGATCGGAAGGGTGGAAGTACCACAGTCTGCATTTATGGCAGTATTAAAGCTTAATGATTAAAAATATGAACCGTTTCAATCGAAACGGTTTTTATTTGTTGTTAAAATCATTTTGTATTTATTCATTTAATAGTAACTTTGTGTATTCGTAACGCAAATAAGTTTATGGAATCTCCAAAAAAATTACAGGATATTAAAGTCGCGGTAGATGCCGTTATTTTCGGGTATTTCGATAAAAGGGATCTACAGATTCTTTTAATCAAAAGAAAAATAGAACCTTTCAAAGGAGGCTGGGCCCTTCCGGGAGGTCTTGTGTTGGACGATGAGAATCTGGATGATGCCGTAAAAAGGGAATTACATGAAGAGGCAGGCATAAAGCCCGATTTTTTAGAACAACTCTATACATTTGGAGATGTTGGCCGTGACCCAAGAAACAGGGTGGTTTCTGTGGCTTATTTGGGGCTTGTAAATCCTTCCTATCACGAATTGTTTGCAGATTCTGATGCAGATGATGCACAGTGGTTCAGTATCAATAAACTTCCTAAGGTCGCCTTTGATCATAAAAGCATCATTGAAGTCGCTTTAAAAAGGCTGCGTACAAAAATACAATACCAGCCGGTCGGCTTTAATCTTCTTAATGAAGAATTTCCTTTTTCAGACCTTGAAAATCTTTACAAAACTATTCTAGGACAAGAGATAGACCGGAGAAACTTCCGCAAAAAAATAATGAGCTATGGGCTTCTTAATGAAACCAACAACGTTAAAAAAGAGGGAAGCGGAAGACCGGGTAAGTTATTTACTTTCAATCAGCAGAAGTATAAAGAATTAGAAGAACAAGGGTTTTATTTTGAGATAAAATAATTTGTTTCACAAAAACGGCGGATTTGATAAATTCGGGGTTCACAGTTATTATGACTGTAAAATATATCAATAGAGCGGGCTTTAGCCCGCTTTTTATGTAATGCTATTACAATGGCTTTAACCAAAACCTGAATTAACAGGGTTTTTATATTTTTTTTCTATTTGATTATCAGGCAATTGTGTCATTTAGTGTAAAAATAACACAAATAAATTTGGGGGAAATGTAATAATCTTTTAAATTTGTGTGAAAATAACACAATATGAAATATACTGTACAAAATATTACAGAAAGATTTCAGAAAAAAGAAAGGCTAAAGTTTTTGTTTTTCTGGGGACATACTGTAAAAGATGAAATTACAAAATCGTGTTTTAGTCAGTGGTTTCCCGGAAGGTTTGAAGAAAACGGGATAGTTTATAATACTGCTGAACATTATATGATGGCCGGAAAAGCAAGACTTTTTAATGATTCAGAAATACTAAAGCAGATTTTAGAAGCTAAAACTCCCAATCAGGCAAAAACTTTAGGCAGGAAAGTAAAAAACTTTGATCCGAAGATTTGGGATGAACAGAAATATGAGATAGTAAAAGCAGGAAATCTTTTAAAATTTTCTCAAAATCAGAGATTTAAATCATTTCTTTTGTCTACCAATAATAAAGTTTTAGTAGAAGCAAGTCCGTATGATAAAATCTGGGGTATCGGAATGCTGGAAACAGATAAGAGGGCAGAAAATCCTTTACTATGGAATGGAGAAAATCTGCTAGGATTTGCGTTAATGGAGGTAAGGGATCTATTGAAAGAGGAAAGGGAAATCATTAATGATGAGTAACGTTTTATAAATCATTATAATCACATTGAAAATAAGCATAATTATGTCCATATGAATTAGCGTAATAAATACATAAATGTTATGAAAAGTGAATTAACACCAAGATTTATCAAGTCATTACAAAGAAATAATGATCAGATCAGAGAAGACAGGGCTCGGATTATCGGGGAGGATGCACAACTGATCTACAGGCGCAGAGTTGAAGATATCGAACTTAAAATAAAAAGACTTGAACGAGAACAGGAAGGGCTTATTGACATCAGTCCTTTGGACAGAAACAGCTTGACATTTGCGGACTTTAATTCCGAAACATTTGTTCAAAAAGACATTGAATTATCATTAACAATCAGAAATCTGAATATTCAGCTTGAGGTAGCACAAAAGAGATTTGAATATTTATTTGCAAAAACAAGATAAGCCATGGGAAGTACAAGATATGATTTAGATGCTCGTTATGACAGAGCAAGTAAAGCTGGTTACGGAACAAAATCCGCAGGTGAAATTTTCACTCAGAACGCAAAGAGAAAAGCACATTCATCAATGATCCCAAGCGGGATTTCTTTCAGAGAGTCCAGAGATTCGGAAGTGCATCCCAATTCAGTTCCCGTTATTCTGGGCCTGGATGTTACAGGAAGTATGGGGCATATTCCGCATGAGTTGATTAAAGAAGGATTGCCAAAACTGATGGGAGGTATTATACAGGGAGGAGTGCCTGATGCTGCACTTTTGTTTTTGGGAATTGGCGATCATGAGTGTGATAACTATCCACTACAAGTCGGGCAATTTGAATCCGGAGATGAAGAGCTGGATATGTGGCTTACCCGTACTTATATTGAATCCGGAGGCGGCGGGAATGCCGGGGAAAGTTATCTTTTAGCCTGGTATTTTGCTGCTTTTCATACCAGAACCGATGCCTTTGAAAAAAGAAATCAAAAAGGATTGTTGTTCACAGTAGGTGATGAACCTTGTTTGAAAGTATTGCCGGCATCTGCCATTAGAGAGATAATGGGAGCAGGTCAGCAAACTTACACTCATTATGAATTATTGGAGGAAGCTCAAAAGAAATATGAAGTATACCATATCAGTGTTTTGCATTCTGATCAGGCCATAAGAGCGGATAGGGGCTGGAAGGAATTATTAGGACAAAACTGTATATCCATCACAGATCACAGGGAAATTCCGGATGTTATTAAAGGAATCATCTGTGAAAAGTTTAAAAATAAAGCGTTTAAAACAATAGATCACGAAGGATTGGATCATATACAAATGCTTTAAATTATGAAAACGGCACAAATAGTTATAGGATTAGGATTTGGTGATGAAGGCAAGGGAATCACTACTGACTTTCTTGCCCGTCAGAATCCGGGAGCAGTTGTGATAAGGTTTTCCGGGGGCCAACAGGCGGCACATACGGTGATGATTGATGATAAAAAACATATTCATTCCAGTTTTGCAAGTGGAGCTCTTCGCGGATTGCCGTCCTATTTTACTGAACATTGTACAATTTATCCCATTTTCTTATTGAATGAAAGAGAAGAATTAAAAACAAAAAGCGGAAATATAGAGCTGCACATACATCCATTGGCAAAAGTGACCACACCGTTTGATATATGGCAAAACAGGACCAATACAAAAAACCTGGAACATGGTACCTGTGGAAAGGGAATAGGCGCTACCATGAAAAGACACGAAAGCCCCTATAAACTATTTGCCATAGATTTAATAGCTCCCAGAACAATGCTGGTTGAAAAGTTGAAAGGTATTGCTTATTACTATGGCTTTATGGATGATCATCAGATCGAAGAAGAATTGCGGACTTTTTTACAAGTTATAGATTTAATAGATTGGAAAATAGATGATTATTCCTATTTAAAATCATTTGATCATCTTATATTTGAAGGAAGCCAGGGGATCTTACTGGATATGGATCATGGTATTTTTCCCAATGTGACCTATGCTCATACGACCTCAAAAAACGCATATGAAATCTGCAGACAATTGAATATTGAAGCCATAGAAATGTTTTATATCACAAGAAGTTATGCAACACGCCACGGAAATGGATGGATGAGCAACGAAAACGCAATGGTATTAAAAAATAATGAAGAAGAAACCTGTACTTTTAACGAATACCAGAAGGAGCTCAGAGTAGGTGAACTAGATTATAAACTGTTGAATTATGCTTTAAAACTAGATGCAGCCTATAGCTGTTCAACAAAGAAAAATCTTGTGGTGACTTGCCTGGACCAGATTGATGATGAATTTAAGGTGGATAAACTGGAAGTGAAATTTGATAATATTTATGGTTCATATTCCCCATATTCAAAAGATTTTAAAAAGCTTTTTTGATGGCTGTAAAATGAGGTATTAATTTTTATCTTTAAAGAATTGGGAGCGAAAATGATAATGAATTATTGTAGGAAATATTAAAGTGATCAAAGTGTTTATAGGTAACGGTTTTGAAAAAGCAAGAAGTACTGAGCTGGAAAACTTGATGACAAGCATAAAAAACAACAGTGACGAATAAAGGAATGACAAAAGATACTGAAGAGATATAATGAATATCAGATTAAAAAAATATAAAGAACAGCTTAAGGTTTGGCCTCAACAAGGGCATTATATCATGGCTCAATATGATGATGAAAAGATTGTAGTGTATCAATCCTATAGAAAAGAAATAGGAAAATTTGCTGTTAAAAAACAATTCTTTGGCGGAGGTTTCAGCCTCGAAAGAATGACTTGGATAAAACCTAATTTTCTTTGGATGATGTACCGTAATGGTTGGGGAAGAAAAGAAGATCAGGAGTACGTTTTGGCCATTCATTTGAAAAAAGATGCTTTCAGGAAATATCTGGAAAATGCAGTATATTCTTCTTACAATGAAAAGCTTGGATTCTCAAGAGAAGAATGGCAGGACCATATAAAAAAATCCTCAGTTAGATTACAATGGGATCCAGATCATGACCCATTTGGAAATAAATTGGAACGAAGAGCAATACAAATAGGTTTGCGGAATGAATTTATACGTTCTTTTGCCAAAGATGATATTATTTTAATTGAAAATATTTCAGATTTTGTGAAGCAACAATACCAGTTTGTATTAAATAATGATTTAGAAAACTTAATAATTCCTGAAGAAAAACCATTATTATTTGATGATGAGGTTTTAAATAGAAGATTGAACCTTGATTAAGTGATTTATAAAAAACTATTAGAATAAACCAATGAAAAAACTAACCATATTAAGCGGTGCCGGAATCAGTGCCGAAAGCGGAATAAAAACTTTCAGAGACGGAGACGGTCTTTGGGAAAACCATAATGTAACGGATGTGGCAAGTCCGGAAGGATGGAGAAAAGATCGGGCTTTGGTCTTGGAGTTTTATAACCAGAGAAGACGCCAGCTTCATGAAGTACAGCCTAATGATGCCCATAAGCTATTGGCAGAACTGGAAAAGTATTTTGATGTACAGATCATTACCCAAAATATTGATGACCTTCATGAAAGAGCAGGTTCTACCAATATTCTTCACATTCATGGAGAATTATTCAAGTCTTGTTCGTGCAACGATAAAAGCCTGATTTATGAACAGAAAGGTGATATTAACATTGGAGACAAGGCGGAAGACGGAGCCCAATTAAGACCTTTTATTGTTTGGTTCGGAGAAGATGTTCCATTATATCAGACAGCAAGGGAAATCGTAAAAGAATCAGATATTTTATTGGTTATTGGCACTTCCCTCCAGGTATATCCGGCAGCAGGACTCATCCATGATATCAAAGATGACTGTCTTCTGATTGTTATCAATCCCAATGAAACAGGATTTGGCTACGGACAACGGGCTGTGGTGATAAAAGAAACGGCAACCCAGGGAATGAAACTGTTATTTGATAAGCTGGTAAATCTTGCATGATAGAAAATAAAGTAAAAGCCGGTATTTTGGGTGTTTGCATTGGAGATGCCCTCGGTGTTCCGGTAGAATTCAAAACAAGAGAAGATCTGAAAAGAAATCCGGTAACAAAAATGCTGGAATACATGTCCTGGAATCAACCCAAAGGAACCTGGAGTGATGACAGTTCTCTTACGCTTTGCCTTGCGGAAGAACTTACCAAAAGTTACGACCTGGAAAAGATCGGACAGAGCTTTGTAAAATGGTATAAATACGGGCACTGGACCGCTCATGGAAAACTTTTTGATATCGGAGGTACTACAAGACATGCCATTGCAAGGTTGGTAAAAGGAGAAAGTGCCAGGCTCTCAGGAGATATTTTTGAAGAAGACAATGGAAACGGATCGTTAATGAGAATCCTTCCCCTTGCTTTTTATCTCAGAAAAGAAGAAGACATCCAGAAGGTCTATAAGACCGTACAAGAAGTTTCAGCAATTACCCATGGACATTTTCGTTCTGTATTTGCATGCTTTATATATGTGGTTTTTGCGATTCAATTAATAAATGGAAAAAGCAAAAAAGATGCCTATACGCTTACGCAGCAATTGGTGTTGGAATATTCAGATTTTCAAGGATTTAACCCGAAAGAGATTGAACTGTTTTATCGGGTGTTAAAAAATGATATTTCCAGGTATTCAGAAGACGAGATCAGGAGTGGCGGATACGTTCTTCATAGTTTAGAAGCCTCATTATGGTGTTTTTTAAACTCAGGAGATTTTCCGGAAGCTGTTTTGAAAGCTGTTAATTTAGGGGAAGACACAGATACTACGGGAGCCATCACAGGAGGTCTTGCCGGAATTTATTATGGTTTTGAAAATATTCCTCAGGAGTGGATTGATGAATTGGCGAGAAAGGGCGATATTGAGCAATTGTGTGGTAAGTTGCAACAAAAATTAATGAATTAAATACAAACCATGAATGAAATAGAAAAGAAAAAAATAAGTAAATTTTTAAGCCTGATTCTGAGGCATCAACCGGAAAATATAGATTTAAAGTTAGATGAGAACGGTTGGGCTAATGTTGAAGAATTGAGAGAAAAATCAGCAAAAAAGAATATGTGTTTCACATTAGATGAATTAGATGAGGTAGTGGAAACCAATAATAAAAAACGATTTGCTTTTAATGAAGATAAAACCATGATCAGAGCAAGTCAGGGACATTCTATTGATATAGACCTGGCTCTGGAAGCACAACAGCCACCGGATTTCCTATACCATGGAACAGCGGAAACCAATATCCCTTCCATTTTGAACAACGGGATTGAAAAAAGAACTCGTCAGCATGTGCATTTAAGTGCTGATAAAGAGACCGCTACAAGAGTGGGGATGAGACATGGAAAACCTGTAATTCTTACAATCAGAAGCGGAAAGATGTATGAGGACGGGTTATCTTTCTATCTTTCGGCAAACGGAGTCTGGCTGACAGACTTTGTAGATGCAAAATATATTTCAAAGTAATATGGGCAGAACATTAGTCATAGGAGACATTCATGGAGGCCTTAAGGCCTTGCAACAAGTTTTGGAAAGGGCAGACGTTAGAGAAAATGACCAGCTTATCTTTCTTGGAGATTATGTAGATGGATGGAGTGAGTCTTCACAGGTGATTCGGTTTTTAATTGAGCTTTCAGAAAAGCAAGATTGTATATTTATTAAAGGCAATCATGATGCCTGGACGGAAGATTGGCTCAATTCCGGAAATGAGCCGGATGTATGGCTTTTTAACGGTGGAAAAAGTACTGTTGAAAGCTATGCCGGCTATTCTCCAGAAGACAGAAACATCCATCTTGAGTTCTTTCAACGGATGAAAAACTACTATATCGATGAACAAAACTATCTGTTCATTCATGCAGGCTATTCTTCTATGCATGGGCCGGAAAAAGAAGTATATTCCAGCAATTACCGTTGGGACAGAACCCTTTGGGAAACCGCAGTTGCAATGGATAAAAAGCTTGAGAAAAATTCAGAACTCTATCCCAAGAGACTGCTTTTATATAAAGAAATATTTATCGGGCATACTCCAACCCTGCATATTGGGAGTAAAACGCCTGTAAATAAAGCTAATATCTGGAATTTGGATACCGGAGCAGCCTTTACCGGAGCCTTATCCATTATGGATATTGATACTAAAGAATTCTGGCAAAGTGATGTACTGCCATCCTTATATCCTAATGAAAATGGACGCAACGGATGAGGTAATCATTATTTGACAGGAAGATAAGATGAGGTATGTTTTCGTCTTTAACCCTCATAGGTTTAAAATCTATGAGATTTTAAGTTTTTATAGAATAATAAACAACAGAATTTGGAATTTTTACATTTTGTTTTTTTTGACCCAATCATATTGTCTAATTTTAAATCCCGAAAATATATTCCGATAATGAAACTGAAATATCTGTTACTCACGCTTAGCTGTTCCTTAATCTTTGCCCAAAAATCATTTCAGACTCCTTTTGAAAAAGGAAATGGCAATCAGACCGTTACTTATGATGAAATGAATGCTTATTACAATGATCTGGCAAAAAGTTTTAACAGTATTCAGTATCTGAAAAAAGGAGAAGATGATAATGGAAAACCTATCTATGTAGTAATTTACAATCCCTTTCCTGAAAAAAATATTGATAAACTGAGAAAAAGTAAAGCCATACTTTTCGTCAATAACGGAATCCATCCCGGAGAACCCGACGGAATAGATGCCACGATGATGCTGATGAGAGACCTTGCAACTAAAAAAATTAAGACTCCCCAAAACTTTATTATTGCTGCTATTTCAGCCTATAATATCAGCGGAATGCTGAACAGGGGATCTTATTCCAGGGCCAATCAGAATGGGCCGGAACAGTATGGCTTCAGGGGGAATGCGAGAAACTATGACCTGAACAGGGATTTCATCAAAGCAGACTCTAAAAACGCAAGAAGTTTCCAGGAGATTTATCAATGGCTGAAACCGGATGTTTTTATCGATAACCATGTCAGTAACGGAGCCGATTATCAATATACCTTTACCTATATTTCTACATTTAAAGAACGTCTGGGAAATGTTCTCGGCAATTATTTTTATAATGTATATCAGGCTAAAAACCTTGATGATATGAAAAAACTAGGCTATGAAAGCACTCCTTATGTAAACATTCACGGGGATGTTCCGGAAGTAGGCTTTGCTGCTTTTGAAGACTCTCCTAGATATTCTACAGGGTATGCTTCGTTATTCAATTCTTTAGGAACGGTACCTGAAACCCACATGCTGAAGCCTTATGACAAAAGAGTAGATGCTACCTACAAATACATGTTGGTAAATCTTGAAAATCTGGATAAAGATTACAGCAAAATAAAACAACTGCGCCTTGATAATTTAAAGCAATATCAGGCAGGGAAACAATATGGAATCCGTTGGAAAATTGACTCTACGAAATTTTCTACGATGGATTTCAAAGGATATGAAGGAAAGTATAAACCCAGTGAAATTTCCGGGAAGCCAAGATTATATTATGATAGAAATAAGCCGTTTACAAAAAATATAAAACTGTTTACTACAGCCGTTCCTACAGGATATATCACAATTCCTAAATACTATGTAATCCCACAGGCACAATACCGGGTTTTGGATGAATTTAAAAGAAACGGAATTCAAATGAAACCCTTACAGAAGGATAGTACAATTGCTGTAGAATCATATAGGATTAAAGATTTTAAAACCGTTAAAAACCCGTATGAAGGCCACTATCTGCATTATGAAACGACGGTAGATACCACCAGTAGGAACCTCGGGTTTGCTGCCGGAGATTATTTAGTTCCTACAGATCAGTCTGGGGTAAAATATATCATAGAAACACTTGAGCCGGAAGCGTTAGACTCATTTTTCAACTGGAATTTTTTTGATGGAATCCTGGCTCAGAAGGAATATTATTCTGCTTATATTTTTGAAGATACCGCCGCTGAATTGCTGAAGAAGGATAAAAAACTGAAAGCGGCATTTGAAGCTGCAAAAGCTTCAGATAAAAAATTGTTGGAAGATGGGACTGCTCAATTGGACTGGATCTACAAAAATTCGCCTTATTTTGAAGAAAAAACGTTCAGACAGTATCCTATATATAGAGTTTTATAATTAATTTGTTAAATAAAATATAATCGAAAAATAGTTGATTAACAATCTTTTTGTGTTTTGTAATTAATATTATTTTGTTTTTAATTTTTTGTAATAAAATTAACTAAATTGGTATTAAAATACGTGATATGAAAAAGATTTATCAATTATTGATGGGATTATGCCTTCTGCCTTCAGGTATCGTAGCGCAATATACCCAAAGTTTTGATTCAGCAACAATGCCATCAGATTGGACGATTATTAATGGTGGTGATCCCGGAACCTGGAAAACATGGAGCACTTATGATAGCAACTTTAATAGCCCGCATTCCGGGTCTCATTTTTTAGGTTTGAAATATGGAAGCACTGCACATGATGATTATGCTGTAAGCCCTGCAATAACCATAACGGCAGGAGTATCAGATAAATTAACTTTCTGGGCCCGAAACAGAGGCTCCGGACTCGCTGAAAAATTTGATGTCAGAATATCAACAACGACTCCGACAGCAGCAGCGCTTACCGATACACTGGCGGCTTTGGTAACACCACCCGAAACGTGGACCCAATATACATATGATTTAACTCCTTATGCTGGACAAACAATTCATATCGCATTCTATTCATCCACGAACGATATCTGGTTCGTCGGAATAGATGATTTTGAGGTATCCGGAAATAATCTAAGTGTTGCTGACGTAACTAAACATAAAGCCTCCGTCTATCCTAATCCGGTGAAAGATATTTTAACGATCAAAAGTGAAGGCAAAATCTCAGAAATAAGCCTGTTTGATCTCACCGGAAAATTACAGAAAAAAGAAAAGATGAACTCAGCTAATGCCACAATCAATGTAAGCGATCTGTCTACAGGTAATTATCTACTTAAAATCAAGGAAGAAGGGAAAGAAAAAATTTATAAAATAATAAAAGAATAATCCCCAATAAAAAAGACGTTTCAACCGAAACGTCTTTTATTTTATCTTGGTAAACCTCTTTTTAAGGCTAGTTCTGCTCTTTTAATGGCGACTTTCTCCTTCCAGTCCATATATTTCTTTTTGAAATTAGACTTCATTATGTCGTCAAACTTACGCTGTACCGTCAGGTTCCATAACGAATGTGCCTTTACGGCCCATGATTTGTCCCATGCCCTTAGTGAGATGGAAAAAGAACCGTCCAGGTATTTCATCCAATGCCACCATCCGGTAGGCATAAATAGCGTATCACCATGTTCAAGGAAACATTCTATTCCTTCTACACCATTCAAAGCAGGGAATTTGGTAAAATCAGGATTTTCGATGTCATAATCTTCCAGAGCATATGTTGCATAAGGAATCTGATATAACCTTTCCTTCCATTTATAGTCAAAAAGAAGGATATGTTTTCTTCCGTTGAAGTGAGTATGGAAAATGTGAGCCATATCAATATCAAAATGAAGGAATGTTACAGAGCCTTTACCCCCAAAAAACATATTGGGATATTTATCCAGGAAACCTCCCATTAATTCTTTAGGAGAAATATAGTCTTCCAAAAGTTTCGGGGCATACTTTATAGGATCGAAAAGGAAAATTCTGAGATCCGTAGGCTCCCGTTGGATAAGGTCTATATAATCCCCGAATTTCATTTTCGCAGCAGAAGCGTTGATGGGAGCAGAAGGATCAGCCTTTGAGCTATCATATAGCGGGACCTCCACATCTCCTACAACCTCCTTCATATATTCCATCGTCCATTTTTGGTAAGCAGGCCATTTTTTTGCCATATTCCTGATGACAACGGGCCTTCTTGGCTTTAGATATTTTTCGTAGAAATCTTCTTTTGAAATGTCATCTACAACATCTATAGGCTTTAAAATTATTCCCATTTGATATATTTTATGTTACAAAATTATTAAATTAAAAATATATGAACACGTGTTTAAATTTTTTTTTATCTATGATTCAAATCATTGTTTACTATTCAGATTAAAATAAAATACCCTGTTCATACAAGCTGCATGTTTTTGCATTAAAGAAAATATAGATATACTATAACCTTAAAATGTTGAAGTGGGATGAACCTTATTTTATTTAAATCATAAAAGATGGAAAAAATTTCAGATAGACCGTGAATTACTTTTTATTTACTATCTTCTTTCCCTTACATTATAAGTAACAAACTGCCCGGTTCTGTTACCATTGGGAATGGGAAAATAGAAATATGGAAAATATAACTATTTTTGTAGTGATATGGGTTTAACTTTTCAAATTTAAACTGATCTTAAGAAAAGTGTAACGAAAAAGTACAATTAATAACTAATTAGGCAAATAACAAACATGAGAAAGATTACCTCTTTATTCCTGATGCTTTTTTTTATAACATCAGCTTTTGCACAAAAAACAGTATCTGGTAAGGTTACAGACGATGACGGGGTGGCTATACCAAGTGCAAGTGTTATTATTGAAGAGCCTGGTAAAGATGCTATCCTCGCCTACGGAATCACCAATGCCAAAGGAGAATATAAAGTAACCTTTACTTCTGCAGAGGCCAATGTTGATCTTAAAGTAAAAGCGTTCAACCAGAAACCCCTTACAAAGCAGATCAGTAATAGTGACCAGGTTCTTAATTTCAAAATGCAGTCTGAGGCTACCGAAATAAAGGAGGTACAGCTGAAAACTAAAATGATCACTGCGAGAGGAGATACCATTTCTTATGACCTTAAAGCCTTCAACAGTAAAAATGACAGGACACTGGCGGATGTGATGAAAAAAATTCCCGGAATTGAAGTCAATAAAGATGGTACAATTCTCTACCAGGGAAATGCAATCAATAAATTCTATGTCAATGGGAAAGACCTCATGGAGGGGGGTTATGGTACCATCAACAATTCGCTTCCCAAAGATGCGGTACAAAAAGTGGAAGTACTTGAAAACCATCAGCCGGTAAAAATTCTTCAGGACAAAGTTCCATCGGATCAGGCAGCCATTAATATCAAACTTAAGAATTCTGTGACGATGACCGGCAGAGGAGAGGTAGGAACAGGTTTTGGTGAACCATGGCTTTGGAACGTAAAGCTTACCCCTATGTTTTTCGGGCAGAAAAGCCAATGGGTAGTCAATTATAAAACCAATAATATGGGCGAGCAGGTAGAGAGCGAAGGGAATATTCTGGCATTCGGAAGCAGCTGGGAAGGAAGAAGGAGCAATGTCTCGCAGAATAACTGGCTGAATGTGGAAAACGCAAGTGTACCCGCTCTTCCCGTAAAAAGATATTTGATGAATAGTGTGCATTATCTTTCGGCCAATTATCTTACCAATATTGACAAAAATAAAGAATGGGAGCTTAAGGCTAACGCCAATTATACCAATAATGCTGTAGAAAGAGAGTCTGAAAGTACAACAAATGACTTCCAGCAAAATGCTCAATATGCCAATAAATTCATCAATAACTTTTATACCGATAAGCTGAAAGGAGAGCTTATTTTTACTAAAAATGCTAAAAAAGGCTTCTTTAAAAATACCACAACATTTTCTCAATATTGGAATGGTGACAGGACCAATGCTTACAGAAAAGATCAGCTTTCGGAAAGAACCGGAATGGAAGCATTGCAATCTCCCACATCTTCTTTCCAGAACTCCTTAAGTACCATTATCCCATGGAAAGAGAAGATGATTAACCTGAAGTCTTATATCAACTATCAGGATGACAGGCAGGATCTTCAGATTTCTCCGGCCAATTATATGCAGATTCCTTTCAGGGACTCCACGGACGGTCCATTGAAAACAATAGATTTTGTTCCCGGAAGCACAGCATTACAACGCTTTAGAATCAGAACATTAGATACTTCACATTCCGCGAATGTAAGCTTTACAAAAAAAGGCTGGACATTCACTCCTCAGGTAGGATTGGATTACTCCACCAATAAATTGGATACCAATTTTGATGGGGTCACCATATCCGGAAATCCGGATTTTAATAGCTCTGCCTATGAAAACAGTTTGAAATTTACTGAAATCATTCCTTCAGCCTCTGTAGGGGTGAATTATAAATCGGAAGCCTGGAGCTTATTTGCCAATTTCCCGGTAAATTTTAATAACATTAAGGCAGACGATGCATTGAGAAATGTGTCCAAAACACTGAACAAAACAACCTTTACCCCTAATATTTTTGTTCAGTATTCATTTGCCTCTTTTTTTAAAGCAAGTGTAAACGGAAATATCAGCAATAATTTCGGAGATATACAGACTGCCTATGGAGGATATATCATGACAAATCCGGGAAGCTTTAATGTGATGAATCCTTCAAACCCGATACCTCAATCTACTACCAACAGTTTAGGAGGAAGATTAGAATATAGAAACCCGCTTAATAATCTTTTCTTCAATGTAGGAGCAAGATTGGGAGATACCAAAAACAACCTGATTGCATCCACATCTGTTAACCAATACGGATTCAGGGTAACGGAATACCTGGAAAGAGAAAATAAAAAAACCAGTAATAGCTATTATGCAGAGATAGGAAAATACTTCCCAAAATTTAAAACCAATGCCTCATTAACCTACAATAAAACAATTTCAAAAACCCAGGCCATACGAAATACTGATTTTGTTGATACTAAAAGTGACGGAAATACATTCGGGATCAAATTTAATAACACTTACTTCTCATGGATGAGTATAGACTTTAATGCCTCCAAAACATGGAATAAGCAATCAAATATTTTCCTGACAGGGAATCTGGGAAAAGCAGAAGAATATACCCATAATTTGAACGTTTACTTCTATCCACTGGAAAACCATACGATAGGATTTTATTGGGATCAGATCAATTCAAAATCGGGAGACACAAAATATAATAACGGATTCTTTGATCTTTCCTATCAGTTTTCGTGGTCCAAAAAGAAAGTGGATTTTGAACTGAAATGGATGAATATTGCCAACAAAAAAGTATTTGAAAGAATCGATATTGATAACGCTACCATTACACAGACAGCCATGAAGCTTCGCCCAAGCCAGGTAATGTTGACGGTAAAATTCAACTTTAAATAAAAATAAAAACCAATCTATCCGGATTGGTTTTTTTGTTGGAATATTTTGTATTTAAAAACTTTGCTGATCAGCAGACGGGCCATAGCTTCCCGGAAGCGGAATATCATTTAACCTGTAATAAACACCCAATTGTGCTCTATGGTGTGTAATTTGATTCAAGGCATGGCGGATGGCTCCGTATTTGCTCCAACTGGCTAATTCATGCCCGTCATTTTTAATAGTCCAGCTGGGATTAAGCTGTTCTTCATGAGCATTTTCCAGAGCCTTTTTTCCTGCCTGATAACTTTCTTCTAATTTATTTAAAAGATCTTCTTTGGTGGAAAGCCGGGTCGGCTGATACTCTCCTTTCGCAAAATCCAGTTCAGAAGTATTCAGGATGGTATTGGGCCATTCAAAGACTTCTACCAGGTGTGTAGCCAGTGGCATCATTTTCATGCTTTTTTCATGGGGAGCATAATCATTTTTTCCTTCCGGAAACAATTCAATAAATTTTTTTGTGGTTTGAAATTCTCCTTCCAGTTCGGATTTTAATTGAGATAAAGTGTCCATAATATTTTGTTTTTTGGAAACTTAAAGGTACGCGTTTTTAGAAAGAAAATGTTGTAAGGAAATCACAATTTTTTGTCAGCGTCTGCCAATGAAATACAAAAGACCAATCTTAAAAAAATAATTTCAAAAAAACTGTAACAAAATAAAACTTATGATTACTAATTATATTAAACTTGCTACAATGAAAAAGTTATTCTCGGTATTTCTTTTTGCTCTTTTTGCTTTTGTTGGAGCTCAGGAGTCTAAAGAAACAGCCAATCGTTTCTTTTATGAACTAACTTTTAAGCCGAAGAAGGATTCTGCAAAGCTGGAAAAAGTAATGATGTCTCTTGATATAGTGAAAGACAGATCTATTTATAGGGATTTTACAGCTATTGGACAGGATTCTATTCTGAAAGTTCAATTTGAGGCAATGAAAAAGGCAGGAGTTTTAAAGGATTTATCCAAATCTTTTAAAATGCCAAAGTTTTCTGAAAAAATTGTGAAGACCTATCCGGATATGAAAATCCAATACATCGAAAGAATTGCGAACGGGTTTTCTCCTATGAATATCGGATATAATGAAACATTGAAGTTAGACTGGAAAATTTCTGACGAAAAAGCAAAAATTGGAGCCTACAATGCCCAGAAAGCAACAACGGAATTTGCCGGAAAGAAATGGACGGCTTGGTTTAGCTCAGAACTTCCTTTTCAGGATGGACCGTATAAATTTTCAGGACTTCCAGGCTTGATCGTGAAGATTGAAGACGAAGGCAAAAATTATTCCTGGGTTCTTCAGGGAAATAAAAAAATTCCAAACTGGGAAGAACTGACATATATGGAAAAGCTTTCCAATGTTGGTTTAAAAGTAACAGAAATGCCAAGAGAAAAGTTTGAAAAAACGTTCAATGATTTCAAAAAAGATCCATTTGCTACAGCAAGACCTCTGATGACTCAGGAAATCATGTCTAAAACAATTCCTGGAATGGATGGAACAATTGGAGACATGATGAAGAAGCAGGAAAAGATGTATAAAGATTTCTTCAATGCTAATGATAATCCCATTGAGCCTCCTTATGAAAAACTGAAAGTGGGGAAAGTAGAAAAAGTCGGAAAAGAAAACTAAACAAGACTTCATATCAACTAAATTATATTTCAAATCACCCCAGATACAGCAATGTATTTGGGGTGATTTCTTTTATACCAAAACGTTATTTAGATTAAATTTAAATAACGTATATTTGCAGGACTAAAAATCAGGCTTTGAAAGAGAACGGTTTACATAAATTAAGTGGATTCCCTAAAAATAAAATAGGGAAGATATTGGGGTATGATAATGACCATCTGAAAATGCCCAATAAAATCATTGAAATGGGTCTCCTTCCGGAAACGGTTTTCAGGATTTTATACCAGGCTCCGTTCAATGGACCAATGTATGTAGAATTTGGAGCAGAGAAAAGCCGGATTGCTCTTCGCGAGGAAGAAGGAGAATACATCATTGTTGAAGAATTGAATTAATGCAGGAAAATAAGAAAAAACAGATCCTTTTAGTCGGGAATCCCAATGTGGGAAAGTCGACGGTTTTCAATACCCTTTGTAATAAAAAGCAGAAAACCGGGAACTACGCCGGCGTTACCGTGGCAAGCCATTCGGGAAACTATGTCTATAAGAATGAGGAAGTGGAAGTTATTGATCTTCCCGGATCTTACAGTGTTTATCCGAGTTCTGAAGATGAGGCTATTTTTTCAAAATACCTTATTGATGAACAGAAAAACTATGCAGGAGTTGTGTATATTCTGGAAGCCCTGAGCCTAAAAAGAGGCCTTCTCCTGTTTCAGCAGATTCAGGATCTGGGTGTTCCTATGATTTTGATTGTCAATCAGATTGATCAGGCAGAAAGAAGAGGAGTAACCATTGATATCCAAAAATTTTCTGCAGCTTTAGGCATTAAAATTATTCAAACGAATGCTAAAGAGCAGATCGGAATTGATGAAATCAGGGAAGCTGTTTATAACAATGAGTTTGTCAATACAGGAAAAGTTTCATTTGAAACTCCCAATGAACATAAAGCCTTTATTCAGAAATTAGCTTCTCATAAAGGATTTGATAATGAATACAAAGCCTGGATGAGCCTGTCATTGGGAACAGATTTGGGAAGAATAGAATCTGTCGGGGAACTGATGGAAGAAAATGGACCCAAGAGTTTGGTTCCTAAAAGACTACAGGTACAGGAAACTGTCAGGAGATATCAGAACGTTGATAAAATTTTAGAAGATGTAATTTCAAAAAAACCTCAGTTTAAAGAGCTGCTGACGGAAAAGCTGGATAAGGTTTTGGTTCACAGGTTCTGGGGATATGTGGTTTTTATGGCCATTTTACTTCTCATTTTCCAAAGCGTATTTTTCCTGGCTGAATATCCGATGAGCTGGATTGAAAGTTTTTTTTCATGGTTATCTGCATTTACCAGTGAGCATCTTCCGGAAGGACCTGTTAACTCTCTTATTTCCAACGGAATTGTTCCGGGAATCGGGGGGATTGTAGTTTTTGCACCTCAGATCGGGATTTTATTATACTTCCTTTATCTGCTGGAGGATTCAGGATACATGGCAAGAGTGGTTTTCCTGATGGACAGACTGTTGCGGCCATTCGGGTTGAATGGTAAAAGTATTGTTCCGCTTGTTTCAGGAACAGCTTGTGCTATTCCCGCGGTAATTTCTACCAGGAATATTGAAAACGTTAAAGAAAGGTTGCTGACAATCCTGGTAACCCCCTTCATGACCTGTTCCGCGAGACTCCCGGTATACAGTATCATTATCGGCCTGATTATTTCAGAAGGAACATTTTTAGGCATAAAATATAAAGCACTGGTTTTGATGGGAATGTATCTGCTGGGATTTTTAGTGGCTTTATTTTCTGCTGCCATTCTTAAAAGATTTATTAAAGATAAAGGTAAAACCTATCTGGTAATGGATCTTCCTGCTTATAAAAAACCGCTTTTCGGATATGATCTTAGGATGGTTTTAGGAAAAGTGTGGGATTTTATTACCGGAGCCGGGAAAATTATATTCATTGTGAGTATCATCATCTGGTTTTTAAGCTATTTTGGACCTAAACAACAACCTGACCAGCTGGTAGCAACCAATGTAGAGCTGGATCATTCTTATCTGGCAAAGATGGGGAAAGGAATAGAACCGTTGATTGAGCCATTGGGGTACGACTGGAAAATGGGAGTAGGGATCCTTACCAGCTTTGTAGCAAGAGAGGTTTTCGTAGGAACGATGTCTACCTTATACAGTTTGGAAGATGATGCTCCCGAGGTAAAAGTAATTGATAAAATGAGACAGGACGTAAAACCGGACGGCGAGAAAGTATTCAGCTTTGCGACGGGAATTTCAGTTCTTTTATTTTATGCATTTGCAATGCAGTGTGTCTCTACACTTGCAGTGGTCTACAGAGAAACCAAAAGCTGGAAATGGACTGGCTTTCAGGTGATAATGATGACTGGTTTGGCCTACTTTGTATCAATGATAGTATATCAGATTTTAAAATAATGGACTCTTCACTAATTTTTCAATACATAATTATATTTCTGGTGGTTGCATTTGCCTGCTACTCACTTTTTAAGGTACTCAGAAAGAATTTTGCCCCCAAGAAGTTCAGTTCAAAAAGAACCAACTGTGATAAAGATTGTGGCTGTTCTTAACGTAAATTTCATGAGGTAATTGAAAAAAATGTAGTAAATTCATTTTTTTAATTTAAATTATCCAATTTGAACCTTCAAAAAGCAGGATTCGTTTTGTTGTTTTTATTTGCTATCCTGAGCAAAGCACAAACTGATACCGATACTGCCAATATTAAATCCTATGCGGATCAGGTTATGATTCGCGCCAACCTTGATACCAATCTTGAAAGCTTTATTTTTTCTGAAGGAGAAAATAAAGATGAAAATCAGCAGATATTTTCCATTAATAACAAAATAAAAATATCATTGTCTGTTGATTACAGGATCATCAGTGCAACACTTTCATTTGCGCCCCGTTTTTTCCCTGATAATAAAGATAATGCACTTAAGGGAAACAGTTCTTATACGGACTTCAGTTTCAGGCTTTTTCCAAAAAGATTTATTCAGACCCTCTATTACAAAAACGTAAAAGGATTTTATCTTGAAAATATGCAGGATTTTGTTCCCGGATGGCACGAAGGGAAAGATCCCCATATCCAGTTTCCGGATTTAAGGGTGCAAAGCTTCGGAGGATCTACCTCTTATGTTCTTAACAAAAATTTCTCAGTAAGAAGTATTTATACTCAGGGAGAATGGCAAAAATACAGTGGAGGCAGCTGGGTACCGTTTCTGGATTATGATCTTACTGTTTTTTCCAACACCATGGATGGACAGAAAAGTAAGGAACTCCAATATAAGATCGGAGCCAATATAGGCTACTTCTATAATTGGGTAATAGGCAAAAAAGTAAATATTGCCCCTTACCTGGCGTTCGGATTGGGAGGGAAATTTTCCAGCTTCAGAGATTATGCAGAAGGAGGATCAAAAGAAAATGCACAGTATTTCACCGTGAGAATGGAGGGCGGACTTCATGCGGGCTATAATACAGACCGCTTTTTATTTGGAGGAAAGCTGAATTTTAGTGCCTATGCTTACGATCAGAAGCAAAATCAGACCGTAGAAAACAATACTGTTTACGGCCTGCTCTATATCGGGTATCGGTTTGCTCCTCCAAAAGTGGTGGAAAAGACATACGATAAAATTCAAAAAAAGATTCCTGTTTTATAAATGAAAGGTCTTTTAATTATATTTGCGTAGAAAATTTAGAAAAAAAACTTTAAAAATAAAACATAATGTCGTTAATAAAATCTATTTCAGGGATCAGAGGGACTATAGGAGGAAAAGTAAATGATAATCTGACCCCTCTTGATGTGGTAAAATTTGCTTCGGCATTCGGGACCTGGCTTCAGAATAATAAAAATAAAAAAGACCTTACCCTTGTCATCGGAAGAGATGCAAGAATATCAGGACAAATGGTTTCTTCCTTAGTAACTGCAACATTACAGGGGCTGGGAATCAATGTGGTTGACCTGGGACTTTCTACTACACCTACGGTAGAAATAATGGTGCCCGAACTGAATGCTGACGGCGGAATTATCCTTACGGCATCCCATAATCCAAAACAGTGGAACGCCCTTAAATTATTAAATGATAAAGGAGAGTTTATCAGCGGTGAAAACGGGGCTGAAGTTCTGGCTCTGGCAGAAAGCGAAGATTTCAACTATGCAGAGGTGGATGATCTGGGGAAATATGAAACAAGAAGTGATGCTCTTGATATCCATATCCAGCAGATTCTGGCGCTTCCAATGGTAGATGCAGAAGCTATCAAAGCAAAAAAATTCAAAGTAGTACTGGATGCGGTAAACTCCACAGGAGGGATTGCTATTCCTATGCTATTGGACCAATTAGGGTGTGAAACCATAAAGCTTTATTGTGAACCAACAGGGCATTTTCCACACAACCCGGAACCTTTAAAAGAACATTTGGGAGACATTTGCGAGTTGGTGAAAAAAGAAAATGCAGACCTGGGAATTGTTGTGGATCCGGATGTAGACAGGCTTGCCCTGATTGACGAGAATGGGGAGATGTTCGGAGAAGAATATACCCTGGTTGCTGTTGCAGATTACCTGCTGAAACATAAAAATGGAACAGCCATTTCCAACCTTTCCTCAAGCCGTGCTTTAAGGGATATTGCCCGTACCCATAATTCTGAATACTTCGCCAGCGCTGTAGGAGAGGTCAATGTAGTTACATTAATGAAGGAGAAAAATGCCGTGATTGGAGGCGAAGGTAACGGCGGAATTATTTATCCTGACCTGCATTACGGAAGAGACTCTTTAGTAGGAATCGCATTGTTTCTAACGCACCTGGCAAAAGAAAACAAAACCGTTTCCAGGCTGAGGGCAGGGTATCCAAGCTATTTCATGGGAAAAAAGAAAATTGAGCTGACGCCTGAAATTGATGTAGATGCTATTTTAAGTAAGATGGAAAAGGAATACCAGAATGAGGAGATTTCTACAGTGGACGGATTGAAAATAGATTTTGAAAATAATTGGGTACACCTTAGAAAATCCAATACAGAGCCCATTATCAGAATTTACACAGAAGCAAAATCACAGGAAGAAGCAGATCAATTGGGAGACGCTATCATTGCTAAAATTAAAAGCCTTATTTAAATAATAAAGAACGGACATTGTTCCGTTCTTTTTTGTAATATATGTTCAGGAGACCGTACAGTAAGAAACCAGATACAAAAATTTAATCACAATTTCAGTTTTTTATCCACAATCCTTTTATCTGTTTTCTTTTTTTACTATTTTTATAATAGAAATTATGAACAGGAAAATTCAAAAAAAAGTTGCAACTTTGCACAAATGTTTGAATATCAGTTCAGATGTATTAATTAATTTAAAAGTTTGCCGAGGTCTGCAAGCAAATTCAGGCATCTGGCCGACTAAAGAGGACACTATTGGAAGAGTATTTTGGAAATGAACTTGTAAAGAAGTTCGAGGAAATGATGGAAAATAATGATGAATTCTACTTCGATACGGAAGAATTAGAAGACATTATTGTTTATTATTTGGAGCTTGGTGATTTTAATTACGCTGATATGGCGGTTAATTATGGACTGAAGCTTCACCCTAATTCTTTAGATATCAAGACTAAAAAACTTGAAATTCTTTTGGAGTGGGAAGAATATAATACGGCAAAAGAGCTTATCGATGAGCTGAAAGGATCCTCCATGGAAAATACAGACTTTATGGTTTGCTACGCCAAGTATTATTCGAACTTAGGAAACCCTAGAAAATCCATTGAAATTTGTAAAAAAGCACTTCAGTTAGGAGAAGAAGAAAACTTCCTCCACAACTTTATTGCAGATGAATATGTGAATCTCGGAGATCCTTTTAACGCTCTCAGACACTATAGAAAAGCACTGAAAGAAGATCCTACAGATGAATACGCATTGGAAAACTGTATGGTTTGCTTTAGTGACCTTAACAAGAGCGAGGAGGCTATTGCCTTTTTGAATGAATATTTAGATGAATTTTCTTATTCCGAAGTAGCCTGGTTCGAATACGGACAGTTCTACTTCAACAGAAAAAACTTTGAAGAAGCAATAAAGGGATATGACTATTTACTGGCTATAAACTCAAACTCTGTGGGGGTGTATGCCAATAAAGCAGCTTGTTACGAAGCTTTAGGGCAATATCAGAAAGCAATTGAAACGTATGAGGAAATGCTTGAATTGGAATACACCAAGGCATTTACTTTTTATAAAATCGGGTTGTGTAATAAAGCTTTAAAACAACCTATTTTAGCACTCAATGCATTCCAGAAATCATTAAGAGAAGACCCACAGTTTTATCTTGCCATGATGGAACAATCCTACCTGTACGAAGAAATGGGAGGAATGACGGAAGCGCTGCATTTTGCAAAAGAAGCTACCCAGCTGAACGAAAATAACCTAGACTATCAAAAGAGACTGGCGTTTCTGTTCATTGATTCAGGAAAATTTGAAGAAAGTCTTTCCTGTCTTAAAAAACTTGTTGATGCAGAACCGTCAAGGTTTTATAACTGGTACGCCTATTCAGAAGTATTAATGCTTTTAGGGGAATACGAAGAAGCGGTTACAGTTCTCAATAAAGCCGTGAAAAAACATTACAGGGCTGAGCTGTTTTACCAGCTGAGTAACTGTTTTTTCAATCTGAAAGAGCAGGATAAAGGCCTCGAATCTCTTCAGAAAGCCCTGGATCTGGATTCGTCCCTGGCGAAAGATATGCAGAAAAAATATCCTTTCATCAAGGATGAAGTGAAAAAGGTAAAAGCCAGAGTAAAGAAAAACTAACTTTTATATCTCAATAAAGAATCCTGCAGCAATGCAGGATTTATTTTTTTGCAGCAGAAGAATTTGTTCTTAAAAAGATCAGCCCGGCTATGATCACTCCGGCACCAGCAAACTGCATATAAGTTAACTTTTCACCATCTATAATTCCCCAGATAATCGCTACAATAGGCATAACCAGAGTAACAGTGGAAGCAAAAAGCGGAGTAGAGACTTTCAGCAGACGGTAATTCATCATCATCGCCAGACCGGTTCCGAAAATGGAAAGCAGGCTGACAAACATTAACCCCAGCATATTGTCTTTGGAAAAGGTGAACTCAGAAAAAAATCCGGTACAGGTCAAGGCAATAATAGAAGGAAAAAGCAATACAAATGAAAACACAAAAGCAGATAAAATCGTGGAAGAAACTTCCATCAGTTTAGATTTTACCGTTGTCGTACTCAATGCATAACATAAGGTGGCCAATAACAGCAGGAGTATCGGAATCAATTTAAAAGTTGCGTTGGTTCCTCCTCCAAAGGCAAGGATACAGACTCCTGTAAAGCTTATTAATGTTCCTATAATTTGCTTTCTGGTCGTTTCAAATTTCCAGACCAACGCTCCTACAATAATCACAAAAATAGGCATCATAGAATTGATTATCCCCGCAATACTGCTGCTAACCTCCGTTTCTGCAATAGGAAATAAAAACATGGGAATAAAGTTTCCCGTAAAAGCAGCTAGAATAAGCCACTTTAAGTGCTTTTTAGGAAAAAGTTTGTAGTTGGAAATTGCAATGGGCATTAAAATAATTCCTGCAATAAGAACCCTTAGTCCTCCTACCTGAAAAGGATTGAAATGTTCCAGCGATTTTTTAATCAAAATAAAAGATGATCCCCAGATAATACTCAGGATGATCAGAAGAACCCATTTTTCTTTATCTGCGTTCATTATTTTCGTGTAAGATTTTTAAAAATTCCTGCTTAGGAATCATTCTGGCGCCTAAACTTTCCAGGTGATCAGTATGCGACTGGCAGTCAATGAGTTCCAGGTTGTTTTTATTGCTTTCCACAAAATGGATAAATCCTGCTTTGGAAGCATTGCTTACTTTAGCAAACATGCTTTCCCCACAGAAAAGATTTCCAATCTGTAAACCATAAAAACCTCCCACAAGTTCTCCGTCCTGCCATACTTCAATACTTTTTGCCAGTCCATACTCATGCAGCTGAATAAAAGAGTTCATGAGTTCGTCAGAAAGCCATGTGCCGTTTTGCCCCTTACGTTCAGATTGCTGGCAGTTTTTGATCACTTCCCTGAAATTTTTGTTCTGAGAAAAAGAGAAAACATTCTTGTTGAGAATTTTTCTCATCGATTTTGAAATTTTTATTTCATCCGGATATAAGACAAATCTTGGATCAGGGCTCCACCATAGAATTTCTTCCCCGGGATTATACCATGGGAATATCCCCAATTGATAAGCAAACCAAATACGTTCCACAGAAAGGTCGCCCCCAAAAGCAATTAGCCCTTCATGACCGTCATACAGCTCAGGATCGGGAAAAGAAATCTCGTTTTTATCTAATCGGACCATTTTTAGAAAAAAAATCCCACTTAGCAAGCAGGATTTATATTTGATCTTTATTCTTTAATTAAAAAGGCAAATCATCATCGTCATCTCCGGCAAACGGATTCTCATTAGACACTGGAGATGCAGATTGCTGAGGGGTAGCCTGAGTAGGTTCTGATGCATTGTCAAAAACTTTTTCTACTCTCCATCCTGTAATAGAGTTGAAATATTTAGTTTCACCTTGTGGGGAAACCCATTCTCTTCCTCTGATGTTGATTCCTACCTTTACGTTTTCTCCTTCTTTCAGGTTATCTAATAAACTGATTTTATCAGATAAGAATTCTATGTTTATCGGCTGTGGATACTGTTCCTGGGTCAAAATAACCATTTCTCTTTTTTGAAACCCGCTCGCAAATGTTTGAGCATCAAAAAGTTTCTTTACCGTTCCTTGTAATTCCATATCATAAATATTAACGATGTAAAAGTAAGAAAATGAATTGTAATAAACGATGCCGTGAAAAAAAAATCTGGAAATTTTAATTTTTTTCCTTGAAAAGTTTGGAGGTAACGGAATTTGTCCTATATTTGCACTCACAAAAACGAAGCAAGCTCTTTAAAACTTACAAAATAAAAAACCAGCGGATGTGGTGTAATTGGTAGCCACGCCAGACTTAGGATCTGGTGCCGTGAGGCGTGGGGGTTCGAGTCCCTTCATCCGCACTATGCGAAAATAGCTCAGCTGGTAGAGCACAACCTTGCCAAGGTTGGGGTCGCGGGTTCGAATCCCGTTTTTCGCTCCACACCATGCCCTGGTGGTGGAACTGGTAGACACGCAGGACTTAAAATCCTGTGCCTCTTTTGGCGTGCGGGTTCAAGTCCCGCCTGGGGTACAAAGCCCTCTGTATTGTCGTACGGAGGGTTTTTTGTTTTATAGAGACTGTTCTTTAAATAGAATTTCTTATCTTTGTAAGAAATTAATCTGAATCTGTGAAAGCAGATTATAACCAGCGGATGTGGTGTAATTGGTAGCCACGCCAGACTTAGGATCTGGTGCCGTGAGGCGTGGGGGTTCGAGTCCCTTCATCCGCACTATGCGAAATAGCTCAAAGGTTTAAACTTAGGTTTGAATCTTTTTTTTTCGCCCACAGCCATGCCCTGGTGGTGGAACTGGTAGACACGCAGGACTTAAAATCCTGTACCTCTTTTGGTGTGCGGGTTCAAGTCCCGCCTGGGGTACAAGTCCCTCCGTAATTTGTTTATGGAGGGATTTTTATTTAGCTCCGGGAGGAGACAGGATCAGTACAAAGTGGTGAAATTTTGCGTTTTATAATTGGATGTACTAAATCTATCACATCTTCTAGGTCGCAATTATGCTCAGCTCCAACTTTTAAGACTTGTTCGTTTTTGTCTTTCTTTCAAGGTTTTCTAATCTTTCAAAAATTGTTGTGAAAATATTCTTTTCTGCCATGGAAACATAGCCTGCAATTTTATAAGTTTCACAATTTTTAGCGTTAGTTGCTTGATTTTCAGTTATCTGTTTTAGATTTCCGTCTACATAGATCAGAAGGTTATGAATCGGTTCCTTTGCAGGATCAGTCTTATTCAAAAATAAAATATCACCATATTGATAGTGTGGAAGCAGTTGCTTTTCCGGAGTGAATTCATATACCAGATCTACACTTGCTAATATTTTTTGCAAAATGGTGGCGTTCGGAGAATCTTCTTCTTTTGCAGTCTTTGTTTTCTTTGTGTTTTGTATTGCTATTTCCGGGAATAACATGAGTTGATCAATATCGGAAACACTTGCTAATTGGTTTACCTGCAGTGTTTCTGTCAATAATTTGTCAAGATCAAGGTTGAAATGACTGGCTACCTTCAATATGGTTTCGATTTTGGGCTCGGCTCTTCCTTCTTCATAAGAGCTTATGACTCCCCTGTTTAAATCGAATAAATCAGCAAAAGCCTTCTGACTCAATCCTTTAACCTGTCTTATTTTCTTAATATTAGTCCCAAAAAAGCTCATCTTGTCTAATCCTTTTTGCAAATATAGAGAATCTTAAATAAACAAATGCTAAAAATATTTGCAATTTGAAAATTTTATTTTATATTTGTGTGAAAGAATTATAGAATAACTAAACCAGCCATCATGAAAAATCAAATATTCAGAACAGTCAAAGAGTGGTTGTTAGATTATGAGTTTAACATCACGTTGGAAGATGAAGCTCAGAGAATCTTAATCATTGAAAAAGAATCCAACGGAATAAAAAACATGATTCTCATTATATCAGATTCCATTCTGATTATGGAACAGTTTCTTTTTGAAATAAAAAATCCCTCCGAAAAAACATTTTTAAGGCTGCTGCAGAAAAACAGGGATATCGTTCATGGGGCATTTGTCCTGGACAGTACAGGGAAACGCGTGATTTTCAGAGATACCCTGCCAACCGATAATATGGCACAGAATGAAGTAATGGCTTCTATCAATTCATTAGGGATTCTGGTAGGAGAATTTACCAATGAGATGCTTGAAATGAGTAAGTAATTTACAAAAGATATTGACAATGAACATTTTTAAAAGACTATTAACAATAGGAAAAGCAGAGATTCATTCTGTGATCGACAGCTTTGAGGACCCTATTAATTTAACAGAACAGGGAATCCGTGAAATGAAAGAAGAATTGGCAAAAAGCGTAGAGGCGCTGGCCCGGCTTAAAGCGCTGGATATCCGTAAAAAGAATGAGGCAGAAGCAGAAAACCAGACCGCCAATGATTATTACAATAAAGCTGTAGTTATCATACAGAAAGCAGAAAAGGGAGAAGTGGAAACTACTGAAGCGGACCGGCTGGCTAAGGAAGCTTTGAAAAAGCAGACCATAGCACAGGAAAATGCACAACATCTGCAAAAAGAACATGAAAAACTCTTTGCAGAATGTGAAAAAATGCAGGGAAATATCAATCACCTGAAATCAAGCATTGCCAAATGGGAAAATGAGCTGAAAACACTGAAAGCAAGAGTGCAGGTGAGTGAAGCAACCAAAGATATCAATCAGAAAATGACCCAGATGGACACCGGAAGTACAGTAAGTATGCTGGAAAAACTGAAGGAAAGGGTAGTGCAGCAGGAAGCATTGGCGGAAGCCTATTCCGATATTTCGGCATCCGGAAAAACCATTGATGAAGAAATAGATGCTATCGTAAAAAACAATGATACAGAAGCTGAAAAAGCTTTGAACAGATTAAAAGAAACACTTAAAAAAGGCTAATTTATGACCTTTCAGGAATTTTTAAATGGCGCATTTTCTCCGGTGAATACCGTACTGAGTGTACTGCTGGTACTGTCGGTAATCTATTGGATTTTTACCATATTGACAGGGCTGGATATTGATGTGGGGATTCATTCCGATCTGGATCCCGGTGCGGATGCCCCGGATGGCCATTTCCAGGTTCCGGATCACGACCCGTCTGCCTGGATGCATTTCCTGAAGTTTCTGAACCTGGATATCGTTCCGGTTACCTATTTTATGACACTTTCACTTCTGATTACCTGGCTGGGATCCTTTTATCTCAATTATTTTGTGCCAATGCCGGTATGGATGGGAGTCCTGGCAATATTTCCATTGCTGGTTGCAGGAATATTGCTTACCAGACTTATTCTGAAACCTCTGAACCCGTTTTTCAGGGAAATTAACCATAAAGGAGAAAGGGCCCACGATTTTCTGGGAAGGGAAGGTCGTTTGAAATCCGGTATCCAGGACGAGAAAATAGGAATGATGGAAGTCTTTATCGGAAGCGATCCTATGACCCTGATGGTAAAAAGTAAAGATGGGATAAAGTTGGAGCACGGTACCAGAGTTATGATTGTAGATGAGGAACCTGAAAAAAGAATTTACTATGTACAAAAGTCTATGTGGTCCTAAAACCGAATACCATGCTTTATATTTTCCTCATTATACTCAATTATATTTTGGATTTTCTTTACCAGTATTTTTAATATAAAAACACATTTACATACAATAAACTTATAAACTATGAACTTACCTTTAATTGCCGGGATTATTGTTGCCGTAGTGGCGTCAGTCGGGCTTATCTTCTGGATTTTATCCATGTATAAAAAAACCGTGCAGGGAATTGTTATTTTAAGAACCGGCTACGGAGGAACCAAGGTGTTCTTTAATGCAGGTATTGTAATCCCCATCATTCACCGTATGGAATCTATGGATATCTCTGTAAAGAAACTGGAGATATCAAGAGAAGGAAGAGCAGGTTTGATCTGCAAAGATAATATGAGGGCAGATATCCAGGTGGCTTTTTTTATCCGTGTCAACAAATCTCTGGATGATATCATTAATGTGGCCCAAACCATTGGATGCCAGAGAGCTTCTGATGCCCAAACCCTGAGAGAACTCTTTGAAGCCAAATTTTCTGAAGCTCTTAAAACCGTAGGAAAGAAGTTTGATTTCACAGAGCTGTACGAAGCCAGAAGCGAATTCCGTCAGGAAATCCTTGATATCATCGGAACCGACCTTAACGGGTATGTACTGGATGACTGTGCAATAGACTATCTGGAACAGACTTCTATTGATAAACTGGATAAAGATAACATCCTTGATTCTGAAGGGATTAAAAAAATAACCGAGCTTACCGCTACCCAGAATATTAAAGCTAATCAGGTACGCCGTGATGAAGAGAAAACCATTACCAAGCAGAATGTAGAAGCACGTGAAGCGATTCTTGAGCTTGAGAAACAATTGGCGGAAAAAGAAGAATCTCAGAAAAGGGAGGTGGCCAATATAAAAGCCAGAGAAAATGCTGAAATATTAAAAGTAGAAGAAGAGGAACGCCTGAGGTATGAGACCGTAAGGATTGCTACAGAAGAAAAATTGCAGATCGCTGAAGAAAATAAACTTCGCCAGGTGGTTATTGCAGCCAAAAATAAAGAACGTGCAGATCTGGTAGAAACAGAAAGGGTGTTAAAAGACAAAGCTCTCGAAGCTACTGAAAGAGAAAGAATTGTTTCTCTGGCCCAGATTGAAAAAGATAAGGCAATAGAACTTGAGAAAAAAAGCATTCAGGATGCAATCCGTGAGCGTCTTACCATGGAGAAGACGGTGGTAGAAGAGCAGCAGGGGATTAAAGACCTTGAGGCATTTAAAACAGCTGAAAGAAACAAGCAGGTTGAAATTACCCTGGCCACACAGGAAGCGGAGAAAAAACTTATTGAAGAGACCAGGGCGGCAGAAGCCAGAAAGCTGGCGGCGGAAAAAGATGCCCAGAAATATGTTATCGAAGCACAGGCGAAAAGAGATGCCGCAGAAAAAGAGGCAGAAGCCAGAAAAATCATTGCTGACGCTAAAGCAAAAGAAGAGGCAACAGTGGGATTATCTGAAGCCCAGGTGATGCATGCGAAGGCAGATGCTGCAGAAAGACAAGGTATTGTGGAGGCTGTAGTTATTGAGAAAAAGGCAGATGCTGTGAAGAAAGAAGGAATTGCACAGGCAGAAGTGATCAAAGAAAAGGCATTGGCAGAAGCTGCAGGAATCACTGAAAAAGCTGAAGCCATGAAGAAACTGAATGAAGCCGGAAAAGACCACGAAGAATTCCGTCTGAAGCTGAATAAAGAAAAAGAAGTGGAGTTAGCTGAAATTGCCATCCAGAAAGATATTGCAGGTGCACAGTCATTGGTATTGGCCGAAGCCTTCAAATCAGCAAAAATTGATATTGTAGGTGGAGATAATACTTTTTTTGACAATGTGATCCGGCAGGTTTCTGCAGGAAAGGGACTGGATAAGTTCATAAGCCACAGCGAAAACGCACAGATTGTAAAAGAAAGCCTATTGGGAGACGGTGAAAACATTATTGGAAAAGTAATGGGAATGGTAGATAAATACAAAATTTCTTCAGAAGACATCAAAAATATGAGTATTGCGTCCCTGATATTTAAATTGAACAATGTTGCCAATCCGCAGGAAAAAGGAATCCTGGAAAGAGCACTTGATATGGCAAAACACTTGGGAGTGGAACATAAACCGGTGAACAATAACCATGTTTAATACAAGAGTGTTTTAGATGCTATAACAGATGCTAAGACTCAAACCTTATAGGTTTCAAAACCCTATAAGGTTTAGATTAAAAAATTTTCAAAAGTGCCACAAGTTATATAAGACTTGCTGTCCTAAAGCAGGAATGGCAACCTAAATAAAAACTATGTCAGAACAACTTAATTCCGGGACTTACGAAATTATTCAGAACCGTCTGAATGAGCAGAAAAATAACCTTATTCAGAGGTTGCAGCAGCTTAATGAGAACCGTAAAAATATTTTTGGTGGAATTGACTTTTCCCTTATTGCCAATGAAAGGATCTCGACGGATCATAACTGCATTGCAAAAGATATTTATTCTTTGGGAGACCTTTTAATATTCGGATCCAATGCCCATCTGGGATTGCAGACTGAAATCAATATTTCAGATGTCTTTTCCATCTATAGAATCAACAAAAACAGATTTGAACCTCAGGATTATGCCCTGATCAATGATGAAATTTTTATTGATGAATTTAAAAACCTCTATAAATATTACAGAAATACTTTTTTTGCCAGGTTTACTTTTACGGAAAACTATCTCTATATGGTTTTCCAGCTTTCAGAAAGCACTACAGATATCAAAGCTTTCAAGTGGCTGATCAAAGAAAACCGGCTTATCTATGTAGACTCCAGAAGCGCTTCAGAAACTTCATATCCACAGCAGCATGGCTTTGTGTGGACAAAGGCGACAAGGGATATGCAGCGATCCGGAAAGCATCCCCACATCTCTCTGGCAGATAAGGTATTTGTGGAAAGTATTGGTGGAGACATTACCATTAAAGTAGAAGACAATACGGATACAGGAAAAGGAATTTATTCCGAAGATGTAATTCATAAAGACCAGAACCTTGACGATGCCGAGATCCATTTCTGCGATCTGGGTAATCTTGTTTTGTTTAAAATAAAACCCTACCAGGAAACAGAGCGCCATTTCATCTATAATCATAAAGAAAAAACGGTTTCCAGGGCCGATGCCCTGAAATATTCAGGAATATTATTGCCTGAAAATCAGGGTATATTATTTTCAAATGGATATGCTTTGCAAACCGGTGGCCTGAAAATAATTTCTCAGGAACAAAACAGGCTGTATTATCTGAAAACGGTTACGGAACCCAATGGAGAGAACTTTTTGTATGTGTTTTACGATGATAAAACCAATAATTATCAGCTGATTTCTTATAACATTATCACGCAGACCATAGAAACACCGATCCGTTGCAGCGGCTTTACCTTTCTGAGTGACGGAAAGCTGATTTATCTGAGAGAAAGTCTTGAAACCACCAAGCACCACCTGGCTCAGATCTGGCAAACACCTTTTTCCAAAGAGCTTATTCCGAATATGGAAAAGGCGGACAGCCTGCTGTATAAAATCGGCAATAAGGATATTGTAAGGGTAATGGCAGAAAGCCAGGAGCTGATCACGCTTTTAAATAAAAAAGATTCCTACAGCGGATTATATGATGATATTGTAAAACTTTCCACCTTTATCCTGGATACTTACTATTTCCTGGGTGAAGCTGAAGTTCAGAAACTGGATCAGCCGTTGAAAGAAATCCGCGCTATCGCTCATTCTGCCATTAACGAATATGAAAAAGTGGTAGAACAGAGAAAAAACACAGAAGAAGCTTTAGGAAAGATCAGGCATTCTTGTGAGAAGATCCTGGAAGATACCAAAAGGCTTCAGTATTCTGAACTGACGGAGTATATCGATGCGCTTTCACAGATTCGGGCTTTAAGAGGAGAAGTTGCAGGAGGAAAGGCCCTTAAATATGCAGATACTGATTTACTGGAATCTCTGGAGAACTCCCTTGCAGACCGGTACACTGCACTTTCCAATGCCTGTGTGGAATTTTTGCTGCAGGAAGATGCGTTATTGCCGTACGAAGATAGGGCACAGCAGATATCAGAGGACATCATCGGATTACAAAAAACAGTTGATGCAAAAGTCATTGAAGAAAATATCAATACCCTTTCCGGTCAGTTGGAGCTGCTCGTCGATATTGTTAACAACCTTAAAATTGAAGACACTTCCCAATCTACCCTGATCATTGAAAATATATCCCTGATTTTTGCAAGGTTGAATCAGGAAAGGCTGGAACTAAGTAAAAGAAAAAGAGAAATTTCAGGAAAAGAACTCGCTTCCGATTTCCAGGCCCAGATTACTCTGTTTGACCAGTCGGTCATTAACTTTTTAGAACTTTCCCAAACCCCTGAGAAATGTGATGAATACCTGACTAAACTTTCCATTCAATTGGAAGAAATGGAAACAAAATTTATCGATTTTGAAGACTTTATCCAAAAAATAGGAAACAAAAGAGAGGAAGTTTACGGGCATTTTCAGAATAAAAGAGTACAGCTGACGGAATCCAGAAATAAAAGAACCCAGAATCTTTTTGACGCCGCTCAGAGAATTTTGAAATCGGTACAGACCAAAGCAGAATCTTTTGATTCTGAAAATGAGATCAACGGGTATTTTGCTTCTGATCTTATGGTAGAAAAAGTAAGGGGGCTTGCAAGACAACTGGCGGAACTAGAAGACTCTGCCAAATCTGAAGAGATTCAGACGCTCCTGAAAACTTTGCAGCAGGAAGCGGTAAGAAAACTGAAGGATAAAAAAGAAATCTATGCAGACGGTGAAAGTGTTATTGCATTGGGCAATTACAGGTTTGCCGTTAATCAGCAGAAGCTGGACCTTACCCTGGTGCTGAGAAATGCACAATATTATTATCACCTTACAGGAACAGGTTTTTATGAGCCTTTGAGTTTCAGTTCTACAGATGAGTTCAAAGAAGTGTGGAACCAGGAGTTTGTTTCAGAAAATTCTAAGGTAAAGCGTTTTGAATATCTTGCCTGGAATGTATTTTCTGCTCATAAAAACATTATGACAGAACAGGAAAACGAATCTGCAGTGCAACAATTTGTATCAGAGCATTTCGGGGAAGGCCTGGTCAAAGGAATCCACGATCATGACGCCAGGATTATTGTTGCAAAGCTTCAGCAGTTGCACAATGAGCTGGGACTGATGAGGTTTACTGCACAGGAACGGGCTCTTGCACAACTTTTCTGGTTCTTTTTAAATGATGAAAAAAAAGAATATTATACCAGACAGTTTGAAGCCGCGGCTATTATTTCTGATGCGTTTATCGCCAAACAGGGTTTTGAATTCTTAAACAAGGAGCTGGCGGAAGAAATGAGAACTTTTGTGTCGGTTAACGCTATTTTCGAAGAGACAGATTGTATCAATGCTGCCGTGTATCTGAAGCAGGAGAATAAAGAAGGATTTCTGGTTACAGAAAAAGCCGGAATTTTATATGAATCATTCTTAAAAGAGCTTAAAGCAAAGGGTAAAGATCTGGAATTTATGTCTCAGATTCAGGCGATGTATCAATATCCTTCCGCATGCTATTATATTGCTGAAAGTGCATTACGGGCTTTTCACCCGGAAATGGATACTGGTGCTTTACAGGAAGCGGCAGCATTTATCATTACCGGCAGATTTGATCCGAAAAATATCAAACATATTTCCCATGAAATGACCATCAGAGGGTTAAAGTCCCTTGAAAAAGATACCGGATATTTTCTTGATTATTTTGAATTTGTTGCCCGTTTAAGCCACTTCAATACTGTAACGGTTACAAAATACAGGCAACTTCAGGAACTTAAATACACCTGGGTTGAAGAGAAGAAAAAAGTGCTGAAGCTTGAAACTTTCCAGCCAAAGGTTCTGAGTTCATTTATAAGGAATAAACTGATCAATGACGTTTACTTTCCATTAATCGGGGCCAACCTCGCCAAACAGCTCGGAACTGTGGGTACCGATAAACGGACAGACCGCATGGGAATGCTTCTTTTAGTATCTCCTCCGGGATATGGAAAAACTACTTTGATGGAATATATGGCAGAACGCATGGGATTGGTTTTCATGAAGATCAATGGCCCGTCTCTGGGGAATAATATCGTTTCAACAGATCCCGCTGAAGCTAAAAACGCAGGAGCGAAGCAGGAACTTGAAAAACTTAACCTTGCGCTGGAAATGGGGGATAATGTGATGCTTTACCTGGATGATATCCAGCATTGTAATCCTGAGTTTTTACAGAAATTTATTTCACTTGCAGACGGGCAAAGGAAAATAGAAGGAATCTACAATGGAGAAAGCAAAACATATGACTTACGTTCCAAAAGATTCTGCTTAGTAATGGCAGGAAATCCCTATACGGAAAGCGGAGAGAAGTTTAAAATTCCGGATATGCTCGCCAACCGTTCAGACACCTACAATCTGGGAGAAATCTCAGGATCAAAAACAGATCTTTTTGACCTGAGCCTTATTGAAAATGCACTGATGTCTAACGAATATCTTACCCGGCTGACACAACCGGGAATGGAAAATCTGTATGAATTATATGACAGTGTGATAACAGATAATCCTGCTGATAACCTTAAAGGAAATTTCAGCTCCCAGGAGATTTCAGATTTCAGAGCGGTACTGAAAAATACCATCATGGTAAGAAATATGGTTCTGAAAGTGAATAAAGAATATATCTCATCTGCTGCAATGTCTGATGATTACAGAAATGAACCACCATTCAAGCTTCAGGGATCTTATCGTAATATGAATAAGCTGATTGCCCGGATTCAACCGATTCTAAAAGCAGATGAGGTAACCAGAATCGTGCTGGATCATTATCAGAATGAATCCCAGACGCTCACTACAGGGGCAGAAGCTAATATGCTTAAGCTGAAAGAGCTCATCAATACCCTTTCGGAAGAAGAAACACAACGTTGGAATGAGATTAAAAAAACTTTTATTAAAAATAAAACATTAAAAGGACTGGGAGAGAATGATAGGATGGCACAGATTGTTGCTCTTCTTGCCCAGTTCGGGGAGGGCTTGGAAGGAATTAAAGAAGCTCTGAAAAAAGCGGAATCATAATCAGGTCTTTTACAATAAAATTCACAGGCAGTTTCATAATAGGAGCTGCCTGTTATATTTTTCTTGCTGAAATACACAAAGATGAAGAGTAAATTCAATATCTGGCAAGGAATAATCTGTACCCATAATAATACTAACTTCTGTATCTGTGTCTTAATGAAAAGACTCCATAATTTTGTTTAGCTAAAGAAGGAAAATATGGAAACGATTGCCCAACATCAGGAACAGCTTAACTATGCTGAAGTTTATATTTCAGATATGTTGGAGCTTAAAAATATATTTCTGCAGGTACAGAATATTTCCAGAGTAAATCAGGATTTTGGAGTTCCTTTTCTTTTGGCTAAAAAGAAAGATGAGGTTGTATCTCTGGCCAGTCTTGTCCTTAATGAAAATGGGGGGATTTATTTTAAGATATACAATAAAAAAGAATTGACAGAAAGAGAGAAGTGGAATTTTGCACTTCATGCTGAACGTTATTTTAAAGCAAATAATACTCCCAATTTCCGGGACCCGGAGCAATTAAAGAACAGTATCAGCAGCTTGGTAAGCTGGCTGGATTTTTAGTGCACCGGATAAATTGTACATTTACTTAAAACTGCCGATCTATGCCTAAAGATGTTCTGTATCTTAAAATTGCTAATTCTGTTACTGAACAGATCAAAAGTGAAACACTACAGTTCGGTGACAAACTGCCCTCATTAAGGAGCGCCCAAAAGCTATATAACGTGAGCCTGAATACCATAAAACAGGCCTATACAGAGCTTGAGAGCCGCTCGCTGGTGGAATCACGTCCTAAATACGGATACTATGTAAGCCAGACCTCCCAGCGGAAACTGGCATTACCTTCTGTAGCCAAAATGAAAATTTCAGAGGGAAATAACAGTCCTGAAGATCTTATTGACAAAGTATTCGGAACTATTTCGGGAACAGATGTGACCCAATTTGCTCTGGGAATACCGGGAAAAAGTCTTCTCCCTGTGGCCAAGATGAAGAAGTGCATGATTAATGTAATGAAAAAGAAACATGACAGCGGAACCAATTATGAGCCTGTACAGGGAAGTGAACGTCTGCGTCGTGAAATTGCCAAATGGGCCATGGTGATGGAGGGAAAAATTACAGAGGATGATCTGGTGATTACTTCAGGGGCCATGAACGGAGTTTATAACTGTTTGATGGCAGTAACAAAACCCGGAGATTCAGTAGCTGTGGAAAGCCCGGTGTATTTTGGAATACTTCAGGCCATTCAGCTATTAGGATTAAAAGCAGTGGAAATCCCCACCCATCCTATTTCAGGAGTAGACCTGGATGCTTTGAAAAAAGTGCTGCCAAAACTTTCAGCGTGCTGTTTTGTAGTGAATTATAATAATCCGTTAGGTTTCCAGATGCCGGACGAAAACAAAAAAGAACTGGTAAGGCTTATCACAGAATATAATGTTCCCCTGATTGAAGATGATGTCTATGGAAACATTTATTTCGGGGCAGGAAGACCGAAACCCTGCAAATATTATGATGAAGCGGGAATCGTAATGTGGATTGGATCGGTTTCCAAAACCCTTGCACCGGGATACAGGATAGGCTGGGTAGCCCCGGGGAAATTTAAAGAAAAGATTATTCGTCAGAAACTGGTACAGACAGTTTCCGGCCCATCTTTATTTTCAGATGTGATTGCTGATTTTCTGGAACACGGAGGTTATGATCATCACCTGAGAATGTTCCGGAAAAAATTGTATGCCAATTATCTGCAGATTCAAAAATCAGTAAACCACTACTTTCCGGATACTACCAAAATCTCCGAACCTAGAGGAGGCTTTATGCTATGGCTGGAGCTGGATAAAAAAATTTGCACGGAAGACCTGTATGATGAAGCCTTTAGCCAGAAAATAAACTTTGCTCCAGGAAGAATGTTTTCACAATATAACCAGTATCAGAACTGTATGCGACTGAACTATGCACTGGAATGGACAGACCGCGTTGAAAGTGACCTGGAGAAATTAGGTAAAATGATAAAAAACAGAATGTAAACCTTATAGCAATGAATGACATCAATAATGAAGTAAAGGTTATTCCTTACGAACCTCAGTATAAAGAAGCCTTCAAAGCCTTAAATGAAGAATGGATCAAAACATTTTTTGTCATGGAGCCCGGTGATTATAAACTGCTGGATCATCCTGAAGAAGAAATTCTAAATAAAGGAGGGCATATTGCTTTTGCTATGCTTAACGGGTGCGTGGTAGGCACATGTGCGTTAGTGAAAACAGAAGATCAGCCTCTTACCTTTGAACTGTCAAAAATGGCCGTAAGCCCTAAAGCTCAGGGAAAAAAGCTGGGATATTTACTTGGATCCGCATTAATAGAAAAAGCTAAAGAACTAAAGGCCGAAAAGGTCTTTCTGGTAACCAATTCTATTCTTGTTCCTGCTATCAGATTATATGAGAAACTAGGATTTAAGCATATTCCTGTTGTCAATGCTGGCTATGACCGTGTGGATGTTCAGATGGAATTGGATTTAAGAACACTCCATTGAAAACTATTGTGAATCAGGGTTGCTAAACGCAAAAGGTAAATTTATTTAAATAAGCTTTAACTGCAAGCCTGCGATTTGCCTTTGGATCCTCAGTATGTCATTCTTCTTCGGTTCTCTTCCCGGGAATTTTCCTATTTTTGTGAAACTCCTTATTTCATTCCATGAAAAAAATTATTCTTATTGAAGACGAAACAAGTGTTGTATCTTTTATTAAAAAGGGGCTTCAGGAAAGTGGATACGAAGTTTCTGTAGCCTTTGACGGGCGTATGGGAGTTCAGCTGGTACAGGCTAATGATTTCGATCTGGTGATTCTGGATATTATGCTGCCGGAAATGAATGGGCTGGATGTGTGCAAAGAAATCAGGAAGACCAATCAGAGTGTCCCTATTTTATTTTTAACCGCTTTGGGCTCTTCAGAAAATATAGTTCTCGGACTGGAAAGCGGAGGAGATGATTATCTGGTGAAGCCATTTAAATTTATTGAATTGGTAGCCCGTGTAAAATCATTATTGAGGAGAAGTAATGGCGGCAGTGCACAGGAGACTATAGGACAGGAGGCTGATACTGAACATATCTTTCAGTTCTCTGATCTCACAGTGAATGATTATACTAAAAAAGTTACACGTGCCGGTGAGGAAATTACCCTTACATCTACAGAGTATAAATTACTTTTATATTTTCTTAATAATCCTGAAAAAGTAATTTCCAGGGCAGAAATCCTGGATGCGGTTTGGGGAGTCAACTATGAGCTGGGAACGAATGTAGTAGATGTATATGTGAATTATTTAAGGAAAAAACTGGATAACCATGAGGACAATAAATTAATTCATACAGTAATAGGAATGGGATATGTTCTGAAAAAAGGATAACGATGTTTAATAAAGTGATCACAAATCAAACCAAAACGATGGTGCTTTTAATGTTGGTTTTTACTGCCATTATACTGTTGTTCAGTGGATTGGTTTACTTTTCGATCGTTAATTTTTCTCATCAGAGATTTTATGAGTTGCTGAAAATCCGGACAGCAACTATTGTTCAGATCGAAAAAAGCAAGGATCATCTCGATCTTCCTGAAAATTATATCCTCAATAACAGGAACGATGAAGAACTTCCCATGGAAAAAGATTATGTTTTTGCCGTTCCTGCAGATTCTAATTTTAAAAAAATATCCCAATCTGTTCATATTCCCGATTATTTTTTCGAAAGTATCATCAGAAATGGTGAGGCCAATTATAACGATAAAGAGTTTTACTATATAGGTCAGTCATTTAAATATGATAATAAAGATTACATTGCTATCGCTTCAGCAAAGAACCATTATGTAATTTACTATCTGGGTTTTCTTAAAAGAACACTGGTTACCTGTATCATACTTTCTCTGTTTTTTAGTATGATATTCTCCTTTTACCTTTCTAAAACATTATTCAAGCCTATCCTAAAAATTACCGGAAAAGTAAAAGAGATCAGTTCCGAAAACCTCCATCTTCGGTTGGAGCCACAGCCGGATAATAAAGAACTGAACGAACTGATAGAAACGTTTAACGGAATGCTGAACCGTATCGAGACCTCCTTTGAAACACAAAACCATTTGATTGGAAATGTCTCACACGAATTAAGAACACCACTGACTTCCATTATGGGAGAAGCAGATGTGGCCCTCTCCATCAGCAGGACGGCTGAGGAATATAAGGAAACCCTGGAAATCATCCTTGATGAGGCAGAAAAACTCGACAAAAAAATCAAAGCCTTGCTGATGATCGCCCAAACCGGATTCGATGGAAAAGTTCAGAAAATGGATAAGGTGAGAATCGATCAGCTCCTTTGGGATGTTATTGAAACACTGAGAAGGATCGATTCGAGAAACAATATTTACCTGGATATCAGCATGCTTCCCGATAATCCTAAAAAGCTCAAGGTGTTGGGTAACGAGCAGTTACTGCACCTTGCCGTAGCTAATATCATCAGCAATGGCTGCAAATATTCGAATTTCCAACAGGTAAAAGTTTCTCTCGGGGCTACAGATACAGATGTCTATATTATTGTAAAAGATACCGGAATCGGGATTCCTGAAGAAGAAATGAATAAAATCTATGACCCGTTCTTCAGGGCTTCCAATACCAATAATTATGAAGGATACGGAATCGGGCTGCCTTTGGCAAGGAATATCGTAAGAATGCATCATGGAGAGCTGATTGTAAGTTCGTACGAGAATAAAGGAACTACGGTTCAGATGCGTTTCCCGAATTTTTATAAGAAGCAGGAGAATGCCTGAAGGAATACTGATAACGTAAAAAATAATATTACGGAATCGCTAGGGTTTCTTCTTACATTATCTCATTTGTTTATCAGCTTGCATTTACTTTACCTTCCGCGATTTTCCTCTTTCGCGATTTAGCTTTTACCGGCATTAACTTCCTTTAACAATTTCTAATCTCATTTTAATCTCTTTAATGACATTTTAATTCCGTTCCAAAGAGCTTCTAATATGGCCATTTTAATTTTGTAACATCAAAAAAGATAAACACAAAATAAATAATAAGGACATGGCTAAAACAATTTTAATTGCTACGGATTATTCTCTGGAGTCATTAAACATACTGAAAAAGGTACTGAAGGAAAAAGAGGCTTCAGAAGATAGGAATACCTATACTATTCTTTTGGTTTCAGGGTATGATTCGGGAGATTCAATCAGGGATCTTTTATTTAATACGAAAACCTCAGTCTTTAACAAGATCAGACCGGCTGAGTTCTGTGATGCATACGGAATCATTAAAAACAAATATCCTCATTTAGTCGATAAGATTATTTGTGACATTTTTACAGGAAGCTTTCAAAGAACATTCAACCAGTATGTGAAGGCTGAGCATATTGAAGAAGCTTATTATTCTTCATCCATTAAAAGTAAGGGCAAGGGAAAATTTGACCTGATTCCTTATATCAGAAAATGTAAGGATCTGAAATCTCAGGATATAGCAGTTGAGACTATTGAAGCACTTCCGGAAAGAGGAAGGTTGGCTGAAATCTTTGCAGAAGCCTAAAAAATCAGATACAATTTAAAAAATAGAAAAATGTTAAGGAATTATAGTAACAGCAGGACATTGGGAGACAACATCAGATTGGGGACGCTGACTGCCTTCACGGCAGGTACTATAAATATAGCATCCCTGTTGATATTTCTTTCTTTTACATCGAATGTGACGGGACACTACGCTATTTTAGCGGCTGAAATCAGTAAAGCAAACTGGACGCAGGTAGCGGTAGTAGGAGCATGGATCTTTTTGTTCTTCTTCGGAAGCTTTCTATCTAATTTTATTGTTATCAACTTCAATAAAAAAAGTAAATATTTTGCCCACGCCATGCCGATTGTGCTGGAAATCATATGCCTTCTTTTCGTAGGGGTATATGGGCAGCTGTATTATCAGAAAACTTTGGAAGAAACAGAATATCTGGTGGCGCTGATGCTTTTTGCTACGGGATTACAAAACGGATTAACGGCAAGTATTTCCAATTTTTCAGTGAAAACAACCCATCTTACAGGAACTACAACCGATCTGGGAATCCTGGTTTCCATGTTTACCCAGAAAAAATACAGAAAGAACGGAGAGCTGATCGGCAGGGCCAAACTATTATCAAGTATTATGCTGGCCTATGTTTTAGGAGCAGTGTTTTCAGGATTGACGTATTATTACCTGGAATTCAGAGTGTTTTACGTAATCAGTATATGTCTTTTGGTGGTCATCGGATATGATGCCTATAAAATTCATGTGAGGCATTTTAATACCAGATACAGATACAACAGGATTTATAAAAAGCCCAACCTCATGGCCTATTTGTATGAAAAGATCCATGGCACTCCCAAAAGGGATGAAAAGAGAAAACTTGTTTTTGAAGACTGATTATAACGAAAGAATAATCATCATTATATTAATTTTTTGTATAAACTAGCTGTGAATCAATCCTCTATTTGTGTATGAACAATAGAGGATTGTTCTCTTTAAAAAGCCTCTGGAATGAACGGTTTAATAACAAAGTGCCGGAAAGCAGCAATGTTGAAATGTTGATAATTAAATATTAATTCCCGTTTTTAATGTTTTAATTCCCGTTTTCATTGACTATTTTTGTAAGTTGATTTACGTTTTTATGTCAGATATTATTCAGCTTTTACCGGATCATGTAGCCAACCAGATTGCAGCAGGAGAAGTGGTGCAGAGGCCTGCATCCATTGTGAAAGAACTTTTGGAAAATGCTATAGATGCAGAAGCTACTAAAATTGAACTGATTATCAGAGATGCCGGAAAAAATCTTATTCAGGTAGTGGATGACGGAAAAGGAATGTCCGAAACAGATGCCAGGATGGCATTTGAAAGACATGCTACCTCCAAAATCAGAGGGACGGAAGATATTTTCAAAATCGCTACAAAAGGATTTCGTGGTGAAGCTTTAGCCTCTATTGCAGCTGTTTCTCAGGTTGAGCTAAGAACAAAGCAGAAAGATGCCTCTATCGGAACCAATATTTACATTGAAGGAGGTGTTTTCCAGTTTCAGGATCCGGTACAGACTACGGAAGGATCCAATTTTCTGGTGAAAAACCTTTTTTATAATGTTCCGGCCAGAAGAAAATTTTTAAAAAATAATAATATCGAGTTCAGACATGTAATCGATGAATTTCAACGTGTGGCGTTGGCTCATGAAGGATTGGAATTTTCCTTGTTTCATGATGATGAGGCGGTTTTCAGGTTAAGAAAGGGAAGCCAGATGCAGCGTATTGTAGATGTCTTTGGAAGAAAACTGCAGCCACAGCTGATTCCTATTAAAGAAGATATTATCTGGTGTAAGCTTCATGGGTTTGTAGCTAAGCCTGAAGGAGCAAAAAAATCAAGAGGAGAGCAGTTCTTTTTCGTAAACGGAAGGTATTTCAGAAGCCCGTATTTTAATAAGGCTGTCCAGGAAGCTTTTGAAGGGTTGCTTCAGCCAGGATATGTGCCTACATTTTTCCTATATCTCGAACTGGATCCGGAAAAAATAGATGTCAATATCCATCCACAGAAAACAGAAGTGAAATTTGAAGATGAACATCTCATTTTTGCTTTACTCCGTTCTACAATTAAAAGATCATTGGGAATTTATAATGTTTCCCCGAGTCTTGATTTTGACAGGGATCCGGATCTGGACGAAATGATGAATAAACCCTTGCCAAGCAAGAGTAATAGTGGAAGCGGGGTGATCAAAATGCCTGAAATAATTGTTGACAAAGATTATAACCCTTTTTTAGAAGAAAGGAATGTGGTGCTTCCGGAAGAAATTCAAAACCTTACCGAGATGTACCATCAGAATATCTCAGCAGAACCTTCAAAAATTAATTTGTTTGAAGACGAAGATTTTGACGAAGATCTGATGAGACTGCCGAACGGATATTGGCTGTTCAATAAAGGGGACGTGACCCTGATGCTGGATTTGGGAAGAATGCACAGGCTGGTTATTTCTGAAAGCGAAAGTAATAAATCGACAAGAAAAATAAACACCAATAGCCACGCCCTTCTCTTTTCTCTGGAGTATCATATGAACGAGATCGAAAAAAATAAATACAAATCGATCAAAAAATATCTGCCGGAATTAGGGTTTGACATGAAAATTGCACATGAAAGCGTATTGAGGATCGATGCGCTTCCCGAAGGACTGAAAGAAACGCAGGCTATGAAGTTCCTGGAGAACCTTTTTGAAATCCTGGAATATAAAACGGAAGAAGAATTTATGCAGTTTTATCAGAACCAATGGAATAAAATGCAGTCTAAATCAAGATTTGATTTTATTTATAAAAAAGACGCGGAACAACTGATTAAGGATTTTACAGCCTTAGGCTTTCCGGAATTTTTACCGGACGGGAAGAGATGCTTTTATGAAGTTCCGTTTAATGATTTTAAAAACAAATTTTAAAAATATGTTTAACAATATACCGCCCATCACAAGAAATATCATCATTATCAATGTGATTGTATTCATTGCTACCTATTTTCTCGGAAATCAGGCGATAGCTTATCTTGCTGGGTTTTATCCATTTTCACCGTATTTTCATTCATGGCAGATTATTACCCATATGTTCATGCATGGAGGCTTAATGCATATTCTTTTTAATATGCTGACTTTGTTTAGTTTTGGTCCTATTCTGGAACAAACATTAGGAGATAAAAAATACTTATTATTATATTTTGCAAGCGGATTAGGAGCATTCTTCCTTTTCAACTTATGGAATTTCGTTGAAGTTCAGCAGATTTCTAATGAATTACAGCAATTAGGATTCAATGTCAATGCTTATTTATCCGGAGCTAGTGTAGAGTTTAGTGGAAATACAGACGCGATTCTAAAACAAAGAGAACTGCTGGGGAGTTTAGATGGAATTGTGAAAACACCTATGGTAGGTGCTTCAGGAGCTATTTTTGGAGTTGTAGCGGCATTTGCTACTTTATATCCTGATGCCAAAATTGGAATTATGTTTATTCCGGTTCCCATGAAAGTAAAATATCTGCTGCCTATTATTGTTGTAATCTCTGTATACCTTGGTGTTTCCGGAAATGGAGGAGGGATTGCTCACCTGGCGCATGTTGGGGGAGCGTTGGTAGGCTGGTTATTGGCAAGAAACTGGAAAAAACATTTATACAGATTCAACTAACGCATTTTGTGAAGATTTTTCGGCTCATACTATTAATTGTACACCTGGGAATTTTATTTCTTTTGCTGGGCACCTTAATGAATGCCTATATTCCCCCTAAAATATTTCCGTGGTTCAATCTGCTTTCCCTGGGATTTCCTGTTCTTATCATTTCTTATTGTATCCTGACAATCTTTTGGGTTGCCAGCTGGAAGAAAAGAGCTTTTGTATTCATGTTTGCAGGGTTGGCATTTATAAATCCCGTAAAAAGGTGGGTTAATTTTTCTGATGATAAAAAAGGAACACCTGCCATAAAGGTTGTTTCTTTTAATATTAAAGGAGGTGTTATGGGTCAAAAAGATATTGAACAGTATCTGAAGGCCCAGGATGCAGATGTTATTCTCCTGCAGGAGGATGGCGGAAGGGAATTTCCTGTATTGAAAGATTATAAAAGAACGGCACCTAACGGCTATTTATCCATTCTGACAAAACATAAAATCCTGAATGATAAAATAATATATGCTTCAGATGAAGGTGAGGGGGTACCGGGAGGACTGCAGGCAGATATAGAAATAAAAGGGAAGGTCTATAAATTCCTTAATGTATATCTTTATCCTTTTAAATTTGAAAAGGATATGGTAAGGCTAAACGGAAACACAGATGACAATGAACAGAAACTGAAAGATGTTATAAAGAGACTTATTCCTACTTTTAAAAAGCACCAGGGACAGGTAGATGCTATTCATACCATAACCGTAAACTCTCCCTATCCCGTTATTTTAACAGGAGACTTCAATTCTGTACCGAATTCTTATGAATATTACCACTTATCAGAGGGACTTGAAGATGCCTTTGTAACTGCCGGAAAAGGAAGTGCTACAAGCTTTCACGATTATAAATTTCCTATCCGGATAGATTATGTTTTTTCTTCAAAGCCGATACGGGCTGTTTCTTATGTAGTTGACCGTTCCGTCAGTATTTCAGACCATTATCCCGTTATTTCAGAACTTTCTTTAACGGAGAAATAATCATAAAAATAGTTAAAATTCAACTGCTTGGTAGGGTTTTTGCTTAAAAATGTGTACCAAGACCGTTTTTTCATGAAGTCGAACCAGATATTACTATTTATACATATCGTTGTCGCTGTTTTGTTATTATGCACATTAGGGAATGCATGGATTCCACCTAACTTTTTGGGAGACCTTAATCTTCTTTCCCTGGGCTTCCCATATCTGATGTCTCTATATATACTTCTTACGCTGGTATGGATTTTTAAAAAAGAGAAAATAGCTTTTGCCTTTATTTTGGGTATGGTTATTTTTTATAATCCGATAAGAAGATGGATTAATTTTTCCCCTAAAACAGAAAATGTAAAAACGATACGGGATATTAAGGTGCTGACTTTTAATGTTAAGTATGGTGATTATGGATGGGATAAGATAAAAAATTATATTAAAGAGCAGGATCCTGATATTATCCTGGTTCAGGAAAAGGATACTAACCGTGCTATAAAGCGTGATCTGGTAAAATATCCCTCAGTAATTCTAAAAACGAAGCATAAAATTATAAGACAGGAGGAAATTATTGAAGATAAGGCGAGGGGGAATTCTTTCTATGCAGATGTTGACATTAACGGGAAAATGATCAGGATTATCAATGTCTATCTGGAGCCTTTCCGTCTTCATAAGACCATGTTTACCAAGCTTGATGGATTGGGGATCGGAAATGTGTCTACTTTACTGTCTCATATGGTTCCTACCTTTCAGGCCCATGAAGATCAGGTAAAGAAAATCCGGAAGGTAATTGATCTTTCTCCTTATCCTGTAATTCTGGCTGGCGACTTTAATTCTGTTCCCAATTCTTATGAATACTATAATCTGGGAAAAGACCTTCAGGATGCATTTTTAGTAGCAGGAAAAGGAAGTGCGAGCAGCTTTCATGATTACAAAATACCTTTGAGGATTGATTATATTTTCAGTTCAAAATCAATTATTCCTTTAAGCTATAAGGTAGACCAGTCTGTAAAATTATCAGATCACTATCCTGTAATTGCAGAATTTCTGCTAAATTAGTTCCATGAAAAATTTATTATCCACAGCTTTTATCTTTGGTATTCTTTTTACGGCATGTTCTAAAAAAGAATCTCCGGGTTTCGGAGCTGAGCAAGATATTAAAGTTCATTATGATACGACAGCTATTGATTCGTTTTCAAATGGAGCTGTCTCTGTGGATGTTGCCCGTAAGATCAGAATGTCTTCCCCGCAATATCTGGACTCTGTGAAACAGGTTCAAAAACGCCTGGAAGAGGAGAAGAAACTTCAGGAAGAAAATAAAAAGAAAGTGGAGGAGGAGAAGAAAAAGGCGGACGCTGTCAAAAAACAAACCGTTTCAGAAACGCCGGCCGCTACCCCTAAAACAGAATAAGCCAAAACATTTTAAAAATAATACAATATGAAAAAACACATTTTAGCAGCTCTGGCCATCTCAGTATTCGCTGTAGCATGCACAAAATCAACGACAAAGACGGAGCAGGTAGAAAATCCTGACGGATCGGTTACCACTACCACAACGGTTACGGAAACATCTCCTGATGTAGATTCAGCAAAAATTAATCAGGCTAAGGAAGATGTCAATAAAAAATTAGACCAGGCGGGAGATAAAATTGATAATGCAGCCCAGAAAGCAAAGGATAAAATTGATGCTACTGCAGATAAAACAAAACAGGATCTTAGCAAAGTAGGGAATGATATTAAAAGCGGCGCCCAGGAAGCAGGAAAAGATGCTAAAGAAGCTGCCAGGAAAGGAGCCGAAAAAGTAGAGGATGCTGCCAAAAAGTTAAAAGAAGATTTAAGCAAATAAAAAAGAAAACCGCAGCCCCAAGGCTGCGGTTTTTATTTATTGAGTTCCAGTAAAGGATCTATATATTCTCTGTCATTGCTTAGCCTTGGTACCTTATTCTGCCCTCCCAGCTTACCTTTAGACTCAAGCCAGTGGTAGAACAAATTATGTTTGGCGATGTGTACTATAGGTCTTTTAAGGGTCATATTGTTATATCTTTTGGCTTCATAATCTGAATTGATGGTCTTTAAATGCTGATCAAAAACATCAATGAAATTCTCCAGATCATCCGGAAGCCTGCTGAATTCAAAAATCCATTCATGAGCACCGCCCTCGTTTTCTTTCATGAATACAGGAGCGCCTGTAAAATCCGTAATCTGGGCACCTGTAGCCTCGCAAGCCTTAGCTAATGCCGACTCCACATTGGTAATCATCAGTTCTTCTCCAAAAGCATTAATATAATGTTTGGTTCTCCCTGTTATTTTTATCCTGAACGGACTGATGGAAGTAAATACTACCGTATCACCGATCAGATATCTCCATAGCCCTCCGTTAGTGGTAATTACCATCGCATAGTTTTTTCCTATTTCAACCTCTTCAAGGCTTACTACTTTAGGGCTTGAGAAATGGAATTGGTCCATAGGGATAAACTCATAAAATATCCCATAATCCAGCATGAGAAGCATCTCATCACTATCTGATCTGTCCTGTATACCAAAGAAGCCTTCAGATGCATTATAAATTTCATAGTAATTGATGTTTTTTCCGATGATCTGCTTGTATTGTTCCCTGTAGGGCTTAAAACTGATTCCGCCGTGAAAAAAGACCTCCAGATTAGGCCATAGCTCTGCAATATTGCTGACCTGAGTTTCTTTAAGCACTCTCTGTAAAAGAACCATCATCCAGCTTGGTACTCCCAGAATACTTCCTACATCTTCATTCTTAACCTCTGAGGTTATGGCTTTCAGTTTACTCTCCCATTCAGACATCAGGGATACTTTTTTACTTGGAGTAGTCGTGATTTCTACCCAGAAAGGGAGATTATCTATTAAAATAGCAGAGAGATCACCAAATTTGGTATTAAAATCGGCATAAAGTTCTGAACTTCCTCCCAATCTGAGGTTTTTGTTGGTAAAAAGCTGATTTTCGGGATGGTTATTGGCGTAAATGGAGACCATATCCTTACCGGCCTTCATGTGGCAATATTCGAGGCTTTCAGCAGAAATAGGGATGAATTTACTTTTAGCGTTGGTGGTTCCGGAAGATTTGGCGAAATGCTTTATAAGGCCCGGCCAGCTCACATCCTTATATCCCTGTCTCGCTTTTTCAATATAAGGCTCAAAATCCTCATAAGTTACTATAGGAACTTTGTTCTTAAAGTCCTGGTAACTGGAAATTGAATTGAATCCGTATAGTTTGCCATATTCTGTATCTTCCGCATGAAACAACTGGGAGAATAATATACCTTTCTGTGTTTCAATGGGATGATCAATGAAATTCTGGATCTGATCTATCCTTTGACGGATAAACCAGTTGACTACGGTATTGAAAAGTGCTTTGGTTGCCATTCCAACAAATATAATGATATTTGAATTTTCAGAGAATTTTTATCGTATTAAATAAAAAAACCGTTACAAATTTTGTAACGGTTGTGCATTAGATTTATTGTTTTTTAGCAATATTCATCGTAAGCTGCCTGAAGGTTTGCTGCAATAGCACCTGCAGGGTTTCCTTCGATGTGATGTCTTTCCAGCATATGAACCAGTTCTCCGTCTTTGAAAAGAGCTACACATGGAGAGCTTGGCGGGAAAGGAGCAAGGTGTTTTCTGGCCTCTGCTACAGCTTCTGTGTCAAATCCTGCAAAAACAGTAGTCAAATGATCCGGTTTTTTATCTCCTGTTAAAGAATATACTACTCCTGGTCTTGCTGCTCCTGCTGCACATCCGCATACGGAATTGATTACCAGTAGTGTGGTTCCTGACTGCTTTAAGGCTTCTTCCACCTGAGAAGGAGTCGTTAAATCCTGAAACCCTTTATCTGTAAGCTCAGCCTTCATAGGCATTACTAAATCTGTTGGATACATATATTTTGTTTTTTTATCTGTACAAAGTTAAACAATTCTTTACGTTTCTTCAATATATAATAACTATCAATGGATTAGTCATATAAAATTAATGTAATATTAATATTTCAATAATATTCTAAAAAAGGTGAATTAAAATTATGTATAATAAAATATTTTTATTAAATTTGAAATGATTCTGAAAAACAAGCGACCATGAAAAAACATTTATAACTTTCCCTCAACTGAAGAATCACTTATTTTGTCGCCATGATGACAGATTATTGATCTCTTTTTCAAAGAAGTATTGAGCTTTAAAAAGGGATTTTTAGATTAAGAGAAAATGAATCCCGGGACTTGAAAAGTCCCGGGATTCTTAATCAAATCGATATGCAAAGGTTGAATATCCTATAGTTATGGTGTGAAGCGGGCTATATGGTTTCAGAATTACTCTGAATTCAAATGCACGTCACGTTTTAAGAAAGGAGCTTTTTAGCCATTTCGGAAATACTTTTTCCGTCAGATTTTCCGGCTAATGCTTTTGATGCCACTCCCATTACCTTCCCTAAATCTTTGATAGATTCAGCTCCGGTTTCAGAAATAATGTTTTTAATTTCTGTTTCCAGTTCTTCAGCAGAAAGCTGTTTTGGTAAAAACTGCTCAATAACTTTCATTTGAGCATCTTCTACTTCAGCAAGGTCATTTCTTCCCTGTGCTGTAAACTGGTCGTAAGAATCCTTACGCTGTTTTACCATTCTCTGAAGAATAGCAATTTCCTGTTCTGCAGTTACTTCAGCTCCTACAGCCTCAGTTTTAAGCAGCAATATCTGGGATTTTACAGCACGCAGAGAATCCAAAGCCACTTTGTCTTTAGCTCTCATTGCTGTTTTTATAGCTTCGTTTATTGTATTTTCTAAACTCATGGTTTGGGCTTTAGGCTTTAGGCAATAAGCAGTAAGCGTTTTCATTCGGCTGTAATAGCCTGTAGCTTACTGCGTATAGCTTATAGTGTTAATCTACATCTTTATTTAAAAACCTGTTTTCTCTGATCTGCATAGAACCGTTGTTATCAGACAGGTATGTATTGATATTCTGGTCTGATGCATTGTTTCCATCGATCGAAATATTTTTTCTTTTGAAAGCAGGAATAGATTCAAATTCGCTTGTACTATCAAAGCTTTGGTAGCGGGAATTGAATTCTTTTAGTTTATTTCTTCTTTCGATTACTCTGTCCTGGTCCACTGTTTTATTCACAAAAGTGAATTCTGATTCTTCAGGCTTGGGTGTTTCCACTTTGCTTTCAGCAGCAGGCTTTGCTTCTGCCTTTGGTTCCTCCTGTTTTTGATAGAAAGTTTCCATTTTTGCAGCAGGTTCAGCGACTACACTTGCGGGAGCATTGAATTCAGCCTTAGGCTGTCCGAAATCTGTTTTAGGCTGATTTCTGGATGGCTCATTCACGAAGAAGTTGAATTCAACAGGTTTCTCTTCTGAAAAAGAATTATTCAGAGGTGTTCCGGATTGAGGCTCTTCTTTTTTGTTTTCAAAATCAAATTTGAAAGACTGGATTTCCAGGTCGTTTGGATCTTCTGATTCTTCATCAATAGTAAACAAACTATAGGCATCATGTTCATTTTCTTCGCCATTTCTCCAGTTTTGCTCCGGGCTGTTCAGGGTATCTTCTTCTTTATCAAAGAATTTGATTTCTGTTTTGATTTCTTCCTCAATAATCATTTTTTTTTCAGTAGATGTCACATTGAACGGGGTATCGTGATCTTCGTCATCTAATCTGAAAAGATTTTTGCCTCCGAAATCGTGTGTTGTTTCAGAAGTGGCCTCTCTTTCTTCCCTCGTTTTAAAAGGTGAATTTTTGGGCGCATCAAAACTGTCATTAAGGCTGATTCTGATCTTTTCCGTAGGGCCTGCAAACTTTTTGTTCTCATTGGAAAACCCTGTAGCGATAACAAGAACACTTACAGCATCTCCTAATTCTTCGTCTGCACCTACCCCGAAAATGATGTCGGCTGTATTTCCGGCTTCTTTTTGAATGTGGTCCATGATCACTCCGATCTCGTCCATGGTAACTTCTTCCGCACCACTTCTGATCAGCAATAGAACGTTTTTCGCTCCTGTAATCTTGTTATCATTCAGTAGCGGGGAATCCAATGCCTTTCTTACGGCTTCTTCTGCTTTGTTTTCACCTGAAGCAATACCAGTAGACATTAAGGCAGTACCAGAGTTCTGAAGGACAGATTTGGCATCCCTGAAGTCAATATTTACATCAAAGTAACCTGTAATCACCTCTGCCATTCCTTTAGCTGCATTGGTAAGCACTTCATCGGCTTTTGAAAACCCCTGTTTGAAACCAAGGTTCCCAAATTGCTGTCTTAGTTTATCATTGTTGATGACAATTAACGAGTCAACATTATTTCTTAATTTGTCAAGACCGTTTTCAGCCTGCTCAAGCCTTCTTTTCCCTTCAAAGCTAAAAGGGACGGTAACAATACCTACGGTCAGTATTCCCATGTCTTTTGCTACTTTAGCAATAACGGGTGCAGCCCCGGTACCGGTACCACCACCCATTCCGGCGGTGATGAACACCATTTTCGTGTTCTGGCCCATGGCGGCCTTGATATCTTCAATACTTTCGATAGCTGATTTTTCACCTACTTCAGGATCTGCTCCGGCACCAAGACCTTCCGTAATGGAAGTTCCCAGCTGAACTTTATTGGCAACAGGGTTATTATCCAGTGTTTGGGCATCCGTATTACAAATTACGAAGTCTACCCCGTGAATACCCTTTTCATACATGTGCTTTAGTGCGTTGTTTCCACCACCTCCTACACCGATTACTTTTATAATGGATGAATTCCCCTTTGGTAGGTCAAATGAAAATCCTTGTGTACCTATATTTTCCATAACTATACTTTTTATAATTGATAATTGATTAATGATAATTGATAAGGAAAAAATCGTTTATCGCTTATCATTCATCATTTATAATTTACTCTACTTCTTCAAAGAATTTTTTTACTTTTTCCATAAGCGATTGCCCGAAAGTCAATTTCGCTTTTCTGTTTTCACGTTGCTCATTGGCTGCAGGTTGTTCCAGAACGGGTGTTGCCTGCTGCTGAACCGGCTGGGCGCTTTCTGCTTGTACAGATGCTGCCTCAGGTTTAGTGGGCTCGTTTACAGCTTCTTCCACTTCATCAGCTGCCTGTTTTTTGTCTCTGATCTTTAAACTTTCCATCAGTAACCCAATAGACGTAGCAAATTCAGGGCCTTTCAGGTACTGATTTTTATCATTGGCGATATATTCATTCGCAAAACCGATTCTGCTGTCAAAGCCTGTTGTATAGTTGGCCAACTGGCGAAGATGCTTTAAATTGGAGCCACCACCGGTTAAAACAATTCCGGCAATCAGCTTTTTCTTTTGCTCAAAAGCACCGTAAGCTTTTAACTCAGTGTTAACCATTTCCAGAACTTCTTCTACTCTTGCATTAATAATCTGTGCTAAAGTTTTTAAAGAAATTTCTTTGTCTGGCCTTCCGTGAAGGCCGGGAATGGTTACAAAAGTACTGTCTTTTTCCAATTCCGGCACAGCGGATCCGAATTTTACTTTTAATTGTTCGGCATGTTTCTCAATAATGGAACATCCTTCTTTGATATCTTCCGTAATGATTCCGCCTCCATATGGAATAACACAGGTGTGACGGATGATATTATCTTTAAATATAGCAATATCGGTAGTACCACCTCCAATGTCGACAATGGCTACACCTGCTTCTTTTTCTTCCTTGGTAAGCACTGCTTCTGAAGAGGCTAATGGCTCTAAAGTAAGGGCTTCCATTTCTAATCCAGCTTCCCGTACACACCTTGCAATATTTCTGATGCTTCCCATTTGTCCGACTACTACGTGGAAATTCGCCTCTAAACGTTTTCCATGCATTCCGACAGGCTCCTGGATTTCTCCTTCGGAGTCTACTTTATATTCCTGAGGAAGCACGTGAATGATTTCTTCGCCCGGAAGCATCACCAGCTTTTTTACCTGATCTTTTAATGCTTCGATGTCATCATCCGTAATAAATTTGTCAGGATGTTCACGCATAATATAATCGGAGTGCTGCAGAGAACGGATGTGTTTTCCAGCAATACCTACCGTTACTTTGCGGATAGGAACTCCGGCACTGGATTGTGCCTCGGATACTGCAGCCTTGATTGAATTAATGGTCTGTGAAATATTATTCACAATACCTTTATGAACACCAAGACTTTTAGCTTTACCTACACCGAGAACTTCTATTTTCCCGTGTGCATTCCTTCTTCCGACAATCGCGACTATCTTTGTTGTCCCGATGTCCAGACCTACTGAATACTCTTGATTTTCCATTTGTTTATATCGATTTGATTTTTTTTTCTACTTTTTCCATAATCAGGACTATATCCTGTTTTGTGCTAAATCATCCCTTAAGGACTTTTTCTTATTCTATTTTTACTTTGGGTTTTGGTTTCGGCCTGGACTGTGCCGGAACCGGTGCTTTTTTCTCTGTTTTTTTCGTTTCTTTAGATTGTGTTTTTGGTTTAGTGCTTTCTTTCGGTTTTACCGCTGTGGAGCCCGTTTTCTTTGGTTCTGCTGCTTTTGGTTTGATTTCCGTTTTTTTAGCTGCAGCAAGAGACGGGGCTTTTGCCAGCTCAAGCTTTCCAGCTTTTAAAAGACTGTCATTTTCTTTGAAATAGGGATTTAAGGTGGTTACAATCTGGTTCTGGTATTTTACAGACACCATGCTGTATTTTTGTGGATCCTGATATACCAGGTATTTTTCCACAAAAGTTTTAAATCCTTTTACTTTAAAGTCAATATTGTCCAAATCTCCTATCTCCACTCTGTAATTTCCCTCACTTGTCAGAAGACTGTAGCTGTCTTTATATTTTGAAATTCCGATGAAATATTTCTTGCTAAAATCATCTTTATCAATCTTTTCAACCAGTTCTGCCAGTTTTTGATACTCATCGGGCTGTACATTTCCCGTTACCAGCATACACGGATGGGAGTAAGTTCTCGAAATCGGAAATTCAATACCTTTCTCATCTACATAAAAATCTTTACCATCCTTATTGAGCCTGAAAATGGGAACCCTCTGTTTGATATCCAGATTGAGATTACCGTTCAGGTTCAGATAGACATTGGCACTATCAACTGCCGGAAGCGCGTTTATTTTTTTCTCTAATGCAGGGATATTGAGATCTCCCACTTTTCCTGAGGGGTTCTCTTTTTTAACTATTTCTCTGATATCTTTTTCATCAACAAAATAAACCGGGTTTTTTTCATTCATTCTTACAGAAATTTTATCGTCTGTAATAGACTGGCGGCTGAACCTCTTCAATGAGAAGCTCAGTAACAACCCCAGGATAATTACGGTGACAACAATTTTTAATATTCTGTACTTATTTTTCATACTTTTTTGTATTCATGTATTGATGTAGCATGTATTCAAGAATACGCAAATACCTTTTACAATTTATCCAGCCATTCACAGACAGGGTCATATAGAGTGTCTATATTTCCTGCGCCTACTGTAAGGAGGATGTCAAAATCTTTTTCTTTTATTCTTTCAAAAGCATCAGCTAACGCGGATACTTCTTTTTTCTCTAAATTCACTTTTTCAAGCAGCCAGTTTGAAGTGATTCCTTCAAAATTCTGCTGAAGTTCTCTTGCCGGATAAATATCCAGTAGAATCAATTCATCAGAGTGACTTAAGCTTTCAGCAAATCCATCGGCAAAGTCCCTTGTTCTGCTGAAGAGATGTGGCTGGAAGACAACCAATAGTTTTTTATCCGGGTAAAATGTTTTAATAGAGCCCATTACAGCATTGATTTCTGTGGGATGATGGGCATAGTCATCAATATAAATTTTACCGTTAGGATAAATGTGTTTGGTATATCTTCTTTTAATTCCCTTAAAATTGGCAATGGCCTTTTTCAGCGTATCAAAATCTGCACCTAAATTGTGAAGGATAGCCAATGCTACGGTAGCATTTTCCACATTGTGGATACCAGGAATTTCCCATACCAAATCTTTTACGGTCTCTGTTGGGGTGTGGAAGTCAAAATAGATTTTATCATGATCCATACGCAGGTTGTCAGAGTAATAGTCTGCTTTTTCATTTACAGCATAGGTTTGATGTCCTCTGCCGATTTCCACTCCTTTTCTTACAAACAGCTTTTTGTCTTCCGGAACCAGGGCTGCAAATTGTCTGAAGCCTTCTTCAATATGGTTTTTGTCACCATAAATATCCAAATGGTCAGCATCTGTAGATGTAACAACAGCCCAATCGGGGGAAAGGTTCAGGAAGCTTCTGTCGTATTCATCAGCCTCTACCACTGAATAGACAGAGCCGTTATACAGGAAGTTGGATCTGAAATTTTCAGAAATTCCTCCTAAAAAGCATGAAAACGGTAAATCTGCTTCTTTACATAAATGGGAAATCAGGGTAGATGTAGTCGTTTTCCCATGGGTTCCTGCTACAGCTATACAATCTGTATTTTCTGTGATCAGTCCTAAAACTTTTGCTCTTTTGAGAACATCGAATTGATTTTGATTAAAATAATCTAAAATATCCAGGGTTTTAATCGCAGGAGTATAGATTACCAATGTATTTTCTTTTTGAAGGGAAGTTATTTTCTCATCAATAAGATCTTCGAAAACAATATCAATTCCTTCTTCCATCAGGTTTTGGGTAAGTTTTGTATTGGTTTTATCATAGCCCAATACCTTTTTTCCGGAGGCGTTGAAATAGCGCGCCAGGGCACTCATTCCGATACCTCCGATACCGACGAAATAAAAAGTCTGATATGTTTGTAAATTGTTCATTTATTTGCTTTGTATTGTTGTATTCATGTATGATGTATTCATGGGTATTGTTGTTATTAATACATTGTACAATGATACTTTTACATTAATTTAAAAATTTCGTCTACAATCTCTTTTGCGGCGTTGGGCTTTGCAAAATATTTCAGATTGTCAGACATTTCTTTTCTTAAGCTTTCGTTTTCGCAGATTTCTGATAATGTATTCCAGAATTTTTCCTGCATTTCAGAATCTTTTACCATTCTGGCTGCATTTTTTTCAACCAGATTCATAGCATTTTTGGTCTGGTGGTCTTCTGCAGCAAAAGGGAAGGGCACCAGTAAAACAGGTTTTTGTGCTACTGACAGCTCTGAAATGGCAATGGCTCCGGCTCTTGAAACAATTACATCTGCTGCAGAATAGGCTGTTTCCATATCTCTGATAAATTCTTTCAGATGAATGGACGCTGAAAGCTGAAGGTTGGAAGATAGTTCGTCATAATCCAACTTTCCGGTTTGCCAAATCAATTGATAATCTTTTTCTTGCAGATTTTCCAGGTTTTCTTTCCAGGCATTATTCAATGTTCTGGAGCCTAAGGAACCTCCTACGGATAATATCGTAAGTTTATCTTTATCTAAACCCATTTTTTCTTTAGCCTGAGCAGTATCCTGCATTCCTGAAACAATAGCAGAACGGATAGGGTTCCCTAAAAACCTTATTTTTTCAGCGGGGAATCCTTCCACTTCCGGATAGGCTGTAAATACGGCTTTTGCTTTTTTGCTCAATATTTTATTGGTTACACCTGCATGGGCATTCTGCTCCTGGATAAAAATTGGAATTCCCAGCTTACTTGCTTCATACAAAGCGGGTCCACTGGCGAAACCTCCTGTGCCCACCGCAAAATCCGGGGCAAAATTTTTAATAATTTTTTTAGATCGGGACAGGCTTTTTAAAATTTTGAAAGGCAGACCAAGGTTGGATAATAAATTCCCCCTGTTGATTCCTGCAATATCAATTCCTTCTATTTTATAACCGGCCTGAGGGACTTTTTCCATCTCCATTTTCCCATTGGCCCCAATGAACAAAAATTCTGCATCAGGAAATCTTTTCCTGATCTCATCAGCTATAGCAATGGCAGGGAAGATATGTCCTCCTGTTCCTCCGCCTGATAGTAATATTTTTATTTTTTTGCTCATCGTTTTGTTAATAGGGCTACGCCTGTTTTTGTTAAATCGTCCCTTCGGGACTCTTTGGTTTATGCTATATCGTTTATTTCTGCTATACTTTGTTTTTTGCCCATTCCTTCTTCATCATAAATCTGGATTCTGGAGCTTATGTTTAAAATAATTCCCAACTGCAAATAGGTTACCAACATGGAAGTTCCTCCATAGCTTATTAAAGGCAGCGGCTGTCCTGTAACCGGGATCAGATTAACGGCAACGGCTATGTTGACCGATAACTGGATAAAAATCATTACCCCAAGGCTGAGTACCAGCAAGGATCCGAAGAATGCCGGCATTTTGCTGGCGATCATCACAATCCGTATCATCATAATCAGGTATAGGCTGATCAGGAAGGCGGCACCTATTAATCCGTATTCTTCTACAATAACCGCGAAGATAAAGTCGGAAGCAGATTGTGGAAGCATTTGCTTCAATGCGCTTTTTCCCGGCCCCATTCCTGTAATTCCACCATGTACGATGGCGGCTTTTGCCTGCATTACCTGATAGTTTTTAGCTTTTACGCTTTCATCATCGGTATCTGCCGTTTTGGCTTTGCTGGAGGTAAATGTTTCAATACGGCTCATCCATGTATGGACACGGTTTCCGCCGATCATATTGGTATTCAATGCAATCAGTAAAAAGAGTACAATGGCTACAAAGGAGGCAGAAATAAATCCTGCAATGTATTTCCAGTGTAGCTGGCCGATAACCAGGACAATGACAGAAACCATTAAAATCATCAATGCCGTAGACCCGTTATCTTTTGCCACTAATACAAAAACCAGAAGTATCGGGCCGAAAATATACATGATATTCTCTATAGGAAGCCTTTCTCTTGTGATTTTTTTTGTTAAATATCTGCATAAATAGATAATCAGCATTAAAAATGCAAAAGATGATGGTTGGAATGAGATAGGGGTTCCCGGGATTTTTAACCATCTTGAGGCACTGGCTCCGTCAATGGTTTGTCCGGTAAACATGGTAACAATCAATAAAATAATCATTAATCCCAGCAGGATGCTGCTGAGCTTTCCGATGTATTCATATTTTACGGTTCCTACCAATCTCATAATTCCTAATCCTAAGACTACAAAGAACATATGTTTTATGACGTGACCTGTAGTGGTCCCGTTATTCACAATGTATTCCAGGTTTGAACTTGCAGAGTAAACAGGGAAAATCGAGAAAATGGAGATCACAAGAATGACCATCCAAAGTACTTTATCGCCCTTTAGAAATTCAAATCTGCTTTCTGTGTTCTGTTCGTCCATAATTAATGCTATTGGCTTCTGGCTATTAGCCATTGGCTTTTAATACCTGCTCTTTAAACTGATGCCCTCTGTCTTCATAGCTTTTAAATAAATCAAAGCTTGCACAGCAAGGGGACAGCAGAACTGTGTCTCCTTTTTTAGCCAATGATTTTGATATTTTCACGGCCTCTTCCATACTTGAAGTATCATAAATAAATTCTTTTTTGTCTCTAAAAAAGTCTATAATCTTCTTGTTATCAATTCCCAGGCAAACAATTGCCTTTACTTTTCTTTTAACCAGTTCTTCAATTTCGGTATAATCATTTCCTTTATCCAGTCCTCCAACAATCCACACGGTTGGTGTTTTCATACTTTCCAGTGCGTAATACGTGGCATTAACGTTGGTGGCTTTACTGTCATTGATGTATTTAACTCCTTCAATTTCAGCTACAAATTCCAGTCTATGTTCTACAGCCTGAAAAGTCATTAATGAATTTCTGATACTTTCATTATTGATTTCCAGTATTTTACCGGCAATTGAAGCCGCTAAGCTATTGGCAACGTTATGATTTCCAAGCAGAGATAATTCATCAATTTTCATTGAGAATTCGTCTTGCATTTTAACCACAATTTTATCATCATTAATGAAACCTCCTTCAGACAATTTTTCTTTTGTGGAGAAAGGAATCATTTTCGCTTTTATTTCTAGTTTTTCAAGAATGCTTTTACTCATTTCATCATCTTTATTGTAGATGAAGAAGTTGTCGTTTTCCTGATTTTCAGCAATCCTGAATTTTGCCAATGCATATTCTTCGTAGTTGTAGTTGTACTGATCCAGGTGGTCCTGGGATAAATTCAGCAGCAAAGAAATATAGGGTCTGAAATTCTGAATATCATCCAGCTGGAACGAGCTTACTTCCAGTACATAATATTCATGGTTTTCATCAGCTACCTGCTTGGCAAAACTGTATCCGATATTGCCTCCCAATCCTACACTCAGCCCATCATTTTTCAGGATGTAATAGATCAGGGAAGTGGTGGTTGTTTTTCCGTTGCTTCCGGTAATGGCAATAATTTTTGAATCTGTAAATTCAGATGCAAATTCAATTTCAGAAGAGAGTCTTATCCCTTTCTCATGAATTTTGTGGATAATGTCTGCCTTTTTGGGAATTCCCGGGCTCTTTACAATCCAGTCAGCATGTAAAATCCTGTCTTCATCGTGGTTTCCTTCTTCAAATTCAATTTCATTGTCGATAAGAAATTGCTTATAGTTATCTTTAATGGCTCCTCTGTCTGAAAGAAATACTTCCAGCCCTTTCTTTTTAGCCAAATAAGCAGCTCCACATCCGCTTTCTCCACCTCCTAAAACAACTATTTTCATATTATAAAAGCTTTATGCTACAAGCTTTAAGCTTCAGGCTTAATGCTTATAGCTTTTAATTTTATCTCATTTTTAATGTGATCAGACATACAATTGCCAGTATTACCCCGATAATGATCATCCTGTTGACGATTTTACTTTCGTGAAATCCTTCTTTCTGATAGTGATGGTGTAATGGAGACATTTTAAATAGCCTGTTGTTTTGGGCATATTCCAGCCCGTATTTTTTCTTTCTGTATTTAAAAACGATTACCTGCAGCATTACAGAGAGGTTTTCAATTAAGAAGATTCCGCACAAAACGGGAATCAGTAATTCCTTTCTCAATATAATGGCTAAAACGGCAATCACTCCTCCCAGCATTAGACTTCCTGTATCTCCCATGAAAACCTGTGCCGGATAGGTGTTGTACCAGAAGAACCCGATCACCGCACCCACCATCGCTACGGCAAAAATGGTGGTTTCTCCCATATTGGGAAGGAACATGATATTGAGATAGTCTGCGAAGATAATGTTCCCCGAAAGATAGGCGAAAAGGGCCAGGGTAAGCAATATGACAGCACTTGTACCTGCTGCGAGGCCATCGATGCCATCTGTAATATTAGCACCGTTTGAAACAGCAGTAACAATGAAGATAACAATAGGGATAAAGACAATCCATGCCCATTCGTGGGCATCTTTATCATTCATCCAAAACAAAATTCCGCTGTAGTCGAATTCATTGTTCTTTGCAAACGGAACAGTAGAAACCGTAATTTTTTCTGTAGGCATAAAGTTCTGTTCCACATTATTCCGGTTTACAACTTTTGCATCGGCATATTTTCTTTTAACCGTGATATCCGGATGGAAATACATTGTAATTCCGACAATTAGCCCAAGACCAACCTGCCCTACAATCTTAAATTTTCCGCTTAATCCGTCTTTATTTTTTTTGATTTTCTTCAAATAGTCATCAAGGAAACCGATCGCTCCCATCCAAAACATGGAAACCAGTAACAAAACAATATAAACATTGGTAATTCTTGTAAATAATAATACCGGGATAATGGTAGCGAGAATGATGATAAGGCCACCCATGGTAGGGGTTCCTTCTTTTTGCTTCTGACCATCTAATCCAAGGTCTCGTACTAATTCTCCCATCTGTTTTGTTCTCAGGTAGTTGATGACTCTTTTTCCGAAAACAAGAGCAATAATCAAAGAGAAAAGGACAGCCATTCCGGCTCGGAAGGAGATGTATTTTAACATTCCCAATCCCGGAATATGAATTCCATGGTTAGTTAGATATTCGTATAGATAGTATAGCATGTCTTCTTTTTTAATTTAAGGATTAAGAAATCAAGGTATTTAGAAACTTATAATGTCTTAATCCCTGAACCTCAATTTTTTAATTTAATTTTTATTTACTCATTAATCTCCAAAGCTCATTAATTACTTCTTTGTCATCAAAATGGTGTTTTATGCCATTTATCTCCTGATAGGTTTCGTGGCCTTTTCCGGCTACTAAAACAATATCTTTAGGTTCAGCAAACTTTATCGCCATTTTTATGGCCTCTTTTCTGTCCGGAATTGAAGTATATTTGCTGAAGTTTTGAGGTTCAACGCCCGCTTCAATTTCTTTAATGATCTGTGCCGGATCTTCTGTTCTCGGATTGTCTGAAGTGATGATGGCCAATGTGGACTTTTTAGTGGCAATATTTCCCATTTCAGGTCTTTTGGAGTGATCTCTGTCTCCTCCGCATCCGAATACGGTAATTAACCTTTCATTTTTTGTTCTGATATCATTGATACTGTCCAGGATGTTTTCTAATGCATCCGGCGTATGGGCATAATCTACGATAAAGAAGATCCCCCCATCTGATTTAAATGTTTCAAATCTTCCCGAAACTCTTTTCAGCTTACTGATAGCCTGAAGGATTTCGTCCTGTTCAAAACCAAGTTCCGTTGCAATTCCGAAAACCAGCAATAAGTTGTAAACATTAAACTTTCCTGTCAATGTTGTCCAGAACTCTTTCCCGTTGAAATTCAGCAACATTCCGTTGAAATCCACTTCTAAAAGTCTTCCATGGTAATCCGCCATGGTTTTCAAGGCATAAGACTTCTTTTCAGCTTTGGTATTCTGAAGCATTACGGGGCCGTTTTTGTCATCTATATTGGTGATGGCAATGGCTGTATCTTCTAATTCGTCGAAGAATCTTTTCTTTGTTTTTAAATATTCTTCAAATGTTTTATGATAATCTAAATGATCGTGGGTCAGGTTTGTGAAACCGGCTACTTTGAAGTGTAGTCCTTCAATTCTGTTTTGGGCGATTCCGTGAGAGCTTACTTCCATGAAAGCATATTCACATCCTTTTTCTACAGCTTCCGCTAAAATTTTGTTGATGGTAATGATATCCGGAGTGGTGTGAGTTGCCGGAATAATTTCATCTCCGATTCTGATCTCAACAGTAGATAGTAAAGCAGCATCATACCCTAGATTTTTGAAAACATCAAAAAGCAGGGTAGATACAGAAGTTTTTCCATTGGTTCCTGTAACACCTACCAATTTCAGCTTCTGAGAGGGATTCCCATAGAAATTGGAAGCAAGGCGACCCAATGCTTTGGATGAATCTTTTACTTTTATGTAGGTTACCCCTTCGGCTAATGTTTCAGGAAACTCTTCACAAACAATTGTTGTTGCTCCTTTTTCAATAGCGGAAGCAATGAATGAGTGACCATCCACTACGGTACCCCTTATGGCAATATAAAGAGCGTTCTCTGTAATTTTTCTGCTGTCGAACACCAGCGCAGCAACCTCACGGTTGACGTCACCGTGGATTTCTATTACCGGAATTCTGTTTACTAATTCTTGTATTATCATTTTTATCAATAGGACCTGACCCTATTTTTTGTTAAATCGTCCCTTCGGGACTCTGTTTTTTAATTTTGCAGAGACAAATAAATTCTCTGGTTCTTACTAATTGTGGTGCCTTCCAGCGGGAATTGTTCCTTAATCCTTCCCACTCCTTTATAATCGACACGGTATCCCAGGTTTTCCAATTGTGGAATCACGTTTTTACCTATTAATCCTACTACATTAGGCATCTGCTTATCATTCACTGCTATTTTGACGTTGGGTTCAACCATTTTGCTAAGGTTTACTTTTTTGTCTACAAGCATTTCTTTTTCAATATTCTGTGGTGTTTTCAGGAATGTTTTTCCTGCAATTTCTTTAAATACCGGAGCCGCTACGGAACCTCCATAAAATCCGATTGCGGTATTAGGTTCGCTCACCATGACATAGCATGTATATTTTGGCGCATCTGCAGGATAAAACCCGGCGAATGAAGCCCTATATTTCATTGGGCCCGGAAGCCAGTATTCAAATCTTGCTGTTCCTGTTTTCCCAGCCATCTTCAGGTTGGGCGTGAAGATACTTCGTCCGGTACCTTTTTCAACTGCCTTTGTTAAGGCGCTGGTCATCATTTTAATAGCTTTTTCTGAAGCCATTTTATTGACCATTACCTCGGGCTTTGCGTTGTACATTACTTTTCCGTCCTTCATGATTTTATCAATGAATAGCGGTTTAAGCATTTTACCTCCATTAGCAACTCCATTGTAGAAGGTTGTTAATTGCAATAAATTGATATTTGAAGAATATCCGTATGAAATGGATGCTAATGTTGCAGCATTCCATCTTTTGTTCTGAGGAGTTACGATTTTCGGCTTTGTTATACCCGGAAGCTCGATATCCATTTTGTCAAATAACTTCCAGCGTTTCAGATGGTCGAGAAAGATCTGGGGCTTTTCAGCATAGTATTTTGTGATGAGTTTGGCGGTTCCTACGTTACTGGATTTGGCCAATACATCACTGATATCATAGGTGCCTCCACCGTGACCATCAGAAATTCTTTGTTTTGCGTAGGTCCAGACACCGTTACCAACGTTTACAGTGGTATTTTCATCAATGAAACCGTCGTCCATTGCAGCCAGCAAAGAAATGGTTTTAAAGGTAGAGCCCGGCTCAATATTATCTTTCAGGGCATAGTTATAAGAGTCTTCGTATTCACCTGATTCTGTTCTTCTTAAGTTAACCAGCGCACGTACTTTTCCTGTTTCCACTTCCATGACAATGACGGTGCCATGCTTTGCCTCAAAATTAATAAGCTGCTTCTCCAGAGCAGAATGTGCAATGTCCTGAATTCTAAGATCTAAGGTTGTATAGACATCTTCTCCATCTACCGGCTCCTGTACTTTCCAGAAGTCGATAGGTTTCCATTGGGAAGAGTTGATTCTCTGTTCCAGTCTTTTTCCGTCGGTTCCTGTTAGATATTTTGAAAAGGCACCTTCAAGTCCGGATTTAAATTCCCCGTTATCAATCCCGATGGTTCCTGCACCGATTTCTGAGGTAGCCAGTTCTCTTTTGTAGTTCCGGTCAACAATAAATCCTCCTTTGTTTTTTCCTCTTTTAAAAATCGGGAATTTTCTTATTCTGTCGTATTGGTCGAAATCAAGACCTTTTACCAAGGTATAATACTGGTTTTTCTTTTTCTTTTGTTCGTCAAATTTTTGTCTGAATTCGCTTCTGGGTTTTCCGAACATTTTGCTCAGGGAATCAGTCAGGGCACCGATATTATTGGTGTAGACTGTATCTTTCATTGTTTTGAAGTCAAGATAAATGTCATACCGCATTACGGTTGTTGCAAGAATAGACCCGTCAGAAGCAAACAGGTTACCCCGTGCAGCCTTTAGAGTGGCCTCACGGTAGTTTTTATTAATGTAATCATCTTTAATTTCCTGAACATTGGTATTCTGAAGGATAACGATCCTTGCCAAGAACATTACAAACACGCACAAAGCTACCACTGCGAAGAGGTAGCCCCATCTTAACGTTTTTTTACGTTTATTGTCGTATTCATTTTGCTTTTGCATCTGTACTGTCCAGTTTTATTAGCAACTTGTGAGGATGGTTTTCCAGGGTCATTAATGAATCCCGGGCGACTTCTTTCCCCAGCTCTGATTCCATTTTTACTTTGATCAGCTTACTCTGGGCGTAAGCGTTTCTTGATTTATATTCTTCTGTTTCTTCTTTTAAGGCATTGACAATTTTAATTTTTTTATTGACGAGATGGTTACTGTAAATCATAGCCATCATCAGTACGAACAACAGGAGAAAATACTTATAATGTATTTTGATCTCATCACGGTTCAGAAAGTTTCCTTTTATAATGTCTATAAAAGTGAGTCTCTTCTGTGGGCGATTTGTTGTTCTTTTTGCCAAAGCTTTGTTTATAATTGATTCATGATAAAAGTCAGTTGATATCGTTTATCACTTATGATTTATCATTTATACCTTTATTCCTGTTCTCATTTTTGCACTTCTTGCTCTGGAGTTTTCTTCAATTTCCTTATCATCAGGAATAATTGCTTTGCTCTTAAGCAATTCAAATGCTTTTTTATAATTTCCGTAGATATCTCTTTCCGGCTCGCCTTCAAACATTCCGTTTTTCAGAAATCTTTTTACCAAACGGTCTTCTAAAGAATGGTAGGAGATAACCACTAATCTTCCTTCCGGTTTTAAAATATTGTAAGCCTGAACCAGCATTTCCTTTAATACTTCCAGTTCCTGGTTGACTTCAATCCTCACCGCCTGAAAAAGCTGGGCATAGAATTTATTTACTTTATGAGGAGGGATATAGCTAAAAAGCTTCTTCAGATCCTCAGTAGTTTCTATAGTCTTTGTTTTTCTGTGGTGAACAATTTCTCTTGCCAGTTTTCTGGCCTCTCTTAATTCTCCATAGTGGTAGAAAATATCAGCAAGTTCTTCTTCTCCATATTCATTGATCACCCGTTTTGCATCCAGGTTTTGCATGACATTCATTCTCATATCCAGAGGGGCATTGCTTCTGGTAGAGAATCCTCTGTCTGCTTCATCAAACTGATGTGATGAAACCCCCAGGTCGGCTAAAACCCCGTCCACTTGTGAGATTCCGTACATCAGTAATGAGTTTTCCAGGAATCTGAAATTCTGATTTACCAATGTAAACCGGGGATCATCAATTGTATTTTTAAGCGCGTCTAAATCCTGGTCGAAGCTGAATAATTTTCCCTTTTCGGAAAGTCTGCTCAGGATTTCCCTTGAGTGGCCACCTCCACCGAAGGTACAGTCCACATATATTCCGTCAGGATTCGTCACCAAATCATCTACACTCTGCTTCAACAAAACGGGGTTATGATACATGCTTAATTGTGTTTTTTATTAAATACAACTTAATAACCATACAGTTATTCTTCATCGAAAGAGCCCATTACATCTTCGGCAAGGCTGGCAAAATCTGCTTCATTGGTGGAAATGACCTTTTCATAGGCTTCTTTATCCCATATTTCAAAGAGTTCTCCCGCACTGGTTACCACAATCTCTTTCTGTAGATTTGCGAAAAGCATCAGGTCTTTTGAAATTTGCAGTCTTCCTGCATTATCCAGCTCTACTGTTTTTACTCCTGCCGTAAACATTCGAATGAAATCAGCATTCTTTTTAATGAACCTGTTCAGTTTATTAATTTTGCCCATCAGTTTATCCCAGGCATTCATTGGGTAAACTTCCAGACAAGGTTGGAACACAGATCTTTTGACTACAAACGCCTTATCGTCGAAGTTTTCCATCTGTTTGATTAAAGATGAAGGAACTTTTAAGCGGCCTTTGTCGTCAATTTTACACTCATATGTTCCAATGAAACTTTTCATTTGGGACAAATTTATATAATAATTTCCAAAATTTCCCACTTTTTCCCACTTTTTGACTTAATGTTAATAAGTTTTATTAAAGATTGAAATTTAAACTCGTAAATAATTGATATGTAGAATGTTGTAAAAAGTGCTATTTAAGCCATAATAACGATGTTTTGAAAAAAAAAGTTAAAAAGGAGAATATTGTATTATTTTTATCTTAAATTAGGATAATCAAAATATTTTTGAGGTTTAATTTGTATTTTTGCAGGGCTTTATTAAGGCATCTTATGATATTTAGTACGAAAAAAGAAAAGAAATATTCCTATGTAGAGGCGGGAGAAGGACATCCATTAGTGCTGTTGCACGGGTTAATGGGTGGTTTGAGCAATTTCGATAAAATGGTAGATTTTTTTTCGAACAGGGGATATAAAGTATATGTCCCTCAATTGCCAATCTATGATTTGCCGGTACTCAATACGAACCTCACCACATTAGCAAAATATATTATCAAGTTTATAGAAAGCCACATTTCAGAACCTGTAACAATTGTAGGAAACTCAATGGGAGGTCATATAGGGCTTATTCTTACTTTGGCAAGACCGGATTTGGTAAAAAATCTTGTTTTGACCGGAAGTTCCGGGTTATATGAAAGAACTTTCGGGGATAGTTTCCCAAGAAAAAACGACCGATCTTATATCAGGAAAAAAACCGAAGAGGTTTTTTATGATCCAAGTGTTGCTACTGAAGATCTTGTGGATGAAGTTTTTGGAGTGGTGAACGACAGAATGAAAGGAATAAAAACGGTAATGCTGGCAAGAAGTGCCATTAAGCACAATATGCTGAACGATCTTCCTAAAATTTTAACTCCAACCTGTCTGATCTGGGGGAAACAGGATAATGTAACCCCACCTGAAGTAGCAGAGGATATGCACAAGTTTATTCCTAATTCCGATCTATTCTGGATTGATCATTGCGGTCATGCTGCCATGATGGAAAAACCGGATGAGTTCAACGAGATATTATTCAACTGGATAAAAGATAAAGTTTAAAATACATAATATAAATGACCATTAAGAGCTTTTCTTAATGGTTTATTTTTCTAAAATAGATTCAAAATGGTTATTAAAAAAGCAGAGTTTGTAAAGAGTAGTGGAAAATGGCAGGAATGTCCTGAGCCCAATATTCCTGAATATGCTTTTATCGGAAGGTCTAATGTAGGAAAGTCATCATTGATTAATGCTATGATGAATCATAAGGACCTGGCCAAAACTTCACAGACTCCCGGTAAAACCCAGCTGATCAATCATTTTATGGTGAACGAAAGCTGGTATCTTACCGATTTACCGGGATACGGATATGCTAAAGTTTCAAAAGTTCAGCGTAAAGATTTTGAAAAACTGATTACCAATTATATTCTGAACAGAAGAAACCTGGTGAATCTTTTCGTATTGGTAGATGTAAGGCACAATCCACAGAAAATCGATTTGGAATTTATACAATGGTGTGGAGAAAGCGGGGTACCATTTTCGATTGTTTTTACGAAATCAGACAAGTTGAAGCCGAATGCAGTGATCAAAAATGTTGAAGATTATAAAGCAGAGCTTCATAAAACCTGGGAAGATCTTCCGGAGCTCTACGTGACTTCTGCAGAAAAAAAAGAAGGAGGGGATGAAATCCTGAATTTTATAGAAAAGACCAATGATTTTTTAAAGAATAATAATGTGAGTTTCGATGAGTAATATCATATGGAAAATTAAAACATTTGATGAGTTTACTGTTCCTGAGCTATATGCTGTATTGAAAGCCCGTGTAGATGTTTTTATTATAGAACAGAATTGTCCTTACCCTGATCTGGACAATTATGATCAAAAGGCTGTTCATCTTTGGGCGGAAGAAAATGGAGAAGTGCTTGCCTATTGCCGTATTTTTGATAAAGGAATAAAATATGAAGAAACTTCTATCGGCAGGGTTTTAACTACTGAACAAGCCAGAGGCAAAAATCTGGGTAAGCAGTTAATACAATATGCAGTAGAAACCATAGAAAACCGTTTTCACACCCCGGAAATCAGAATTTCAGCACAGGACTATCTTTTAAGGTTTTATAGCGGATTCGGATTTGAAGATACCGGGAAAAAATATCTGGAAGATGATATTCCGCATACGGAAATGATCAGAAGGTAGAAATATAAAAAGCGAAGAACATCTTCGCTTTTTTTGATTTTATGATGAGTGTTTTTAGTTTTTTGGCAGAGCTACCTTACAGGTTATTGGTTTTATATTAATTACATCCTGAGCAATATGATCTGTCTACATACTGTTTGCTGCTTCCCGAGTAATAATAGCATCCGCCTCTTTGTCCTACATAAAGCTGATGTCCGTTGTAAGTACACCCACCGCTGCTTTGTGAATAAGATCTTGAATATCTCGAGCTTGTTGATTTGCTTTTTCTGCTTTTTTTACTTTTTGTTTTCTTAGGTTTTTTTGAAGCAAATTCTCTGGCAGAAGCGTTGGTGTTGGTTGTCGCTGAAAAGGTTGCCGGCATTAATAGTCCCAGTCCTAAAAGACTTGTAAAAAGTAGTTTTTTCATGATATTTATTTTTTAAATTATTGATTTTAGTTATGATCCAACGATCTATTCAATAGATCGTTGGATTAAGTTTAGGCGTACTGAATTAGTTCCCACACAACTGAGTTCCCACTGTAAGGTGGCATTGTGTTACCTTCAGAAATAGGAGCTGTAGTAGATGGGCTCCCAACAACTTTCCATACTCCAGATTCAGGGCATTTTTCTCCTGTCTTTGCTTTTGTACCTAATGGTTTTTTAGCCATAATAAAATAATTTAGTTGGTTAACATTCAAAGATATAATGCTCAAAAAATGATTCCTTACGGGAACCCGTAAATTGAACAAATCTTTCAGAACTCTGAAAGATTTGTTTGTGATATCAACAACCAACAGCTCATGATCTGAGTTTTATTCTAGGATTAACAATTGGATGAGGAGGAAGAATATCCCATTCAGGGAATTTGCTGTTTTTCTTTGCGAGTACAGAGATATCGGAAGGTGATGATTCCGCTGGCTTTTGATTTTCAATAGTATTTTTCATATCAATTATGCTTAAGAAGGTTGTAAAATATTACGGGTGTCTCTTGAGTTGCTTGAAAAATCTTCTGGGGCTATAGATAGTAAAGTATGACGCAAGACTTCAGCTTTTCTGTCTTCCATGGAATACTCTTTTCTGTAGTCAACTACCTCTGCAATGCATCCTCGTAAGACTTCTTTTGATTTTCTTTCTCTTTCTGTAATATTTTCTATGGCCTTTCTCTTGTTTTTTCTATAAGTATAGATCGAATTTCCTGCTATTAAGAGCCCAGTCACGGCTCCAATAATACCCAGCATTCCTAATTTAAAAATGGCTAAACTTATCATAGAAATGAAAATACCAATACCCGTCACGGCATAAGGAACGCTGAGTTTTTTAAGCTCATTTTCCAGAAAGTCTGCCCAATACTTTTGATGCCTTTTAAGTTGCATTTCCTCATCTGTTCCGTCTGTAGTTGAAGTTTTAAAACCGTCAATAATTAATTCTACTTTTTCTTCTATATTATTCCGGTATTCTGCGGTGAAAGTATCATGGGCTTCTACGATCCAGGGCTGGCTTATGGAAACTGCGAGAGCTTGTGTCACTTTAGTAGCTCCCGATTGTTCGGGATCAAATGCGGCGTTGGTTAAGAGTTGGAGAAAGTCTACTTTCTCATCAAAAATGTGTTTTTCATTGTTCATTAAAGCTTGTGCTGCCATTTTATCTCCATCGGTTTGGATGATCAGTTGATTTAATCTTACTTCGTTTTGAAGAGGAAGTTCTTCATCATCAAAATTGGTAACCAGCAGGGAAAGAATTTCATCGAGTTGCACTTTTGTTGCTTCGGAATAATCTGCCGTATTCTCAAAAATGTTTTTAAAATGCAGATCAAGCGGAGTATGGGATCTTGCCTTCGATAATGATAGTTGTAATTCTGTCCAATTGCCAGCGAATTCTTCAAGGAGGATATAATTTTTAGAAGAAGGAGAACTTTGGGTTTTGAAAAAACTAATCCATTGTATCTTTTGTTTATCGATATAGTTATCCGTTTGAGTAAGCTGTTCTATCCAGTTCTTTATATGAGTAATCATAAGCTGATGAGAAGCAGGTTGGAAAACCCCGGTAGTGATTGCTTCCAGAATAACAATAAACTCCCTGTCAAGATGATGAGGGTCCTGATGAAGAAAATATCTTTTCATCCATTGCAGGCAGGCCTCGTTTCTTTCCAGCCTTCTCATAATAAGCATCATGAAAAGCGTAGTTTTATAGTCGTCTCTTTTTAAACTTTCATGAAGAGCCTTGTTGGTAGTAGATTGGTCATCTCTTATCCATGATGTTAACACAATCAGGGCGGGAGCAAGCCAGTAATGGGGAGCCTTTATCATGATTTCTTCTGTAGCATGTTTCAACGTATCATCACTTACAATTCCAACGTCTACTCCATGAAGAATACCTGTTGCCATTCTCCTGATTTCGGCATAATATCCGAATTTAATCTGAAGGTCCTGCTTGAGGTTACCTTGCCGGGTTTCAGCGAGTTGTAGGGCTTTGTTTTTGAGATCGGCTTCAACAAAATCAGCGAAAGAATTCGCCAATGTAAGCAAATCATCTTTGAGATGATCATGCTTGTTATTGAGGCTTCCTAATTCCAGATTTACCTCCCTTAGATCTGCTTTGATAGCTTTTAAAGCACTGTTGATGATCGAAAGATCTGCGTATGAAATTACTTTTTGTGACATTTTAATTGAGTTTTCATCGTTATAGTTTGGCTGCAACGCCGTCTTCACGAATAAGGATAAGCTTGTCCGCATAAATTTCCACAAAGGCGTAGGCGTTATGTTTAGCTAATATTCTTGCTTTTTCAAAATGCTCCGGAAGAGATTCTCCTGTTTTATAATGTTTAATGATCTGTTCTCCGCTCAGGTCTAAGGTGTGGACTTCATAGGGATGCCCCAGAAAACATCTGGCTAAAATTCCCAAAGGAAGGCTGTTGAGTTCTGCCGTTCCGAATTCACTCCGGATTTTTGCCATCAGTTCTTCTTTACCTCCTGTCTCAGAAAGCAGATCTGAATCAATACCTTTGATTAGACTCATATAATTTTCCGAGCGCTTTTTCAGAATATCTCTGTCGCTGAGTATTCTGGAAGAGGGCTTTGGACTTTCAAAACCTATATTCGGTATCGCATTCTGAAAGATTATTTTTCCCATAGTATTATTTTAAAACAACAATTGGAGGTTGTTATATTCACAAAAGTAGGGGGAGGACTAAAATAAAAATTATGGGAATCCGTAAAACGAAAAAACCTTTCAAATTTTTGAAAGGTTGCTATAGAAATCATAAGTGCTGATTAAATAATAATGGTACGCTTAGGAGAAACTTTATCATTGGGAGAGGAGTTCCACGAAAGTCCTGAAGCCGGAAGGGCTCTTTCTTTACCCCAATTTCTTATGGCTTCAATTCTTTCCGGGCTGGTTTTGCTCAGCGGAACGATATTTTGGAAGCACTTCTCGTAGAGTTCATCTGTGATGAAAGAGTCACCATTAATCACAGCCTGTATGGCTACGTCACGTACAGCACCTTCCAGATCAGAGCCCGCAAAGCCGGACGATAAGGCTACCAGTTTTTCAAAAGTCTGAAGCGAAGGTGGGGGAAGAAGATTCTTTTTGATATAAAGATTGATAATATCTGCTCTTTCCTGATCTTGGGGAAGGTCTACAAAGAAAAGCTCATCAAACCTGCCTTTACGGAGAAGTTCCGGAGGAAGTTTGGAAACGTCATTGGCGGTGGCTACCACAAAAACTTTCTCCGTACTTTCCTGGAGCCAGAATAAAAACTGTCCGATCATCCTGGTAGTCACTCCGGAAGAGTCGCTGGCATTAGCTGCAAGGCCTTTCTCAATTTCATCAATCCATAAGATACATGGGGCAGCGTTATCAGCAGATTCAAGAGCCTCTTTTAATCTGTTTTCAGACTGTCCTACATACATTCCTTGTATGGAGGCAAAATCAAGCCTATATAGGGGGAGATTCCAGGTTGCTGCAATGAATTTTGCAGATAAGGATTTTCCACAACCGGGAACTCCGACTAATAAAACACCTCTTGGCGGACGAAGTTTTCTGGTTTTTAAATCAGCGGTTAACAACTGTTTTTGATTATCCAGCCATTGATGCAGACCACTTAATCCCCCTACAGAAATCATTGAAGGATCTACTTTTACTTTTTCAAGACCGGAAATATCACTGAAGAGTTTATCTTTCTCCATGCTCAGGCTTTTGATATCGTCTTTGGTAAGGGAACCTTTAGCCATTTGCGTAGCCAATACATTTTCTGCCTCTATTTTGGTCATGTTGGCTAAAATAGTTGCGGCCATTTTGAAATCGGCATCTTCCCAATCGATAGGAATAGAACCTTTGTAAGGCATCACACAATCTTTAACAATAGAAAGCATTTCTTCCTCGTTAGGAGGATCCAGGGTAAGGGTCATCCCTAAACGTTGAAGCTGTGACCATACGCTTTTCGTAGAAATGATACAGATGCTACCTCCCTTTTCAATGGCCTGAACAACACAATCGTAGATATGTCTGGAGACAATATTATCATCTTCAATATCACTTACTTCAGTGAAAATGAAGGTAAGGTTTTGCCTTTGGGAGATATTCTGGACTGCAAAGTCAATCCCTCCTGCTACAGAACGGTCATCATTGACGGTTTTTTTCGTTTTGATTTCCATCGTTCCATGGGACAGACTATGAATGTAGATAGGAATATTAATTTCCTCTGATAATTGTTGTATGATTTCTAAAACTCTTGCTCTTTCTATACTTCGTATGGAGATAAAAGGAATTCTCGCACGAAACATCCTCGATAGAGAAGTTTTAAATTCTTCTTTGTTTGCCATAATTAAAAAATAATTTTTCTTCCGGTTGAAGGTGTAGAATCCTTATATTCATCTATAATCGGATCCTGTGGAACTTCATTCATATTAAAGGAATTAATGACCATTAACATTTTCTCCCTGTCTTTGTTATCTTTCCCTGTGTTGTCTTTCAGTGTTTTTTTAAACTCACTTACAAATGCTTTGAAATCATTGGTGAAGTTTTCTCTCAATTCTTTCGGAAGGCCTTTGGAATAAGCAAATCCAGATAAGGCAGCTAAGGTCTTTTTATTATTCTGAAGGACAAATTCCAGCTCTTCAATCGTTCTTATATTTTCAAGGGTAAAGTTCCTTTGAAAATTATCCAGCCAAAGCTTTTTCCGGGCTCTATAACCTTCTTCTGCTCTTGCATAAAATCGTTGTGCTGTTCCGGCATCAAGTTCAAACCTGCCGGAATTCATTGCCTCAGCAACCTCTTCTCCTTTTCCAAAACGTTCAAATAAGTCTGCCCAATCGGCATAGGTAACAGGAGGTTTCATTATTGATTTTTTATTCTTGGATTAATGATCTGTCCGGGAGGAAGGACATCCCATTCCGGAAATTTTACTTCTTCTTTTTTCTTTTTCTCCTGAGTATTGGGTTTTGTTTCGCCCTTACTGATGTTTTTATTTTCTTCAGAATTGATATTGAAATCGCTCATTTTTGTTTTGATGTTTATAATAAGGGTCTGGTATCTCTGGAATTGGCAGAAAAATCTGCTGCAGAAACAGATTGTAGCATGTTTCTTATCTTTTCCGCTTTTTCATCTTCTTTAGTATATGCTGTTCTGAAATCCACCAATTCGGCAATACAGCCCCGCAGAATGGTTTGTGAAGATGTCTTTTCGGCATCATTTTTTTTTCTTATAGCTGCTCTTTCTCTAGTGGTTTCTGAAATAATTGAATAAATGATAAAAGAGCCTATGGAAGCAACAAAAGCAAAGGCATAATAGGCTTTGTCATTTAGAAGAATCATACTAAAAGCCAAAATCGCAATGCCGGCTCCCATTCCAAAACATGAATAATTGGCTTTGCTTATTTTCTTTTTCAGATCCTCATTCCAATATTCTTCATGTTTTTTTAGCTGTTCTGTCTCATCAGATCCGTCTGTTATGGATGTCTGGTAGCTATTGATCTCTAATTCAGCTGCTGGGATACCTTTCATACGGTATTCAGCATTATAGGAATCATATGTTTCAATAATCCATGGTCGGCTTATGGCTACAGCTAATGTCTGGGTAGCGTTTGAAACGCCAGACATTTCCGGGTTAAATGCTGCATTGGTAAGCATCTGAAGGAAATTGGTTGTTTTATCAAAGATTTTTCTTTCGGAGGTATGGGATGAGGTGGCTAAAGCTTTGTTGCCTTTTTTATCTATAATCAGTTGATTGAGCCTTACCTGCTCTTTGAGTTCAAGTTCTTCGCCATCAAAATTGGTCACCAATAATGAAAGGAGATCGTCAAGCTGATTTTGTGAGGTTTTAGTATGGTCTATCGTACTATTGAAAATAGCTTTAAAATGTGTTTCCAAAGCCTGATGTAATCCTGCTTTTTTCATTTGGGCAATAAAGTCTGCCCAATTGGTGCAATAATCTTTAAGCAGGGGATAATCTTCTTCACTAAAGAAACGGTCATTCTCAAAGAAATTAAACCATTGTGTTTTCTGGTCATTGAGATATTGGCCGTTTTGCTTTAATTGCTCTATCCATTGTTCTAGAGTGGACATCATCAGCTGCCGGGAAGCAGGAGGAAATGCTCCGGTTGAAACCGCTTCCAGAACAGTAATAAATTCCCGGTCCAGATTATAGGGGTCCTGATGCAGCAAGTATCTTTCCATCCATTGATGGCAAGCATTGTTTCTTCCTATTCTTCTGGTAATAAGCATAAAGAAAAGAGTGGTTTTATAGTCATCCCTTCTTATGGCTTCTTTTAATGCTTTTTCTGCTTCTTCACGGTCATCACGAAGCCATGCCGTAAGGGTTACCAAGGCAGGAGCAAGCCAATAATCCGGAGTTTTGATCATTAAAGAACCCACTGTGTTCTGCAATATTTCATGGGTCACCAATCCGCTGTCTACAGCCTGTAAAATTCCTAAAACCGTTCTTCGGATTTCTTCATAATATCCATATCTGTTATGAAGTTCCTGTTTCAGGTTTCCCTGTCTGACTTCGGCAAGCTGAATTTCATTATTCAGGGTATCGGTTTCTATATAATCCTGCAGCTCATCGGAAAGGCTGTCCACTCTGTCGTCCAGAATATCCTGCTTGCTATGGATACTACCTATTTCAGAATTGATACTGCCTAGTTGGGAATTGAGGTTTTTTAAGTTTTTGTTGACATGATCCAGATCATTGTCTATCCCTCTAAGTTTGTTGTTGAGAAAATAATCTTCCTGTGACATTTTGTGTTTTTTTATTTAGCGTCTCCTCCGGAGAAAAAGTTAACAATCGAGTCTATAGCTTTAGCAAGAAAGGTCGCGGTGCCGTCCCAATGGATGACAATGAATTTATCTTTATATACCTCTACAAAAGCATAGGCATTGTGAAGGGCGGTATTTCTTGCCTTTTCAAAATCCGGAGGAAGAGCCTCTCCTATGACATAATGCTTAAGAATTACGCTACTGCTCAGATCCAATGTGTGAACATCATGGGGATGTTCTAAAAAACATTTTGCCAATATCCCGATGGGGAGCTGTGCAGGATCTGTAGTTCCAAATTCTTCCTGAAGTTTTTTCATGAATTCTTCTTTGCCTCCGGTTTGCGATAGCATATCGGTATCCATGTTTTTGATCAGGTTTATATACCCTTCAGAACGTTTTTTTAAATAATCACGTTCACTCAGAAAGCCGGAAGTATTTGCTGTATTTTCTTGTTTTTTTTTCAAAATTGAGGTTGAGATCCTCATTTTGGAAAATTATTTTGGCCATTTCATGGTTAGTTTTATTTCTTTACTAACAAAAGTATATAAAAATGCTTAAATAATTCCTAAATCTTTACAAAAAGCAACAAGCTGCTCGTTACTGGTAACTTCCAGGTCCTCTTTCAAACTGTTAAGTTTTTTTTCTACACTGCTTAAGCTGTTGGGCCTGATGTCATTATTTTGAAGGTAAACAGGAATGTTTTTCTGCAAAACTCCCTGAGAAAGAAGAGAGACAAGGGTAATGTCGTAAGTAGAAAACTCATAACTATTCAGCTTTTTAATGTCTTGCTTAAGATCAAGTGAGAGATAGTTTTCATTGACATACACTGATGCGATTGCCTTTTTTAGCTCTTTGGAGTCGTTGCGGGCTTTACGAACAAATCCATTGATTCCATATTCTGTAAAAAGAGAATCTATAACCCCGGATTTGTGGGTTGCTGAAAAGACAATTACTTTCAAGGAGGGGAGGAGCATTTTGGCTGCTCTGATCAATTCTTTGCCATCTTTGATGTTTTGCTCACGATGATCTTCTTCAAAAGAGAGATCAGTAATCAGCAGGTCATAAACATTATTTTCCCGGATTGATTTTTGAATTTTCGCTACTGCATCATCACAATAATATACATAGTCTGCATTGGAAATATGGAGATCTTCCAATGTTTTTTGCACAGAGATACTGCTGCTTTCGTGGTCTTCGGCTATTAAAATTTTTTTGAACATTCTTTTTTCTTTATTTAAGAAGCGGGAAATGAAATATATATCTTCAGTCCTTTTTCTGTTGTATTGTCAAAAGTAATTTCTCCATTAATGGTTTCAATACGGGAAACCGTATTTCTTAATCCGTTTTTATAAGAAAGTTCTCCTGGGATACCAATGCCATTATCAGTATACTGAATCTGTATAATATTGTTCACTTTATCAAACTTAAAGGCAACGCGGCTGGCATGGCTATGCTTTTTCATATTTACCAGCAACTCACGGATCACCTGATATACCTCATCTTTTTTTGAATCATTTATACCTACCCAGATATTCTTTCCATTTCCGGCCAAAAAGGTTTTTACATTGTCATTTTTAAATGACCCAATGAGATTGGATATTTTTTCATCAAATGCTGCAATATCTTTAACATCCGGCTGTTCATAGGAAATATCTCTGGATTTCTCATAAACAAACTCAAGTTCATCAAGAGCTTTGTTCTTATCAAAATTATCCTGGTTCTCAATCTTGGTCATTACCTGGTAGATCCCGTTGGCTACGACGTCGTGAACTTTTTTAGAGAGCCTGAGTTTATTTTCGTTTATTTTTAATTCATTTTCTTGCTTGAGCCTTGTTTGTCTTTTTTTATATAAAGTGATAATTACAATTATAGTAGCGATAAGTAGACCCAAAAGGGAAGAAAGCCATAATAGCTGATTTTCTCTTTCAGCTTTTTGTGTTTTTAATTTCTGATTTTCAGTCTTGCTTTCTTCTACGCCATAGACGATAGTAGCGAATTTATTATTATCAATGTCTCTGGATATTTGTATACTGTCTCTTAGAGAGGTGTATTGATCGAAATTTTTTTGAAAATTTTTAGAATCAAAAGCAGTAATTTTATGCAAAGCTTCCAATTCATCATCGGTACTTTTTGCTTCTTTTGCAACATTGTACATCATTTCCGCATACTGTAAAGCTTTTTCAGAATCCCTATTTTCATAATAATCTGCTAAATGGGAATAGCTTGCATTCTTTCCCATATGGTCGTTGATCTCATTTTGTATTGTGAGAGCCTGCAGTTGAGTAGGGATGGGATCATATGTTTTATCAGATAGCCATTTTATATATGAAAAATTTGATAGGATCCTTGCATAGATCATCTCATGTAATTGTTTTGCTTTTGGAAGAATGCTATCATAGATCTTTATCGCTTGGATATAATTTTTTTCTTCCTTATAAGAGGTTGCGATATTTACTTGTATTGCTATTTTGTTATAGGAGTTTCCAGCGAATTTTAGAGCAGAATTATAATAGTTACGGGATTCAGAGTAATGCTTCAAACTATTACTTACCATACCTAAATTGTTGAAATTATCTGTAATATGATGGAATTGAGCAGAATCTTTTGTATTGAATAAGGTTTTTGCCTTCAATGAAAAATCCTGACTTTTAAAATAATCACCATGAGAGGTTAGTATTTTAGCCATTCCTAGAAGACATTTTGCCTGACCAAATTGGTCTTTATTCTGCTTAAAAATCTCAAGAGCTCTACCATAATAAACATAAGCACTATCTCCATTACTTAAAGAATCGAATGTATAGGCTTTATTGTAATCAGAATTGAATATTTCCTGATTTGTCTCTTTTTCCAAATACTTTGTACAGGAACAGATTATTAAGCTTAGTGCTAGAAATACAAAAATGTTAAGCTTCAAAATAATTAGTTTTCATAAAAATATAAAATTACTTCTATAATTTTATGGTATCTAATAAAAAAAGAATAAGTGAGAGAAGCTAACCTCTCTCACTTATTTACTATTTTTTTGGAGGCAATGGTATTGTTTCTCCTCCTGTATCCTCTCCTAATTCTACAGATGCACTTACTGTTACTGGAGTTTGGTTGTTATCAGATGTTGTATTCGCGTTATTATTGGGGAATGCTAAACCTAATAGCATTAATATAAACTGGATCATTTCCTTAAAAATTTAAAATTGAGGCATTTCTGTAGTTGCCAGTGAAACCGATCACAGGTAGAGCTACACGATTAAAAAATTTGAAGCGCTTCTAAATTTTTGGGAAGTGAACCATCAAAACGGAGGAGAAACATCTGCTTCCCAACCCGGAGTTTTTCCTCCGCTTATCAGGTGATTTTGAAATCAGTTTTGTAAATTTGTTTTTGTAATGTTTTGTTTATCACTGATTTCTGAAGCAAAGATGCGACAAAAGGTGACGCATGTGTTAGTCACGTTTTGGACATTTAAGGACACGGAATGGACACTGAAGGCTTTATGGGAATCCGTAATGTGATCTGATTGGGAATTATCTATTTTGTAATGGCTCAAAAAATTATATATGTCCAAGAAAAAACTACTAATTCATGAGGTGTTCAAAAAAGCACAGGAAGACTTTCCCAACAGAAATACAAAAAGCGGTTGGGCAGATGAGCTTTCTGATTATTTTGAGAAAACCTGGAACTTTATGATAAACCAAAGAACCTTTGTAAGATATTATAATGCTTGTATCCGTGATGATAGAGAGCCTGATATAAAAGATCAGGAAATTTTTAATAAGCTCAGTCAATATATAGGGTACGAAAACTTTCTTGAGTTTTCGAGAACGTTTGTCAAAGAAGAGGAAGATACCAATAGAACCACTGTTAAAATAAAAGTGGATGAACATGAAGAGTCGTTATCGGAAAAAATATCAAACATTATTATTAATATTACTAACGAACAGCATTTCAAAGTTCCTGAATTTATAAAGCAGAATGGGTTGGGAATTATTGAAATGGCCTTTATTTTATGCCTTGTCACAGGAAATGTTGTTTTTTCTGGAAATAAGAAAATAAGTGGCAACTATTCATCTCATTTAGGATTTATGTCCACTATGGCACCAATGACGGAGAAAAAATATATGTACTGGAATGGTGAAAGATATATCGGAACAGACAGCAGCTATATCCGCCCCGGAATTGATATTGTAGCTATGGATGCCCATAAGCTTCTGCACTTTAGAAAAATTATGAGAAAAGATACTCTGACCGAGCTCAATGCATTAGGGAAAACCTGGTATTCAAAATATAATAATGAAGTTGAATTTTTTACAGATGATGGGGTAGATCCGGATAACGGGAGAGAATTAAGAAAGACATCCCCTATCATTATTTTCAAATACGCGGGGAAGCCATATGATTCGTTAGTTGTTGAGGAGTAAATTATAAATTTGATTTTTCAGCCAAAGACTTGCCTACTCATAAAAAAAGCGAAGATGTCTCTCCGCTCTGTATTATTCCTGGTTTAGCATTCCCAACTCTCCGAAATGCTTCTTAAATTTCTGAATTTTAGGACCTACAACTGCGCTGCAATACGGTTGTGTAGGATTTTCATTATAGTACCCCTGATGATATTGTTCCGCCGGCCAGAATTTCTCGAATGGTGCTAACTCTGTAACATAGGTTCCTGTCCATCTTCCTGATTCCTGAGACACTTTAATTGCCTTCTCAGCCTTTGCCTTTTCAACATCATCTTTATAGTAAATAACAGAACGGTATTGGGTTCCTATATCATTACCTTGTCTGTTCAGTTGAGTAGGATCGTGCAGGAAAAAGAAAACATCCATTAATTGTTCATAAGAGATGATGGAAGGATCATAAGTAATTTCCACTACTTCAGCATGTCCAGTTTCGCCGGTACATACTTCCTGATAGGTCGGATTATCCTTATGCCCGCCTGAATATCCTGAAATAGCAGATTGTACGCCTTTCAACATATTGAAGCAGCTTTCCACACACCAAAAGCATCCACCACCGAAAACGATTTTTTCTAAATTATTGTTATTCATTTTTTTGGTATTATCCTGTTTTACATCCTTTCCATAGTAAGGGAATGACCCGGAAAAGGTTAATCAAAAGTAAGAAAAAGTTTTTCATTTGAGTAAGGTTTCAGGTTCTTAAACTCAAATTGCAACGTATTCACTAGTTACTAAAAAAGCACCCTGAAAAAGGATGCTTCATATTATTTAATCTAAGTTCGGTTAAAGTAAAAGGCTGGAAGTTCAGTCAACAACGCCATTAATTTATTGTAAAGAAAAAAACAGATGAATGGCTATCCTTAGTACTCCATGACTTCCATCTCTCAGCTTCAGATCTCGGTTACTTTTCCCAAACCAGGGCACTTGCTCCTAAAATAGCAGCGTCAGCCTCGTTAAGTTCACTGAATACTAATTTTACTTTGTTTCTGAAGATTGGAAGAAGGTTTCTTTCCATATGAAGTTTAGCAGGTTTTAAAATAAAGTCTCCTGCTTTAATTACCCCGCCGAATAAAAGAATGGCTTCAGGTGATGAAAACATGACGAAATTGGCTAATGCTTCTCCCAGCTTTTGTCCTGTATATCGGAAAACTTCAATGGCGATAGGGTCTTCTTTCATAGCACATTCATAAACCGTTTTAGAATTGATCTCATCTTCAGGATACTGATTCAGCATAGATTCCGGGAATTCAGCTCTCATTTTTTTAGCTGTAATGGTAATCCCCGTAGCAGACGCATAGGCTTCAAGACTTCCTTCTGAACCCGTACTCCAGTGTTTTCTTCCGCCAGGTTTTACGATGGTATGGCCCAGCTCTCCTGCAAAACCGTCATGTCCATAGATTAAGCTGCCGTTAGCAATGATTCCGCTTCCTACACCGGTTCCCAGGGTAATCATGATGAAATCTTTCATTCCCCTTGCAGCACCAAAAAGCATCTCCCCTAAAGCAGCAGCATTGGCATCATTGGTAACCGTACAGGGCAAATTGAATTTAGCCTTCATGAGCTCAGCAAAAGGAATTACTCCTTTCCAGGGCAGGTTAGGGGCAAGTTCAATGGTTCCTTTATAATAGTTGGCATTGGGGGCACCCACTCCGATTCCATCGAAGTTTTTTTCTTTACCATGTTTTTCCATTAAAGGATAAACATGCTCGTGTAAAGCATCTATAAAATCCTCGACTTTGTCATAGGCATCGGTTCTCAGGTTTCCTTTGTCCAAAACTTCTCCGCGATGGTTGACAATTCCGAACTTGGTATTGGTTCCGCCGATATCAATTCCCAGGGCAACTTGTTTTGATAAATCTATTAATGACATTTTTATTCTTAAATTCTGTGGGCTAAAATTATAAAAAAGATTGTATTAATAGATTATGAACTGAGCATTATTTACATTTTAAGCCGTTTTTATTGGCTTTTTCTTTTTTCTTCCCCACCAGATCAGGAAACCTGTTACCGGAAGTGATGCACAGATCAGGCTTACTACAAAGGCTATAATTTTAGTGGGAAGCCCTAGTATGGCTCCTACATGAATGTCATAATTGGCATTGACAACTTTTTCCCCGAAATTCTTGTCTTTGGGATCGTGTACATGAAGCAATTCACCTGAGTTTTCATCAAAAATCAGGCTGCTGCTTTTATGATAAGAATATGATAAATGCTTTACAAATACTTCAAAATTGGGATGCTCATGATCATCCATATGCTCATGACCCAGATCTATGGCAAAACCATAAGAATCCGGATATTTCAGCTTTACAGTATTGATGATTTTATCAAGAGTTCCTTCTGTTCTCAGTTCCACAGGTGCTTTGGTTTTGATGTGGGAGAAGTCCGGGTATTGTGTTTTCCCGCCGGAAAAGATGAGATAGATCATTGCCTGTACAACAAAGAAAGCATAAAATAACCCTGTAATAGAAAAAATTAAAGCAAATATGGATGCGTAAAAACCCAGTACGTTATGGAGATCGTAATTTTTTCTTTTCCAGCCCTTGATATTTTTCCATTTAAAAGAGAATCGCTGTTTTCTTGCTGCTTTATTTTTAGGCCACCATAATATAATACCGCTTATCAGCATGATAATAAAAATAATGACCGGTATTCCCACAACATACGTTCCCCAATCCTGTTTTAGAAGGAAGCTCCAGTGAATCATTTTTACAATATTGAAAAAACCATTTTTTTCGTCATAAACCCTTAATACTTTTCCGGTGTAAGGATTTACATAGGCTTGTTTATAGATGGGAAATTCATCAAAATAGTTCCAGCCTTTCGTATTGTGCTCGTACCAAAAGAATGAGTACGACATTTTTTTGTCGATAGGAATATTGACCCAATGGACAGGATATTTTTCTTTTACCTGTTCTGCAACAGCTTTTTCCATCATGCGGATGGGAAGAACCTGTTTTTGATCAATATTCTGCTCGTGATGATACATCACTTCTTTCCGGGTGAAATTTTCCACTTCATCCTTAAAAACATAAAGGGCTCCGGTAATGGAAATGATAAAAATTAAAAAACCAATTCCCAGCCCGAACCATAAATGGAGTTTAGCGGACCATTTCTTAAAAAATCCCGGTTTCTTTTTATGATGATGTTTTTTCTTCATATCGCAGTAAAATAGTACAAAGATAATCTTAATCTTATTTAGATTAATTAAAATTTATATTCCACCATGAGAGTTCCCCTCATTCCCAAGGCATTAACGAATTCATTGTCTCTTGCCGACCACCAGGCAATAGCAGGCTGATATTTTTTATTGAACAGGTTTTCGATGCCTAAAGACAATTTCCAATTACGGTTAACCTCAAAGCTTGTTTTGAAATTGAAAACTGTATATTCAGGAACATACCCTTCACCATAAGCATACAACCCTGTTTTTGCATTAGGCTCAAATCTGCTTTGGGTGAATGAATGAAGCATATCCAGACCTAAGGACAGCACCGGTATGGGTTTTGCCTGAACATAAGCAAGCACTTTCGGAGCAGAAATCCTGCTGTTGTTGATTTTTGCAGAATAATTCCCGTCATCCTTTAGAGAAGTAATTCCTTCCATCCAGCTGTAGCTTCCACCAAATTGAAGCCAGTGTAGGGGAGTAAAGTGTAAAAAGCCTTCCACACCATAAACGATTTCCGGTGACCTCTGGATCATTAATGCTCTGTCCGGGCTTTGTACAAAAGAAGCTCCTAGTTTGGAAGTACTCACATAGGAAGTTAATTCATAATTCAGCCAGTTTGAAAGCTGTCCTGTTGCTCCCAGTTCATAATTGTTGACAATGATAGGTTTGGTTTCAAGACTTTTAATCGTTTCGGAAGTTGAGGTTCTTAAGATTCTTCCCAGCTCGTTGATAGAATAGGCTTGTGAAAAGCTTGCAAAAAGATTAATATAAGGCTGAACATTGTAGCGGATACCGATATTTCCTACTAAGGCGTTATAATTTAATTTTCCTCCTGCAACAGGAATGCTGGTTGTAAAAGTTCCATCACTTTTAAGTACTGAAAGGGTGTTGAAATCATCTACATTCACCCTGATATTTTCGTAACGAAGCCCGGCCTTAATGGTCAGTTTCTTAAACAGGTCAATTTTTGTCAATAGGAAAGGAGCAATATTGGTCATATTCATATTGGGAGTCCAGAAACGGCCGTCTTCCAGTTTTTGTACGGTTTGGTCGTTCAGGATATCGGCTCCGTAGATAATTTCTCCCTGAGAATTGCCAGAATTCCAGAGTTGGGTGTCAAAATTGAATCGCGCCCCGGCTTTTTTAGAAATAACATTGGATTGCCCTCCATTCAAAAAAGTATCACTGTACCCATAGACTGTTTTAAAATCCTGATAATAAAGATTAATATTCAATGATGTTCCTGCAAACAGGTTTTTATTGTCATAGCTTACCCTGATGTTGTGGTTTTTTGGAGTTCCCTGTGGTGTTGTTTCAAGGCTTTTCCCCACTCCTTCGCCTATGGTTGGCCTGATGCCATATTTTCCTGTACTTAGCCCCAGGTTAAGATCAGATCTTGAGGAGTAACCAATATAAGATGCTTCAATTCTTTGATTATCATTGATATTGTAGCCTAATTTCAACATTCCGTTGTAATTATCCATCTTCGCAGTACTGTATGTTGGACTCAGATAAACACCGCTTGCATCTTTCATGTAACCTGTTCTTTCATAAGCTAGTGAAAAGGTATAATCAAACCTGTTAATTTTTCCTGTTAAAAGCTGGCTGGCTCTTATTCCCAGGGTTCCTCCGTAAGGCTGGCCGGTAAAACCGATCTGTGATATCCCGGAGATTTTCTTATCTGTTTTACTTCTTTTCGTAATATAATTGATGATACCACCATCGGCACCATTTCCATAGATGGAGGATGCTCCTTTTATGACTTCAACTCTTTCAATCGCTGAAGGATCAACAACCCTCAGGTCTCTTGCCCCGTTTCGGAGAGGAGTAGACTGTGGAATTCCGTCAATTAATACCAGGACCTGGCGGCCTCTTAATGTTTGTCCGGTATTCGATGTCTGCCCGGAATTGGTTCCTAAACTGGGAACGGTATACTGCAGGATACTCGTAATATCCGAATTGACCGTCAATTGAGATTGAATCTGCTTTTCCGCAACCACGGTGATTGAGCCTGGAATTTCCTTGATATTTTCCTTCTTTCTTGAGGCTGTCATCACAACTTCCTCAACGCTTTGGGTTTGTAAACTATCCTTAACCTGCGCAAAGACCATCGTGGTTCCTAAACAGGCCGCTGACAAAATCACTTTTTTCATTATATTTTCTTTCCTTTTTTCTTTCTTTTCCCCCACCAGACTAAGAATCCGGTGACCGGGAGTGAGGTACAAATGAGGCCGGCGATAAACCATATGATTTTTCCAAACAGCCCGAAGTAGGAACCTGTATGGATATCGTAATTGGCATTCGCATATTTTTCAGCATTATTGAGTTTGTGATGAGGTTTATTGGCGAGAAGTTTTCCTGAATATTTGTCAAAAATGAGAAGGTTCCTTTCACTGAACCTTCCTTCCTGGCCATACACTGTGACCGGAAGATTTTTAAGCTCTTTTCCTTTTTTATTTTTTCCGTTTAAGGATATTCTGAAGCTGGATGATCCGGAATATAATTTTTGTGTTTGTACCGCTGCAAGATCAAAAGTCGCCTGGTTTTTTGGCATCAGGGAATCAGGTGATTTGATTTCTTTTTCTTTAGGCAGTTCAAAAGAGCCTGAGAGTGTAAGGTTGAATGCATTTTTCACATACGGGTAAGCAAAATAAATTCCGGTAATGCTCATTAATAAAGCAATAAATGAAGCATAGAATCCTAAAATATTATGAAGATCATAGTTTTTGCGCTTCCAGGTTTTTACATTTTCCCAACTGAACCAGAACCGTCCTTTTCTTGCTTTTTTGTTTTTGGGCCACCATAATATAATTCCGGTGATCAGCATAAAGATAAAAAGTATGGAAGGAATTCCCACGACATACTTGCCCCAGTCTGAATTGAGAAGAAGTCCCCAATGAATATATTTTAAAATATTGAAAAAATCATATTTTTCATTGTAAATACCCAGAATTTCACCAGTGTATTGATTAACATATACCTGCTTGTTCATCAGAACTTCCTGAAAATAGTTCCATCCCTTCTTATTTTTTTCATAATAAAGAAAGCGGTAAGATTTATTTTTATCTAAAGGAATTTCTACAGAATTTACCGGATATTGCTCATTAACTGCTGAGGTTACTTTTTCGCGAAGAATAGAAATTGATAAAGGTTGTTTACCGGTATCTTCCTGTTTTATATAAATGGCGTCCTTACGAAGGATATTCTGTACTTCATCCTTAAAAACATATAAAGTGCCGGTCAGAGACACAATAAAAACGATAATACCAACGGACAAGCCAAACCACAGATGCAGTCTGGCAGACCATTTCCTTGTTGGAGAAACCTTCTTTTTATGGTGATGCTTTTTTCTCATAGCAAAAGTTAACCCTGAAGGGCTAACTTTATTATTAAAATTTATATCCGATTGATAATCTGAAATTTCTAGGTGCATCTGCCTGATAATAATAATACCCGGCATATGGAGTTCCTGAGTATAAATATCTGTTGAAGACATTGAACACATTCAGGTTGATCCTGAATTTTGCATTTTCCCAGGACGCCCCGGCATCGAATTTTACATAATCACCCATTTGTAAGGTATTTGTGCTTCCCCAGTCCCAGCTGCTTCTATCACCCATATACGTTCCTCCGAAGTTTAATCCAAAGCCAGTTAGTTCACCTACTGTAAATGTATAGTTTAACCATCCGTTCACCGTATGTTTGGCATATCCCGGAACTTTATCTCCTTTGTTTGCTTTTGGTGTTGTTTCAGTGAATTTGTTTTCAGTGAATGCATAGTTGAATATTGCATTTAAGCCTTTAAATACTTCCCCTTTCAGATCAAATTCCACTCCCTGTGCCCTTGTTTTTCCAAGCAGAATAGAATATTTATAGGTAGGATCTGATGGATCTCCTGTAATAGCATTGTTTTTATTAATGCTATACAATGATAATGTAGTATTCCATTTTCCGGCAAACCAGTCTTTCTTGAAGCCAATCTCCATATTGCTTCCTGTTACAGGCTTTGCTGTTGTTCCATCCCTGAACAAACCTGCCTGCGGGTTGAATGATTGGTCATATAAAGCATAAGCAGATGTATTGGCATCAATAGAATAGCTTACGCCAATACGGGGGGTGATTCTGTTGGCCTCAGACAATGTGCCGTAGTTGTTTTCCTTTACGGTAGTATAACGGGCGGCTAAAGTAAGGCGCAGGGCATCATCTAAAAACCCCAGTTCATCCTGTAAGTATAACCCCGTATAATTTTGATCAATTGTACCCCCGGCACCAGCTCTTACAGAAAGAGGCTTACTCGTGTCAAATGGTTTATAAGTGCCATTGGGCCCTGAATAAGAGCTTTCACCATTGATATCATAATTGCGGGTATTTACATTAAACCAATATCTGTAATCAGGCGTACCATTATCTCCATTTTCGTTGTTTTTATCCAGGCTGTAGTTCTGATTCCAGTCTGCAATATATTTTTTACTTCCAAGGTCTAATCCGGCTAAGATTTTATGAGAAACAGATCCTGTTTTGGCATAACCATTCAGAAATAGCTGTCCGAACTTCATCTCATTGCTTGCCTCCCAATAGTTTAAACCGCGAAGCATATACTGTCCTTCAAACTTTGTAGGCCAGATATCACTTCCTAATGTATATTCATTGACATAAGTAAGCTGCGATGTTAATTTCCAGTTCTCATTAAATTTATGCTGCAGGTTTACATTAATCGTATTGTTGGTAACCCTTGTAGGATCAATGCTGGGATCTGTAATGCTGTATTCAACCGGTTGGGTAGCATAACCGTCTGCACTGAATACATAAGCAGAGCCCACTTCGGACATTTTTGCTTTTTGATAAATATATTCTGCTGTTAAAGTAGTTTTATCACTAAGATCCACCTTTAATGAAGGATTAATAATGTACCTGTCATTGAATTCATAGTCTCTGAAACTTTTTTTGTTTTGGGCCATTACATTTAATCTGAATGCTACTTTATTCGTGATTTTTGTGTCAATATCCGTTTCTCCTCTGTACATATTGAAACTTCCGAGTGTAACTCTTGCTGTTCCGTTTAAAGCGTTTCCGGTAGGTTTTTTCGTAACAATATTATAGATTCCGCTCGGTTCTCCGTTTGACATTAAAAATCCTGAAGGACCTTTTATAAACTCGATATGGTCTACATAGCTCATATCTTCGCTTAAAGGCCCCCAGTTGGAGGTAACATTGACTCCGTTCATAAAAGCTGCTGCTCTGGCTCCTCTCATATTTACTCTTGTATACATATCTCCCCAATGTTCCAGTCTTTGGGCTCCGGCAACGTTTCTTAGAACGCCGTCACTTAAAGTAGTTACCTGCTGATCTTCTAAAGCTTTATTGGTGATGATTGAAATGTTCTGAGGAATTTTTATTAGTGCTTCATCCAGACGAAGAGAAGAAGATCCCTGCTTTTCTACATATTTCTTATAATACTTACCATTGACTACAATTTCTTCAATATGATTAGATTTGGTGGAATCTTTTTCCTGTGCAACCACTATAATAGAACTTAATAATGAGGCACAAAACAGTACATTTTTCATGAAAGTCAAATTTTATGCAAATATATTATTTTTAACTATTCTAAATAAATAATATTATTGACATTTATCATAAAAATATATACAATAGATAACAAAAAACCGCTACCATTAGTAATGGCGCGGTTTTCTTATATTATTATTAATAATTCCTTATGAAGGGATTTCTCCTTTGTATAGGAACGAAATAATTTCTTTGTTCATTTTATCAATCATTTCACTGAATAGATGGAAAGACTCCTGTTTGTAAATTACCAATGGATCTTTCTGCTCGTAAACGGCTCCCTGTGAAGATCTTCTCAGATCATCCATTTCACGGAGGTGAAGCTTCCAGTTCTCATCAATGATAGACAGGGTAATGTTCTTTTCAAAATCATTCACCAGGCTTTCACATTTCGTTTCATAGGCTTCTTTTAAATCAGCTACGATAGTCATTGTCTTGTGCCCGTCAGTGAAAGGAACCTGAATCATCTTAAACATTGAACCCTGATTTTGATATACGTTCTCAATGATTGGGAACGATTTTTCTTTCAACAGGTTCAGTTTCATTTGATAATCCTCCTGGGCAGCTTTGAATAGGATATTTGTTAAATCCTGAACAGATTTACCTTTGAAATCTTCTTCGGAAACCGGAGACTCCATCGTAAAGGTTTTGATAATATCATATTCGAAATCTTTATAACTTCCGTTGGCTTTTCCTTTTGCTACGATAGAGTTGGCAACATCGAAAATCATATTCGTAATATCATACTTCAAATGATCTCCGAATAGGGCATTTCTTCTTCTCTTATAGATCACATCACGTTGTTTGTTCATAACGTCATCATACTCAAGAAGTCTTTTTCTTGTTCCGAAGTTGTTTTCCTCTACTTTTTTCTGAGCTCTTTCAATAGACTTGCTGATCATGGAGTGCTGAATAACCTCGCCTTCCTTATGACCCATTCTGTCCATCATTTTAGCAATTCTTTCAGATCCGAAGAGACGCATCAGGTTATCTTCCAGAGATACATAGAACTGGGAACTTCCCGGATCTCCCTGACGTCCTGCTCTACCTCTCAGCTGTCTGTCAACACGTCTTGAATCATGTCTCTCAGTACCAATGATGGCTAAGCCTCCTGCATCTTTAACCTCTTTTGAAAGCTTAATATCTGTACCACGACCAGCCATGTTGGTAGCAATAGTTACCACTCCCGGCTGTCCTGCACCGGCAACGATTTCTGCTTCTTTTTTGTGAAGCTTAGCGTTCAATACCTGGTGCGGAATTTTTCTTAATTGTAATGCTTTGGAAAGCAATTGAGAGATTTCAACCGAAGTGGTCCCTACAAGTACCGGTCTTCCGGCTGCTGTTAACCTTTCAACTTCTTCAATTACGGCATTATATTTTTCTCTGTTAGTCTTATAAACTAAATCCTGTTTGTCCTGTCTTAAGATAGGGCGGTTTGTTGGAATTACAACAACGTCTAATTTATAGATTTCCCAAAGCTCACCTGCCTCTGTTTCTGCAGTACCGGTCATTCCCGCAAGTTTGTTGTACATACGGAAATAGTTCTGAAGCGTAATGGTTGCAAAAGTTTGGGTAGCTGCCTCAATCTTCACATTTTCCTTAGCTTCAATTGCCTGGTGAAGACCATCCGAATAACGACGTCCCTCCATGATACGTCCCGTCTGCTCATCAACGATTTTTACTTCACCATCAATTACTACATACTCATCATCTTTTTCAAATAATGTGTAAGCTTTCAGTAGCTGGCTCATTGTGTGAACCCTTTCTGACTTTTCAGCAAATTCAGCGAAAAGCCTTTCTTTTGCTTCAAATTCCTCTTCTTTAGATAAGTTCTTAGCCTCCAGTTCTGCAATTTCAGTTCCGATATCCGGAAGCACGAAGAAGTTTGGATCAGAATTTCCCTGAGACATGTATTCAACACCTTTGTCTGTAAGGTCTACCTGATTGTTCTTTTCTTCAATCACGAAGTAAAGATCCTTATCTACAATCGGCATATCACGGTTGTTATCCTGCATGTACTGCGCTTCCACTTTCTGAAGCAATGCTCTGTTTCCGCTTTCCGATAAAAATTTAATTAATTGTCTGTTTTTTGGAAGTCCCCTGTACGCCTGAAGTAATTTAAAACCACCTTCTTTGGTGTTTCCGGCAGCGATTAGTTTTTTGGCTTCATTAAAAATAGTAGAAACCGTTTTCTTCTGTACTTCAACAATTCTGTCGATAGAAGGTTTCAGGACATCAAACTCCTGTCTGTCTCCCTGGGGAACCGGACCAGAGATGATCAGTGGTGTTCTTGCATCATCTACCAATACAGAATCCACCTCATCCACAATGGCAAAGTTCAGTTCTCTTTGTACCAGTTCTGAAGGTGAAGTCACCATATTATCTCTCAGGTAATCGAAACCGAATTCGTTGTTGGTCCCGTAGGTAATATCTGAGTTATATGCTTTTCTTCTTCCGTCTGAATTCGGCTGGTGGTTGTCGATACAATCAATAGACATTCCGTGGAACTGATAAAGAGGTCCCATCCATGCCGAGTCTCTTTTGGCAAGGTAATCATTCACAGTTACCACGTGAACTCCTCTTCCCGGAAGAGAATTTAAGTAAATAGGCAATGTTCCTACCAGAGTTTTACCTTCACCGGTTGCCATTTCGGCAATTTTACCGCTGTGAAGAATAATCCCCCCGATAAACTGAACATCATAGTGGACCATGTCCCAAACTACAGGAGTTCCGGCTGCGTCCCATGAGTTTTTCCAAACAGCTTGGTCTCCCTGAATTTCTACGAAGTCTTTTCCTGCAGCTACCAACTCTCTATCCCAGTCAGTTGCTGTTACCCGGATTTCTCCATTCTGTGCCCATCTTCTTGCTGTTTCTTTCACTAATGCAAAAGCTTCAGGAAGGAGCTGAACCAGGACTTTTTCTTCAATCTCGTATGATTCTTTCTTTAAAGACTCAATTTTTGAGAAAAGAGCTTCTTTTTCATCAACGTTAGTTGAATTTTTAATCTGCTCTTTTATCTGTTCTATCTGAGCTGTAATCTTGCTGGTTGCAGATTTTATATTCTCTTTAAACTCAGCCGTCTTTTGTCTCAAACCGTCATCCGATAATTGTTGGATGTCAGGTTCTACAGCTTTGATTTTTGTTACAACTTTTTTTACTTCTTTTAGGTCCTGCGCTTTTTTGTCTCCCAAAAACCCTTTAAGAACTTTGTTTAAAAAACTCATAAATTTTTTGCTTTATGCTTAATGCAAATGCTTTAAGCGTTTAAATGACACGCTTATCGTGTAAATTAATATATAAAAAGGGCAAAAAAGCTCTAAGCATGCAGCTTAAAGCTTATCGCTTTATTAATATTCATCCTCGTTCCAAAGGAAGTCCTCGTCAGTAGGATAGTCACTCCAAACTTCCTCAATAGATTCATAAATTTCTCCTTCATCTTCAATTGCCTGAAGGTTTTCCACTACTTCCATTGGTGCACCAGTTCTGATTGCGTAGTCAATAAGCTCTGCTTTTGTCATTGGCCAAGGTGCGTCACTTAGATATGAAGCTAATTCTAATGTCCAGTACATAATTTTCTAATTTTTTGCAAAAGTATAAAAATAGGTTGTATAATAAACTTTTTTATACTTGATTTTCAATTCTTTTTATAATTTTTTTCTTATAAATGTCTGTCACAGCTGCATGGCAGTATGTCAGTATTTTACTTAATGACGTTTTCTCAAAAACCATTCCACAAATTTTTTTATGCCATTTTGGAAGTCTGTGCCCGGCTGATACCCTATTAAAGCCTTCGCTTTGGTAATATCTGCATTAGTTTTTGTGACATCTCCCGGCTGCATTGGCAGAATTTTTTTGGTGGCTGCCATCCCCAGCGCTTCTTCAATGGCAGTTACCATTTCATTTAAGGTGACCACCTGGTTTTCTCCTAAATTAAGAATTTCATACACCCCGGAATGATTTTCCAGGTAAACAATAGATTTAACGATACCATCAATAATATCATCAATATAAGTATAATCCCGGGCTGTATTGCCATCTCCATAAAAAGGAATTTCCCGGGCGTCTGAAATAAGACGGGTAAACTTATGTATCGCAAGGTCCGGTCTTTGTCTGGGCCCGTATACGGTGAAAAAACGGAGCTGAATCATATCAATGTGATACAGCTCATGATAGACATGTCCTAATATTTCCCCGCTTTTTTTAGTGGCCGCATAAGGGGAAATAGGATGGTCTACATTATCGGTTTCCGAAAAAGGAATTTTTTCATTGTTTCCATAAACACTTGATGACGAGGCACAAATGAATTTTTTAATATTAAAATCACGGCATAATTCCCAAAGGTTCATTGAACCACGGACATTAACCTCTTCATATTCCAAAGGCCTTTCAATAGAAGGGCGCACCCCGGCAAGGGCAGCCAGGTGGATGACCATATCAATATGATGATTTTTAAAAATGCTTTCAAGCCCCTTTTTGTCTCTGATATCCTGGTAGTAAAGAGTATATTTTTCCGATGAGGAAAGTGAAATTAAATGCCGTATATCAGTCTCTTTACCGGAAAACTCAAAATCCGGATTTACACCAATTGACTCTAATGTATTTTTAATTTTAATCTGATAATCATAGAAATCATCAAAATTGTCAATGTTTATGACAGAATGTCCATTTCTTAATAATTTTTCAATTAAATGAGAACCAATGAATCCGCTGCCTCCTGTTACAAGGTAAATCATCTGTGATTTTTTATTAGTACAAAAATATAAATTTTACGTTTTGAAAATATAATCATTAAATTTACTTAAAAAAGTAATATAAAATTAATATGCAGTTTCAAGGGCAAATTTTAAAAATGACGAGCTACGATGCGAAGCCGATTCAATACTATCTTAATCTTTCAGGTGATCTGATCCACATGAATGAACTTTTTGGAAAGGAGCTAAGCATAAAGCATATAGGGTTTCAATGTGTAAACTGCGGGGAGGATAAACCTGTTTACAGGATGGGCTTCTGCAAAAATTGTTTTTTTGAAAGCCCGTATGCCAGTGACACAATTATCCGTCCGGAACTTTCTACTGCACACCTGGGAGTTGCTGAACGTGACCTTGAAGTGGAAAAAGAAATTCAGCTTCAGCCTCACACTGTTTATCTGGCTTATACGGGAGACGTAAAAGTAGGAGTGACCAGAAACACCCAGATTCCTACCAGATGGATTGATCAGGGAGCAACTTTTGCCCTGCCGATCGCCAGGACAGACAATCGTTATGAGGCTGGAATGATAGAAGTCGCCTTAAAGAATCATTTGCCTGATAAAACCAATTGGAGGAAAATGCTTCAGGATGATTTTGAAGGAGAAATAGATCTTGCGGATTTCAGACAAAAGATTAAGGAATATTTCCCTGAAGATTTCCAAAAATTCTACAGAGATGGAGAAGATTTATGGATGTTTGATTATCCTTTTGAAAAACCGGAAAAAGTAACTTCTTTTAGCTTGGACAAAAAACCCGAGTTTAAGGGGAGGCTTACCGGAATCAAAGGACAGTATTTGGGATTTGAAGGCGGAAACTTCATTAATGTAAGGGGACATGAAGGATACCTTATTGAATTGGAAGTAAAAAATAAATCCTAATATATATCACCAATAAAACCAGATCACAAATATGAAAAAATGGGTTAAAAAACTATTAATAGGGTTCGGGATTTTTGCTGTTCTTCTTCTTATTGCAAATTTCGGACTGAATTTATGGCTTAAAACCCAGCTTCCTGATTATATTAAGAATCATTCGGATTATAAAGTATCCTATAAAACACTGGATATAGATCTGGGAACCGGAAATATTTTTGCTACAGGGATCGCTGTCAATAACAAAGATCCTCAAAATAACAATGTTATAGGACTTCAAGGCACCATTGATACTCTGAAAATTAGCCGGTTGGGTATTTATGATGCTGTTTTCAACAAAAAAATAAGCTCTTCTGACCTCTTGCTGGCAAGACCCCGTCTGAATGTAACCCTGGCTAAACCTGTTGATCGCAAAACAGGCAAAAAAAGAAATCCCGTTTTATTTGAAAACATCAGGATCAGCAACGGAACAGTTACTATTTTCAGGCATACCAGACAGAAATTTTTATCAGTACAGGAACTGGATTTATTAGTTGAAAACCTACAGATGACCGAGGAATCTGTAGAGAATAAATTACCGGTTGTTTTTGACCACTACAGTATTAAAGGTAAAAACTTTTTCTTTCGTCCGGATAATGTATATGCAATAACTATAGGATCTATACATACAACAAACGGACAGATGTCGGTTGTAAATTTTAAGTTGGTTCCACTTTTATCTTTTGCCCGGTTTAAAAAATTCTATCCCCAAAAAGCCAGATTGTTTGAATTCTCCATTCCCAGGATGGATTTTAAAGATATTGTTTTAAATAAAAATAAGGTATCCCTTGCCAATGTCGACTTTAAAAGTCCTGTTCTTACCGTTTACAATACCGGAATCAAAGCAAAAAAAACAGAAAAAAAATCTGATTTTGAGGTCAATCTTGAAAATGTAAAATTGAACAACGCCGTAGTATACATTAATAAGCCGGATGGAAACAGGCTCTTGTCAGCAGCACATCTTAATTTGAATATTAATAAACTGATGTTCAACAAAGACACTTCTGAACGGGTCATTCCTATCGGATATAAGGACTTCACATTTTCAGGAAAAGATATTGTGTATACCGATCACCAGAATATCAATATTGGAAGCATCGCCCTAAAACCAACAAACGGTGAACTCAGGGATATTTCACTTACACCGGGAAACTCTGCGGATGGGAAAACCAATATGGGTATAAAATCCGATCATATTGCCTTTCATGTCAATAAACTGGATTTTATTGATAAAAAACTGATGCTGGATGTCAAAGATCTTCTTATAGAAAATGTAAACGGAACACTCCATGGAAGGGAAGATAAACCTGATGTTTCTAAAAATCCGGGTATTATTCATTCCCTGATCGTGAGAAAAGCTTCTTTAAAAAACTCGAATATTACCTATGATAAAGGAAAACAACCTCTATCTTTTCATGATCTGAATGCTACGTTTAATGATATTGAGCTTATTCCCGGGCCAAATGGAAAGGGGGTTTCCTTCCAGGTTAAAAATTATTTTCTCACCACCCGTAATTTTGCTTATAAAACCCGGTTTTACAATATTAACCTTGGCCTGCTGAAACTTAACAAAAACAGGATTCAGGCTAATAATTTTGCCATGAAGCCGCTCGTTTCGAGGGCGCAGTTTATCAAAATGATACCTGTTGAAAGAGATTTATATGATTTAAAGGCAGGACAGATCACTGCAGAAGGAAACTGGGAGCTGTTTTCTCAGCATAAATTTGTTAACGCTTCGCATGTGACCATCCAATCTGCAGATGCTAATATTTTCAGGAGTAAAATTCCCAAGGATGATCCTAAAATAAAAGCCCTGTACTCGAAAATGCTCAGGTCTGTTAAAATTCCGCTGACTATTGCGGATATGGATCTAAAGAATTCAATCCTGGTATATGAAGAAGACACTCCCGAAAGTATGGGCCCTGGAAAACTGACATTCAGCAACTTTAATATGAACGTCAAAAACCTGAATTCTGCCAAGACGAAAGGAAAACCTACAAAAGTTGATATTAAAATCAACTGCTCGTTTATGAACCTGGCCCCCCTTTCTGTAAACTGGAATTTTGATGTGGCAGATCAAAATGATGTTTTTGCTATTTCGGGAAGAATTGCTGGACTTCCGGCGAAAGGAATTAACCCTTTTATCCGTCCTTATCTGCATGTGACTGCTACAGAAGGGACAATTCAGGAACTGTTGTTTAATTTTAAAGGAAATCCGGCAGGATTGCACGGAACATTCAATATGAAGCATAAAGACCTGAAAATTGCTGTTTTAAATAAAAATAACCATGAAAAGAAGGGCCTTTTAACTGCCGTGGTGAATGTTTTTCTTAAATCGGATTCAGGAAGTTTTCCCGAATCTGTAACGGTGGAAAATGTTGAGCGTGACCCTACAAAATCATTTTTTAACCTGTTCTGGAAAGGAATTGAACAAGGTTTAAAGAAAACGCTGATTGGCGCTAATGTGGAAAAAACAGAGAAGAAAGTGAAAAATGCTGTTTCCTCTGTAAAAGAAATGAAAGAATCTGTCAGGGAAATAAAGCAGGAAATAAAAAATAAGACTACGACGTCACCGTCGCGGGAGAGTAAAAAAGAGAAAAAGGGATTTCTGAAGGGGCTCTTTAAAAAGAAAAAAGATTCGGCTACAGAATAAATTTTAAACCATTAAGCGTTCTAACGGGCTGCTCTAATCAATTGGCGTGAAAAATTTTTTAGTTAAAACGGTCTTAATGGTTTAAAAATATATTTAGTCAGGTGCGCTATCTAAAAATTAAATTCGTCACTTTCAAGAATGGGAATTTCTCTTAAAAATTTGTCAAATTCTTCACCAGGATAATTGCTGTCTGCTCCGTAAGAATCGATGATCATTCCACGATTTCCGGCATCGTCTTTTACCACATAAAGTACAGCATTATCATCAGGATTACTATCCCCCTCAAAACGATAGGTCTTTAAAATTGTGAGTTCATTGGGCTTATAAATTTTGTCAGAATTTTCAAACTTCATTTCACAACTTTCATTCATCCTGAATTCTCTATGAATACCTCTTTCGGAAAGGGTTTTCATGACCTGGCTTAAGGTGGTCATTCTGTCTATGTTTTCTGGATTTTCCATAATAATATTTTTTACAGATAAGTACAATAATTAAACCATACCCTTCCTGATATGAGAAAAATAAAGGATTATAATTTCTTTAAAAATAAAGTTGAATGTTAACAAAATTTATAATTCGGCAACTTCAGATAGGTATACTTTTTGCAATGGTAATAATAATAAATCAGGAAAATATGAAAAAAGAAGTTGGAGTTTTACTGGCAGGAGGAGTTGGTCTTTTGGCAGTATTGAGTTTAATAGGAATTAAGAAGATTTTGACTAAAAAAGATAAAAAATATAGTGATACCTATTCGGATTATCACAGACACTTTGATCAAACAAACCACGACGATGAAACTCACGGAGTGGAATTTTACGCGCTGAAGTAGTAAGAAAATATATTTAATTATGTTTAAATCCAACGCTTTTGAAGGTGTTGGATTTTTTTGTGGAAAACTTTAGTGTTAAAACTTATTATTTTATAAAAATTCCACTCTAATTTTACATCAGAATGGCAAACGAAAATTTCATAAAAGGTCAGGGAGCTCAGCGAAACGTTATCAACCGTTTCGACAGGTATACCTATGAGCCTGATGATGAAGATTTCGAAACCGTGAAAACCTCTTTTACGGAGGTTTTTCCGAAAACCATTGTCAACCAGGTGAAGAGCGAAGATCTTCCTATGGAATATTCTATGAATCCGTACCAGGGATGCGAACATGGTTGTTCTTATTGCTTTGCAAGGCCTACCCATGAATACTGGGGCTATAGTGCGGGAATTGATTTTGAAAGAAAAATCATGGTGAAAAAAAATGCACCTGAGCTTCTCGAAAAATTTTTTCAAAAAAGAGGATATAAAGCAGCTCCGATTTTACTCTCCGGAAATACGGACTGCTATCAGCCCGCAGAAAGACAATTTGAAATTACCAGAAAATTACTGCAGCTTTGTCTTGACTACAGACATCCTGTCAATGTCCTGACCAAAAATGCACTGGTGTTAAGGGATATTGATATTTTAAAACCTATGGCAGAACAGAACCTGGTATCAGTATCGCTAAGTATTCCCACAATCAATGAAGAGCTTAGAAGAAAGATGGAGCCCAGAACAAGCTCTGCTTCCAACAAATTGAAAGCTATAGAAATTCTTTCTGAAAATAAAATTCCTGTCCATGTTATGGTAGCTCCTATCATTCCTGGATTAAATAGTGATGAACCGCTGACAATATTGAAAACGATTTCTGATGCAGGAGCATTGAGCTTTGGCTATACACTGGTAAGGCTTAATGATACGGTGGAACCTGTATTTGTCAATTGGATTGAAGCTCACTTTCCGGACAGAGCCCAGAAAGTATTGAATCTGATTCGTTCTATGCGTGGCGGAAAACTGGGGGATAAAAGATATTTTGAAAGACAAAAGGGAGAAGGAAACATTGCTGAAATGGTTCATACTACTTTTAAAATTGGCAGAAAGAAGTTTTTTGAAGGAAAGGAATTTCCCAAACTTTCAACTGCAAATTTTACGGGAAGCCGGGATCAGCAACTAAGGCTTTTTGATTAAGTAATTAATAAAAAATGAGGCCATATCAAGTGATGCGGCCTCATGTATTTCATTTTGAGTCGTTTTACATATCATTGCTTATGTCCGGACATTTAAAATCGTCACTGCAGCCTGCACAAATTAATGTACCATTACAATAATACATACAGAATTCAGCTCCCGGAAGTTCTGTGCCTCCGGAAATACCTTTTAATTGGTCTTTTCTTAGTTTTTTTAAATTTTTCATATTGTTTTAATTAAAAAATTGATAGTAAAGTAAAATTAACTAAATATTTTAATTAATATAGAATTAATATGTTAAAAATAAAAAATAATAAAGAATAGGGGGATATATTGCTATTTAAAAGTGATTTTATTAATTAAGTATTTGATTAATAGTTAAATAAATGTTATTTTTAAACAGGCATATCTGAAAAGGCCTATGAGTAAAAAAAAACAAACATTAAAAGCTATGAAAAATTTCAAAAGACTTTCCAGAGAAGAAAAAAAGAGGACCGTAGCAGGAGATATAGGGCCTGCCTATTGTTTTGAGGGAGAGGGGCCGGGCACAGGGGGCTGTTCTGCCGGGTATATTTGTTCAGGAGGACAATGTGTTCCTTACGTAGAGAATCCGGGAACCGGAGGAGGTAGTCCGGGAAGTGGAGGTGGAGATATGTATACCTGCATATGTCCATGGGGAACTTTTACACAATCTACACCTTGTCCGCAGTATTATTGCATAATGGCGTAATGAATAGAAAAATAGTCAGTAATTCAATTACTGACTATTGTTATAATTACTTTTTAATCAAGCCTAGTTCTATCAGCCTTTCATGTAAGAATTCTCCTGCTGTTGTATCTTCGTACAATTTTGGATTGTTTTCGTCAACACAGTTGTCAAGAGCATTTAAAGACATGCCACTGATGGGATGCATAAAGAAAGGGATTGAATATCTTGATGTACTCCACAACTCTCTTGGAGGGTTCACCACTCTGTGGATCGTAGACTTCAATTTATTGTTGGTATGTCTTGATAACATATCTCCAACATTGATCATCAGCTCATCCGGCTCTGCAATAGCATCAATCCATTCCCCGTTGTGGTTCTGGACCTGGAGGCCTTTACCTTGTGCTCCCATTAAAAGGGTAATCAGGTTGATATCTCCGTGTGCTGCTGCTCTTACTGCATCATCCGGCTCTTCTGTGATAGGTGGATAATGAATAGGTCTTAAGATAGAATTTCCTTCTGCAATTTTGTCATCAAAATAAAATTCATCTAAACCAAGGTGAAGGGCCAGTGCCCTCAAAACATACTGCCCTGTTTTTTCGAGCATTTGAAAGGCTTCTTTTCCTACTTCGTTGAATTTCGGAAGTTCTTCAACGATTACATTGTCAGGATACTCTGTTTTGTATTTGGAATCTTCAGACAGATATTGTCCGAAGTGCCAGAACTCTTTTAAGTCCCCTTTTTTGAAACCTTTTGCGGTTTCTTTACCAAATCCTACATACCCTCTCTGGCCACCAATTCCTGGAATCTCATACTTTTGTTTAGTTTCCACAGGCAGCTCAAAAAAGTTTTTAACCTCTCCATACAGTTCATCTACTAGTTGGTCATCAAGAAAATGGCCTTTTAAAGCTACAAAGCCAATTTCTTCATAAGCTTTTCCGATTTCATTTACAAATTTCTGTTTGCGTTCCGGGTTGCCCGAAAGGAAATCACGCAGGTCTACACTAGGTATTTTATCCATTTATAGAAATTTACGAGTAGCAAAATTACATTTTTTTTAAATTAAATGATTTTAAAATCATTATTTATAAGTTAAATTTGCTGTATGAAAAAATATTCTTCTAAGAGAAGTATCCAAATACTTGCACATCTTCTTCAGCAGTACGGAATAGAAGATGTTGTGATCTCCCCGGGATCAAGAAATGCCCCTTTGGCGATTCACTTTTCAGAAGTGGATGGCTTTAACTGCTTCAGCATTGTAGATGAAAGAAGTGCAGCTTTCGTAGCGATGGGAATGGCAAAAAGTGAGAAAAAACCTGTTGCCATTACCTGTACAAGCGGTTCCGCTGTGGTTAACTATTACCCTGCGGTCACAGAAGCATTTTATCAGAATATTCCACTTTTAGTGTTAACGGCTGACAGGCCAACGGATTTCGTGGATATATTTGACGGGCAGACAATCAGGCAGAAGGATGTATTTCATCAGCACTCTTATGGTGATTTCCAACTGCTGGAAGACAGTAAGGAAGGAGCAGAAGATATTAATTTCGACACGATTAAAAAAGCGATCGAACTTTGTTTTGAAAAGCAGGGGCCGGTCCATATCAATATACCGCTGGAAGAACCTTTATATGAACTGGTTTCTGAGCTTCCGCCTTTTCCTACCGTTGAAAAAACCATCAGGCATAAAGAATATGAAATTCCATCCAACCTGGTTGCAGAATGGAATACTTCTCAGAGAATCATGCTGCTGGTCGGAACAAGGGATTACAGCCCCGAACTGGAAAATCAATTGACTCAGCTGGTAAAAAACCACTCTGTAGTGGTATTAAGTGAAGTGAATTCCAATTTATACCACGAGAAATTTTTCAGGCATATTGATCGTTATATCTTTAATTTTACCGAAGAAGATTATAAAACATATGCCCCGGACCTTTTGATTACGGTAGGACAAAATGTGGTTTCCAAAAAAGTAAAACAATTTTTAAGAAATGCACGTCCGAAGCAACATTGGCATTTGGATGAGGTATGGCAGCCTGATACGTATTTTTCTTTAACGGAAAAGATTGAAGTGAAACCTGAGGTCTTTTTTTCTAAATTATTGAAATATATTAATCTTGAACCAAGGCCTTATTTCAACCTTTGGGATGTTTTAAGGGATAAAAAAGATGCAAAGCATGAACAGTTTCTAAATACGGTTGAGTTTTCAGATTTTTATTTCTTCAATAAAGCTTCACAGACCATTCCTGAAAATTACAATATCCATTTTGCCAATTCTTCTGCTATCAGATATGCACAATTGTTTGATTTCGGTAAAAGAAGAATGTATTGCAACAGGGGAACAAGCGGAATTGACGGGTCTACTTCTACAGCAATGGGATTTGCGATTAAAAATGCGAATCCAACCTTGCTGATAACAGGGGATTTAAGTTTCTTTTATGACATTAACGGCCTTTGGAACCAATATATTCCTCCATTTGTACGGATTATGATTTTCAATAACGGAGAAGGAAATATCTTTAAGATTATTCCGGGACCCGGCAATGCCAATCCGAACACATTAGATGAGTTTATTGCGACAAAGCACCGCAAAACAGCAGAGTATTTGGCAAAACACTTTGGATTTTCTTACATTAAGGTGGAAGATGAGCTTACTCTGGACAGGGTTCTTGAGAATTTCTTTAAACCTGATGTGCTGCCTAAAATACTGGAAGTCAATACTTCCGGAAAGAATAGTGCTGATATCCAAAAGGCTTATTTTAACTTTATGAAAGAAAGCTAAAGGTCAAGATATTCTTCATTTCCCGGCAGATTGATTATTCTGTCAATAGGATAAATAAACATATCGTCGAAATCATTTAAAGCATTGATGATCTGAAAGTGGGAGAATTGCTTTATGTTCTGTAAGGTAATCTCAGTCTCTTTGATCTTTTTATGCTTTAAAAGATTTTGCCTCTGCACTCCGTTTAAAAGATAAGAGTTAGGCGTAAACCAATCTTTTCCCTTTAAAAACAAAAGGTTAGAAAAAGAAGTATCGGTGATGTGGTTATTTTTGACAATAATGATTTCTTCCGCTTTTGCCTTCATTTTCATTTTATCCAGTTCTTTGCGGTCTTCAAATTTGAAGGAGTAATCGAAGCTATTGTTTTCTACCAGCTGGAAATCGTTAATTTCAGGGATCGCATAGGGAATCATCTGGGTCCTGATTTTTTTATCAAGATCATAGGCGATTCTTAATTTGAAAAGACCGTCTTCATCATGCTGCAGGCTTTTGAATATTTTAGCAAGATCAATACTTCCTTCTTTTCCAAAGTGAGAGAACGTTTGATCTACACGTTTCTGATGCAGTTCCAATAAGAAAATTTCCTGGTCTTCTACCTTAATGCTTTCAATGAATTGGGACATAAATTTTGTTTTTCATTTCCTGATATTCGTCTTCTAATTTACTCATGTGGGTAATTCCGCCACCGCTTTTGAAATAAAGCTGATCTCCTTCTTTTTCAATAAAGCGTATCATCACACAGCTGTCGACATTTTTACCGTCAAACCAGCCGCAAACTCCTGTATAATAGCCTCTTTTATATCCTTCGGCCTCTAAAATGATCTCCAGTGTTTTGGGTTTTGGAGCTCCTAAAATAGAACCGGCAGGAAGTAATTTTTGCATAATGCTTCCTATTTTTCCATCAAATTCTGGTTTCAGCTTTCCTGTAATTTCAGAGCTCATGGCGTACAGATCTTTTTGTTGTGTCTTGATAAAATCGATGTGCTGAAATTTATCTACAGTCACCTCATCAGCCACCATACTCAGATCATTTCTGAGCAAGTCTACAACAGTATAATGTTCAGCCTTTTCTTTTTTATCATTTTTCAATACTTCTGCGGCGTTTTTCAGGGAGGCATCAATCGTTCCTTTCATTGGATAAGTTAAAATTTTACCGTCAATGATTTTTACAAAAGTTTCCGGAGAAAAAAATACAAAAAAATCTTTATAAAAAACTTTATATTTTGCAACAGAATGATAAAAAATTTCTTCCAGTGTTAAATTGGTTTCAATTTTGGTCTTCCGGGTATAATTTACCAGATAAGAATTACCCAACCGGATATTTTTTTGAACTTTGTCAAAGCCTGTTTTAAAACTTTCAAGGGTTTCAGGAAATGATTTCCATTCTATTTTTTTTGTGAGTTCAGGATGTTTTTTTATAGTGGAAAAGTGTTGAAAATCAATGATTAATCCTGATTGTTCAATTTCTTCCTTTCGGTATATTTCTACTTTCCCGGAAAGAAAGTCTACCATGAAAAAATAGGGAACCTTCTGAAGAGAAAGCTCATCCATTTCTATAAATTTTTGATGATTCACTGAAAACATTCGGCAAAAATAATTATTGATGTTTACTTTTGCATAAAATTTTTAAAATGCAGAGCAAATATCCTCAGAAACCGGGAATAGATTTTATATTGAAGCAGGCTTTTTTTTATTGGAATAAAACACTGGTTTTTCAGTTGATGTTTTCGATGGTCTTTTTTGGAATTTTCCTTACCTCTTTATTTTTCTTTGGTGCGAAATATGGAATTTGGGCACAAAGCCAGGAATTAACAGAAGCCCTTAAGCTGGGAACCAAAGCTTATATGGAAAAGATCACTGAGCTGAGCGCTACTGAAAATTATCAAATGTTTACCTATGCAGTATGGGGAACAACCGCTTTTCTGTATCCTTTAAATCTTGGGCTGTTTCAGATCTTCAGAAAAATAGATATGAATGAGAAAGTGGAGCTTGGAGATCTGTTTGTAGGGTACAATGGACTCAACTTTTTCAAATATCTGGGTTATTACGTGTTTTGGTTCCTGATCTATAGATTTACTATTCCGACTTTATTTCTGGCAGTAGTCTGGGTGGCGATGACGGTGTTTGTTGCGCCATTGATGTTCTTTGCCAATAAAAGGATTTTTGAAGCGATCTCCTTAAACCTGAAGGCGTTAAGGATGTATTTTATTGAGATAATGGTGTGTATAATCGTAGCCGTATTGTTCAAATATCTGGGGTTCACTTTGTTTTTTATTGGAGGTCTTTTTACCTTTCCTTTTTGGAATGCAGTGATTTATTCGCTTTATAAAACGGTTTTTTCAGAGAAATACTAAATTTTACCTTAGTTTAATATGTTTTTTTACCAAAAAAAGTTAAATTTGGTAAAATCATTAAATATTTAAACTATGTCTGAATTTAACGAATTTGATCAGCAAGGTTCTGTTCCCAACAGAGATACGGGATCGATTATTTCGCACGCTTTTGAAATGTATAAAGGGGTCTTTGGCTATGGTATCGTTGCTATGGTTATTTATCTTGTAGGAGGTTTTATTATCCAAACGGCTACGGGATTCAATTCAACGGCTATGGTGGAAGAGATGAGAACTTCCGGTGGAGACTTCAGCTACTGGAATGCTCCCGGATTTACAATGTATGCTACATTATCCAGCTTTTTCGGGCTTTTATTGGCGCCTTTATATGTGGGACTGATTTATATTGTAAATAAATTCAATACTAAAAACCAGATTGAGTTTTCCGATTTGTTTATTGGATATCGTCAGAATTTTGTTAATATTTTAATTTATAGTATCCTTTCGGGGATTATCTCCACAATTGCTTTGGCATTATGTGTGTTACCTATTGTTTTTGTGTATCCGTTTCTTTTAATCGGATATCCTATTTTACTTTTTGAAAATGCTTCCGCCACTGAGGCCTTAGGAAAATCCTTCAGCATTGCCAAGGAAAACTATGGTACATTTTTGCTAACCACTCTTCTGGGAGGCATTATATCTGTAGCCGGAGTAATTCTTTGTGGATTCGGTATAATTTTGACAGCTCCGTTTATTATGATTGTCATGTATTCTACTTATTGTGCTTATTTAGGAAAGCCGAGACAGATCATGTACAAGCAACCTTAGAATTTTAACAAATGATGAATAATAAAGACAAACATGTAAGCAGTGTTGTTATCAAACAGATTTCTTTGCTGGCCATTATCATAGTGCTTGCCGGACTGATCTGTTTTAACCTTTCATTGTTTATTCCTTCGGTTTTAGGGGCAATTACCATTTATGTTGTGTGCCGTAAGTATAATTTTTATTTACAGGAAGAGCGAAAATGGAAGCCTTCACTTGCTGCTTTTGCCCTGATGTTTGCCAGTCTTATTATTCTTATTTTGCCTATTTATTTTATTGCCGACCTGCTTATTGATAAACTTGGAAATGCACAGGCTTATATGGCTAAATTCAATGTGTTTCTTGATAAGATACATGCCTATATTTATTCAAAAACCAAGTTTGATATCCTCAGCCAGGAAAATATGAATAAGCTGAAGAATTCTGTAGGTAAGATTTCTACCTCAGCTCTCAGCGGGACATTCAATACATTAACCGTAGTGATATCCATGTATTTTATCCTTTATTTCATGCTGGAAAAACCACGGTTGTTTGAAAGGATCCTTACTTCTTCAGCTCCTTTAAAGAGGGCAAACATCTCTTTAATCGGCGATAAATTAAGAAAATTAATCATGGCCAATGCTATCGGAATCCCTGTTGTGGCAGTTGGTCAGGGGATAGTTGCCGTTATTGGTTATTTCATTTTTGGAGCACCGGGACCTGTTCTGCTTTTTGCACTCACGGCAGTATCCTCCGTGATTCCGGTGGTAGGAACCGCTATTGTGTATGTTCCCGTATGTATTTTTATGATTGCAGAAGGAAATACAGCACAGGGAATTGGCCTGGCAATTTATTGTGTGGTCGTGGTAGGGCTTACAGATAACCTGCTCCGTTTCACTCTTTTGAAGAAGCTGGAAAATATACATCCGTTGAATACGGTATTCGGGATTATTATGGGGATGAATCTTTTCGGATTTATGGGGCTTATTTTTGGGCCGATCTTAATCTCATTTACCCTTTTACTGATCCAGGTATACAGAAATGAGTTTTCTGATGAAAATGTGCCTCCTGATCTTGAGCTGCCTGTCCAGAATGACCTGAATGATAAATTAATTTAATTTTTTAAAAAATTGGAAGGAATAAACCCGGAAATATTAAAAGAGATTTGTATTGTTAAAATGCCTTTTGGTAAATACGAAGGAACAATTCTTGCCGATCTTCCGGTAAGTTATCTGGAGTGGTTCCTCCGGAATGGAGGAATGCCTAAAGGGAAATTAGGGATGCAGCTCTCAACAGTTTATGAGATCAAATTGAATGGTTTGGCAGATTTGCTTACACCAATCAGAGCCATGGTCAGAAATGGAAAATAAACAGAGATCAGTTACTATAAAAGTTTCGGCGGCATCGAAGATGCCGCCGAAACTTTATAGGTAAGGAAATGGAATTAGCTTTTCAAAGCTGCAATTTCATCCCTCAGCTTAGCTGCTTTTATAAAGTCGAGGTTTTTGGCTGCTGCTTCCATTTCTTTTTGTTTCGATGCAATCATCTTATCAATATCTTCACTGGCGTAGTTGGCTTTTGTTTCTGCAACCTTTTGAAGAATTTCTTTCTGGGTATATTTTTCATCAGGAAAATCTTTACTTCTCCCGACAAGGCTTTCGGATATCTTTTTATTAAGTGCCTGCGGTTTCAGACCATGCTCTTCGTTATATTGCATTTGCTTGGCACGGCGGTATTCTGTCTCATCTAAAGTAGCCTGCATAGACTTGGTGATTTTGTCTGCATACATAATGGCTTTCCCGTTGACATTCCTTGCTGCACGTCCCACCGTTTGAATCATGGATCTTCTGCTTCTCAGCATTCCTTCTTTGTCGGCATCTAAAATTGCTACCAATGAAACTTCCGGTAGGTCTAATCCTTCTCTTAGCAGGTTGACACCAATTAAAACATCAAAAAGTCCTAAACGTAAATCCTGCATAATCTGGATCCGTTCCAGGGTCTCTACATCGGAATGGATGTATCTCGTTCTGATTCCGAATTTGGTAAAGTACTTGGTAAGCTCTTCAGCCATTTTTTTGGTTAAAGTAGTGACCAGAACCCTTTCGTCAACATCCGCTCTCTTCTGGATCTCTTCCATTAAGTCATCAATTTGGTTTAATGTAGGTCGTACTTCAATAACAGGATCCAGAAGTCCCGTAGGACGGATGATCTGCTCAATATAGGCGCCTCCGGTTTTCTCAAGCTCATAATCGGCAGGCGTTGCAGAAACATAGATAACCTGATTCTGCATAGCCTCAAACTCTTCAAATTTCAGAGGTCTGTTATCCATTGCAGCAGGGAGTCTGAAGCCATATTCCACTAAGGATTCTTTCCTGCTCCGGTCTCCGCCGTACATGGCGTGTACCTGGGGTACTGTTACATGGCTTTCATCAATAACCATTAAAAAGTCTTTGGGAAAATAATCAATCAGGCAGAAAGGCCTTGTTCCGGGAAGCCTACCGTCCAGATATCTCGAATAGTTCTCAATTCCAGAGCAATAGCCAAGTTCTTTGATCATTTCAAGATCAAGTTCAGTTCTTTCCTGAAGCCTTTTAGCTTCCAGCGGCTTTCCAATAGAATTGAAAAAGTCGACCTGCTTTACCATATCATCCTGAATTTCCTTTATGGCACCGTTTAAGGTTTCCTTGGAAGTCACAAAAAGATTAGCCGGATAGATCTGGATCTGATCAAAATTACTATCTACGTTGCCGGTCACAGGATCAAAGCTTTGAATCTTTTCAATCTCATCACCAAAAAACTGGATCCTGATGGCGTTATCTGCATAGGCTGGGAACACATCAATTACATCTCCTTTTACACGGAAGGTACCTCTTTGAAACTCATTGAGTGTTCTGGCATAGAGCGCATTAACTAAAGAATGAAGCAATGCGGTCCTGGTCACTTTTTCACCGATTGCAATAGAAATTAACGACTTATGAAATTCAGTAGGATTTCCAATACCGTAAATACAGGATACAGACGCAACAATCAAGACATCTCTCCTTCCTGATAAAAGGCTGGCGGTGGCGGAAAGACGTAGCTTTTCAACTTCTTCGTTAATGCTCAGGTCTTTTTCAATATAAGTTCCGGTTGTTGCAATATAAGCTTCCGGCTGATAATAGTCGTAGTAACTGACAAAGTACTCAACCGCATTCTCAGGAAAGAATTCCTTGAACTCCATAAAAAGCTGGGCAGCCAGTGTCTTGTTATGGGCCAATACCAATGTTGGCCGTTGAACATTCTGCACCACATTGGCAACAGTAAAGGTTTTCCCTGAGCCTGTCACCCCGAGAAGAGTCTGGTATTTTTCACCGATTTCTATTCCCTTAGTCAATTTTTCGATTGCTTGAGGCTGATCTCCGGTAGGTTTATATTCTGATTGAAGCTTAAAATCCATAGAAAAGAATGTATACAACAAAAATACGAAAGAAATTATTAGACTTGATAAAGTTTTGAAGATGAATATTTTGATAAGAAAAATTTAACAGATTGCAGTTATAATACTGGCAGGTGAAGTCATTATCGTATTGCTCACAGAAAAATGTTAAGAAATGGAATAGAAAAAACGGAATTTACAGGCATAAAAAAAGCGCTGAAAAGCGCTTATCTATTATTTAAAATTCTCAAAGGTCATTGTTGCGGGAATCTTTAATGAAGTAGCTATTGCTTTGCCATTTTTAGTAGCAGGCTGCCAGGTTGTTTCATTGCTTATTGCTGTTATTGTTTTAAGATACTCTTTGTTGAAAACTTCGTCATTACCTGAAGTTGTTATTTGAGTTGCTTTACCTGTTTCATCAATTTGGATATACGCTGTTGAGGTAATTGTCCCTTTTAATGGATTTATTACCGCCATATCCATGGTGTTGCCTATTTTTTTTCGTAGCTCGGCATTTCCTCCCGGATATTTTGCTTCTACAAAGTCCTTTCCGTTGCCGGAATCTATTGTAGCGTTTGCTTTTGGTTCCTCTTTAATGGCTGTTTTAGGAGTAATCGTATCTGATACCATCTTCTGCTCTTCTTTCTTAAGGACTTCTGCTGTTGCGGGCTTAAGGACTGTTGACTTTTCATCACGAGCCGGTGATTCTGAACTTATCTCATGCGAAGTGCCTGTTTTAACAGGGTTTATTTGCTGAGAAGATATAGCAGAAGTGTTATGGTTGTTAAAAACAGACACTGAATTATTGGCGTATGTTTTTTCAGAAAATACAGCGATGGCTGCAATCAGTGAAGTAATTCCTGCGGTTTTCTTAAGCAGGCTGAATTTTGTTTTTTTTGTGGTCATCATAATAAATCGTTTTTTGGTATTGTTAAAATTAAAGGTATGGGTAAGCGGTAAGCTTTGAGTATTGATGATTTCGTCAAGAATAAGATTCTGATACTCCCTGATGCTGAATTGATTTTTCAAAACAGCTTCATCTGCCAGAAACTCATGGTTCGTAACAATAGTCTTTTTATATAAAAACAGAACGGGATTAAACCAGGTGAAAATCTTTAATACATCTATCAATATAAGATCAAGGCTATGTTTTTGGGAAATATGGCTTTTCTCATGGAGGAAAATTCTTGGGTCTATTTCATCTTCTTTAAGATAGGCTCTCCCTAAATAAATCGTATTCCAGAAGCTAAACGGAGAAAGATTTTCATTCGTTAACAGTACCCGTTGTCCTTTATAGATGATTGTATTTCCTTTTATTCTTATAATCTTCAGAACAGCAAATATGCTCCTGAGCAGGAAAAGCAAAGTTACAGCAGCGTATATAATCCATAGTACACTCATCCAGTGTAAACCTTCAGGTTCGTTATGGATAGCAATTATTTTTTGTGCCGTATCTTCAATGATGAGCTGCGGTCTGCTTATTTTCTCTTTCGGCAGTTGCAGGCTAATGCTAATAAACGGAATCAGATAAGAGAGTGCCAGCGAACCAAGTAAATAAAACCGGTTGAATCTATATATTCTTTCCTTTTCCAGAAACCAGTAATAAATGGCAATAAACAAAGAAGAACACAATATTATTTTTATGATAATGATAAGCATATTCATTCCTTTATTTGTTTATCAATGATATCACGAAGTTCTTTCAGCTGCTTCTGTGTAAGTTTTGAATTAGAGGTAAAGAATGAGGCAAACTGGGTTACCGAGCTGTTGAAAAAACGGTCAATCATGGAAGTCATTTCTTCCTTGAAATATTCTCCTTTTTCTACTTTTGGGTAGTATTCACGGGAATTTCCATAAAGTGTATAGCCTACTAAGTCCTTGTTTTGCATTCTTTTCAGTAAGGTGGCAATTGTGGTAGCTGCAGGCTTAGGGTCGGGGTAAGCCTCCAGGATATCCTTCATGAAAATATTTTTATTCTCCCAAAGGATTTCCATCAGTACTTTCTCGGCGTCGGTTAATTTGATATCTTTCATTCTACAGTTTTGTATTTTGTTCTACAAATGTAGAATAAAAATTGTATTGTACAAATTTTATGGCATTATTTTTCTATTTATCTTTATAACACTAATCATAATGTTATGAAAATCAATCAATTTTATATTGCAGCTGTGAGTGTCTTATTGATGTTATCATCATGTAAAGAAGGCCATGCCAATGCACAGCAGATAGGAAGTGACGGGAGTGTGGAAACCGAAAAACCAAATTCTGAATATCAGCCAGCCTTTAAGGGACAGACAAGAATTAAGGCTGTAAAAACAAAAACACCTTATAAAGTGGAAGTTTTGAATAAAGAACTCGGAAAGCCATGGGGAATTATTAATCTGCCGGACGGGAGATTTCTCATCACTGAAAAAACAGGATATATGAATGTGGTTTCCAAAGATGGAAAACAGGTTTCTAAAATTACCGGTTTTCCAAAAGTAGATGCAAAAGGGCAGGGAGGAATGCTGGATGTAGCGCTGGATCCTGATTTTAAAAACAATAATATTATTTACTTCAGTTTCTCAGAACCGTTTGGAAAAGGAAACCTGACTTCTGTAGCCAAGGGAACATTATCCCCTGATCTTAAAAGTATTTCCGGAATCAAGGTAATTTTCAGGGCAGAACCTTCTTATGATGGTGATAAGCATTATGGAAGCCGCCTGGTTTTTGATAAAGATCAGAATTTATATGTAAGTACGGGAGAAAGATCAGATAAAGTGACAAGAGTATATGCTCAGAAGACGGATAATTATTTAGGTAAAATTATGAAGATTACCAAAGAAGGTTTGCCGGCACCCGGAAATCCTTTTATTGGTAAACAGGGATATAAGCCGGAAATTTATGCCTATGGATTACGGAACCCGCAAGGATTGGCCCTGGATCCGCAAGGAAATCTCTGGGATGTTGAAATGGGTCCCAGAGGGGGTGATGAAATTAACCTTATCCGGCCGGGGAAAAATTACGGCTGGGGAGATGTGACATATGGTATTGAGTATTCAGGAGACCAGGTAGGACAAGGGATTACGCAGAAAGCGGGGACAGAGCAGCCGGTATACTATTGGGATCCCGTAATTTCTCCAAGCGGAATAACATTTTACACAGGGAATATTGACGAATGGAAAGGCAACCTGTTTATTGGATGCTTAAGTGGTGAACATATTGACCGGATTGTAATGAAGGATAATAAAGTGGTAGGGGAAGAGCGTCTTCTTGCCGATCAGAAAGAGCGTTTCAGGGATGTACTGGATGGCATGGATGGAAATCTCTACGCTGTAACAGATAGCGGAAAATTATATAGAATTTCAAAGAAATAAAAAAGGCCTGCTGAAAATTTTTCAGCAGGCCTTGTTATAAGGAAACAGGAGTTCGGAAGAGGAAGCCTTTACAGTCATGATAATAAAAACTCTTCCAATCTTCTTAAAATTTAAAATTAAGTCTGGCAAAAACCTGTCGTCCGGCAAATCCCATTTGTACGGGATCGAAAATGCCTCCGGATTCGGTATTTCCGGTTGATACCTGAGTGGTTTGTAATGTAGGGTATCGGTTGAATAAGTTCTTACTTCCCAAAGTCAGATTCAGGTTTTTAGAAAACTCGTATCCAAAAGAAAGATCCGTTGTTACCTTTGGGTTGTATATCTGTTCAGCATCATCATACCCAATTAATGTAACCTTATCAAACCTTACCAGCTGAAGATTTGCATTGAACCTATTGATCTTATAGTTAAGATTAAGGTTAATCTTTGTTTTAGGAGCTGAAGCCAGAATAAAAGCTCTTTCCCTGGCACTTAAATAAACGTCTTCCTTACCCTGCAGTTTGGGTGAAGTATTGACCTGGGTAATTTCCATATCATTATAGTTTCCGGCTAAAGTTGCCGTTAATTTCCCTGAACCTAAACTTTCACTGTAACTCAGGATAAGGTCAATCCCTTTGGTTCTTGTGTCAATGGCATTGGAAAAAAATTGCGCCTGATCAATATAAGGATAATCATTCTGGACATCGGTAGGTAAATCATCTCTTGAGAAATTTCCTGTCAGAACGATTCTGTTTTTTACACTGATATAGTATCCGTCAATCGTTGCGGTGAATTTTCCCGTATTAAAAGTAAATCCGGCACTCCCGTTTACAGATGTTTCCTGCTTCAGCTGTTCAATACCCAATCTGTTGGCGAGATCACTATCATTCGACGCCAATTGGATGGTAACCAACTTCCCTCCCTGAAAGTTCGTGAACTGCTGGCTGTAATATTTCTGAGCAAGAGAAGGGGCTCTGAATCCTGTAGAGACAGATCCGCGGAAGGCAAATTGAGGAGTAATTGCATACCGTGTAGCAAATTTACCGTTTAAAGTACTTCCAAAATCATTGTAATTCTCAAATCTTCCGGCTATACTTATCATCCAGTTTTTGGTAACATCCAGCTCAGTATCTACATAAGCTGCAAAATTATTTCTGCTTTTACCAATATCAGTAGAATAACCGGGGAATCCTTGTGAACCACCCGGCCTTATGTTATCTTCCGGATCGGCAAGAGGGTTGGTTGCCAGTAAGTTACCTGGGGTATCAGGAGTTACAGGATTCCCATTAATATCATACATTGTATAAGACGCCTCTTCTCCTTTAATAATATTGAATTTTTCATATCTGAATTCTGATCCGAATGCAATATTTAGCCCTTCAAGTACCTTAAACTGCCTTACAGCGTTAAAACCTGTTGTGTTTTGCAGTAATGAATGCCCGCCGGCATAAAATTGAGTCGGGGATTTAGAGCCTAGAGTCGCATTGACAGTATTGGTTATGTCATACGTAAATCTGTTGTTTCCAAAGGCATTATAAAAATCCACATCCCAGTTGGCCACTTTAAATTTTAAACCGTTATCGAAGGTGAAGTCACTGATGCTTGTATCTTCAATAGGATCAAATCCCATCGGATAGATATCCGGAACGTTCCCATTAGCTTCAGGGGTTCTTGTCCAGGCATAAGCCTTGGTATTTCTGTGGGAAAATCCCTGACGTGAATAAAATTTCAGGCCGTCGGATAATGGAAGTTCAATGTTTCCGAAGAAATAGACATTCTGAGCTTTGGCATCTCCGAAACGTTGCCTTGGAGCATTATACATTTGAGGGTTAGCATTCCTGATTGCATAATCTTTGTTGACAAATTCTGCAGTAAAGTTTCCAAAACCTCCTTTGTTGCCAATTTTTGTACCCAGGTTTCCACTGAAGTCAAAAGTGATTCCATCTGCTTTATGGTCTGATACAACATCATTATTGCCGGGACTTTTAAAAAGGTTCATTCCGTAAAATGCATTTCCTTCAAAACCCTTATCCCGGTCATTAAGGATTACATTGATTACCCCTGCAATTGCGTCAGAACCATATTGTGCTGAAGCTCCGTCGCGAAGGACTTCGACTCTTTTTATAGCTCCGATCGGGATGGTATTCATATCGTACCCTGTATTTCCTCTTCCTTTGGTTCCAAAAAGATTAATCAAAGAAGACTGATGGTACCTTTTTCCATTTAATAAAAGAAGGGTTTGATCAGGTCCTAGCCCTCTCAGTGTTGCCGGATCTACGGCGTCTGCACCGTCTGATCCGGATTGTTTGTTGGAATTGAAGGAAGGAGCCGCAAACTGTAACAGTTGGTTGACTTCTACCTGGCCTGTTGCCTGGCTGGCTTGTTTGATGTCAATGATATCAATGGGAACCGGGGTATTCGTAACCGTTCTTTTCTTATTCCGGCTTCCCGTGATGGCAACTTCATCTATCTTAGATTCCTTTGTAATGGTATCATTTACCTGTTGGGCATATGATAAGGTAGAGGCCCCCAGTAAAACAGCGCTTATGTATTTTATTTTCATATTGAAGCTTTTGAGTGGTGATTTACTCAAAATTATCATTTTTTATTTTTAAATCAATATGAAATATCGTTATTTGTTAAGGATATATTAATTTTATGCTACTTGTAGCAAAATATAGAATAATAATCACATTTTTGATGTTTTTAATGAAAATTATTAATCGTTAAAACTGGAGATCATTCTGTTAAGCCCTTCTTCTAAAATTTCCTGTGAGGTGGAAAAACAGATTCTTATATGGCCTTCAGCACCTTTCCCAAACCACCTTTCAGAACCGGGAACAATGGCTACTTTTCCGTGTTGTAGGGCATGGCGGGCGAATTCTTCACTGCTTAATCCGTTTTTAATTTCAGGAAATAATACGAAGGTAGCTTCAGGAAGATTAGGCGTTACAATTCCGGAATGGCTTAATATGTTAAACGCAAAGTCACGATTGCCCTGTAAATGTTTTAAAAATTCCTTATACCAGGGCTTTGCCTTCTCCAAAGCTATGCTTCCTGCCATCTGTGATAATGTTGAAACGCCTTCTATGGTAGAGTTAAAATTTGATTTTTCTGTAAAATCGGTAAGAATATCCACATCATTGCAGAGAACGGCCCCAATTCTCAATCCGGCAATTCCGAAAGATTTAGAAAACCCGTATACGGTAAAGCTTTTTTTCCTTGCCTCTTCAGAGACAGATGAATAGGTATGGAAATTTCTGTTGTCATAGATAATATCGCTCCATATTTCATCGCTCATTACCCATAGATCATGGGCAGAAGCTATTTGGGCTACTTTTCTCAGAACATCGGGGGAATAGACCTTGCCAAGGGGGTTGTGGGGATTGCAGATGCTGATAAGTTTTGTTTTTGAATGGATCAGAGAATTTAATGTTTCAAAATCAATTTCCCCGGTATGGGTATCCACCGGACACAGGTTTACTTTTCCACCAGCCGTTTCTACTGATTTTTTAAACAAAAAATCAACGGGGTCCAGAATAATGGCTTCATCTCCGGGATTCAGGACATAGGAGGCAATCAAAAACATTCCCTGTGCGGCACTGTTGACGGCAAGTACATTTTCAGGAGAAAAGTTTCCGGATTTTTCTTTATTGAAATGATCCGCAACGCTTTTCTTAAACTCGGGCAATCCGGAAAAAGGGCCATAGCTTAGATAGCCATCTTTGATATACTCAATGATTCCGTGTTCTATTTCCCGGGCTATCCTAAAATCAGGATCTGCCGCTGTAAGCGGAATAACTCCGTCTTCCAATGTGGCCCATCTTCCATTATAGGCTTTCCGTTTCAGGGCTTCAAAATTAATATCGTTATTGCTGAACATTTTTATTTATAAGATATGGGTAAAATATTTTCTGTGTATTGATTAAGAGGCAAAAGGAACTGATTTAATAAAACTCTTCCGTTTTTAATATGGATTTCAATTTCCGGTTTTCTTTCTTCTTCATATTTCCTGAAAGCATCGTATATATTCCTTTTTTCAACTAAATATTCCGTTAAGGCAAAACAATCTTTCAATGCTGAGGTTACTCCCTGGCTTGTAAATGGTATAAGAGGATGGGCTGCATCTCCTATGAAAACGATTTTGTCCTTATAAAACGGATTGAGCTTTTCCAATTCATAAACATGCCATAGATGAACATTTTCATAGTCCGATTGCAGAATAATCGATGGAATGAGGGAATGCCATTCATTAAAAATATCAAGCATATAGGCTTTTAAATTCTGGGGAGGACATTCATTAATCTTATATTTCTCATTATCAAACTGAGAATACCATAGAATAGTATCCGCAGATAATTTAAGGATCCCGAAAGTAAGCCCTCCTTTTTCATGATGAAATTTCATGAAATCATTACTGATGGACCGGGCTATATCTTTATTTTTAACAATATTAACAACTTCGCTTTCTCTCACAGTTCTGATTGTTTCTTCTTTGAATACTTCTCCCCTGATACGGCTTTTTGAGCCATCAGCGATAATGGTAAAATCGGCATTCATATAGCTTCCATCCTTGTACTGTAGTTTCCCTTTTTCTATATCATAAAGGGTGACGGTTTTTCCATAAGTTATTTTTTCCTGGGAAATGTTTTGAGACAGAATATTGATTAATGCCTGCCTTGAAATAGCAAAAACACGATCAAGATTCTTTTCGGCAAGCATTTTTCCATTGTGAGAATATTGTATATATTTTTCTAAAAAATTTCCCTGTTCATAAAGAAGCTGACAGTCTATGATCCGGGAAAGATATTCAAGACCTTCCTGTGGAAGAAGAAATCCATGTCCTGCCAGATCTTCTTTCTTTCTTCTTTCAAAAATATGATAGTCTAAGTTGTGTTTTTCTAAGTAATTCGCCATGCTCAAACCGGAAATACCAGCGCCCACGACAGCAATATTTTTCATTTCGGAATAATATGTTTTCAGGTTAGTGCTTAAATTTCAAATTGCAAAATTTTAAGGAAACTGCAAATGTAAATTTAAATAGATTCATATTTTTCAAAAAACACAAAAAAAGATTTTTAAATTTTAGTTTTGGATAGAAATTAACTACAACCGGAAATATGTTAACGGACCTGTTTACAGATATCGGAAGAAAAACAGTGGTTGATTAAATTTTTTATTGAAGAAAAGAATTAGGATAAGTATATGCCGGAAAGGTTTTAAGAAAGAGAATAAAACCAGGGGAGAATAGGAAAGAGGTATGTTCTCAGAAAGAAAAGGCTGTTTCAAAAAAGCCTGTTTTTAGACCTTTGAAACAGCCTTGTTTTTTATGCTTTTTCAAGCTGAACCGTAAAATGTCTTAAAATTTCAGGCTCCCAGACAATTTTATACCCTTTAGAAATTTCCTCGCGTCTTTCATAAACGTTTTTAATCGCTGCAGCAATATAATCCATGTGATTATTGGTATAGGTTCTTCGGGGAATTGCCAGGCGTACCAGTTCAAGCTTCGGATAGCGGTTTTGTCTTGTTTCTGGATCCCTGTCGGCTAATAGAGTACCGATTTCCACTGTTCTGATACCGGCTTCTTTATAAATTTCAAGTCCCAGGGTCTGGGCCGGATATTCCTCGCGGGAAATATTGGGAAGGAAGTTTAAAGAATCAATAAACACGGCATGCCCTCCAATCGGTTTTTGTACGGGAATTCCGTACTCAATTAGTTTATTTCCGAGATATTCCACCTGGGAGATTCTGCTTTCAAGATATGCGAATTCTGTGGCTTCATCCAGTCCTACAGCTAATGCAGCCATATCTCTTCCTGCCATTCCCCCGTAGGTAATAAACCCTTCATAGATGATGGTGAAATTGGAAGCTTTTCTGAAAACCTCTTCACTATTCAGCGCAATGAAACCTCCGATGTTTACTAATCCATCCTTTTTAGAACTCATTGTCATTCCATCCCCGTATGAAAAGATTTCTTTACAGATTTCCTTGATACTTCTGTTTTCCTGCCCTTTTTCTCTTTTTTTTATGAAGTAAGCATTTTCTGCAAATCTCGCCGAATCAAAAAAGACAGGGATTCCATATCGATCGGAAAGTTCTTTCACAGCTTTCATGTTTTCCAGAGAAACAGGTTGTCCCCCCGAAGAATTACAGGTAATGGTAATCAAGCAAAAAGGGATATTTTCCTTCGGGTGGCTTTTGTAAACTTCTTCCAGTTTTTCAAGATTGATATTTCCTTTAAAAGGATGAAGGTCATTGATATCAAAAGCCTCATCAATGGTACAATCGATGGCATGCGCCTTTCTGAATTCGATATGTCCCTTTGTGGTATCAAAATGAGAGTTGCCGGGAACTACATCCCCTTCTTTCACCAGCACTGAAAAAAGAACATTTTCAGCTGCTCTTCCCTGGTGGGTTGGCAATAAATATTTAAAACCTGTAATTTTTTCAACGGTATTTTGAAGCTGTTCGAACGAACGGGATCCTGCGTAGCTTTCGTCTCCGGTCATGAGAGCAGCCCATTGCCTGTCGGACATAGCTCCTGTTCCTGAGTCTGTTAAAAGATCAATATAAACCTGTGAGGATTTTAAGTTGAAAAGATTGTATCTGGCTTCTTTCAGCCATTGTTCTCTTTCCTCTCTTGTGGATAGACGGATTTCTTCCACCATTTTAATGCGGAAGGGTTCCGCGTACGGTAAATTCATGGGATAAGTATGTTTTTTAAATTGTTGATAAAGAAAATGGTTTGAAAATAATTTCAAATTCATCAAAGTAAGTAAAGGGGAGTGAAAAAATTACTCCGGAGCTTTAAATATGTTTTCATCAGAATGGAACCCGGCCACACCGCCGCTTACCGCAAACTTCATTGCTGAAGCAGCAGTCATACCTACTACAGGTTTGATGTTTTTTTCTTCAGTAACAATTACCCAGCCCGAAATCGCATAGGAATGGGGAAGGTATACCGCAACGTAATTATGTTTATCAACGTCTGCCATTTCTTTTTGTGTCAAAAAACCGATTCTCCATATTTCAGGATTTTCGTTGGTTTTTACCCAGACAGGATCGTTGAATTTTTTCTTATCGCCCACAAATGAAGACATAACATCTTTTGTGGGGGTATAGATATGTTTTACTCCGGGTGTTTTTTCCAACAGGCTATCCATGGTATCAAAAAAGAACCTGCCTACAACGAATTTATTACCCAGGTATCCTAAAATAGCAGTAAACAATATAGTAGAGACAAAAACAAGTCCAGGAACCTGTCTGGCAAGAGAAGGCACAAGATTGTCAATAGCGCTTACAATATACCAGATCACAAAAATGGTAAGCCCTATCGGACCAATAATTACCAGCCCCTGAAAAAAGTTTTTCAGGAAAAGGTTGGCTATATTTTCAAAAGCGGACTTCTTCAACGTTTGTTCTTTACTGTTTATATTTTAACCATGAATGGTTTCTTTATTTCCGTAGGATTTGATAATGTTTGCTTCATATTCCAGCCATTCATCCCAGCGCTTGTTCACCTTATCCGGATCTCCGAGCTGTCTTGCGAATCCAATGAATGTTGTATAGTGATTAGCCTCAGAGATCATCAGCTCCCTGTAGAAAACTTTCAGTTCTTCATCTTTGATATTTTCTGTAAGCACTTTAAATCTTTCGCAGCTTCTGGCTTCAATCATGGCGGCAAAAAGCATTTTATCTACAATCAGATCTTCTCTGCTCCCCTGAATAATAAATTTTGCCAGTTCATTCACATAATCATCCTTTCTTGCCCTTCCAAAAGTATAACCTCGTTTCTTAATAATCTCGTGAACCTGATTGAAGTGGTCCAGCTCCTCCTGTGCTATAGCCAGCAGCTCTGTAACAATTTCAGGATATTCGGGAAGCATCGTGATCAATGTAATGGCATTGGTAGCAGCTTTTTGCTCACACCAGGCATGATCCGTTAAAATTTCTCCAATGTTTCCTTCAGCAATATTTGCCCACCTTGGATCGGTAGGAAGTTTCAACTTAAACATGTTATAAAATTTTTGTAAATTTAAACAAATTGAAATAAGAAAACTTAAGTTTATTTCAATTTAGTCACGAAAGTCTTAAGAAGTAGTCTTTCTTCTTAAAAATTCCAGAATATTCCAGCCTAAGGTATCTACCTTTTTCAACCCTGCCGAAATAATAAATGCCAGGATAATATTAATACTGTAAATGATAATCATTAAAATCCACCAAGGCATAATTTCCTTTAAAGGAACCACAAGGAAATACACCAGCGATGAACTTATTCCCTGAGCAAAATAGAAGAATATAGCATTCTTCCCAATATAGGTGATGATATTATCTTTTGTAATCTTTAGCCTGTTATAAAGAACAAATAGGGTTAAAAGGGAAAACTGGGCCCAGATAATATAAGGAATTTTAGGAGGGAATTTATTTTTATTGATTTTATAGAAAATGTCATTTCCGTAATACCAGAACATTCCGATTAAGAGACAGGCAACCAGAGCATATAATACAGGAATGATGTTTTTGGGGATTTTCTTTCCACGCATTTTATGGCCGACTAAAAAAACGGCAAGATAAAATGCTATATATCCTACCTGCCCCGTTGGATAATATTCCGGTACCATGTTGAATAGCAAAGTTAAAACGGCACAAAGGCCTATAAACCAGTTGATATGTTTTGGGAAAAACCTGAGGATAAGTACCCCAAATACGGTAAGTATGAAATAGACTTTGAGATACCAAAAGCTTCCCATGACTACCGGGAATGTATCGGCATTAGTATATTGGTGAAGGTACCAGTTTCCGAGATTCTGCCACTGCGGTGTGGTGGAAATATCTGTTGTAGCATATTTTGACCCAAATGTAGAGTAAAAGCCCTGAAGCCACTCCATAGAAAAGAAACTTAACCCGAAAACCTTGAAGAAATAATCTAAAAAGAACAGAAGCGTTACAAAAATCATATAGGTAATCTGTAATTTTAATAATCTGTAAAAGGTTTTTTCAATGTTTGCTCCTGAGGTAATTCCGCTTAACGCATAGAAAAGCGCTACATCAAATACCAGAGAAAAGACCCTCACTTCTGCAGGAATATAAAACTGTCCGGACCAGAAGGCGGTATGAATGAATATAATGGAGAGGGTTGCCATTCCTTTGGCAAAATCAATATAAAGATCTCTGTTCATATTGTATCAAATATGGTTCAAAAGTAAATAAACTTCTGTTAAATAAAAAAGAGGCAGAACAATTACGTCTGCCTCCTTCTTAAAATATGCTAAAAATGAATGTTTGTTTATTTTAAGTGTTTGAATTCTTCCGCAGAAATTTCCCCGGTCTGAATTTTTCTAAGCTCGTCAATATATTGGCTCATATACGCATCAACTTCTGGACTTACCGTATTCTTAGCCATTTTGTAAGTGCCATTAAGAACTCCCTGATAATAATAGAAGAAGTTATAATCAAAGCTGGATGCTGTAAGATTAGAATTAGCCTGTGCTAAAAGGAATCCTAAACGTACGGCAGATCTTCTTTGTGCAGGTGTTCCATGATGATTGGGACTTGAAGTCTGGTAATCCCCGATGCTTTGTGCAAATTCATAAGCGGCAGCAATCTCCGAGAAGGTAGTTTTGTTGTAGCCATTAGGATTTCTAAGATAGTACCCTGCAAAGCCGTCTGCTTCCAGCTCATTGGGTCTTGCTGTGTTTTCATTTACTGAAGGAAGCCCGAAAATGTACTGTAGCTGATGTCCGTATTCATGAGCCAGAATCATTGCATTTACGATATCACCACCTTTTGCTTTTGCATCATAATAGATAGCATATCCGTAGTATATCTTTCCTGTAGAATAAGAAATAGCATTGTACGTGGAATTGTAATTGGAAGGGTCATTTACAAATCTCAGCGTTGGATTGCTTCTTCCCCACATGCCGGCAATTTTAGTCATTTGGGAATTCATAAAACTGGTGTCTGCAGAACTTTGAAGACCTGTTAGCAAAACAGCTGTGGAGCTCCAGTTATTGTCTACATAATAGCAAACTTTTTCACGGTCTCCAGGTTGTTCAATTTTTGCGCTAAGATTTTCTTGTGGCTGGACAGTGTCATCCATTTTGTCATCACTACATGCCGTCAATGAAGATACAGCAATGGCACCTGCTAAAAAGCAGAGATTAAAGTTTCTTTTCATATATAAATTAGTTTGGTAAAACGAAGGTATGAAATATTCTTATATGTGTGAATACTTTAATGTTAAAAATTATTCAAGACATAGTGAATAGGTGAATTTTGAAAAAACATTGCTTTGATTGTAAGCAGATTAGAATTTTATTTGTATATTTGCACCTCGAAATAACTAAAAATTTTATAAACAATGTTTGCAATTGTAGAAATAGCAGGGCTTCAATACAAAGTTGAGCAAGACCAGAAGTTGTTTGTAAACCGTTTAAAAGGAGACAAAGGAGGAAAAGTTTCTTTCGATAAAGTTCTTCTTACTGTAAACGGTGCAATCACTGTAGGCGCCCCAGCTGTAAGCGGAATCACTGTAGAAGCAGAGATTCTTGATCACGTAAAAGCTGATAAAGTAATCGTTTTCAAAAAGAAAAGAAGAAAAGGTTACAAAGTGAAAAACGGTCACAGACAATCTTTAACTCAAATTGTAATCACTGGTATTACAGGTTTTGAGGGCGGAGCTAAAAAAGCTGCTAAAAAAGAAACTGTGAAAGGAGAAGTTCTTTCTGACAACGCAACTGTTAACTTTGGTGAAGATCACGAATTGAACTACCACCTTAAGAAAAACGGATTGTCTCAGTCTAAAGAAAACAGAGAAGCTTTAATCGCTTTAGGTAAAGAAGTAAAAGCTGAATTAGGTAAAGATGTTCTTACTCATGAAGATGTAGATGCAGCAATCGCTAAGAATATCGAAAACTTTAAAGCACTTAACAAATAATAATAATCCACTAATAAAATGGCACACAAGAAAGGAGTCGGTAGTTCCAAGAACGGTAGAGAGTCTCACTCTAAAAGATTAGGTGTGAAGATTTTCGGAGGACAAGCAGCTATTGCCGGAAATATTATTGTTAGACAAAGAGGTACTCAGCACCACCCAGGTGATAACGTGGGAATCGGTAAAGACCACACTTTGTTTGCATTAGTAGATGGTAAAGTAGTTTTCAGAAAGAAAGCAAACAACAGATCTTTCGTATCTGTAGAACCAAACGCGTAATCAAGCGTTTTATAAAAAAATAAAAGCCTCTGCATTATTTTGCAGAGGCTTTTTTGTGCGTGTTGACTATTTGTTTTCAGTAAATTGCGATAGCCGAAAAGCATGTAGAGTAGGCAAACATTAAAACGAATTATCAAAATTAAAAAATTAACCAAGAAGAGCCTCAAGGCAATTAATGGCAGTGCGGCATTGTGTCCACCCAAACCTATCCATGCGATATATGGTGCGGACTAACCCCTAAGCAGAAGATGCGTTGTTTACTGGATGTAGAAGACGGATGTGGATGCTATTAATAATTGAGAAAGATGTTCTAAGCATTTAGCTTTTAATTATCCGGTATTGATGAAATTAAATCACAATTGGAAATAAAGTTGGGCGGCTTCGAAGAAGCCGCCCAACTGTTTATTATTATAGATGAAACTATTTAAAATCCTACCTGAATTCCGGCTTTAACGCCAAATTTGGAAATATCTGGTCTGTCAAGATAATTTCCTCTCCAATTAAAATCTACTCTGAAGAGTCTTAGATTGCCTATTCCTATGTTTTCAATGCCAAATCCATACTCGTAATAAATATGTTCACTTGGAGCAGAATATTTAAAGCCTTCAACGTTGATAGCCTTAGAAGCATCACTTAAAGTTCCGTATGCCGCCCTGATGAATGCAACCTCCCTGAACTTTAATTTCTTGATTAAAGGAATATAAGAAAGCAGTTTACCATTGAAATGATGCTCCAGATGAAGGGTGGTGTAAGCATCAGCTACGAACTCATAGTAATTAAGCTGTGAAAATGTATTAGGAACCAGCCCATATGAAAGATTGGCCGGGATTATATTCTGCAATGCTAAAGGAACAGTATTGAAGTTCTTTCCTGCCTCAAAATTGACAACTGTTTTACCCAATGTTCCAATAAGAAAGGGTTTATAAAACATAAATTGTAATTTGTCATAATTAAAATCGGCATTAAAAAGTCCTTCAATACCACGGGTGTATCTCAGCACGATAGTGGGAGCTAGGTTTCTTGCCTGGTACCGGTCTATCCCTGTTTGAGAGAATTTAGCACCAGGTTTTGCGATGACACTGATTGTAACATGAGAATCGTTTACTGTTTTTCTTAATTGCCCATCCTGGTAATACATAAGGTTGAACTTCTCGGGAATGGCAGATTTAATACTCTGCATTACTCCGTCTACTCTGAACTGAATGTTTTTCCAGGGTTCGATTGCTACAAAAACATTGGTCTGGTTTACAGAGCTTAATGATATATTTTCTCCTCTGGCGAAAAAGGTACTTGACGATAAGGATCTGGAAGCAACTCCATCTCCTGATGTAAGCTGTCCGCCAAGCTGAACGATATCCCTACTGGTTCCTGCACCAATCATAAACCGGTTAAGCCTGTTGAACATGAACCTTGCATCAACACCATATTTTACCTGTTGATCTTTGAAGCCGTACGCTGTATAAAACTGAACCCTCCATGGATCATTTAATCCAAAATAAGATCTTGCCCCTATCCTTATTCTGTCTCCTTCTACTTCGTTTCTGCCATAGACAGAAAAAATTGGTCCTAAATCTACTCCTTTAAAAGCATTATAGTAACGGGAACCAAGGGTTTCAAACAGCTTTACCATGCGGTTGAATTTAGGGGTCTGCTGCAGTTGATCCAACATTTTATATACACCTTGTTCAGACTTGGATAAAGTGTCAGGCCTGGCTTTTGCCCAGTAAGCCTCATCCTTGTCGGTGAATTTATCTTCATACTCTTCTTCCTTTCGTTTAAAAACACTGGGATCTAAAGGTTTATTGAACTCATAATTGGAATAATCCACGGATCTTTTGGCAATAATGCTTTTAGACCCTCTCTTTTTTGAAAAAGGACTTATTTCAAACTCGGTAACCAGCTTTTTAGGAAGAAACGTTGTTTCATCAGGATTGTCGTATTCCAGTTCGGTAGAAACACTGTTGACGAAGTTGACATTTATTTTCTGGGTAGATTTTAAGGTAGCTCCTAAAACAGCATAAGTATCAGTGTCAATATACAGATTACCCTGAAAGGCGAGTACATCTTTTCTTTTAGGCTGATATCTGATATGGAAAGCTTTCTCACCATGAACACTAATAGTGTCTACCAGGCTATAATCATAGGTGCCAAATCCATCCGTTCCTACAGGGCTTTGAAACCCGATATCAAAATAATTCAGGGTATTGTCATAAATATTAATGTCCCTGTAGAGGTTCTTTGCAGAAACGGTGATGACCTGGTTATCCTGAAATCCGGAAGTCTTTTGTGCAACAAGCGTTCTTTTGCTATCTTTTTCCGGTTTGTTTTTTCCGTAATTTTCATAAACGGCTTCATTCAGGAAAATGGGAAGCCCCAATCTTCCGCTTGCGGTAGAATCTGCGTAACTGAAGATGAAATCCAGTTTTTTGAAAATTTTCTTCTTCATGAAAGCGCTGTCTATGTTGTTGAGGTCAAACTGGGTTTTTTCATACTCTTTATAGGAATAGGTATCAAACTTTTCCAGCCCGTTATTCCTTTTCCGTGCCCATACTTTCTGCATGATGGCATAGGCGGGGTTTTCTTTTTTGTTTTTGTACTTCGGTTTTCCGCTGTTGATGACAATTTCCTGAATACTGCTCACCTTTGCCTGGGAAAGCTGTACGAAAATGTTTTCAGCGTTTTCAGGGGTAACATCAAATGTTTCTGTGGTATAATTTTTTTTGGAAAACCTTAACTTGGTAATAATACTGTCAGACTGCACCATAAAGTTGCCCGAAGTAGTGGTAAGGGAAGGTGTTTTATTATCGTTGATAAAGATATCTACTTTGCTGAGTTCTTTATTGCTTTTTTCATCCACAATTTTACCGCTGGCTTTATTTTGGGCCCACGCTAAACCAGTGAAAAACAGGAAAAATAATATAAAATTGTGTTTAGAATTATTGTTTAACATCATTCGTTTCTTCAAGCAATTAGCACAAACAAAAAGTATGCAGTTTATTTTAAAAAATTGAAAAAAGTAGAAAAAAAATTTTATTCTACGTAAAACAGCAAATGTAACGAAAATAATACTACGATTTACTAAAAATTAAATATGAAATTTTATAGGCTAAAAGATGAAGAATCAGGAAATTAAAGAGTAAACGGAAAGTAGTAATAGGAGTGGAGTTTATTACCCAATATGGAGGAACAGGTATAAATTGAATATAATAAAAAAAGACTTACATTTCTGTAAGTCTTTCTGCTCCTCCTGCTGGGCTCGAACCAGCGACCCTCTGATTAACAGTCAGATGCTCTAACCAACTGAGCTAAGGAGGAATGTCTTTGTTTTAAGTGGTGCAAATATAGGAGGAATATTAATATCAGTCAAGTTTTCTCCCTGATTATCGATAAATTTAGGCTAAATACATTGAGTTTCAATACGAAATATTTTTAATTTCAGTTCTGGAAATTCAGTGTAGAAAAAATAAGTTAATGTTTTTGAAATTTTTGATAGTGGATGTATGGATGTTCGTAGGCTAGAAAGGGCAATGAAATTGCTTCTACCTTGCTATTTTCAATTATAACATTAGATGAAAATCAAATTTAAAAGACAAAATATAAATAATCTAATTCCCCAGCTTTATACTTCATTCTTAATTCGTCTTTCTTTTCGGGCAAAAAAAAAGACCTACATTTCTGTAAGTCTTTTGCTCCTCCTGCTGGGCTCGAACCAGCGACCCTCTGATTAACAGTCAGATGCTCTAACCAACTGAGCTAAGGAGGAATGTCCTTTGTTTTAAGTGGTGCAAATATAGGACGAATATTTATACCCTACAAATATTTTTTAGGAAAATTTCCAAAAAATTATAATTTTCCTGTAAAGATCTTGAAGATGTCACTACCAAAAATTACTAACATCAAGCCTAACAGGAAGATAACGCCAATCATCTGAGCGTTTTCCAATACTTTCTGAGGAACAGGTTTACCTACAATAATTTCATAAAGAGTAAATAAAACGTGCCCACCATCAAGCCCCGGAATAGGAATAAGATTCAGGAATGCCAGCCATACAGAGAACATAGCGGTAAAGCTCCAGAAAGCAGCCCAGTTAATTGTGAAACTTCCGTTGGCATCCTTGTCTACCGGCATATTTTTTACAATTGCAATAGGACCTCCTACATTTTTATATCCCTGAACTTTAGAATTGAACATAATCTTGAATTGCTTTACCTGAGTAGTTAAAGCTTCAATAGTTCTTGTGAATCCTCTTGGAATAGCTTCCCCGAAAGAATATTTTTTATTGGTTACAATAGATTTTGCAATTCCTTTAGTATCCAGCGCCACACCCAGCTTTCCGTTTTTATCAACTGAAACCGCAGGTAATGTTTGTACAGCCCCGTTTCTTTCTACCTCTATGCTTATGGTCTTTCCTTTATTTTCTGCCAATAGCGAAGATACTTCATCAAAGAAAGTTACTTTTTTACCATTAATTCCTACAACTTTATCTCCTTTTGCCAGACCTGAAGCCTGCGAAGAAGGAGTTGCCAGGGAATCAATCACCATTGGAACCCTTGGGGTAATGTATAATTTAGCTTCTTTTTGCTTAAGAACATCTGCAACACCATCTGCATTTACAGGAAAAGTTACTTCCTGACCGTTTCTTAACACAGTAACCTGATCTCCTAAAAGGATGTTGATTGATGTGTTCTCCAGTCTCTCAGCAGGCTTTCCATCCACACTGATGATTTTATCTCCGTTTTGAAAGCCCATTTTCTTTCCGGCAGCAGTGGCTTCAATTCCATTACTGAATTTTGTTATATCTGTATAGGTTTCTCCATTGAAGAACGAAAGACAGCTATAGATAAGCCATGCCAGGAAAAAATTGACAGTAACTCCCCCCAGCATAATAATAAGTCTCTGCCATGCCGGTTTAGACCTGAATTCCCATGGTTCAGCCGGTTTTTTCATCTGAGCTGTATCCATGCTTTCATCTACCATTCCGGCAATTTTCACATACCCACCGAAAGGAAGCCACCCGATCCCGTACTTGGTTTGTTCAGGATGCTTTCTCCAGTCGTTGTCCGGAAGTTTTGATATATCGATAGGAACTTCTTCCTTCTTTCCGTTTACTTCTATTACTTCAGAATCAGGCAAATTCTTGGATAAAAATTTATACTGCCATTTTCCGTTGATTTTCTTCATTGAGAATATCGAGAAATAAGGGTCAAAGAACAGGAAAAATTTCTCTGCCCTGGTTTTGAACCATATTGCGGGTAAAAAATGCCCAAGCTCATGAAGAAGCACTAATATAGAAATACTCAGAATGAACTGGAAGAGTTTGATTGCTATTTCCATTAATAAGTTTTAGATTTTAATTTGCAAAGGTAACAATTATCAAAACTATGCCAAATAAAAAAGCTTCCCGAAACGAGAAGCTTTGTCATATTTAAAGACGTTTTAATTATAAATTGAAAGAAACTCCAAGACTTCCGTTGTTTCCCACCTCAGCAAATACGCCGATTTTTTCAGTGAAAAAGTAACGAGCCCCGATATGTGCTCCGATTCCAAAATCTTTCCCGAGTACTCCTACATCCACTCCCGGATAAATATCCCATTTTGCGGGAAGATTCAGGGCATCATTCAAATGAAAATTCAGCCTTCCAAAAACAAAAACACGATTGTCTTTATCATTGTCTTTATAATTGCTGAAATAAGCATTCAGACCACCTCCTACTGAGATCAGTTTGTTAAGACCATAATCATAGGTTCCTGTAATTCCGGTTCCATACCCCCAGGCATTCAGACCCAGTTGAATTTTTTGATCTCCTTTTCCGGTATAGGCCTGGGCATTAGCCATTGCTCCACAAAAGAAAATCATCACCATAAAAACCAATTTCTTCATAAATTTCTATTTTTTTAATGATTGTAATAAAAAATATCTGCATCAAAAATAAAACCGAAAGATATTTAATACAATAAAATTGAGAGACTTTAATAAATTATTAAGAAATTTCAACCATAAAATAGCATATCTGGGGATGATCTATTCCTTCGGATATTATTTTGTAATATAAAAGATGTATTTTTATACATCATTATAATAATTAAAAGTAAAGTAATGAAAGTTGTAGGACTCAATTTGGATATCATCTGGAAAAATAAGACTGAAAATTTTGAAACAATAGAACGTGAGCTTCAGAATCAGGAAGCAGATTTATTTATTCTTCCTGAAATGTTTTCCACAGGCTTCTGTATGGATGCTTCAGAAGTTTCAGACAGGCATGAAGAATCCCTCGGGTTTTTGAAAAAAATTTCAAAAGAAAAAAATGCTGCATTTTGTGGCAGCGCTCCGGTTGAGCAATACGGGAAATTTTATAACAGAATGTATTTTGTACAGCCCGGAGGAGAAATATCATTCTACAACAAGCGCCATTTATTTTCCTTTTCCGGAGAAGATAAGGTGTACACTCCGGGAAAAAACAGGATCATTGTAGAATATAAAGGCATACGGTTTCTGCTCCAGGTATGCTATGACCTTCGCTTTCCTGTTTTTGCAAGAAATAATGATGATTATGACGCTATATTATATGTTGCCAACTGGCCTGAGAAAAGAGTAGAGGCCTGGGAGCACCTTCTAAAAGCAAGGGCAATTGAAAATCTATCTTTTGTTTTTGGATTAAACAGAATAGGAACAGATGGGAATAAACTGTTTTATCAGGAAAGTTCTCATTGTTTCTTTGCAGACGGGAAAGAAATTTCACAAAAGACCGGAAATCTTGTATCTGCGGAATTGAATAGGGAAGAGCTGGATGATTTCAGAAATCATTTTCAGTTTTTAAATGATCGGGATAGCTTCTCAATCCAGTTATAAGATAAAAGGGCTGAGATCGGATTTACCGTCTTAGCCCTTTTATAAGTATTTAATTAAGCATATTGCTGCAAAAGCTGGGTCAATGTATTCACATCATGTACTCCGCTTTCTTTCCATAAGAGTTCCCCGTTTTTAAAAATGGCCAGTGTAGGAACACCACGAACTCCGTATTGTGACGCTAAAGCCGGATATTGATCTACATCTACTTTTATAATCCTGGCTCCTTCGCCGATATTTTCTTTTACACTGTTTAAAACTGATGACTGTACTTTACATGGCTGGCACCATGTTGCAAAAAAATCGATAAGTACGGGCCTTTCAGAATTAATAATTTCCTGGAATTTTTGTGACATAATTGGTCGTATTAGTTTATTTATTGCTGGCTTCGTCCTGGATGGCTTTTACGTTTTTCCAGCTTGTTCCGTCATAGACTTCCACTCCGTTTTTCTTTAAAATTTCCACAGCCTGATCTGCCTGTACACCTTTATTGCAAAAAACAACCACTTTTTTACCTTTTAAACTTTCCAGATTATTCTGAATTGTAGATAAAGGAATATTAATGGCATTTTTTGCCGTTCCTTCAGCATATTGTTCAGGTATTCTTACGTCTACCAAAGTGGTTTCTGAACTGTTTATTACCTCTTTAATATCTGCTTTGGACGTTTCTGCTACATGGGTTGTCTGGCAAGCGCTTAACAAAAAGGCTGAAATCAGAGCCGCTCCTTTTAATCCGGTCTTTCTCATTTTATGAGGTTTTGGATTGACATACAAAATCTGTGGTTGGAAGTTTTCCTGTTTTTTTAATTCCATTAAAACCACCTTCAACCTCTGTGAAATTTCTGATACCATGAGAGTTTAAGATGCTTGCAGCGATCATACTTCTGTATCCGCCGGCACAATGAAGGAAGAAGTGTTCGGAATCATCTATACTACGGGCCCAGTCACTGATAGTGTCTAAAGGTCTGTTGTATGCATTTTCAATATGTTCTGCAGAATATTCTGTCAGTTTTCTGACATCAATAATCCTGGCATTTTCTGTAAATTGTTCAGCAAATTCAGCGGGGGTAATCCTTTTGATTTCATCAGTTTCTTTACCGGCATTCTTCCAGGCCTCAAATCCGCCTTTTAAATATCCTGCTACATTATCAAATCCTACTCTGCTAAGCCGGGTAATAACTTCTTCCTCTGTTCCCTCATCCGTTACCAGTAGTAAAGGATGTTTTACGTCTACTATCAAAGTTCCTACCCATGGGGCAAAATCTCCTTTCAGTCCTATATTGATGGAGTTCGGGATAAATCCTTTGTGGAAATCAGCGGCTCCTCTTGTATCCAATATTAAAGCTCCCGTTTCTTCTGCCAAAGCTTCGAAATCCTCAGCATCAACAGGATGAAGGCCTTTGTCCATTACTACATCCAGACTTTCATAGCCACTTTTGTTCATAGCGACATTCATCCCGAAATATTTAGGAGGCGCGGTAAGGCCATCAAGTACTTCCTTAATGAAAGAAGCCTTATCAGGCTGGTTAAGTGCGTAATTGGTTCTTTTTTGGTTGCCCAGAGTATCCACGGTCTCTTTCTGCATATTTTTTCCGCAAGCAGAGCCGGCACCATGTGCAGGATAAACGGTGATGCTATCACTCAAAGGCATTATCTTATCCTGGAGGCTGTCATACAGGATCCCGGCAAGGTCCTCCTGGGTAAGGTTGGTTGCCTTCTGAGCAAGATCGGGTCTTCCCACATCTCCTAAGAAGAGTGTATCACCTGTGAAGATAGCGGTCTCGGTACCATTTTCATCAATTAAAAGATAAGTGCTGCTTTCCATAGTGTGTCCCGGAGTATGCAGAACTTTTATTTTTATTTTCCCGATTTCAAAAATCTGGGAATCTTCCGCAATGATAGCCTCAAATTCAGGAGCAGCTGTAGGCCCGTAAACAATAGGGGCACCTGTTTTCTTGCTTAGATCCAAATGTCCTGATACGAAATCAGCATGGAAGTGTGTTTCAAAAATATACTTTAAAGTGACATTATCTTTTTCCAGACGATCCAGATAAGGCTTTACTTCTCTTAGAGGATCAATAATGGCTGCTTCATTTTCTGAAACAATATAATAGGCACCCTGAGCCAGACAGCCCGTATATATTTGTTCAATTTTCATTGGGTCTTTTTTTTATTAGTTAAAGATACAAAGTATTAGATGAAATGTAAATGAAATGTTAAATCCAATCGATAGTTTCTTTCAATATTACATTCTCAGTAGCTTCCTGAGCCCTTTAATTTCAGCAAAAAGAATGCCTTAGATTATGTTAATTTGTAAATGCTGTTTTTTATCATGTTATCGGAATATGACCCATTTATTCATTCAATTTATAGTAAATTTTATAAAAGGTTTCGCTAACGTTTTCTGAAATGTCCTTATCTATTCTAAATTGAATATAATCATCTTTATTATCCGTTCCTTCTTTATAGTTGATGAGCCCATTATATTTATAATAAATATGATCTTTAATTCTTCCATTATCTGCTATTCTGAGCATTTCGCTGAAATATTTTTTTGTATCATCATGCATAGGCCAATTCTTTTCATGGGCCTTATAGAAATCCAGCATTTTCTCAATAGAATACACTTCAGAGTCGATGTTCATATCATTGAACCCTGTTAAAAGTTCTTTTTTTTCCAAATTTTTTCCTAACCACTCTATTTTCGCTTCTGCTGCTGCAATAGTTGCATGAAGCATCATGGAGTCTCTTTTAACTACAGGAGACAGAATAATACTTGGTGTTTTATCGATGGGCAATGTTTTTTTAGATGCAATATTTAATAGGTCAAAGTAGACTTCTGTTTTGTTTTTTAATTCTGCTAGCTGATCTTCAGTCATCTGATCACTAGACACCCTGACTTTAAAGTTCCAACCACCGCATTCATAGATAGAAAGAAGAGATTTTTTATCTCTATATTTTACTCCTTTGAAAAAGTCAGATTCTCCCATAGAGTGATCAAATATTGAATAGATGTAATTTACTTTAATCTGATTATTAGACAAACTTCCAAAGGAGGGACGCAAATCAGTTCCTTTATTAGAATTTTGATTAAGAGCTTCCTCATAATATGAAAAGGAGTCCCTGAGCATTTGATTGTCAATTGCCATCTGGGGATAGAGATAAAGTGTAATTACGGTTTTGGATTTCTTATCTTTTTGCTGTACATAGCTTACTGCTACATGCTGATTTTCCTGGTCATAAGAGAATATTGCTTCTCTCTGAAAGCCAGACCATAGCTCCGGAAAAATAGTAGAGGTAGACTGATGGGTGAAATCTCCTTTTACAGATAAATTGACCGGCAACTTACGTTGCTGAGAAAAAAGAATAGTAAATAGAAAAAAGAAAATAAGAGATAAATTTTTTTTAAACAAGACCATCTGTGAATACATGTATTGTGCTTTTTATCGCGAAGTTACATATAAATCTGGTGAATCTGAAAACAAACCTTAATGATATAATATGGTTTATATTATCAAATATTTTATAAAAACTTTTATATTTATAAGTTAAAAAAAAGAGAGCAAATGGCAGACAAAGCACAATTTATTGAAGAATTAAATGCTAGATATACTCCAAAAGGAGAACATATTATATTAGGGAAAGGGATGTTGAACGGAGAAGTTGTTCCCGAAGTGAATGTTACCATTCCATTAAAAACTATTAACCGGCATGGTCTTATTGCAGGAGCAACGGGGACCGGGAAAACCAAAACGTTGCAGGTTTTTGCAGAACAGCTTTCCCATGCGGGAATTCCGTCACTTGTTTTAGATATCAAAGGGGATTTTTCAGGAATAGCAGAACCAGGGGTGATGAATACCATCATTGAAGAAAGATATGCCAAAACGCAACTTCCTTATAACCCACAAGGTTTTCCGGTAGAACTGATGAGCATTTCAGGAGGAAAAGGGGTAAAGCTGAGAGCTACCGTTACAGAATTCGGGCCGGTTTTATTAAGTAAAATATTAGAATTGAATGATACCCAGCAGAGTATTATGTCAATTGTTTTTAAATATTGTGATGATAAAGGACTGCCTTTGATCGACCTTAAAGACCTTAAGAAAGTTCTGCAGTACGTCACAGACAATGCTCAGGGAAAAGCTGAGCTGGCAGCCAACTACGGATCCATAGCGCCGGCTTCTTTAGGGGCAATTTTACGATCAATCGTCGCATTGGAACAACAGGGAGCAGCAGATTTCTTTGGTGAACTAAGTTTTGATGTACAGGATTTGCTTGCCACAAGAGATGGAAAGGGAGTGGTGAATATTTTAAGGGTATCCGATATTCAAAATAAGCCGCAGCTCTTTTCTACCTTTATGCTTTCGCTTTTTGCGGAGATTTATATGACATTTCCTGAAGAAGGGGATAGTGGAAAACCAAAACTGGTATTATTCATTGATGAAGCCCACCTGATTTTTGATGAAGCGTCAAAAGCACTTCTTTCGCAAATTGAAACAATGGTGAAGCTGATCCGGTCCAAAGGAGTTGGAATTTATTTTATTACCCAGATCCCTGGTGATGTCCCTGAGAATGTGTTGTCTCAGCTGGGACTGAAAATACAACATGCGTTAAGAGGCTTTACAGCGAAAGATAAAAAAGAAATTTCCAAAGCCGTGGAAAATTATCCTACAACAGAATATTATAATGCTTCAAGTCTTATACAGAGTTTAGGAATTGGAGAGGCGTTTGTTACGGCTTTAGATGAAAAAGGAATCCCTACTCCACTGGTGCATACCTATCTTATTTCTCCGGAATCGAGGATGGATGTTCTGAACGAAGCTGAAGTTTCGGAACTTACCGGAAAATCTGCTTTAGTAGCCAAATACGAAGAAGCATTGGATAAGGAGTCTGCTTATGAAATACTAACCAGCAGAATGGAGCAGGCAGCCCAAAATCCTGCCCCAACCCAGAAAACAAAGCAGGTGAAAGAAGAGCCGGGGATGTTTGAACAGGTATTACAAAGCCAGGCAGGAAGAACCTTTACCAATACTTTAATGAGAGAAGGGGCTAAAGCTATTCTTGGTATGTTTGGACTGGGAGGACGGAAGAGATAATGCAATATATGGCTGTCTGCCATGTTTTGATATATTTTTTTGTTATTTTAGCAGGTTGTCTTTAAGAATGAGCCAATGTATGGAGGAATATTCCCTAAAGGCCGGCTTACTTAATGAGGACAAAAGCTTACTATAAATTTAAAAGCAGTTAACGGGAATTAAATGTATTCAATTATAGATATAGAAAGTAATGGTGCAGGTTATAGGCATGAATGCATTATAGATATTGCCATTTACAAATACGATGGGCAGAAAATTACTGACCAGTTTATCTCTCTTGTAAATCCTGAAAGCGACATCACTCCTTTCGTACAGAAGCTGACCGGAATTACTCCCAAAATGGTAAAAACGGCCCCGAAATTTCATGAAATTGCCCGCCGGGTGATTGAGATTACGGAAAATACTACATTGGTAGGTCATAATATTGAGTTTGACTACAGAATGCTGCGCCAGTCTTTTAAAAGGCTGGGGTATGATTTTAAAACCAATACGCTGGATACCATTCCATTGGCTAAGAAACTGATTCCCGAAGAGGTAAGTTACTCATTGGGGAAACTTGTCAAGTCATTGGGAATCCCACTCACGAACCATCATAGAGCGGAAGGAGATGCAAGGGCAACGCTGGAACTGTTCAAGCTGCTGATTTCAAAAGATACGGAAAATGAGATCATTCAGAAGCAGCATGAAGAAACCAATGCGAAAACCTACATCAATAAGATAAAAGAGCTAACCCAGGATCTTCCTAATGATAAAGGATTTGTCTATTTCCAGGATGAAGCCGGCCGTATTATCTTTTCCGATTATGTTCAGGATATTAATAAGTTTTCGAAAAAGGTTTTCAATTCCAAATCTAAAAAATGGGAACAGATTCAGAAGGATGTTGAACAGATCAATTTTGAACTTACAGGAACGGATATTATTGCCAAGCTGATCCTTAATTCTAAAAATATCAAAAAGAAAGAGGTACTGCCTTTCGGGCTTTATTTTAGGAACAATAAATATGTTGTCGAAAAAAATAAACTCAACAAAACAGAGAAGCCAATCCTGAAATTCAGGTCTTTCACCCAGGGAACAAAAGCCAGCCAGTTTATTGAAGCTATGGCAGAATTCGGAGATGCTGCCGTACTGAAACAGAAGATAGAATTCAAAAAAAGAAATGAACTCTGGCTGGGCGCGGGAAGGAAATTAGGAGAGAAGTTGTTTTTAATTATAGAAAACGGCAAAGTAATATCCTTTGGCTTTTATGAACTTTTCACCCAGATACAAACCCTCAGTAAGCTGGCTAAATTGAAAATTGACCTTCCGTTATCCTCAGCAGATCTGAACAACGAATTGCAGCTGGCACTGCTTCGTGGTGATTTTGAGACATTACCATTACCAAAATGATCAACAAAGAACAGGGTGCTTTTCCAACCAATTTCCTCAGAATAAAAAAATAAATAGTATTTTTGCAAAAAATAAAAGAAGCAATGCAAATTTTTAAACAAATTAAAACTGGAAAAAAGGGAGCTGTAAAGTTCTCTAAGGTTTGGAATATTTAAAAGACTTGTCTTGCATAAAAAATAATTAATGTGGCAGGCTCTTTTTCGAAGAATCTGCCTTTTTTTATGTTAAAATGAAATTATGAATTCAAAAGAATTATTAAAGATTGCCAATGAGTTTGGCACCCCGGTGTATGTGTATGATGCGGAGTCCATCAAAATTCAATACGAGAAACTTACATCTTCTTTTTTAAAACACACAAAGTTCTTCTACGCAGCAAAAGCGTTGACAAACATCAATATCCTTAAGTATGTCAAGAACCTGGGTGCTTCTTTGGATTGTGTATCTATTAATGAGGTTAAACTTGGATTAAAAGCAGGATTTCCGAAGGAAAAAATATTGTTTACCCCAAACTGTGTTGACCTGGCTGAAATAGAAGAGGCTATGACCTTCGGAGTTCATATTAACATTGATAACATTTCTATACTCGAACAATTCGGGAATAAATACGGAAACTCTTATCCAATTTTTGTAAGAATCAATCCGCATATTTTTGCAGGAGGAAACTATAAAATTTCAACAGGGCATATCGATAGTAAATTCGGGATTTCCATCCACCAGCTTCGTCACATTGAAAGAGTGATGAAGAGCACCAATGTGAATGTTGAAGGGCTTCACATGCACACAGGGAGTGAAATTAAAGATCCTGAAGTATTTCTCCAGGCTTTGGATATTATGCTGGAGCTTTCTGAACATTTCCCTAACCTGAAATATCTGGATATGGGAAGCGGTTTTAAAATTCCCTACCAGGATAGTGAAGAAGAAACAGACGTTAAAACACTTGGTAAAAAAGTAGAAAGAGTACTTGGGGAGTTTTCAAAATCAACCGGAAGAAAATTCGAATTATGGTTTGAACCGGGGAAATTTTTAGTGGGAAAAAGCGGATATCTTTTAGTGAAAGCGAATGTGATTAAGCAAACGACAGCTACGGTGTTTGTAGGAGTCAATTCCGGTTTCAATCACCTGATCCGTCCGATGTTCTATGATTCTTACCATGTAATTGAAAATTTATCAAATCCGAAAGGAGCTGAAAGAATTTATACAGTAGTCGGCAATATCTGTGAAACGGATACTTTCGCCTGGGATAGAAAACTGAATGAAGTACGTGAAGGAGACATTCTTGCATTCCATAATGCAGGAGCTTATGGCTTCGAGATGAGCTCAAATTTCAATTCAAGATTAAAACCGGCAGAAGTTTTATTCTTAGACGGAAAAGCTCATCTGATCCGTAAAAGAGATGAGTTTGAGGATTTATTGAGAAATCAGATCGAAGTTATTTAAATCAAAACATATAAAATGAGCGGCTGTCCTTTGGGCAGCCGTTTTTGTTCCCAACTTAAAAATATTATGAATTTTGGGTTTTGATAACAAAGAATTTCGTTGGTAAACCTAACAGGTTTTTCAAAACCTGTTAAGTTTAATGATAATAAAATTACAAATTTTTAACATTGAAATTCTACGGATGGTTCAATTTAATTGGTTAAATTTGATAGAAATACAGGGTTTTAATGCTGTATTTCATCCAAAAAATAACCACCAAATCTATTAATATGGCTAAGAATATAGCAGAGCAGATTGTTGAAATGCTCGAAAACGCTAATGTGAAAAGAATTTATGCAGTAACGGGAGATAGTCTCAACCATCTGAATGTTGCAGTCAAAAAAAGCAGTATAGAGTGGATTCATGTGCGGCATGAGGAAGTGGGCGCCTATGCTGCGGCGGCTGAAGCAGAATTGGATGGTTTTGCCGTATGTGCAGGAAGCTGTGGCCCCGGCCATGTGCATCTTATCAATGGGGTGTACGAAGCGCACAAATCGCACGTTCCGATGTTGGTTATCGCTTCAACGATTCCCAGTGATGAAATGGGAATGGATTACTTCCAGGAGACCAATACAATAAAATTGTTCGATGACTGTAGTTATTATAACCAGATGATTACAAGGCCGGAGCAGGTGCAAAGGATAGTGCAAACCGCCATACAGCATGCCATTTCCAAAAAAGGTGTTGCCGTTATCGGGCTTCCGGGGGATGTTTCTGAATTAGATGCCGAAGAAGCTACTACTTCTAACCGGGTTTTTAAAACAAATCCGGTAATCAGGCCTTCTGATGATGAGCTAAAGCATCTTGCCGCCCTCATTAATGAAAGTGAAAAAGTAACCATTTACTGCGGAATTGGCGCTGGACATGCCAATGCTGAAGTGGTACAGCTTTCCCAATGGCTAAAAGCCCCTGTAGGATATTCTTTCAGAGGAAAAATGGCCATCCAGCCTAATAATCCTAATGAAGTAGGCCTCACCGGATTGTTGGGGCTCCCATCCGCCTACCACGCCATGCATGAAGCAGATTTAGTCCTTCTTTTGGGAACAGACTTTCCTTACCAGAAATTCATGCCCGTGAAAAATAAAATCGTACAGATAGAGGAGAGTCCTGAGAGGTTAGGAAGAAGGGCAAAACTCGAGCTGGGGCTTACCGGTGACGTTAAAGAAACCATCAACGCCTTGTTTCCCCTTTTGAAAGAGAAAACGGATGTTCATTTTCTGAATGAGCAACTGGCCTTTTATGATAAAGTGAAAGAAAATTTGATGACTTATGTAAAAGACTATGGTAAAGAAGATGCCATCCAGCCGGAATATGTGGCCCATACTTTGGACCGGCTGGCTGAGAAAGATGCGATTTTTACTGTAGACACGGGAATGTGCTGTGTATGGGGCGCCAGATTTATTACAGGGACAGGAGAAAGAAAGATGCTGGGCTCATTTAATCATGGCTCAATGGCTAATGCAATGCCCATGGCCATCGGAGCAGCTTTAGCTCATCCCGGAAAGCAGGTGATTGCAATGTGTGGAGATGGAGGATTGTCTATGCTATTGGGAGATATGGCAACTATTTTTCAATATAAATTGCCTATAAAACTTATTGTTTTCAATAACAGAGCCTTAGGAATGGTAAAGCTTGAAATGGAAGTAGGAGGAATGCCGGATAACGAAACAGATATGATAAACCCTGATTTTGCGTTGATAGCGCAGGCAATGGGATATCCCGGAAAAAATGTTCATAAGCCTGAGGATGTCGAAAGTGCTATTAATGAATGTCTGCATTATAACGGACCTTATCTTTTGAATATCTTTACTAACCCCAATGCATTGGCTCTTCCTCCAAAAATTGAATTAGATCAGGTGATAGGAATGACAAAATCGATGGCGCAACTGATGCTTGGCGGTAAAATGGATGAGGTCCTGGAAACAGTAAAGACAAACTATAAACATATTAAAGGATTGTTGTAGTATCTCTTAAAATTTACTACAATAACCACCAAAGACTTCGTACACCGTGCGAAGTTTTCTTTTTTATAAGAAAGTTAAATATTTACCTTTGCCCAATAATTAATGAATAAAATAAAGTTATGAGAACTATACTTTTATTTTTTGCCTTTTGTATAGCTGGTTTTTCCTGGGCACAGGATCTTGAAGACAGGGATGATTCCTTTATCATAGAGAATAATAAAAATCTTTTTAAAATAGATATTAAAGAACCTTTCCTGCAGGTAGCGGTGAAATGCAATGATTTTAACCCGGCTTCTTTTGAAGGAGGAGCGTCCGCATACAAGGATATATTAAGCAAATATATGTACACCTATCTGAACGCAGACTTTTATACGTTAAGCGGAGACTTTACTTTTACCTTAACGATTGATGCAACGGGAAAGGTAGTGGATGTAACAGGCTTTCCAAAGGTCCTGAACAGTGAGGTTTTTTTTGATGATATGCAGTATGTGGTAAGAAGGATAAAGAAAAACTGGGCTCCTGCAACCTGTGGTCGGCAGCCTGTAAAATCCGAGATGAAGTTGAAAATGAACTTTTCTTCTTTATCTATTGATATGTAATTTGCATTGAAAGACCAAATAAAGGAGTTCTCATACAAACTGATTCAGAATATCCCTGATTTTTTTAATTGATATAAGCAGCATAAACCCCTGCCATTCTGTCACAATATTTTGTATCTTTGCAGACTCATCCGTTCGTATTTTAAAATACGAACCTTAAATTGATTGCTGTGCAGGAAAAATATATAGACGAAACAAAACAGGGAGAAGCTTTTGCAATTGCAGAAAGACCTGAGAATTCTAAAAAACTGTTTTTGGAAAGCTATGGTTGCCAGATGAATTTTTCTGACTCCGAAATTGTTGCATCCATACTTAATGAACAAGGGTATAATACCACCATGAAGGTGGAGGAAGCAGACCTTATTCTGTTAAATACATGTTCCATCCGTGAAAAAGCAGAACAGACTGTAAGGATGCGTCTTTCCCAATTTAAGAATCTGAAGAAAGAAAAACCGAATATGACGGTCGGTGTTCTAGGGTGTATGGCGGAGAGGTTAAAAACAAAATTTCTGGAAGAAGAGCAACTGGTGGATCTTGTTGTAGGACCTGATGCATATAGGGACTTGCCTAACTTATTGAAAGAAACCGAAGATGGAAGAGACGCTATCAACGTTATTCTTTCCAAAGAAGAAACCTATGCCGATATCAATCCGGTCCGTTTAGGAGGAAACGGAGTAACAGCCTTTGTTACCATTACCAGAGGCTGTGATAATATGTGTACCTTCTGTGTGGTTCCATTTACGAGAGGAAGAGAAAGAAGCCGTGATCCACATTCAATTATTGATGAATGTAAGGCTCTTTGGAACAGCGGGTATAAAGAAATTACCTTGTTGGGACAAAATGTAGACTCGTACTTATGGTATGGAGGTGGTCCTAAAAAAGACTTTGCCAAGGCCTCTGAAATGCAGAAAGCAACAGCGGTAAACTTTGCGCAGCTGCTTGATCAGGTGGCTAAAGCAGTACCGGAAATGAGAATCAGATTCTCAACTTCCAATCCTCAGGATATGAGCCTGGATGTATTCAGGATGATGGCAAAACACGACAATATCTGTAAATACGTACACCTCCCGGTACAGAGCGGAAGCAATAATATGCTGGTAGCCATGAACAGGCAGCATACCCGTGAAGAATACCTTGATTTAATTAAAAAGGCGAAGGAAATTGTTCCTGATGTTGCCTTTTCACAGGATATGATCGTTGGATTCTGTAATGAATCTGAAGAAGATCATCAGGATACATTAAGTTTAATGAAAGAAGTGGAGTATGACTACGGATACATGTTCGCTTATTCAGAAAGACCGGGAACGCCTGCGCACAAAAAAATGGAAGATAACATTCCTGCCGACGTAAAACAAAGACGCTTGGCAGAAGTTATTGCATTACAGGGAGAACTTTCCAGAAAAAGAATGAAATCTTATGTGGGAAGAACCCATCAGATTTTGATCGAAGGCACCTCTAAAAAGAACGAAAACCAATGGAAAGGAAGAAATTCCCAGAATGCAGTTTGTGTTTTTGATAAGCTTGAAGGACAGAAAATAGGTGACATTGTGGACGTTTTTGTCTATGACAATACCCAAGGCACACTTTTGGGAAAGATAGTTGAATAATTCAGAGCTATGAAAAGCCTGTATCTCTTTGCATTGTTTACTTTTATCCAGATGTCTTGTCAGGCTGAGAAAACCGTAAGCAAATATCCGGATATTGTAGGAGATATAGTCTTTGATGAAAAGCTTGATGAACCAGGTTTTAAGAAGTGTGGAGCCCGAAAGGATAAGCCTTTCAGCTTTCAATATTATCACGGGCCAAAGACGTTCGGGTATAAGGGTGAAAAAATCGCTATTATTGAAAAACTTAAAAAAGAAAATATATTTTCAGAAAAGAAGGTCAATGGTTATATTACCGTTAGATTTTTGGTAAATTGTGAAGGAAAAACAGGATTGTTCAGGCTCAGGCATATGGATTCAGATTTGAAAAATATTTCTTTGGACGAAGATCTGGAAAATAAGCTGTTGAAATTCACGCAATCATTAAACGGCTGGATGCCGAAAGAGATAGAAGGTTTAAAAGTAGATTACTATCAATATTTAACCTATAAAATTGAAAATGGAAAAGTTTCAGAGGTATTACCTTAGCTTTTTGTTCCTTATAGTATACACCAATACTATTGCACAGGTAAACTGTAATGCAATAGAGGGTGAGGACTGTAAAAAAGCCTGTGAACTTTACAACAAAGCTTCAGATTTACAGGGTTTCCGGGAATCCCAGGAAGACTTTGATAAAGCAATCGAGCTTTGTCCCGGTTTCTCCAATGCTTATATGGAGAAAGCGGTACCCTATCTCAAAAACGGTGATTTTGCAACCTGGAAAATACTGATTGATAAAGCAGTAGCCTTAGAACCCCAAAAACATTTGGGGTATAGAGGATGGTGCAAATTTCAATTTTTAGGAGATTATAAAGGCGCAATTCAGGATCTGGAAGAGTTTCGCAGATATTATCCTGAAGACCCTGGCAGATCTTTGAATGGAGATTATCATCTGGATGTGGTGAAAGCTATGTCCTACAGTGCTTTAGGACAGAAGGAAAAGGCTGCCGGAATTATCGAAAGGTTGTTGGCCACAAGAGGATATGTGAAAGGAATGTTCGATCACTACCAATTAGGAGTCACTTATTTCGAGTTGGGAAGATATGACAAAGCCCTGGAAAATTTTGAAAAACAAAGCAAAGAATACGACTTTGCAGAAAATATATACTTTAAAAGTAAAGTTTCTAAAATCAGAAACAAGGATTATTTAGATTTAAAAAGGCTGGCATTACAGACCTATGATGAGGGAAAGACTATGAAAGATGTCTACACCCATCATTTTAACAAAGTCTACAGAAAGCAGATTGAAGAGCTGTAGACAAACTTAAATCAATAATCAAAAATTTACTTATGAGCAACGAGTTACAAAACATAAAGAACCGCTTCGGCATTATCGGAAACTTTCCGGCACTTAACAGAGCTCTGGAAAAATCCATCCAGGTAGCTCCTACAGATATTTCCGTCTTAGTTATTGGAGAAAGTGGAGTTGGAAAAGAATTTATTCCAAAGATTATTCATTCCGAATCCAGAAGAAAACATCAGCCTTATATTGTGGTTAACTGTGGGGCAATTCCGGAAGGTACCATAGATTCCGAATTATTCGGTCATGAAAAAGGAGCTTTTACAGGAGCTACAGCAACCCGAAAAGGATATTTTGAAGTAGCTGATGGCGGTACCATCTTTCTGGATGAGGTTGGAGAATTGCCCTTACAGACGCAGGTCCGTCTTTTAAGAGTATTGGAGAGCGGAGAATTTATGAAAGTGGGGTCATCACAAGTCCAGAAGACGAATGTGAGAATTGTAGCAGCCACCAATGTAAATATGATGAAAGCGATTCACGATGGGAGATTCCGTGAAGATCTCTATTACCGTTTGAATACTGTTCAGATAGATATGCCTCCTTTAAGAGAAAGAAAAGGGGATATTCATTTATTATTCAGGAAATTTGCAATAGATTTTGCAGAAAAATACAGAATGCCTGAGCTTGAGCTTGAGCCCGGTGCAGTGCATTATATTGAAAATTATTCTTTTCCGGGTAACGTCCGCCAGTTGAGAAATCTTGTAGAGCAGATGACCGTTGTGGAAAGAAACAGAAATATAACGGCAGAGAAACTGGCTGAATATATCCCTATGGAAACTCATCTTCCTATGGTGGTGAATTCCCAGGCTAACGCGAAGCAGAGTGATTTTGGAAGTGAGAGAGAAATCATGTATAAGATTCTCTTTGATATGAGGAATGATATTAATGATTTAAAATCCTTAACTTCGGAATTGATAAAGAACAGAGGAACAGCTGACCTGAGCAATCATGAGAAAAACCTTATCAACAGGATTTATACTTCTGAGAATCAGTCGCAGGTGAATCAAGGATCTTTGCTGTATTTTGAAAAAAATAACGATGCGCCGGTTGTTCAGACACCAACAATTATTTCTAATCAGGACGACAGCTATGAAGATGTTGAAGATATAGAAGTTGAAGAAAACAGACCTGAGTCTCTATCTCTTCAGAATAACGAAAAAGATCTGATAATTAAAGCTTTAGAGAAGCATAAGGGCCGCAGGAACAGGGCGGCAGATGAATTGGGAATTTCACAGAGAACTTTATATAGGAAAATAAAACAGTATAACCTGGAAGACTAGACAACATCAATAATGAAAGTAAATTTAGCGCCTAAGCCCATCAATTTTAAGCTTGGAGAATACATCAACAAAGGATTTGATCTTTTAAAGAAAGACTTCGGAAATGTTTTTGTAGCATTTTTAGTATGCCTTATCATGTCTATTATTCCTTTTTGCGGGTTATTGGCAATGGGAAATTTATATAAATACCTGTATAAGCTTAATAGGAATCAGCAGCCCGGTGCAGGGGAGATTTTTGACTTTAAAGATTTTATGCCTTATTTTATTATACAGTTGATTATTTTGGGCGGTGTTTTTATACTTTACATTCCATTGATTATTGTGTTGGCTTTAACGGGAGCTATGTCAGAGAATAATGAATATAATCCACTGGCAATGGTTTTTCTTATTCCATACCTGTTTTTAATGGTGGTGGCTATTTATTATTTTGTATTGAAAGCATTTTACATGGTTCCTTTAATCAGTCTTAAAGGAATTAAGGATATAAAAGAAGCATGGAATATTTCAAAAGTGATGACCAAAGGAAATCTGTTGTCGATTTTTCTTTTTTCATTCATTGTAGGTATTTTATCTCAGGTAGGAATTTTCGCTTGTGGAATTGGTATTTTTCTTACCATCCCATTTTTATATACTGCCAATTATTTTGCTTACGAAGATGCTATTCAACAAATTGAGTACGATGAAATTACTGAAATTGGATCTAAAAATGAATTTTAAAATTAAAAATATCAGTCTTAAACAGCCATTTATAATGATGGTGCTTTTTGCTTTGTTGGGTGTCTTACATTCATGTTACAGCTTTACCGGATCTTCCCTTACGGATGAGAAAACGGTTCAGATTAATGAATTCCCTAATAATGCACCCCTTGTAAATCCGGCATTATCACAGCAGTTTTCTACCGATATCCAGAACAGGTTCCTGCAAAGAACCACTTTGAAAGGAACGAAAGAAAATCCTGATATTCTCATTGAAGGAGAAATTTCAGATTATACCATTTCCCCTACCACGATCAGCTCCAATACCCAGACCAACCCTTCGGGAGGAGTAATCCAGCAGGCGCAGAATAAGCTGACCATCACGGTAAAGGTGCATTATGAAAATAAAATACATCCGGATTCCAGCTTTGACAGGACGTATACAGATGAGGCAACATTCAATAGTAATTTGTCACAAGCTGATATAGAGTCTTCCCAGGTGAAATTGGTAACAGAAAGAATTATTAATAAAATATTTAACGATATTGTAGCGAATTGGTAAGATGAATCCAAGAGTTTTAGAATTATTAAAAAATCCGAAAAATATTCAGTCAGAAGACCTCCATCTTTTGAAAGAAGAGATTCACACTTTTCCTTATATTCAGAATATTAGGGCGCTTCATCTGTATGGAGTGCATTTGTATGATAAAGATAACTATCAGAAAGAACTGTCTACAACTGCAGCCTACACTACGGATAAAAAAATCCTTTATCAGCTGATTAACGGGGTCATTCAACGAAGATCCGAACCTGAAACTGCCGAAGAAAAGCAAATTTCCAAAGGAGATGATACAGCTGTCCGGCACGCCTATAAAGATAAAGGTTTTCCTATCAGAAGAGAGCCGGATTTCAATAAAGGAGAACAAAAAGACAGTACAGCATTTTGTATCTTACCTGCTTCGCATGAAGTGAAATCTATTTATGTCAATGGCGAACGGAACAGGATATTGTTCGAAGGAGAGGAAAATTTCCTGGATGACACCAACTCCGAAAAAATAGATTTAGAATCTACATTGGAGTCCGGGACTTTAGTTACCCAAAAAGTACATACACCAGAATCTTTTACTAAGGAAGAAGAAATTCGGGAAACTCAAACAGAAGAAAATACAGGCGAGAATTTTACTCCTGAGAAAATAATTAATGAGGATAAAATATCATCAGAAGCTGTAGCTGAAGAAGTTAATAACGAACATGAGGTAAGTTTCCATGAAACAGAAGCCTTGTTGCCTGAAATCAATATTGAGGAAGAAACAGGAAAACAGCAGGATCAGAAACTAGCTGATGAGCATGCAGAAATTTCCGGTCCAGATCAGCAAGAGGTTGCTCCGGACGCAGAACTCAGTTTCCATGGAACAGAAGCCTTCATGCCGGATGTCAAGATCCAGGCCAACAATGAAGAAACCCCTGAAGAAACCCCTGCTTCTCAATCCAGTGTAAACAAACACGAGGAAGAGATGAGACGCCTGATTGAAGAAGTTGAGAAAAAAATGAAAGAGTCCAGGTCCGAAGTTTCTGCAAAAACTGAAGAACCGGAAGTAGTTTCTGATCATGAAATCAGCTTTGCCGAAACTCAGAATTTCCATTTTTGGTCAACTGAAAAAGAAGAATTTCCAAAAACCGAAGAAATTAAAGAAGAAGTATTGGACGAGATTCGGGAGGGAGATAAAAATCCGGTAGAAAGGGAAGCAGCAGCAACTGAAGAGGAAAAAGCAGATACACAGGAGATACCATCCGGATGGAAACCAATGAGTTTTGAATCCAATGTGCCGGACTCTTTACTCAATAAGCCAGCAAAGACTTCTGATACTGAAAAACAGGCTACTTCAGAAGAACAGATTTCTCCTGTTGCGGAAACAGAAATCAGTCATGCGGATAACCAGTCTTCAGATGATGAAGAACCTGTTGAAGAGGCCTTACCTATAGCTGAAGAAACCTCCGTGATGGAAGGAAATCAAGGAGATGAAGAAATTAACGATACTGGAAAGAAAAGCGTTGGTGAAGCTCCAAAAGAAGAAGCTCCGGTCATAAACGTTTCATTCTTTAGTACAGATATATCCAGCCTGAATGTTGAAGAAAGGCAAAAAGAAAATAAAGAAGTGCCTAAAAAAGAAGAAACTATGCAAGGAGCTGTGGCAACAACTGTTACTCAATCTTCAGCAGACAGTAACGTTCCGGGATTTATTAATACCTGGCAGAACTGGCTGAAAATTGACAGAAAGGAAGAAATTGAAAAAGAAAAAGCTGAAATTAAAGAGAAGGCTATTGAAACCTTTATTGAAAATAACCCCCGGATAAGCCAGCTTAAAGAGGAAAGTACCTATGTTGTAAAAGAAAAGAATGCTGATATTTCACATTTGATGACAGAAACACTGGCTAATCTTTATTTTGAACAAAAGTTGTATACAAAAGCGATAAAAGCATACGAAATCCTCATCAACAAAAATCCGGAAAAGAAAGAACACTTCAAATCCAGAATTCAGGAGATTAAAGAGTTTAGAAGTAAAAATTAAGATAAAAAAGGTACTGTCAGGACACAGTGCCTTTTTTATTGTCCCGCAATTTGTTCCAAACTTTCCGCCCGAAAACAATAACAAGGACCAGTAAAACGATTGTTAAAATTGCTGCAATAACCGGCATTGCTATTGCCAGCACAGACATAATTCCTGCTCCTGCTGTTTCCGTAGTACCTACCACTGAATTCCCCAACCCACCGGTAGTAGCCGTAGACGCCGCACGTATCCCTGCAAAGCCCGAACTGATTGTAGCAGCAGTTCCTCCGCCTGCAATCAGCGCCAATGCCCACTGTGGAAAGGTTCCCAGATCGGCAAACTGGCTGGCGAATAACACGGATCCTGCAACAGTAGCCATAGGAATAGAAATCGTATCCAGCAGGTGATCTATAAATGGAATATAATACGCTAATATTTCTGCAATAGTGGCAATTCCTGTTGTGATAAGGGTGGGCAGCCCTGCAAGCCATTCAAAATGATCATTCATAGGAATCCAATGAAAATAAGAAGCAAGGCTCACAATGAACATTGGCAGAAAGACTCTGAATCCGGTGGCTGCAGCCAATCCGATTCCGATAAATGCACTGAGTACATAGGAAAGGTAGGGAACATGATCTAACATATTAATTTTCAGATTTATTGTTTTCCTTAAAAATACAAAAAACAGGCGAGATAAGAATAAAATGGATTAAATTAGTTATGAGTGCATCTTTGATAAATCACAAGAAAATAACCACAGATAGGCACTGATTTACACAGATGTTTATGCTTTGAGTTCTTGAGAAACTGGCTGTAATGCGTGATTTAGAGGTCTGCATAATCAGCAAATCGGCGAGAAAAATGTCCCAGGTTACGGGTGAATATCGGTTGCTATGAACTCTATTTCTTCTGTGTTTCACAGAGCTTAATAAACTGTGCTTCCACATCCTGATACTTTTGAGGCATTATAGGGGAAACCCAAAATAACATGGCAACCGTTTTTTCTCCAAAAGCAGTTCTGAAAAGATCTTTATTCAGACGATAGCATTCTCTCAGAAGTCTTTTCAGCCGATTCCTGTGAACCGCTTTTTTAAAATATCTTTTAGAAACAGAAACCCCGAACTTGCTGCTTTCTACAGGAAGAGCAGGCTTATCTTTTAAAATGATTATTCTTAGATTTCCAGAAGTTTTCCATTTACCTTTTTCGAAAAGTAAACTGATCTCATTATTTTTTTTGAGTTTTTCTGCCTTGGTGTATTTGAAGTTCTGCATTAATCTTTTTTCACTAAATAATTGATCACTTCAGCAGCGGCATACAACCCGAAAATAGCAGGGATAAAACTGATCGTGCCATAAAATGATTTTTTGAAGTTACTTCCGTCAGTCATTTTCAGACTTTCTTCCTTTTGAATTTCATTGGAAAATACACATCTGAACCCTTTATTGATTTTTTCCTTTTTTAATCTTTTTCTTACCTGCTTTGCCAGAAAGCAGTTGTGGGTTTTGCTGATATCGCGAACCATTACCATACTCGGATCAGTTTTTCCGCCAGCTCCCATAGAGCTTACGATTTTGATCTTTCTTTTTCTGGCAGCTTTTATAAGGCAGATTTTGGGTGTAACACTGTCGATACAGTCAAGAACATAATCAAATTTATCCCCATCAAGAATCTCATCCATCCTTTCCGGATTCAGAAATTCATTGATTCTTACCAAATGAAGATCAGGATTAATATCAAGAAGTCTTTCGGCAACAACTTCTACCTTATGTTTACCTACGGTGGAGTGCAAAGCAGGAAGCTGTCTGTTGATATTGGTAATATCTACCGTATCACCATCTACAATGGTCATATTTCCAATTCCGGCCCTTGCGAGGAACTCTGCTGCAAAAGAACCTACCCCGCCTAATCCTACAACCAGTACATTTGCTTTGATCAGCTTTTCTAATCCTTCTTCCTTAATCAAAAGTTCAGTTCTTTCCAGCCAGTATTTATCCATTTTTTATAGTGTGTAAATTTTCTAAAATCTGTTCATTGAGTTTGTCCAAAGAAATCCCTTTTATTTCCGAAACCTTTTGATACAATTCGCCGATGTTAAAGTCTTCATTATCAGTTTCAAGAAAGATTTTATTTAAGGGAGTGCTTTTTAAAATATCCTGCAAAGATAAATGATACAAAACAGCTTTTCCAAAACTCAGGTAAAAATTGTTGGCAATGAGATCTTCTGCAATTTGTCTTTTTTTATTAAAACCATGAATGATCATAGGCTGTTCGGCCTTTTTTTTAAAAGAAATTACTTCGTAGAATTTTCTTACACAATGAATAATAACAGGTTTTTTGATCTCGTTGGCGATTTCAATCTGTCTTAAAAAAACTTCTTCCTGGACTTTTTGATCAACAGGCACCAGAGAATCCAGGCCGCACTCTCCAATGGCAAAGCAGTTGTGAAGTATTGTGTCTTTCATCCAATACAGTTGTTTTTCTACATTATGAATGTCAATATCCTGAGGATGAATGCCGATAGAATAAGGGAAATCAGGCGGGCTTTGTCCAAAACCAAGATTATAGATTCCGTTCCGGATATATTTTTTATGATGGTGAAAATCAAAAAATTCCATTTTCAAAAATAAGATTATTTGGAATTAATATAAAATTATTAAACAAACGTTTATAAATGTGTTAAAAATTTCTTAACTTTACTCAAACTGCACTTTATGAAAAAAAAATTTACGGAAAAACAGATCCACATCCTGGATATTGCGGAGGAACTGATCGCAAAAAAAGGGTATGAAGGTACTTCTGTCAGGGATATCTGCTCCAAAGCAAATATCAACGTCGCAATGATATCCTACTATTTTGGCTCCAAAGAAAAAATGATGTCTTATCTCTACCAGTATAGGGTATTGAAGACGAGGGAAAATTTTTCGGAATTTGCAGATACCATTAAAGAGGGCAAGCCGGAAATGCAGATGAGAGAGATGATTAAATATATTGTTTCCCAGCTATTCAAATATAATTACTTTCATGGGTTTGTTACCCAGGAGCTTCGTCATACGGAAAACCTGAAAGATGAGCTTCTGGATTTCTATCAGTTGTTTGTTAAAAAACTGGATGAAGTGATTAAAAAAGGAGTTGCTTCGGGAGTTTTCACTTTTACTCCAAAGCCTGAAGATATTCTGACCATGATTATCGGCTCTACTTTGTTTGTTATCCGGAACAAAAACTTCTATGAGCTTTATGTACCGAGCAAAAATGAAGAAACTTATGCAAAAGAAGCTGAGAAAAAAGTGAGAATGAATCTTTTATTGAGTGTTTTTGCAATTTTGGGATACGCTGCAGACTAAAATTACGTTAAATATTCATAAAAAAAAATCTATTGGCAAAAAAGTTATATTTTTGCAAATTAGTAAATCGGCTGTATAATCCGAAAACTGTTGAATTTTTTATATGAAAAAATATATTTTAGGTCTTTTTGCGGTAGCGGTGGTGACATCATGCGTAAGCCAGCAGGAAAGAGCAATGAAGAGTGCTGATAAAGATTATATCTTGAAGGTAGCTAATGAAAATTTTGCTAAGAAAAAGTGGAAGAATGCATTGGCGCTTTACGATAGGCTTGCCAACCTGGTAGCAGGAACAGATGACTTCCCTAATGTAGGCTTCAACACGGCTTATGCAAACTACTATGACAAAAGCTATAAGCTGGCAGGGCATCAGTTTAAGAATTTTGCAGTCAATTTCCCTAAAGATCCGAGAGCAGAAGAAGCAGCTTATATGTCTGCACTATGTTATTATGAAGGATCTATGGACTATAACCTTGATCAGTCCAGTACAGAATTAGCCATTAATGAGCTTCAGGATTTCCTGACCAATTACCCCAATTCTGAAAGATCAAAGAATATTACCCAGCTTATTGATGAGCTATCCTATAAATTGGAATTCAAAGCCTATGAGAATGCAAGACAGTATTTCAAAATGGGTGATTATAAAGCGGCAAACGTTGCGTTGGAAAACGTGTTGGAAGATTTTCCAGGCACAAAACTGCGCGCAAAGATTTATGACTATATCATGAAATCCCGTTATGAGCTGGCTATAAAATCTGTCTATGACCTTAAAGATGAGCGTATTGAAAGTGCTTTAACGTATACCAGGCTGATCGAAAAAGAATTGCCTAATACAGATTACGCTAAGTCAGCCCTTGAAATGCGTGCAAAACTGGAAAAAGAAAAACAGAATTTTGCGGTTGTTAAAAAGCAAACTGAAGCAAGAATTGCAGCTTTAAATGCAAAACAGAAAAAAGAAGCTGAAAAACTTGCTCAGCAAAATAAATCAGACCAGCAAATGAAAGATCAGATTAATAATGAAAAGCGTGCAATGCAGATGCAGAGGGATAGTGCAGTACTTAAGACCCCACCTCCTGCGGCGACTTTCAAAATTCAAAGATAATTCGTAAATTTGCCATCTTAAAATAAAATAATTTTCTCAAAATGAGTGTAAAAGATACAAAAGCAGAAGTGAACACTATCACTTACGATAAAGATAAGATTGAAGATAAAGTAGGTTCAATCTATGAAGCTATTGTTATCATGGGAAAGAGAGCAGAGCAGATCAATGCGGAGATCCGTACGGAACTTCACAACAAGCTGGATGAATTTGCCGTTCATAATTCTACATTAGAAGAGGTTTTCGAAAACAGAGAACAGATTGAGATCTCTAAACATTACGAAAAACTTCCGAAGCCAACTTCTATTGCAATTGAAGAATGGTTAAACGACGATATCTATTTCAGAAAAACAGAAGATAGAAAATAATCATCTGTATCTTTAATAAATCAAGGTCATAAAAGAATAAAGCTCTTTTATGACCTTTGTTGTTTAAAGCCTGATTGTGGGAAAAAATAAGTATTTTAGTATTTCAAAAATTAAAACTAAATGAGTGTTTCCGGTAAAAAGATACTTATCGCAGTTTCCGGAGGAATTGCAGCGTACAAAATTCACTTTCTGATCAGGGATTTTGTAAAGAAAGGTGCCGAAGTACAGGTAATCATGACTTCCGATGCAGAACATTTTGTAACGAAATTAAGCCTGTCTACCTTATCCAAGAAACCTGTTTATTCAGATTTTTATGGTGATAATGGTAGCTGGAACAGCCATGTGGAGCTCGCTTTATGGGCTGATGTGATGATTGTGGCTCCCTGTACTGCCAATACATTGTCTAAAATGGTGAACGGAATGTGTGATAATCTGGTTATTGCAACCTATATGTCTGCAAAGTGCCCGGTATTTATCGCTCCTGCTATGGACCTGGATATGTATGTACATCCTTCAACGAAGAAAAACCTGGAACTTGCGGAGCATTTCGGGCACAGGGTTATTCCGGCAGAAAAGGGTGAACTGGCAAGTGGTTTGGTGGGACAGGGAAGAATGGCAGAGCCGGCAACGATCTTAGCTGCGGTTGAGAACTATTTTGCATCTGGAATTCCTTTAAAAAGCCTTGAAGGAAAAACGGTTTTAATTACTGCGGGGCCTACTTATGAAGCAATTGATCCGGTAAGGTTTATCGGGAATCATTCTTCAGGAAAAATGGGCTATTCATTAGCAGAAGAAGCTTCAAAAAGAGGGGCAAAGGTAATCCTGATTTCAGGGCCTGGTTCTCAGACCGTTCATGATAAAAGTATAGCAGTACATAAAGTGACTTCCGCCAAAGAGATGTTGGCTAAAGTATTTGAATTTTATGACAGAATAGATATAGGAATTGCCAGTGCGGCCGTTGCAGATTATGCTCCGAAAGAGATTGCGAAGGAAAAAATTAAGAAAAATGATGAACATCTAACCATTGAACTGGTTAAAAACCCGGATATTCTTAAAACGATGGGAGATAAGAAAACCCATCAGTTTTTAGTGGGATTTGCACTGGAAACTCAAAATGAAGAAGAAAATGCCAAAGGAAAACTTGAAAAGAAAAATCTGGATATGATTGTTTTAAATTCTTTGCGTGACGAAGGCGCAGGATTTAAAAATGATACCAATAAAATCAAAATATTTACCAGGACGGATGAGAAAGAATTTGATCTGAAGTCTAAAGACGAAGTAGCCAAAGATATTCTCGATTTTGTTGAAGCTCAACTTTTGAAATAATTTTAATAAATTTCCGTTCTCAATTTTTAATAGACAATGAAGTCGTTATGATTCACAAAAGCCAATATCTATGAAGGTGAAGCGATTACATTTGACCTTTAAAAAACAATAAGTATCTCCATATGAAAAAAATTATCAGTTTATTTTTTCTGTTTTTTATATACAACCTTAGCTTCTCCCAGGAGCTGCTGGCTACTGTACAGGTAAATTCCCAACAACTAGGAGGAAGTAACCAGCAAGCTTTTAAAGCATTGGAAAAAAGTCTTAAAGATTTTATCAATAATACAAGCTGGACGGGGAAAAAACTCCAGAACTTTGAAAAAATCAAATGTGGTTTTGCCCTTGTTATCTCTGAAAGAGACGGAAATAGATTTAAAGGATCAATTGTTGTTCAGGCGGTACGTCCTGTATATAATACCACTTATGAATCTCCTTTGGTAAACCTCCAGGATCAAAGATTGTCTTTTGAATATGTGGAAAATGAAAACCTTATATTTAACGAGAGACAATTCTCGGGGAAAAACCTTACAGATGTCATCAGTTTTTATATTTATCTGATTTTAGGCTATGATGCCGATAGCTTCCAGGCAATGGGAGGATCACAGTGGTTTGCAAAGGCACAGCAGATTGCCCAGAACTCTCAAAATAGAAATTATGAAGGCTGGAATACTATCAATGAGCCAAGAAGCCGTACCATATTGATTAATGAAATCATCAATCCTAACTGGAACCAGTTGAGATCTACCATTTACACCTACCACAGGGCAGGATTGGATAATCTTTTTAACCAGGACCAGACTTCTGCAAAGAAAGTTATCTTTGACGCGCTGATGCAGCTTAAAATGTATGAAAATTCATTCCAGCAAAGCTATTTCTTCAACCTGTTTATGGATAATAAAAGTGACGAAATTTTCAATATTTTCAATTCAGGAAACAATGGAGGAATTATTCTGAATGACCTGAAGCAGCAAATGATTATCCTTTCCCCGAAAAATATTGATAATAAGTGGAATAAGTGGAAAACATAAAGTGTAAGCTTTCTTCTGTTGAATACTGAATCCTAAAGTTTTATATTTGCATTACTTAAAGTAACCGCTATTGATCCATGCTCTCGAGAATTTATATTAAAAATTTTGCCCTGATTGATACCCTTGAAGTATCACTGAAAAATGGTTTGCAGGTTATAACCGGTGAAACAGGAGCAGGAAAATCTATTATTTTAGGAGCCCTGAGGCTTATTTTGGGCGAAAGGGCAGATGTAAAATCTATTTCAAAAGCAGAAGAAAAGAGTATTGTAGAAACAGAATTTGCATTAAATAACCAATTTAAAAAGTTTTTCATTGAAAATGATCTGGACTATGAGCTTCAGACCATTATCCGAAGGGAAATACTACCTTCCGGAAAATCAAGAGCATTCATTAATGATGTTCCTGTAACATTGGACGTACTAAAAGAACTATCTTCACAGCTGATTGATATTCATTCCCAGTTTGAAACATCCAATCTTTTTACTTCTGAATACCAGTTTAAAATTATAGATGGACTTTCCGGGAATAAAAAGGCTATTGAAGACTACCAGCAGGAATTCTCAGAGTTTCAGAACCTGAAGGTGCTTCTTAAAAAATTGCAGACACAGCTTTCAGAAGTTAATAAAGAAAGTGACTATAAAGAATTTCTGTTGAATGAACTGGAAGAACTGAAGCTTGATGATGTGGACTACGAAGATGTCCAGAATCAATTGTCTATCCAGGAAAATGCAGGGATGATTTCGGAAAATATAGGACAGATCCTGTCAAGGTTCCATCAGGAAGAAATCGGGATTCTTTCTTTTTTTAATGAGGCCAGAAGTAAGTTATCAAAAATAGCTGAAGTTTCCACAGGTTTTGCGGAGCTTAATGAAAGATTTGAAACTTCATTCGTGGAATTGAAAGATATGATTTCCGAACTTGAGCATGAGGCGGAAAAGGTAGAAATCAATCCGGAAAACCTGATCATTCTTACAGAGCTTAATAATAAAATCAATGCTTTATTCTTAAAGCACAATGTTTCAGATATCGGTGAACTGATTGAGGTCAGGAACCAGCTGTCAGGAGATCAGAAAGGGGCTTCCGAACTGGAGGCACAGATTGCTGAAACGCAGGACAATATTTCTAAAAAGGAAAAGGAGCTTCAGGAACTTGCCGGGAAGCTTTCAAAGAACAGGAAAAAGAATATTCCTGTTTTTATAAAAAAAGCGGAAAACCTGCTTAAAAAATTAGGTCTTGAAAAAGCCAGGGTGGATATTGAGCTACAGGATATTCAGGAGTTTAATGCATTCGGCAAAGAGAATATTCAGCTGTTGTTCCAGGCCAATTCCGGATTTCCCCTGAAACCTATCCAGACTGCGATCTCAGGAGGAGAAAGATCAAGGGTAATGCTTGCCGTAAAGAAAATTATTGCGGAAAGTGATGAGCTGCCAACCCTTATCCTGGATGAGATTGATACCGGAGTTTCGGGAAAGGTGGCCGAAGAAATCGGTATCCTGATGAGGGAAATGTCTGAGGATATGCAGCTTATTGTTATTTCTCACCTCGCACAGGTGGCGGCTAAAGGAAATGATAATTACAAAGTAGTAAAACAGGACGTTTCAGGGAGAACGCAATCTACCATCATTCCTTTGAGTGAGGAGGAAAAACTCCATGAGATTGCCCAATTGCTTTCCGGAAGTAAAATTACAGAAGCGGCTTTAGCGCAGGCAAAAGAGTTAATTGGCTGAAAACATGTATTTGCTATGGATTTAGTTCCGTTTGATTAGAAGCCAACCCCCTGAAGTTTAATTTTCAAGAATTACTGTTTTAATTCATTAATTCTTTTTTTCAGGATCTCTATCTCTGCATCTTTCTGCTGGATTTCCTTTTTTAGCATTTCAATGAATTCTTTTTGACTTTCCAGCAAAAATTCGGGAACATTACAATAATAGTTACCGCTAATGCTTCCATTATTGCTGGTAATAGTATTTTCGAAATAATTAGTAATATTTTTGTTTGGATCAGTTTCTCTTATCTCTTCAACGTTTGTTTCCAATAATTTTGAAATTCTTTCCCATTCATCAGAAATTTCTACCTCTCCTTTCTCTTTTCTGCTGTATTGGGTCTGGCTGATGTTAAGATATTCTGCCAGGTCTTTTTGGGTGAATGTTTTTTCGTTTCTTTTTCTGATTAGCTTTTCCTTTACCATAACGCATTTTTTACAAATGTTGAAATTATTCGAATATAACCGAATAAAGACGAATAAAAAAATCTATTGTGGTGTAGGAAAAAAATAGTTACTTTGGAATAATAAAAAAATCACAATAGTATGAAAAAACATTTAAGGCTTAAAATGCTGTTGCTGGCTGTAATTAGCTTGTTTTTGTATTCCTGCATGCACGATGAAACAACAGCTGAATCGGAAGCATCGTATCTGACAAAGGAATACACTTCTAAAAGTCTCTGGAAAGAAGACGAAAAATATATTAAAAACGTCAAAAAGATATTTGAGGCCAATGCAGACCCGGAATATTTCAAAAACAAACATGGGGAAGTAGCCTGGAACTATGCGTTAACGACGGGTGAAGAAAGCCTTCTGGAAGTACCTGTTATCAAAAACGGGAAAATATATTTTACTCTTGTTGTAAAAAGGGAGGGAAACAGAGTTTATTTTAAGACAGATCCCAACGAAAAATCGAAAAAATTTTTTGAAATCCTGATGTTTAAAGATAGGAAAAACCTTTCCGGAAGCCTTAAAGAAACATCGAAGGATCCTCAGGCCAGGTCAGCATGTATTACCATTACAAAAACGGTAACCTGGACAGACACGGTAACCGGTGAAGTTCTGCAAATAGATCATTTTACAGAAACACGCTGTTCTCCAGTTGGCCCTTATTTAGATTGTACAGATTTAAGTCTTAATTCTTCGTGTGGCAGTGGAAGCGGTGGTGATAGTGGAGGCGGAGGCGGTGACGGCTATTCTTACCCAGGAAGTAGTCAAGACCAACAGTTTTTTGACAATTGCGGAACATTAAAAAGACAAGCAATGAATATAGATTTTAAAGATAAAGTTATTGAGTTGGACAAACCTGCTATTTTTAATAAGAATCAAGAAACAGGATATGCAGCAGCTTATGGACCTAAGACAAGCTATGAATCACTTGCTAATACAGATAATGATAATCTAAAATTACCTCCTGGCAATAAATATTTTGGGTATATGCATGTACATCTCAATAAAGAAGGCGTTGTCAAAATATTTTCGCCTGCAGACATTTTTACTTTTCTTACAGGGTGTGTGAGAAATGCTGAACAAAAAGGTACTATGGAAGACGCTTACGCAATGGTTATAACTTCACAGGGGAATTATATGCTTAAATATTCAGGAGATGGAAATTACGGTGTAGGACCTAATACTTTAGCAAGTTGGAATAAATGGTATACTGATAAATACGAACGATTAACTGAGAGTGATCTTAGTAAACCTTCACTTATTGAAAAAATATTTGTACAGTTTTTAGAAGAAAAAGTAAAAATTGAGGGTTTAGAATTATTTAAAACAAATACAGTTGCAGCTTCCGCTGAAAAACTAACATTAGGATCAGATAAAAATACTGTTGAATCAATAAAATGTCCTTAATTTTAAAAAATAGTTATGAAAAATATTATTTTATTTATGCTGGTTGCTTCATTATCTTGTAAAGCACAACAAGTCTATTCCCTTAGACCAGTAGAAGTTGATCTTCCGGAAAATTCTTATGAAAAAGATACTAATAATGAACTTCAAAATTACGAAGGAACTTGGAAAGGGACTTGGGGTAACAAGTCGATTGTTATAACTTTAAAAAAAATAACCCATAAGTATGATGCAGACTTTAAGCGATATAGAGATTATCTAGTTGGAAAGTTTAAAGTATTGGATTCTAATAATAACATCTTATATGATAACTCTAATTTATCTGATGATAATGCCAAAATAAAAGGAGTTAGTTTTAGAAGATATGGGGATAAGTATTCTCTTATTTATGTTGATCCAGACCTTTGTAATATTACTGGAGGTATAGCCATTAATTTTACAGATTCAACTAAGACAAGACTTAATTGGAAACTTAATAAAGGGCGTAATATGATCACAACAGATTGTCAGTATTATAATACTACACCTTTCCCTCAAGCACTACCTGAAGAAATAATACTGACAAAACAATAATATGAAAGTGTATCACAACTAGATGATGTGGGTTGAGAATCGTTTAAACGAAAACCTTTCTCATACAGGGATACATGAAAATTTCACAAAAAAGGCCGTTTTCACGAGTTGTGAGGCGGTCTCGTTTCTTATCCTTAACTAAAAAGATGAAAAATATTTTAAGTATTATATGCCTTGCTGTTTTTACAGGCTGTATAGGACAAACAGTATCTCTCGAAACAATGGCGCAGTGTAATCAGTTTGAAAATTGTCCAAATGCCTCTTATGTAAAAGATATTAATAACTCCCTGAATAAATATGTTGGTACATGGAAAGGAAACAGGGATGGTAAAAATTATGAATTTAATTTTATCAAAAAAGAAAATATGGGAGAAAATCAGAAATGGGACATGCTTATTGGAAGGGTAAAAATAACAAACGCTAATGGTGTTGTAGAATACGATAATTTTAATAAACCTGACACAGGAACCAGATTTACTGGTTTCAATTTTCAGAAAGATTTAAAAGCGTATTTAATGGACTTCTCTGGTGATAAGGTAGGATGTATAGACTATGGATATGCATATGTACGGATAAAACCAGAAACTCCAAATCAAATGAGTATTAATTTTCATCCGGACAATGATATTGTGACTCAGGATTGTAGTAACTTTAAGACAACTTTGCCAGACAATAAAGTTATCCATTTAACAAGGCAATAACGTAAATATCCCGGGTGAAATCTGGGATATTTCTTTCTTCTTCTTAAATGAAAAAAAGATGAAAAATATTTTAAGTATTATATGCCTTGCTGTTTTTACAGGCTGTATAGGACAAACAGTATCTCTCGAAACAATGGCACAGTGTAATCAGTTTGAAAATTGTCCAAATGCCTCTTATGTAAAAGATATTAATAACTCCCTGAATAAATATGTTGGTACATGGAAAGGAAACAGTGATGGTAAAAATTATGAATTTAATTTTATCAAAAAAGAAAATGTGGGAGAAACCCAAAAATGGGATATGTTAATAGGAAGAGTCAAAATAACTAATTCCAATGGAGTTGTAGAATATAATAATTTTGATCGGACAGACGGTGAGACTAAATTTACAGGATTTAATTTTCAAAAGAATCTAAAAGCGTATGTTATGTTTTTTACAGGCGATAAATCAGGATGTATAGACTATGGAAATACGTATATGTGGATAAAGCCGGAAACACCTAATCAAATGGGAATTAATTTTCACCCGGATAATGATATAGTTACACAGGATTGCAGCAATTTTAAAACAACAATGCCTGATAATAAAATAATTCATTTAACGAGGCAATAATCTAAAATATCATTAAAGCTATGATCTGTCTTAAATCGTGGCAAATTTAAACCTTGAGTTTTGAATAAGAAGTCTCAAGCTCCATATTTAAAGATTAAAAATAATTTATTTTTTTTATTAAAAAGATCTTTTTTTATGTAAATTAAGTAACATTTTATACATTATCTTTACTAATGTAAAAAAACTAACATATGTTTCTAAAGCTTTTAAGGCTGGAGATCAGGAGCTTCTTCAGGGGAACCTCTTTAGGAGTTAATCTTGCCATGAAAATTTTCCGTTTTATAGGGATTCTATACTTTATGGGGTGCCTGGTAGGAGGCGCATTTCTCGCTTTTTTCTATGTACAGGAAGAAATGCATCAGGATCCCTTAAAGATCGTTTCAAAATTCCTGATTATCGCCTGGATTATCGATTTAGTCATTAAATATCTCTGGCAGGAGATTCCTACGCAGAATATAAAGCCGTTTCTTACGATGAATATCAGAAAGAATACTCTGGTCAATTATATGCTGGGCAAGACTTTCCTTTCCGCTTTCAGCTGGCTGATTTCTCTCTTCTTTATTACCTTTTCTATAATTGCTTTATTCAACGGATATAGTATTCCCGGAGTGCTGGCATGGTTTGTAGGAGTGTCTTCCCTGCTCTATCTTAATAATTTCATCAATATCTTTTTTAACGGAAAAGAGACCGTAGCTCTCATTGTTGCAATTGTTTTTGCTCTTATCGGAGGATTAGGTTATTATCATATTATTCCGGTGCTTTCCTATTCGGAATCTGTTTTCTATAGTTTTTATGAGCGTCCTTACTTTTCTTTACTCGCTCTTGCGTTGTTTGTAGCGCTTTGGGTGTTGTGTTTCAGGTATGTACGCCGGTCATTTTACCTGGACGAGGGCCTTGAAGCAAAGAAAACAGAGGGAAAAACAGAAAATATTGCCTTTTTAAACAAATATGGGGCTATAGGAACATTTATTAATAATGATATTAAGATGTTAAGACGAAACAAGGTTACCAAAGGAATTCTCATGGGGAGTTTTATGTTTCTTTTCTACGGGCTTCTGATGTTTACTTCTCCACTATACAAAACTCCGGCAATGATGATGTTTATGGGGTTATTTGTAACAGGAGGATTTCAGTTCCTGTTTGGGCAGAGGGTGCCCGCCTTTGACAGTTCGTACTACCCATTGATGATGACCCTGAATGTCCCTTATAAGGAATATCTAAAAGCAAAATGGTGGCTGATGAATATTGTGACAGGGGCTTCCATTATTATTGCATTAATTTACGTTTACTTCGGATGGGAGTTATATATCACCTTTTTGGCGGCAGGATTGTATAATATTGGTGTCAATTCTCAGTTTACCCTTTGGTCAGGCGCCTTCAATAAAACCCAGATCGATCTTAATTCAAAAGAAAAAAGAATAGGGCAGAAAGGAAGCTTTAATTTAGTCGCCCTGCTTCTGCTGATTCCTAAAATGTTACTTCCTATGGCGGCTTTTGCTGTCACCAAATATTTCTTTGGAATCACTGCCGGTGTCGTGTGTATTGCCATTCTGGGGTTAGCCGGGTTTATTATCAGGGAAAAGATTTTCGACATTATTGTAAAACATTATAAAAAAGAAAAATACAGTACGCTGGATGCGTTCAAAAATAAAAGTTAAGCCATGATCAGTATACATAATTTAACCAAAACCTACGGACCGGCGACGGTTCTTAATATTGAACACCTTGATATACCGGGCGGGGAAACATTTGGCCTTGTAGGAAATAACGGAGCCGGAAAGACAACTCTGTTCAGCCTGATGCTGGATCTGATCCAGGCAACAACAGGTTCAGTAAGTATTGACGGAATTAAAGTGAATGAATCCGAAGAATGGAAAAACAAGGTTTCCGCTTTTGTAGATGATACTTTCTTAATCGGATACCTGACTCCTGAAGAATATTTTTATTTTATCGGAGAATTGAGGGGGCAAAATAAAGCCTCTGTGGATGAATTCCTGAAACCTTTCCATGATTTCTTCAACGGGGAGATTTTGGCATCCGGAAAATATATCCGTGACCTGTCGAAAGGAAACCAGAAAAAGGTAGGTATTGTAGGGGCAATTATCGGGAACCCCGAAATTATTATCCTTGATGAACCTTTTGCCAATCTGGACCCATCTACACAGATCAAGCTTAAGAATTTAATCAAGGAATTAGCTAAGCAGGAGGGCGTTACTTTTCTTATTTCCAGCCATGATTTGTCCCATACTACAGAAGTCTGCAACAGGATTGTAGTGGTAAATAAAGGATTGATGGTAAAAGATATTCAGACAAATCCGGAAACCCTGAAAGAACTGGAGCATTATTTTGCTGAGCAGGTTTCCTCCGGACCGGAACCCTCATAAGTACCGAACTTTCAGAATGAATGTGATTAAATAATTTATGATCAGTAAAAAACTCCGGAATATTCCCGGAGTTTTTCTATAAGTCTATGAATAAAATTAGGTGTATTATTTCAAGCTGCCCACCATATCCTCAGGTTTTACCCACTGATCAAATTGTTCAGCAGTTAAAAAGCCAAGATTGATGGCTTCCTCTTTTAATGTGGTCCCGTTTTTATGAGCCGTTTTAGCAATTTTTGCTGCATTTTCATATCCGATATGAGTGTTTAAAGCAGTTACCAGCATTAAAGACTTATCCACCAGTTCTTTAATCCTCTCGTGATTCGGTTCAATTCCTACCGCACAATGGTCATTGAATGAAATGCAGGCATCGGCAATCAGCTGGGCAGACTGCAGGAAATTATAAGCCATTACAGGTTTGAATACGTTCAACTCATAATTTCCTTGTGTTCCCGCAAAAGAAATAGTCGTGTCATTTCCCAGAACCTGGGCGCAGACCATCGTCATTGCTTCGTTTTGAGTAGGGTTCACTTTACCTGGCATAATGGATGATCCCGGCTCATTTTCAGGAATGTAGATTTCCCCGATTCCTGAACGTGGACCTGAAGCCAGTAATCTGATATCCTGTGCAATTTTATATAAAGAAACGGCAAGCTGTTTTAAGGCTCCGTGGGTTTCTACAATAGCATCATGGGCAGCAAGCGCTTCAAATTTATTTTCTGCTGTTACAAAAGGGTGACTGGTAAACTTAGCAATGTATTCAGCTACTTTTACATCATATCCGTTTGGGGTATTCAGACCGGTTCCTACGGCAGTTCCTCCCAATGCCAGTTCAGAAAGATGAGGTAAAGTATTTCTTAAAGCCCTCAGACCGAATTCCAATTGTGCCACATAGCCTGAAAATTCCTGGCCAAGCGTAAGAGGAGTAGCATCCATAAGGTGGGTTCTTCCGATTTTTACAACATCTTTGAATGCCTTAGATTTTTCAGCTAAGGTATTTTTTAATTTTTCTACTGCCGGAATTGTTATTTCCACCACTTTTTTATAAGCAGCAATATGCATGGCTGTAGGATAGGTGTCATTGGAAGACTGGGATTTATTGACATCATCGTTCGGATGGATTTCTGATTTTTCGCCTAAAGTCCCGCCATTATTGATGTGAGCCTTATTTGAAATGACTTCATTGACATTCATGTTGGATTGAGTTCCGGAACCTGTCTGCCAGATGACCAAAGGAAACTGATCATTAAGCTTTCCTTCCAGAATTTCATCGCAAACTTTGGCAATCATATCCCTTTTCTCAGCAGGAAGCACACCCAAGTCCGTATTGGTATAAGCCGCCGCTTTTTTCAGATAGGCAAAAGCTTCAATAATCTCGTGAGGCATGGAGCCTTCAGGACCGATTTTAAAATTATTTCTGGAACGCTCCGTCTGTGCACCCCAAAGTTTGTCTGCAGGGACCTGCACTTCTCCCATGGTGTCTTTTTCTATTCTGTAATTCATTGTGATGGAATTTTATAATCTGTTTTATTATTTACGGCACTTAGAGGTTAAAATCATTCTGCAATTGCTCATGGATAAGAGACCGAAGATTTCAAAAACCTGTATCCTTATCAGCAGTTAGTATCTGAATCTTAAAAAAACCTTAAGCGGTAAATACTTTATAGCCTGATTTATTTAGCTCGAATAAAGGTACTTATAAACTCAGAATTCTGCAATTTATAATCATTATAAATATCGATTTTAATGACTGATTTTACTCATATTTTTTTAATGGAAGCCGTATTTTTGTGCAAACAAAAAATTGAATGGAATTTAGATATCAGGATCCGTATCCAATTCAGAAAGATGATACGGTGTATAAAAAGCTTACATCAGATTATGTAAAAGTTGAAAAACTGGGAGACAGAGAAATCTTAACGGTTGATCCAAAAGGATTGGAACTATTGGCCGAAGAAGCGATGGCTGACGTCTCTTTCATGTTGCGTTCTTCACACTTAGAAAGTCTCAGAAGAATTATTGATGATCCTGAAGCTACTGATAATGACAGATTCGTTGCCTATAACCTGTTGCAAAATGCAGCTGTAGCGGCTGAAGGAGCACTTCCTTCCTGCCAGGATACAGGAACTGCCATTGTTATGGGTAAAAAAGGAGAAGATGTTTACACGGGAGTTGATGATGGAGAATACCTTAGTAAAGGAATCTACAATACATACCAAAAAAGAAATCTGAGATATTCCCAGGTTGTTCCTTTAACCATGTTCGATGAGAAGAACTCAGGATCAAATCTTCCGGCACAGATTGATATCTATGCTAAAAAAGGTGATTATTATGAGTTTTTATTCTTAACGAAAGGAGGAGGTTCTGCCAATAAAACATTCTTATATCAAAAGACAAAATCTTTATTGAACGAAAAATCCCTAGAAGAATTTATCAGGGAAAAAATTTCGGATCTGGGAACAGCAGCGTGCCCGCCATACCATCTTGCACTGGTTATCGGAGGTACTTCAGCAGAGGCCAATCTTGCAGCAGTAAAGAAAGCTTCGGCAAAATATTATGATAATCTTCCAACGGAAGGAAATGAGGCAGGACAAGCGTTCAGAGACCTTGAATGGGAAGCAAGAGTTCAGAAAATCTGCCAGGAAAGTGCAATCGGAGCACAGTTTGGGGGTAAATACCTGACTCACGATGTAAGGGTCATCAGACTTCCGAGACATGCCGCTTCCTGCCCGGTAGGAATGGGCGTTTCCTGTTCTGCAGATAGAAATATCAAAGGAAAGATTACCAAAGAGGGTATTTTCCTTGAGCAACTGGAGCAGGACCCAAAAAGATTCCTGCCTGCTACTCCGCCACACCTGGAAGAGGCGGTTGAGATTAATCTCAATAAACCAATGCCTGAGATTCTGGCAGAACTTTCAAAATATCCGATCAAAACAAGGCTAAAGCTGAACGGAACCCTGATTGTTGCCAGAGATATTGCCCACGCAAAAATCAAAGAAATTATTGATAGTGGTAAACCCATGCCTGAATATTTCAAAAATCACCCGATTTATTATGCAGGGCCGGCAAAAACTCCGGAAGGAATGGCTTCAGGAAGCTTCGGGCCTACTACGGCAGGAAGAATGGATGTGTATGTGGATGAATTCCAGAGCCATGGCGGAAGTATGATCATGCTTGCAAAAGGAAACAGAAGCAAAGAGGTTACGGAGGCGTGCAATAAATACGGAGGTTTCTATCTGGGATCCATCGGGGGCCCGGCTGCCATTCTTGCTAAAGACAATATTGTATCTGTAGATGTTGTAGATTTTCCGGAATTAGGTATGGAAGCCGTAAGGAAAATTGAAGTCAGAGACTTCCCTGCATTCATTATTACAGATGATAAAGGAAATGATTTCTTTGCTGATCTTGCTCACTAATAGCCTTAAACCTATATAGAATTAAAATAAATTAAAAAATAGGTCCTGTATCTTTTGTGTAAAAAAGAAAAAAGTTCTATTTTTGCCTAAAATCTTTAAGAGAATGATAACGATTTTATCAGCATTTTGGCCGTTCTACCAGTTCCTATGGACTATATTCTTCATTACGATGTTCTTAGTAGGATTCTGGTGTATTTTCATGTTCTTCGGATTAGTAATCCCAATGTGGTTAACAGAAGGTTTGAAAGAGTACTTCGGAAAAGTGAAGCCTTTCGATCCTGAAGATATCAGAAGAAAGAACATCTATGAGCAGGAAGGGGTAGAGGTTATTTATAACCAGCCTAAAGGGAACGGGCCTTTTATCCACGATCACGGACATCATCATTAATTGATTGTCATTGCTTTTTCACCTGAATTCTGAAAAAGTAATATCAAAGCAAAACAACATATATAAACCGCTTAATCCGTTAAGCGGTTTTTTTATTTCCCAGTGTCAGCTATTCCGGAAAGACTCGGGATTTCTTTTGGGTCAGTCTCAAAAATTTGGACATAATACATTGGGTCTGAATATAAAAAATTCTGTCCATTATTGATTAGCATCAAAATTATTGAGTTCGTTTTTCACGCAAAGTTTAAAAAAAATAATGTCTATTTCAGGTAGGCAAAAAAGGCAGCATAGCTGCTGATGAAGCGCATGCAAAGTCTTCGCTTCATCAGAATCGATTAAAGATCAATTCATTTCTTAGCTTACCTAAAATAAAGGGTAATCAAAAAGAAACCCCTTGCGTGAATTTTAAAAATTAAATAGATCTAAATATTATATACCCCCAACTTTTGCACTTGATCCTTTCTTTTACATGTATAAACAACTTCATCGGCAATTTCAGAGTCCATTCAATACAAATAAGAAAATTTAATATTATATTCGGTAAAAATAATACTATGAAAAAGTTTTATTCCGTTGTTTCCCTGCTTATTACAGTCTTTGTTTTTGGGCAGATCAATTATACCATTACTCCTAATCCTTTCAATGAAACGGATGCCATTACACTGACTATTCCCGGAGATCAGATTGATGAAGCTGCCTGGGGAGTTTCCAATAATGCCATTTATATATGGTCATGGTCATTTGACACCAATTATCAGAATAGCCAGGATTGCCCTACCAATGGGAGCTGGAACAGCTCCAGCGATTTGAATAAACTCAGCTATGATGCTGTTGCAGACACTTATTCTCTAAGCTTCACCCCAACTTCTTTTTTCGGCAGAACAGGGATCGGAAGATTCGGATTCTTATTAAAAGATAAAAGTGGATCCCATCAGACATCACCCGATATTTTTGTTAATGTGGGAGTATTAAGTTTAAATCTGACAAACCCTGCAGCCAATAGCCTGACATCTGTTCCGGCAGGAAGCATTATCAATATTACAGCCACAACGAATGTGGATGCTACCTTCCAGCTAAAAGCCAATGGAACAGTGGTACATTCTACTACAGCTGCCTCATCGTCATATTCTTATCAATATACTGTTACACAGGATGCTAATATGGAGCTTAAGGCTATACAAGGTTCTGATACTAAAACAGCTTCTTTTATATTACAGCTTCCCAGAAATGTAATCTCAGAATCTATTCCCGGTTGGATCAGGCAGGGAATTAATTACCATCCAACAGATCAGACAAAGGTAGGGTTGGCTTTATATGCTCCAAACAAAAACTTTGTACATGTAATAGGAAGTTTTAATAACTGGGCTGTAGACGATGCTTATTTAATGAAGAAAGATACCACAAACCCCGATCTTTACTGGATTGAGCTTAGTGGGCTCACTCCCCAGCAATTATATTCATTTCAATACAGAACAAATGATTTAAGAAAAGTAGCAGATCCTTACTCACCACAGATTTTATCCTCTTATGATGATCCTTCGATCTCTGCCGCAACATATCCGAATTTGCCTGCATTTCCGGCAGGACAGGATTTTGAAGTTTCTACGTTTGCAACCGGGCAATCTCCCTATAACTGGCAGGTGACTAATTTTCAAAGGCCTGCCAAAGAAAATTTAGTAATCTATGAATTGCTGTTGAGAGACTTTACCCAGGAAAAAAACTGGCAATCTCTGATTAATAAAATTTCTTATTTAAAAAGTCTAAATATTAATGCGATAGAACTGCTTCCCATTATGGAGTTTGACGGTAACCTTTCCTGGGGATATAATACATCGTTTCATTATGCCCTGGATAAGGCTTATGGAACCCCGGAGAAATTTAAAGAATTCGTGGATTTGTGCCATCAAAACGGAATTGCAGTAATCCTGGATATCGCGCTGAATCATGCAACAGGCCGTTCACCTTTGGTTAGGCTTTGGAATGTAGATCCGGATGGAGACGGTTATGGAGATGTAGCCCAGAATAATCCTTATTTTAACCAGGTTCCGAAGCATTCATATAATGTATTTAACGATTTCAATCATTCAAGCCCTTCCACTCAGTATTATGTGGAAAGATGCCTTCAGCAGTGGCTGACAGAGTATCATATTGACGGTTTCCGTTGGGATTTGACGAAAGGATTCACCCAAAACTGTTCTGAGAATGATGAAGCCTGTACCAATGCCTATCAACAGGACAGAGTGGATATTATGAAACATTATGCAGATAAACAATGGGCTATTGATCCTAATTCTTACATGATATTTGAACATCTGGGAACGGATGCCGAAGAACAGCAATGGGCCAATTACAGAGTGGCGGAAGGCAAGGGCGTTCTCCTTTGGAATAAACAGACGGAGCCTTACAATCAAAATACGATGGGCTATAAGGAAAACAGCAACTATGACAGGATGAATCATGCATTGCATGGATTTACCAATATGCATGCTGTAGGCTATGGAGAAAGCCATGATGAAGAAAGGCTGATGTTTAAAAACCTTACCTATGGAGCTGTCAATGGAAGCTATAATGTTAAAAACCTGAATACGGCTCTTGAGAGAATGAAAACTTTTGGAGCTGCATTTTTTACCATTCCGGGCCCGAAAATGATCTGGCAGTTCGGAGAGCTGGGGTATGAGTTTAGTATTAACAGATGTACCAATGGTACCATCAGTACTGGATGCAGAACCGATGAAAAACCTGTTGCTTTTGCTTTAGGGTATGATACAGATATGAACAGAAAGGCGGTATATGACACCTGGGCAAAAATCATTAATCTCAGAAATACCAACGGGATCTTTACAACAAAAACATACAGTATAGAATCAAATAACCTGGCGAATGATCCTGATGGCCTCATTACAAGAATATACCTTTATGACAATACCCTCAATGGAATGAAAAATGTAGTGGTTCTGGCTAACTTTACCACTTCCGTGCAAAATGTAGTTCCATATTTTCCGTATACAGGTCAATGGCAGAACCTTATGGATAATTCGGTTTTGAATATTGCCTCAACCACCGCTCCGATAGCATTACTTCCGGGTGAATTCAGGATCTTCGGAAATTATGCAGGAGCTCTGTCAACCGATGATATAAACGCATCCCACAAATTATCTCTTCAAATAGCAGATAATCCGGTAAAAAATGGTGTTGCAAAACTCATTTACAGCAAAGCCAGAAATGGTGAAATAACCATTTCTGATATGAACGGAAAGAGAATCGGATCTTTTAAATTATTGAATGAAAGCGGAACCCACGAATTGAAAGTCCATTATCCGGCCGGGACCTATTTTATTCATCTGAAGTCGGATACAGGGATAGCCATTCAGAAAATGATCATAAGATAAACAGAAATCAGCATTATATAAAAATAAAAGGTAAATGAGCACACCTGCATATTTACCTTTTGCATATTAGAAAAAATAGTCTACTTTTGCAGTAGATTTATCAAGAAAGGTGGAGGGATTTGGCCCAATGAAACCTTAGCAACCGACATGATTCCAGAAGTGTAAAGGTGCTAATTCCAACCCGAGGGGAAGATAAGTGAAGTCAATATTCTGATGTGAATTCCATTTCTTGATGTCTTGTATATCTGCGGGGTCGAACCGCAGGAATATTTTAATTGGCAAGAACAAATGAAAAAATTAAGTATAGCAGTGTTACTGTTGGGAACCATTATCGTTACAGCCCAGGAACAGGAGGAAAAAGGAAAACAAATCGAGGATATTATTATTGTCGGAAACAGGAATGCCAAAAGAACAAAATTGGAAACACCCGTTCCGGTAGATGTCATCAATATTGAAAAAATACAGAAGGCCTCTCCCCAGGTTACTGTTCAGGATCTTCTGAATTATGTAATTCCATCATTCAATTCTGTAAGGCAGTCGGCATCGGACGGGACGGAACATATTGATCCTGTTACCTTAAGGGGAATGGGGCCTGACCAGGTGCTGGTACTGGTTAATGGAAAAAGAAGGCATACGACTTCTTTAGTGAATTACCAGAATACCGTAGGGAACGGTTCCGTAGGAACAGATCTGAGCACGGTTCCGGTGATCGCCATAGACAGGATAGAAGTCTTAAGAGACGGTGCCGCAGCACAATATGGTTCAGATGCTATTGCGGGGGTTATCAATATTATTCTTAAAAAGAATCAAGGCGCTACAGCGAGCATTACTTATGGGCTCAGCGGTAGAAATGATGGGGATACCTATCAGGCAGGAGCAAATTACGGCGCCTCTTTAGGAAAAAAAGACGGTTATATCAATCTGTCATTACAGGTAAGCCACAGAGGGAAAACAACAAGAACTCAAAATCATGATCTGGATATTTTCGGAGATAATTTTGCATACCCGTTTGCAGATGATCCGGATGCAGCCAGAGCAGCAGATGATGAGGAAATAAGAAAAAGAGGGTTAATCCGCGATGATTTCAATTTTCAGATCGGAGATGCCCAGATCAGGCAGGGACAGCTTTTTTTTAATTCAGAATATCCTTTTAATGAAAACTTTAAACTTTATTCCTTCGGAGGGTTCAGTATCAAAGAAGGAAAAGGTTTTGGTTTCAGAAGACTTCCCAGTGAAACATTCAATGTGGTTTCTTCAATCTATCCAAACGGCTTCCAGGCAACCCTCGGATCCCATGTGTATGATGTTTCTTATGCAGTAGGTGCAAAATATACAATCAATAATTGGTTGATTGATCTTAGCAATACCTTTGGCAGCAATACCTTTAATTATAACGTAAGCAATACCAATAATGCTTCACTGGGAGTAAAATCCCCAACCCGTTTTTATGCAGGAGCACATAGTTTTCTGCAAAATACGGTTAACCTGGATGTTTCTAAAAGTCTGAACAGATTTAATATTGCATTTGGTGGTGAATTCAGGTTTGAACAATACCAGATCAAAGAGGGGGACGAAGCATCTTACACCCAGTACGATATCAATGGAAATATTGCAACTCAGGGATCAACTGTAATAGGAGCAGGTGGCTCCCAGTCTTTTATAGGATTCTCACCTCAGAATGCCTTGAAAAAAGACAGACATTCCACGGCTGTATATGCTGATGTATCATATGATCTGGATAAAAAGCTGAATATTGATGTGGCAGCACGATTTGAAAATTATTCCGACTTTGGCAATACCCTGAACGGAAAATTGGCTGTACGATATGAATTTGTTCCGGATTATGCGGTAAGAGCGGCCGTAGGAACCGGCTTCAGGGCGCCTTCTCTTCAGCAGCAGTATTTTAACAACTCTTATGCAGATATCTCGACTTCCGGGGCAGGAATTGTGACGAAAGGAATTTTCAGGAATGACAGTGATGCAGCCAGGATTTTAGGATTTGATAAACTAAAACAGGAAACATCAGTCAATGCCAGTGCAGGATTTACCCTGAAACCATTAAACAGACTGTTCATTACAATAGACGGATATTGGATTAAAGTCAAAGACAGAATTGTGATTACCAGTAATATTACAGATCCCAGACTGGCAGATTATGGCGTAGAAAGTGGAAGGTTTTTCACAAATGCGGTTGATACGGAAACCAAAGGGGTAGACGTGGTTATCTCCTATGATTGGAAGTTAGCAGGTGGAAACTTAAACATTAATCTGGCAGGAAACTATACAGAGACAAAAATTACAGATTTCCATTTTCCGGAAAACTTGGGAACTTCCCAAAATGAATTCTTTGGTCCGGACCAGATCAATATTATAGAATCTTTGTCACCAAAAACCAAAGCATCCTTAGGGTTGAACTATGGAATAGAAAAATTCAATTTTCTCGTAAGAAATACCTATTTTGGCAAAGTCATAAGAGACGGCTATCCGTTTGGAGGTGTTCAGGAATTTTCACCCAAAATCGTGACAGATCTTAGTGTGGGATATGATATTACAAAAAACATCAACTTTACCATTGGAGCTAATAATGTATTTGATGTCTTTTCAGATCGCCAGATATATGAAAACTCATATTATGGAGTGTTCAAATATGCGCCGGTTCAGATGGGGACTCTGGGAAGCTATTTCTTTGGAAGACTAAATTTTAATTTTTAATTATCAGATGAGCACAGCTTCACATCAGATCGGCTGGAAAACAGCCGCCGCCATTGTAGTTTCCAATATGATCGGAACCGGGATTTTTACCACGCTGGGGTTTCAGCTATCCGATATCACCAATACCTACAGCATATTCCTGTTATGGATAATAGGTGGGATTCTGGCTTTGTTCGGAGCCTTTTGCTATGCAGAATTGGGATCCCATTTTAAAGGGAATGGCGGCGACTTTATTTACCTTAAAGAAACATATCATCCTTTATTTGGTTATCTTATAAGCTGGATTTCTTTGATTATCGGATTCTCTTCCCCTGTTGCGTTAGCCGCATTGGCCATGTCTAAATATCTCTCTGTATTTGATTATACTTTTGGAAACGGTTTTGCAATGATGGCCATTTTTCTGGTTGCCACTACTTTATCATTCAGCTTAAAAACGTCGAGCCGTTTTCATAACTTTTTCACTTTTATTAAAATAGCCTTTATTATCATACTGGTTATAGTAGGAGTTGGTCTTTCAGGATCTCCGCAAATAGGGAACAGCCTGAATTTCAGTAATAGCTGGCAGAAGGAGATTATGCTTCCTGCTTTTGCCACCTCTCTGGTTTTTGTGACTTACTCCTATACCGGCTGGAACTCGGCCTCCTATATTGCCGGAGAAATAAAGGAGGTTCAAAAAAACCTTCCCAAATCACTGATTATAGGAACTGTTTTTGTAACGTTGAGTTATTTGCTGGTTAATTACATTATGCTGAAACATGCTCCGGTAACCCAGCTGGCAGGAAAAGAGGATGTCATGGGAGAAGCTGCCATTAATATGCTGGGGATCAGTTTTGGGAAAATAGTAAACATTTTTATTGCATTACAGCTGATAGCCACCATCAGCGGTTATTTATGGGTGGGATCGAGACTGACTCAGGCCTTTGCCAGAGATACACACATATGGAAACCGCTTTCTAAGGGAAATAAAAAAGGAATTCCGGTGAGGGCAATCTTTGCCCACGCTGTAATTGCTGCCATTATTATTCTGACAGGAAGCTTTAAAGAAATCTTTGTGTATACCGCTTTTATTCTTCAATTATTTGCAAGCCTGGCAATTTCCACGGTATATTTCCTTAAAAAGGGAGACCGTACAATATTCAAATCCAATGCTTTTTATATTTTTCCGACTGTTTTTTTGCTGTTCAGTGTTTATATCCTTTATTTCACCTTTATCCATAACCCTAAAGAGAGTATGATAGGATTAGGAATAATAGCGGTGGGGATTATTCTGTATGTCATTGACAAAAGACTCTCAGGAAGCAAGAAAGACGAAGGGAATGCCCCTGAAGAAAATTAAGTAAAGGGTAAATCTGCTTTTTGCCGTTTCCTCTAGTGTTCAAAAATTTATGCTCATTTGTGATTTTAATTTTGAATTAATAATCCGTATCTTTGCACCCACAAAATTTCTACAATGTCGAAATCATTAATTCCAAAATTAGAAGCTATAAAACAAAGATATAATGAGGTTGCAGACCTTATTATACAGCCTGATGTCATTTCAGATCAAAAAAGATATTCTTCTTTGAACAAAGAATATAGTGACTTAGGGAAAATTGTTAGGGTGTACGATCAGTACAAAGGAGCTTTGGATTCTATTGCAGAATCTGATGAAATTATTGCTGATGGTTCAGATAGAGACTTGGTAGATCTTGCTAAAGAAGAAAAATTAGAAGCACAATCCAGAATTCCGGGATTGGAAGAAGAACTTAAAGTATTGTTGATTCCTAAAGATCCTGCAGATGATAAAAACGTTATCGTGGAATTACGTGCGGGAACAGGAGGTGATGAAGCTGCAATTTTTGTAGAAGATATCTACAGGATGTATACCATGTACTTTAAAGCAAAAGGATGGAGACATGAAGTGACAGATTCCAACGAAGCTGCAAAAGGTTACAAGGAACTGATCATGAAGGTAGAAGGAGAAGGGGTGTACGGAATCATGAAATTTGAATCAGGTGTACACCGTGTACAGCGTGTGCCGGAAACTGAATCCCAGGGAAGGGTACATACCTCTGCCATTACGGTTGCGGTTTTACCTGAAGCTGAAGAAGTAGACGTAGAAATCAATCCTGCTGATATTGAAATGCAGACTTCCCGTTCAGGAGGTGCCGGTGGTCAGAACGTAAACAAGGTTGAAACTAAAGTTCAGCTGACACACAAGCCTTCAGGGCTGGTAGTTGTTTGTCAGCAGGCCCGTTCCCAGCTGGCTAACCGCGAATTGGCAATGGAAATGCTTCGTGCCAAATTATATGATATCAAATTGCAGGAAGTACAGGGAGATATTGCTGCTCAAAGAAAAACAATGGTTTCTACGGGAGACCGTTCTGCAAAAATCAAAACGTACAATTATCCGCAAGGAAGGGTAACAGATCATAGAATCAACAAATCCATGTATAATCTGGATGCATATATGAACGGAGACATTTCTGAAATGATAGATGCGGTAATCATGGCGGAAAATGCAGAGAAAATGAAGGGCGAAGAAGAAAACTACTAAAAGTTTTAAAATACAATATAGCCTCTGAATTTTCGGAGGCTTTTCTTTTTAGATTACTTAATTAAAATCTTAAATATTAAACTATGAAAAACTACAAAATTATTTTGTTTCTGTTGTTGGCTATGGCAGGACAACATCTTTCGGCTCAGGCAGAGGTAAAAAAACCTGCGGAAGCATTTGAAATGTTCTTTGGCACCTTTGTGAACAACGATGAAACAGCGCTGGGTAAACTTAATGACTACCTGAGACCTACAGTAGAAGGGCAGAATGCTTATCAGGTTAATTTTAAAGAAACTTCAGAAGAAATGCTGAAAACCAGTGTGGATAACTTCCTAGCGGCTTTTCCTAAAGCAACAGCTTCAGCGTGTAAAAAGGAAGCAGAAGATTATTTCAGAGAAATGCTCAATAATTTCAAACAGGGAAAACTGACGATTAAGAATGTAAAAGTAGTTCCGAACGAATATGTTGAAAATGAGAAAATTGCTGAGGTCACTTATTCCGTAAGCTTTAAAGTTCCTTCAAAATTAACTTCCGGGCCTACAGGAGATACCAAAAAAGTAAAACCTGAGGTGCTTAAGCAGTATCTTACCCAGGCTGCCCAGGAGTTTAAAAATGCAGATAAAACAGTAACTACCGATCAGCAGTTTAGTTTATATGAACTGAAAGAAGGCGGGAAAATATACTATTGGAACGGAAGTCCTGATGAGATTGTTTCCAACCTGACCGATTTTTACTTCGACAGTTTCGGATCAAAAGAATAATACAATAACTAAAGCTTCGGATTTCCGGGGCTTTTTTTATGTCACATACTTTATGTATTTTTGAGAAAACCGTTTACTATGAATTTTAAACCGATGTTATTAACGGCTGGAGTTCTTTTTTCAGCATCTTTTTATTCTCAGAAAATGAATTATCCTAAAGCATTAAAAGGAAATCAGACAGATACTTATTTCGGGACCACAGTATCCGACCCGTTCAGGGATTTGGAAAACGATTCCGAAGCTACAAAAAAATGGGTAGATGAAGAAGTGGCCTACAGCCAGAATTATCTTTCGAAAATTCCCTTCAGGGACAAAATTAAAAACCAATTGAAAGAAATATGGAATTACGAAAAAATTTCTGCCCCTTTCAAAGAAGGAGATTACACTTACTATTATAAAAATGATGGTCTTCAGGCACAGTCTGTTTTGTATAGAACCCACAACAAAACAAAGGTTACAGAAGTTTTTTTAGATCCTAATAAATTTTCAGAAAAAGGAACTACATCGCTTTCCAACCTCTCCTTCAACAAAAAAGGTAATCTTGCCGCCTATTCCATCTCTGAAGGAGGAAGCGACTGGAACAAAATTATCATTATTGATGCCGTTACCAGAAAACAAATTGACGATACTTTATTGGATATAAAATTCAGTGGAATTTCATGGCAGGGAGACGAAGGGTTTTATTACTCAAGCTATGATAAACCGAAAGAAGGAACCGTGCTTTCCGGAATGACGGATAAACATAAGGTATATTTCCATAAACTGGGAACAAAACAGTCTGAGGACAAACTTATTTTCGGAGGCGAGAAAACGCCGAGGAGATATCTGAGTGCAGAGGTCTCCGAAGATCAGAGATACCTGATCATTTCCGCAGCCAATGCTACCAATGGAAATGAATTATATATAAAAGATTTAAAAAAAGGTGGAGATTTCGTTCAGATTACCAAAGGATTTGATATCAATGCAGGAATTGTAGATACACAGGGAGATGAGCTTTTCATCTTCACGGATAAAGATGCACCGAATATGCGTCTTGTAAAAACAACGATAAGTAATCCGGCCCCTGAAACCTGGAAAGATGTGATTCCGCAGACAGAAAATGTATTGGGAATCTCTTCCGGAGGAGGATATTTCTTTGCTACTTATATGATTGATGCAATTGACCAGGTAAAACAGTTCGATAAAACAGGAAAACTGGTCAGAGAAATAACACTTCCCGGGAAAGGTAATATTTCCGGTTTCGGAGGAAAAGAAAAAGAAAAGGATGTTTACTATTCTTTCAGTAATTATATTACACCGGGAACAACCTATAAATTCAATGTAGATTCCGGTAAATCTGAAGTATACCAGAAGCCAAAAGTGAAATTTAATCCTGATGATTATATTTCGGAGCAGGTATTTTATACCTCAAAAGACGGTACGAAAGTGCCTATGATGATTAATTATAAAAAAGGAACTAAACTGGATGGTAAGAACCCGACTATTTTATATTCATATGGAGGTTTTAACATCAGCTTACAGCCTTCTTTCTCTGTAGTCAACGCCATTTGGATGGAAAATGGAGGAATCTATGCCGTTCCGAATATCCGTGGTGGAGGTGAATACGGTAAAAAATGGCATGATGCAGGAACCAAGCAGCAGAAGAAAAATGTTTTTGAGGACTTCATTGCTGCCGGAGAATATCTTCAGAATAAAGGATATACATCAAAAGAATATATGGCACTTTCAGGAAGATCAAATGGAGGACTATTGGTAGGGGCAACCATGACAATGCGTCCGGATCTTGCCAGAGTGGCCTTCCCTAGAGTAGGAGTTCTGGATATGCTGAGATACAATAAATTTACAGCCGGAGCGGGCTGGTCATATGACTACGGAACAGCTGAAGACAGTAAAGAAATGTTCGAATACCTTAAATCTTACTCTCCGGTACATAATGTAAAAGCCGGAACATGCTATCCATCTACAATGATTATTACCAGTGATCATGATGACAGAGTAGTTCCTGCCCATTCGTTCAAATTTGGAGCAGAACTTCAGGAAAAACAGGCTTGCAAAAACCCTGTTTTGCTGAGAATTGAAAAGAATGCAGGACATGGTGCCGGAAGATCAACAGATCAGGTGATCAGTGAAAATGCAGATCTTATATCATTTGCTTTGTATGAAATGGGAATAAAACTTTAATATTTAAACCAGGATACTATCCTATATAATGAATGTCTTGCCAGGTTTATAAAAACGAGGCATAGAATATATAATCATAAAGACCGGAAGATTGCCCGGTCTTTTCTCGTTTAATAGCCAGAATTTCCGGATGTTAACAGGAGTTTCATGTTTCGTTCAAAAAAATTAACTTTACGGAGACAAAAATTATTGGAATGCGAAAAACAATTTCTGTGAAAAAACCGGATTTTAGTGTATTACCTCAGGAAAGGGAAATCTATACTTTTGAGAAAGACGGATTGGAACTTAAATCCTCTTATGAGAAAAAAGATGTTAAAGATCAGTCATTAACACAAACTTCTCCGGGGATTGAACCTTATCTGAGAGGGCCGTATTCCACAATGTATGTTCAAAAACCCTGGACAATCCGTCAATATGCAGGTTTTTCTACCGCTGAAGAATCCAATGCGTTCTACAGGAGAAACCTTGCAGCAGGGCAAAAAGGGCTTTCCGTAGCCTTTGACCTTGCCACTCACAGAGGATATGACTCTGATCATGCAAGGGTGGTAGGAGATGTAGGAAAAGCCGGAGTTGCCATAGATTCCGTTGAAGATATGAAGATTTTATTCAACGAAATCCCGCTGGACCAGATTTCTGTTTCCATGACCATGAATGGAGCCGTACTCCCGATTTTGTCTTTTTATATCGTAGCCGCAGAAGAACAGGGGGTAAAACAGGAATTGCTTTCAGGTACCATTCAGAATGATATTCTGAAAGAGTTTATGGTAAGAAATACTTATATCTATCCGCCTGCACCTTCTATGAAAATCATTGCGGATATTTTTGAATATACTTCTCAGAATATCCCGAAATTCAACTCAATTTCCATTTCAGGATACCATATGCAGGAAGCAGGAGCCACTCCGGTACTGGAAATGGCATATACCCTTGCAGATGGCCTGGAATATGTGAGAACAGGGATTAAAGCCGGAATGAATGTGGATGATTTTGCACCCAGATTGTCTTTCTTCTGGGCCATCGGCATGAACCACTTCATGGAAATTGCAAAAATGCGTGCCGCAAGATATATCTGGGCCAATCTTTTAAAGCAGTTTAACCCTCAGAATGCAAAATCATTAGCATTAAGAACCCATTCGCAAACTTCAGGCTGGTCCCTTACAGAACAGGAGCCTTTCAATAATATTACCAGAACTGCTATCGAGGCATTATCTTCGGCATTGGGAGGAACACAGTCTTTACATACCAATGCGCTGGATGAAGCAATTGCGCTTCCTACAGATTATTCAGCAAAAATTGCCAGAAACACCCAGATTATTCTTCAGCAGGAAAGCGGAATCTGTGATGTAGTAGATCCGATGGGTGGAAGTAATCTGGTAGAAAGTCTTACCCAGCAGATGATTGAAGAGGCGATGAGGTATATTGATGAGGTAGAGCAGGAAGGAGGTATGACCAAAGCCATAGAAGCCGGAATTCCTAAAATGAGGATTGAAGAGGCTGCAGCGAAAAAACAGGCTAAAATTGATAGCGGAGAAGAATTCATCATTGGAGTCAATTCATTCAAAACATCATTACAACAGGATGCCATAGAAATTCTGGATATCGACAATACAGAAGTTCGCAGAAAGCAGATTGAAAGACTTAATAAAATCAAAGCTGAAAGGAATACAGAAGCGGTTGAGCAGATCCTTGGTGAGATCCGTGAAAGTGCTAAAACAGGAAAAGGAAATCTTCTTGCATTATGCATCGAAGCAGCAAGAAGAAGAGTAACCCTTGGCGAAATGAGTGATGCCATGGAAGAAACTTTTGGAAGATATAAGGCCAATATTAAAACAATTTCTGGTGTATACGCTATGAATGCCGGTAAAAACGAATATTTTGAAAAAGCCCTTCACCTTACTCAGAAATTTGAAGAAGAAGAAGGCCGCCGCCCAAGGCTGATGGTGGCGAAAATGGGGCAGGATGGTCATGACAGAGGCGCTAAAGTGGTTGCTACTGCCTTTGCAGATATGGGATTCGATGTTGATGTGGCTCCCTTATTTCAGACTCCTGAAGAAGTGGCTAAACAGGCCGTTGAAAACGATATTCACATCTTGGGAGTATCCTCCCTGGCAGCAGGACATAAAACATTGGTGCCACAAGTAGTGGAAGAGCTTAAAAAGCTGGGTGCAGACGACGTTGCTATTGTGGTGGGAGGTGTAATTCCGCAACAGGATTATGAGTTCCTGTATGCCAACGGGGCGGACTTTATCTTTGGCCCAGGAACCAATCTACCTAAATGTGCCGTAGAAATTTTAGAAAAAATGTTAGCCCAGTCATCCGGACTTTAAAATTTAAAAATACAAATAAAGGCTGTTCCCAAAAGAAACAGCCTTTATTTTATATGTCAGACAGGTGCTTTATTTTACCGTCATCCATGATCTGATAATTCGTATAGGTGGTTTTTTGAGTCTTTCCATCGGAAGTATGGTCCGTTTTTACCGTGATCTTACCGTTTTTACTGATCTCATAGCTGCTGACTTCTTCCAGTTGGTCATCTTTTCCGGGATCAAACCACACGCCTTCCACATAAGCCTCTCCGGCTATTTTGTTTTCATGTACCGTAAGGAGATAGTACCGGTATTCAAAATCTCCGCAATCCATCGGTACAAGAATTAGTTCAATATTTTTATAACGGGTTAAAGGGAAATACCGGAATATAGGATTGCCGCAGCTGTATTCCTGAGAACCCTTTATCAAAAAATCTGTTTTCTGGAATTTTACTTCTGCTTGTGGCAGGCTTTTAAGAGGTAAACTATAATTTCCGGGCTTCAGAAGAGATTCCATTTTAGAAGGCTCGCTTTTACGTTTTCTCCATTCCTCTATAGAAATATATTCTCCGGAAACAGGTTCCTGGATTTTTAAGGTATTACACTGATCACTTGACGCATGGAAGACATGATAGGTTTCAAAACGATCCGGGCCGTTATAGCCCGCAGAAATAGAATAGTTCCAGATATTGTGAGCCTTTGAGCTGTCTACCACAAAGCCAATGCTTCCCTTTCCTTTCGTCAATGAATCAAGGACTCTGGCCTGACTCTTCATTTCCTGTAAATTAAGAATCTTTTTCATAAAATAAGGTGAAAAACAGCCCTTTTCCGTTACCTTTATTTTTTCTTCTTCTTTTGCCGGAGTTTCTTTCTTACATCCAACAAAAATCAGTGGAAGTAAGCCCAATAAAATTTTATGTATACTCTTCATAGTACAAAAATAAGATTTAAAAAGAATTGGAGATTGAAAAAATAATTCTATATTTGCACCTGTAAATCAAAGTTTAACCATTTAAAAACAACGAAGCAATGTTCAGAACAAAACAGAATTCTACAGTTGGATTACCCCTTATGGTGGTAAGGCTTCGTGGTTTGGTACACTCATAGAATAACAGTACAATGAAATATCAACACCCGAAGTCGTAGAGATTTCGGGTTTTTTATTGCGCAATATTTCAAACTAAGTTTCCCGAATCTTTAGTGTCATAAAGGATCAGATCATAGAATTTTACAATTCAAAAATTCATGGATTTCATCATTATTAATTCATTCAACTAATGTTTTAGTTGAATGAAAAGTAATACATCCGGAATATTGAATTTGTATATACCCTATATCTGAAAAATGATCATTCTGCTTCGTATGAAAGGCAGAAGCAGAAAGAACGATTAAAAAGATGTAATAAACAAGAAAATATCAACGGAATAATGAATTTTGATTATAAAATAAATATTCCGTGGATTTTCAAGCAATATTTCTTGAAGCAATAAGAATATTGCCGTACAGGTATACATGCATTTATGCGTTACCTGCACCATATCTGCGAGAGATTGCAGAAAGCTTTCAGGACGTAGAAGCCCAAATAATGTAAAAAAGGAAACAATGGGAAATTTAAAACTAAAAGGAAAAGATATATTAAAACTCGGATATCCAAATAACCAAAGCGTCAATGTCGCCTTGGAAGTGATGAAGAGAAATTTTGCCACCAAAAATATCCAGTATGTGAAATCGCTTTTGAAAGAAATTTTGCTGAACCCGGAAAACTTTGAAAAAGATCTGACTTTTGGCCAGATTGCAGAAACACTGCTTTCATCGAAGAAAACGGAAAAAAGAATGCTAAATGCACAGCGTGCTTCTTTTCAGGTTTTTGGAAATACTATTTCGGAAGAGGCAAAAAACCAGCTGTACACAGCACTGAAACTTCCAATATCAGTTCAGGGAGCTTTAATGCCAGATGCCCACAGTGGCTATGGTCTTCCGATTGGAGGTGTTCTCGCTGTAGAAAATGCAGTGATTCCGTACGGAGTAGGAATGGATATTGGCTGTAGAATGAGCCTGAGTATTCTGGATACGCCTGTTTCATATCTGGACGGAGCGAGAGATAAATATGAAAAAGCCCTTGCTGAACACACCAAATTCGGGATGTATGAAACCCATAAATCTCATGTAGATCATGAAATTTTTGAGAGGGATACATTTGATCTGATCCCGATTTTAAGAAGACTAAAAGGAAAAGCTGTTAAACAGATGGGAACATCAGGCGGCGGAAACCATTTTGTAGAATTCGGGGAAGTGGAAATCACGGAAGTCGATGAACAGATAGGGCTGCCTGCAGGAAAGTACCTGGGTATTTTGTCGCATAGTGGCTCAAGAGGATTAGGGGCAGAAATTGCCCAGTATTATTCCAGGGTAGCGGCAGATCAGTGTCCCCTTCCCAAAGAAGCTCAGCAGTTTGCCTGGCTGGATTTAAGTTCCCATATGGGGTTAGAATACTGGACGGCAATGACGCTCGCAGGAGATTATGCATCAGCGTGCCATAATGATATTCACAGGAGATTAATAAAAGCTGTAGGAGGAAGAGTGAAAGCAAGAATTGAAAATCATCACAATTTTGCATGGAAAGAAGTTCACAACGGAAAAGAAGTGATTGTTCACAGAAAAGGAGCAACTCCGGCTGATGAAAATGAACTGGGAATGATCCCGGGGTCTATGACCGCTAAAGGATTTATCGTCCGTGGAAAAGGAAACCCGGATTCTCTTAAATCTGCTTCACATGGTGCCGGAAGGTCCCATTCAAGAGGAGAATGCAGAAGCCTTTTCACCCAGAATGATATCAAAAAAGAATTAAAGCTGAAAAATGTTACACTGATAGGCGGAAACGCTGAGGAAGCACCAATGGCTTATAAAGATATTTACGAAGTCATGAATGCCCAAAGTGAATTGGTGGATATATTGGGAACATTTCAGCCAAGAATTGTGAGAATGGACAGGTAGTCAGTCTCAATTAAAGAAAACAAAACAATGGGAGCACCTCATAATACAAAGAGATATGGAGAAGTCTGGCCGGAATTCAGAATCCGGTCCGGGCTTGAAATTTTAGAACAATTAAAAGAGAAAGTTATTATATCAGGAGGCTGGGCATGGCATTGTATGTCAGAGCCCGGACATACCGAGTATAAACATGCTCATGATCATAAAGATATTGATGTTTTTGTAAAGAAAGAAAATGTAGCTGAAACGGTTATGATCCTTCAGCAGCAAGGATTCCGGAAAGTCTGGACCCGCTATGACCACCTTCCGGGTGACGAAAACTTCAGGAGGTATGAGAAAACAGTGGAACTGGAAGAAGGAAAATTTCACAGGATTACTATTGATTTCTTTGAAAGAAATGATCTCGAGACTATTGAAGCCAATGGGTTTACTGTGGTAAGGCCGGATATTCTGCTTTCATTTTACAGAAATATTCATTCCAGCGACAAATGTTGGGCAGTAATGGCTGCAAAAGAATTATTACAAAAGGGTATAGATCCGGTAGGAAATCCCTTATTGAGCAAAATACCCCAATAGTAATGGAAAAATTAATACAGATCACTTCCGGAAGAGGCCCCCTGGAATGTCAGTGGGTGGTCGCCAAGGTTTTGAAAACCTTTTTAGAAGAAGTAAAACAAAATAAAATAGAATATGAAATCATTCACCGTGAAAACGGTGATGAAAACCTGGCATTGAAATCCATAACCTTGCTTTTAAAAGGAAAAGATACAGCTGAATTTCTTAAAAGCTGGGTAGGAAGTATTTGCTGGACAGGGAAAAGTATGTTCAGAAAGCTGCATAAGAGAAGTAACTGGTTTATAGGAATTTTTGAGCTGAAAATAGAAGATGCTGTTCGGTTTGATGAAAAAGATATCCGGTTTCAGACAACAAGAAGTCAGGGAAGTGGAGGACAGAATGTGAACAAAGTAAATACGGCAGTCCGTGCCACACACCTTCCTACAGGCCTGTCTGTATTTGTGCAGTATACACGCTCACAATTAGAGAATAAGAAACTGTCGGTGATAAGGTTAAAAGAAAAGGTTATGGGACTTCATATTCAGCAATTGGAAAAGAAAATGCAGGAAACATGGAATAATCATCTGCAGGTACAGCGTGGAAACCCGGTACGTACATTTTCCGGAACAGATTTTAAAAATAATTATCAGGATAAGTCCTATAAAAAGCAAAGGAATATCCTTAAACATGAATTAAAAAATGATAGCAATGACCTTAACTAAAAATAAATACTATTTTGAAGCGTTGGATCACTTTCCTTATAATATGTCCGATTGCCTGGACGCCCTGAATTATGCCCTTTCCTATGAACCAGAGGATGCAGATAGCTTGTGTCTGATGGGTAGGATACATTCAGAGGTCCTGAAAGATTATGAAACAGCAAAAAAATACTTCGAAGAAGCAATGCAAAGCAATATAGGAAACGTGAATACTCCTAAATATTACATTGAATGCCTTTTAAGTAATGAAGATTACGAGGAAGCCGAAAGACTTATCAATTATGCTTTGAAGATGAAAGGTATCGACAAGGCAGAAATTCTTTTGGGGAAATCTCTTTTGTTTGAACGGAAAGGAGATTATGATACTGCATTGGAACAGATCAGGGAAGCCAGAAAATTCAGCTATTGCAGAAACATGATGGATATCCTGGAGGACAGGGAAAAACTTATTCACGACAAAATGCCTGAAAGCAAAAAAGAAGAAGTAGCTGAATAACCGTATAGAACTGCTGGTTATCCATAGATTGTATATTGTACATAAAGAGAGACCAGGGAAAGGTCTCTCTTTTCAGCTTAAATAAAATAATAAGCTTCCTATATTGAATTTGTGTTTTTTCTTACTTTATCATACTTGTGGACATGATGTAACAGATGGTTCAGGCTGCTTTTTGGCATAGTATACACCGGTCAGGATGATAATAATTCCCAGGATTTCTTTAATTGTCAATATTTCAGAGAAAAGAAAGTAGGCATAGATGGCAGCAAATACAGGCTGGCTGAGAATGATAACTGAAGAAAGAAGAATGCTTATTTTCCCTAAACAGTAGCTTAACAACCCCTGTCCCAATATTTGAGAACATAATGCAAGTCCTAATAAAATCCCTATTTCCCTCGAAGTCTGTGGAATCATAATCCCTTCTGTTACTCCCGCCGTAAGAAACAATACCGGAATAGATCCCAATCCGCTGATAAACATAATAGTAGCAGCATCTGCCTTTGCTCTTACCTTATACACACTTAGCAGGAATAATCCGTAAAAAACAGATGCTAAAAAAGCTAAAAGATCCCCTTTATAGCTGCCATTTCCGGAAATATTAAACTTTCCCCACATCAGGACCATAATCCCTATGACAGAAACGGATAAACCTATCAGGAAATTTTTTCCCGGTTTTTCTTTAAATAAGAAATAAGATAACGGAACGGTAGTAAAAGGAACCAGATTGACGAAGAGATTGGCATTGGCTACGGATGTATAATGGAAAGAAGTATTCCAGAGAATAAGATCTATCGCCAGGAAAATTCCGCTGAACAAAATGATAACCCATGATTTTTTATCAATAGCCCGTATCTTCTTATAAACAAATGGAAACAGAAAAACCAATGAAAATAAAATCCTGTATAAAGCTGTATTGATGGGAGGTAAACTGCTCAGTTTTACAAAAATTCCGCCGGTAGCCAGGCTCATGACCGCTAAAAAGGCCAAAATTATATTGATATTAGATTTCATCAGATTGTTTTTTTATATTGCAAATCTCCGTATTTGCAGAAAACCCATTACTTTTGTAACTAAAGATTTAAATAAAAAAACTTTCATTTCTAAATAATTATGCAGCTAGATCAATTACATTATGCCATTTTAAATGAACTGCAGAAGAATTCCCGATTATCTAACACAGATATTGGAAGAAAAATTGGTCTCACTGCTCCTGCCGTGGCAGAAAGAATCCGGAAGATGGAAGAAGCCAGGGTTATAAAATCATTTACTGTTAATCTGGATTATGAACAGCTAGGGTTTAACGAAAATGTAATCATAGGAATTGATATTCCGTATTGCGATATCCCTCCCTTTTTAAAGGAGATTGAAAACATAAACGGCATTCTTAAAGTGATGAAATCCACAGGAGATTTTTGCCTCATTGTACATTTGGTAGCCAAAAAGGTTTCCGAGCTGGAAGAAATCATTACCCGCTTCAGCAAACATGGGAATACTTCTACCTTTAGAATTCTGGCCTTTCCTTTAGAAAGGGACTGTGTTGAACTGGGCAAAAATAATCCCAAGTCATAACAATAAAACTATCTTCCTATATGAACACCCCATAAGCTTGCAACGGCAAGCTTATGGGGCGTTTAATAAAGAGGTAATGTGAAATTATTAAAATATAAGTTATAAAAGCACGAATAAAAATAATTAAAAAACGGTAAATTCAACGAATTGCCTGTTTTATTTTGAATTTAATAATTATTACAATGTTTTTATGTCTATAAAGCATAAATTGCTTGTCTAAAAACATGTAAGATGAATAAAAAACTATTTTTAACAACGGTTACTGTGGCTGCTTTTTTAGCTTTTGGTGACATCAGCGCACAAAACTCTAACATCATTATTCAGGAGTATTACAAAAAAAATGAATTACTCACTAATGGCAGTGATAAAACAGGAATCCTTATTTTAAATGAAGATCATTCTCAAAGTCTTGGGGTTAATATTGTCAACGTACAGCAAACTTATAACGGGCTTAGAGTTTTTAATGCTTTAGGTAAGGTGCTTATTAAGGACGGAAAAATTGTTTCTGAAAAGAATGAATTTAAACAGAATATTGTAGTATCTGATCAGAAAAAAGTTAAAGAAATGTTTCCGGAAGATCTTGTTAAACGGAAACTGGCAGTCAGTGAAACCTCTAAAACAGACTATTTTCCGGATGTATATTTTGAAAAAAACGGGATTTATATTCTTGCTAAGGAAATGTTTATATCAGATCAAAACTCTTCTGATATATGGCATGTTATTGCTGATGCAAACAGCGGGGAGATACTTCACAAAAGCAATACAACCTTGAGCTGTAATTTTGAAAGTATTTCACACCCGGGCAACGGAGCCGGAAAAACAGCAGAAGATCATTCCGGAAAAAAGATTCAAAGCAAAACAACAAATCTGCTTGTACCGGGTAATGCTTCCTATAATGTTTTTGCTTTGCCTGTTGAAGCTCCCACATTTGGCTCCCGGTCGGTGGTCAATAATCCTTGGGATCTTACAGCTTCCCCTGAAGGATGGCATTCCGATGGAACAAATACGTATACCAATACCAGAGGCAATAATGTATACGCTTACTCCGATCAGGATGATATGGATGCCCCAGGATATTCCCCGGATGGAGGAAGCTCACGTAATTTTGATTTCCCTTTTGCAGATGGAAGATACGACAACCCTTTCATGTATAAAGATGCTTCCATTACAAATTTGTTTTATATGAATAACAAGATACATGACATCTTCTACAAATTTGGATTTACGGAGACCGCAAGAAATTATCAAGACAACAATTTTGGTAAAGGAGGGTTGGAAGGAGATGCCGTAAGAGCTGAGGCTTTTGATGGAAGCGGACTTAATAACGCAAACTTTAATCCGGGATATGAAACCGTAATTTCCGGACAAACTTATCTGGCGGAGCCGAGAATGCAAATGTATCTCTGGGATAGAGTAGAAACAGCCAATGATCCGGTGATAAGGTATCAGTATAATGCTCCTGCTTCAATTGTTAACCGCCCTAAAGTAGCAACAGGAGGAGCCGTGTTCGGATCTCTTTTATTTGGTGGACAGTCTGTAACCGGCGATCTTGGTATTTCTATTCCCAATAATGCTTGTACTGCGCTGGCTGCAGGAAGCTTGACAGGAAAAATAGGTGTTGCCCGAAGAGGGGCATGCAGCTTTAAAACGAAAGTTAAAAATATGCAGACGGCCGGAGCGGTAGGAGCCATTATTTATGATCCGGTGAATGCGGATCCTGTACCCATGGGTGATGATGATACTGTGTACGATGTAACCATCCCTTCTATTATGATGGGTAAAGCAGAAGGAGAATACCTTGTGAATCAGATTAACGGAGGAACAGTAGTCAATACTACCTTGAATTTTGATTATAACGGCTTTAAGCATTCAAGTTTTGATAATGGTATTATTGCTCATGAATATGGACACGGTATTTCAAACAGATTAACAGGACCAGGGTATGGCTGTCTTAAGATCTCTGTTTCTGCAGAACAGATGGGAGAAGGATGGTCAGATTATTTTGCATTAATGCTGACAACCAGGCCTGGGGATACTTCGTCTTTAGCAAGGGGAATCGGAACCTATGTTAAAAATCAACCAACAGATGGAGGAGGAATCAGACTTGCTAAATATTCCCCTGATTTTTCTGTGAACAATTATACCTATATAAGAACAAATACGGTTTCAGGGGCTCACCGAATAGGATTCATTTGGGCAACAATGTTATGGGATCTTACCTGGAAGTATATTGAAAAGTATGGTTATAATAGTGATGTTCTGGCAAGTGCTACATCCGGAAATGCCAGGGTGCTGCAAATAGTAGTGGATGCGCTTAAACTTCAGGCGTGTAATCCTACTTTTATTGATGGGAGAGATGCTATTCTTCAGGCCGATGCTGTTAAAAATGCAGGAGCTGATAAATGTATGATCTGGGCTGCTTTCGCTAAAAGAGGATTAGGAGTTAATGCTTCTGCAGGAGTTAAATCTGTAGCCAACGATCAGGTTGAGGATTTTACGGTACCACAGGAATGTAATTCGGCTTTAGCTACCCAGGATGTTAAATTAACAGATAATAAGTTTGTTATATTCCCTAATCCTACTTATGATGAATTCTTTGTAGGAAATATCGACAAATCTAATAAAGAAGTTAAAATTACCATGTTTGATATGTCCGGGAAATTAGTGTTTTCTGATTCCAGGGAAGCTGCTTCTAAAAAAGCAATTTCTACCAAAGAGCTGCAAAAAGGAGTGTATATGGTTCATATCCGGCAAGGAGATAAAATACAGGTTGAAAAACTTATTGTAAGATAAATTTGTTAACGCAGGCAAAAAAATAAGCTTTCAACGGAAAGCTTATTTTTTATTTACTGAAATCAGGTAATCATATACCATTTGATGCTGATCATCACTAAGCTTGGCTTTTGGGGCCATTCTGCTTAACGTTTTGATCCAGCCCTGGTCATCATGTTTTGCAGGATCAGGTAATTTATGACATTTTGAACAGGCATTTTCAAAAATAGTCTTTCCCTGAGCCAATTGTTCAGATGAGGTATACTTGGGCCCGGTTACAGCAACGCTCTTAGGTCCGCAGGATAGCAACAGTGCTGAGCCTGCAATACTGCTTACAATCAATTTTTTCATATCCATATTTGTTTAATGATTATTTTTTTACTGAAACGATGTAATCGTAAACCCATTGATGCTGCTCATCTGTCAGTTTTGCTTTTGGAGCCATTGAATTCATAATTCCTACCCATTGTACAGGATTATGTGAGGCGGGATCCGGTAACTTGTGGCATCTTCCGCATGAATTCTCAAAAATGGTTTTCCCCTGGGCAATTTGTTCAGCTGTAGAGGTCGCGGTTCCTGCAGTAGCTGTTGCCGTTGAAGCTTTTGGAGTACAAGAGGTTACCAGGATAGCAGTAAGAAATGCTGCAGCGATGAGTTTTTTCATGTTTCTTATTTTGATAGATAACAAATGTAATAAATTCCCTAGGCCGTTGTTACAGTGTTTTATAGTTTTAATTTAGAAGAAATAAAAATTGAATATGCCTGCAATCATAAAAATAAAACACAGCACTTCGCCTTTTTACTTGGCCATTAAGCATTGATCATTCACTTTTAATTATTATTTTTGAATCAATGAAATTTTCTACAGAAGAGCTAATAGAAGGGATACAATCAGGAAACAAACGCCTGATTGCAAAAGCCATTACGCTGGTTGAAAGTAAAAAAGCAGAACACAGGATACAGGCAGAAGAACTTTTGAAAAAAATAATGCCCTTTACGGGGAATTCCGTCAGGGTAGGAGTAACCGGAGTGCCTGGTGCAGGAAAATCCACTTTTATTGAAAATTTCGGCAGGCTGGTCATTGCTCAGGGGAAAAAAGTAGCTGTTCTCGCCATTGATCCAAGCTCTTCTATCAATAAAGGAAGTATTTTAGGAGATAAGACCAGGATGGAGGAACTGGCTAAAGAAGAAAATGCATTTATACGTCCTTCCCCAAGTTCGGGATTTTTAGGAGGAGTAGCCAATACCACCTTTGAAACGATGTTGATCTGCGAAGCAGCAGGCTACGATTATATCTTAATCGAAACTGTCGGCGTAGGACAATCGGAGGTTCTGGTAGCTGATATTACTGATGTTTTCTTATTTCTTAAAATTATCGGAGGAGGGGATGAGCTCCAGGGAATAAAAAGAGGAATAATGGAAATGGTAGACCTTATTTTCATTAATAAAGTTGACCAGGATAATCTTCAGAAAGCAAAAAATACAAGACTGGAGCTGAAAAGGGCACTCGATTTTATTCCCCCTAAAGAAAAAGACTGGAAAATTCCTGTTTTATTAGGCTCAGCACTACATAATGAAGGACTGAATGAGGTCTATAATAAGATTGCCGAATTTATAAACCTGAAAAAGAAAACAGGACGTTTTGAGGAAGTCCGTACCCGGCAGGCCGAAAAACGCTTTGAATATTGGGTTCAGGAATATATCCTGGCTTTGATGAAAAAAAGTAATGCTGTAGAAGAGGCCTATCGCATACACAAAAAAAATGCTTCAGAACTGGTTTCGAATCCAAGTACTGAAGCTAAATTATTTGTTGAAAAATTTTTATCCGGAGAAAACAGGGATTAAAGCTTAGCTTTTTCCTGATTCACTTCATTTTTTGAAATGTATCCGTCGTAAGTGATAGGCTGCCTGTCGTTACTTCTCATAGAAACAAAAGCCTTACCGGTTTTAAAGACTTCGATATTGATCTCGCTTACATTTTTTACATCGTTAGGCTTGATCTTTAATGTCCATTTCCCTTTCTTATTCTGCTCCTTCGTGATGGTAAAGTCTTTTGATGTGAATCTATAGCTGTTATCACTGGCACTACCATAAGTAGGATTAAATAATCTTCCGAAATAAGGAAGAACAACTTCCAGATTTCCTTTCCTTAATTCAATAGTATAATCTCCATTAAGATTTAACATTCTTGTTGCTGTAGCATTAGGCATCGAATTCATGATGTTGATTACATCATAATTGGTAGGATTTGCTCTCTGGGCATTAAATGTGAACTCCTGTGATTCGACTAATGCATCTACTGTTTTTGAATCTAATGAACCTTGTGAAGCACAGCTTTGGAAAAAGAACAAAAATCCAAAAATAAACAGAAGAGAAATATACTTTTTCATAATGAGATAATTATTACATTTAAATAGCAAAATGTATGCAAATATATATGATCCGGAATATTTTGGAATAAAAATTGTTAAAGTTGAATTATTAACACTCAAACTATGAAAGTTACACATCTATTAGGAATAGGAGCTATTGCTCTGTCGGCTCTTGCCTGTACTACCAACCCGATTACAGGGAGATCTTCTTTACAGCTGGCCAATAATTCAGAAATTTTAACAATGTCTGCCCAGGAATATAGAACGACATTGTCTAAAGGAAAAGTGATTACCGGTACGGCAGATGCAAAAAGAGTGGCAAATGTTGGAAGCAGAATAAAAAATGCGGCAGAAAGATATTACCAGAGTATAGGAAGATCAGCAGATCTTGCGAATTACAGCTGGGAATTTAATCTTCTGCAAAGCAACGAGCTGAATGCATGGTGTATGCCGGGAGGTAAAGTAGCTGTTTATACAGGGATTTTACCAATAACTAAAGATGACAACGGGCTTGCCGTGGTAATGGGACATGAGGTTTCCCATGCATTGGCTGGCCATGGTAATGAAAGAATTTCCCAGGCGATGGTAGCTCAATACGGAGGGGCTATCCTTGGAGGTACAATTTCCAATGCACAATGGGCCAGTATATTCCAGAAAGTATACCCGATAGGCTCACAGGTTGCTTTATTGAAATACGGAAGAAATCAGGAATCTGAAGCTGATGAAATGGGACTTTACCTGATGTCTATGGCAGGATATGATCCTAGAGCAGCTATTCCTTTCTGGAACAGGATGGAGGCGGCATCTACAGGCTCCAGACAACCGGAGTTTTTATCTACCCACCCGAATCCGGAAACAAGAATTTCTGATATCAATAAAGATCTTCCTAAAGCATTGGAATATTATAAGGCAGCAGGAGGAAAAATATAAGCTAGTATAAAATTTTAATCTTGAATAAGCCTTATTAAATTTTTAGTAAATTTGGTAAGGCTTTTTAATGTAAACACCTAAACACAATATTATGAAGAGTTTATCAATTACCGGACTTATTCTTTTGGCTGTTTCTGCCTTACTTTTTTATCTTACTACTGATTTTGCTGTAGAACAAATTAAAATTTCCCACGTTATGGGTATGATGGCGGGAGTAGGTATAGGGCTCATTATCGGTGGAATGGTAGGGTATGTAAGTAAAGGAAGCGCTATGAAGGCAGAGCAAAAGAAAAAAGAATTTAAGCAACTGCAGAAAGAAAAAGAGGAGCTGGAAAAGCAAGCGGCAGATATTGCAAAGCGCCAGGCAGAGCTTGATAATCAAAATAGAAACCCCCAGATCTGAATCTGAGGGTTTTACAGTTGTTATTTTCGAAATGATTAAAATTTGTATCCTAAACCAACCATAAATAAGTTGGGTCTGTTGTCATATCTGATTTCCGAGCCGGAAACCCTGTTGATAAAGTTTCTTTGGTCTTTGCTGAAAGCACCTTCATATCTTGCATTCACAATAAGTTTTTTGATTTCAAGCTGTGCTCCAAACTGATATCCTACTGTAAAATCATTTTTGGCATTTTCTTTAAAATCATTGTACGTATTGTCTTTGTTTAGATTGAAGCTTCCAACAGGTCCTACAAATACACCTAGCATATTACCTAAAAGATTATATCCCAGAAGAACCGGAACATCAATACGGTTGCTTTTTACATCAAAAGTAGTGTTTTCTGTAGTGAACTCATTTTTGAAATGGGTATAATAGATTTCCGGCATCACAAACAATGAAGTAGGCAATCCTATTTTCATGGAAAGTCCCACGTTGAATCCTACATTGTTTTTTCCTGTTCCCTCAATAGCATCATTCACAGTTCCTTTAATGTTGGACCATGAAGGTGAGCCTGTAGGAAAGATTAAATTGGCTTTACCTGCCAGGGAGATCTGTGCGGAAGCCAACATTGAAAACCCTATTAACGCTATACTAAGTACCTTTTTCATTATCATCTATTTTTGTAATTGTATTTTCAATTGTTTTATTATTTTCAAGCAAATATTCTCTCAGCTCCTTAAACAGCTCTGAAGAATAAACGAAGTCAATCAGATTTTTATTGCCTGCGGTAATCAGAATATTCTTATTACCCTCCCATTCTTTGATACCTAACCTCAGATATACAATTTTCTCACCAATCGTCATTACAGAGTTCATATCATGGGTATTGATGATAGTGGTGGTGTTGTATTCCTTTGTAATTTCGTAAAGAAGATCATCAATGACTTTGGAAGTATAAGGATCCAGTCCTGAATTGGGCTCATCACAGAACAGATATTTAGGATTGTTCACAATTGCCCTGGCAATGGCCACCCTTTTTTGCATTCCTCCCGAAATTTCAGAAGGGTATTTTTTATCAGCTTTATCAAGGTGTACTCTTCCGATTACTTCAAAAACTCTTTTCTTTTTTTCCCTGTAGGTAAGATTGGTAAACATATCCAGTGGAAACATAATATTTTCTTCCACCGTTAAAGAGTCAAATAATGCACTTCCCTGGAATACAGTTCCGATTTCCGAGCGGAGATGCTGTTTCTCATCTCTTGTCATGGTGTTGATATCCTTACCGTCGAATAAGATTTCTCCCGAAGACGGCATATATACATTCAGTAAACTTTTAAGGAATACTGTCTTCCCGGAACCACTCTGCCCAATGATCAGGTTTACCTTTCCTTTATCAAATGAAGTTGAAATTCCCTTAAGTACTTCAACATCACCAAAACTTTTCTTAAGATCTTTTACCTCAATCATTAGCTTAATATTAATTGGGTTAAAATTAATTCGGAAATGATAATGAATACCATGGTCCAGACTACAGCCTGTGTACTAGCTCTACCTACTTCCAAAGATCCGCCTTTTACATTGTATCCGAAATAGGAAGGAACGGTGGCAATGATAAAAGCAAAAACAATGGTTTTAATAAAGGCATAATAAATAAACAGGTTAGGCATATACATCTGAATTCCGACGATATAGTCATTTTCTGTCCAGTTTCCGGTTAAAATCCCGGCAACATAACCACCGCCAATACCGAATACAATACTGATAGCAATAAGAAGGGGATTAAAAAGGACACAGGCAATAATTTTAGGGAATATCAGAAAATTAGGGGAATTTACTCCCATAATATCCAATGCATCAATCTGCTCAGAAACCCTCATCGTTCCGATGCTGGATGCAATATAAGATCCCACTTTTCCTGCCAGAATCAGACTGATAATGGTAGGGGAGAACTCAAGCACTAAAACAGCTTTCGTAGCATATCCAACGAAAGAAGTGGGAATAGGAAACGACGAAGCATCAAAGTTATTGAACATCTGAATGGCGACTACCGCTCCTACGAATATAGATGTAAAGACAACCAATCCAAATGAATTGACTCCCAAATCATTAATTTCTCTCATGAACAGCTTCCAGAAAACCCTCATTTTCTGAGGCTTCTGTAAGGATTTTCCTAGAAGGAGCATATATTCCCCTACTGCTGTGAAAAACTTTTTTAACATGCTGCTAAATTAGACTTTTTTATTTAATTAGGCCAGAGTTCAAGGTAACGCCAGGCCCGGTTTAGTGTTAAAGTTATTTTAAAGCGATTTTAATCCCATGGATTCCTTATTTTGCATTTTTATCTCCACCTATCACTAATAAAACGGTTTTTAATATAATGACAAGGTCCAACACAAAACTCCAGTTCCTGACATAAAAGGCGTCAGCCAGAATCCGTTTTTTCATTTCCACTTCTATATCTCCGAAATCCCCTCTAAGGCCGCTTACCTGTGACAATCCCGTGATTCCGGGACTTACCATGCTGCGCAGGCTGTATCTTCCTATTTTAGGTTTGTAATAATTATCTACAGCCAGCATATGAGGACGGGGCCCTACAACAGACATCTCTCCTTTTAATACATTAATGAACTGCGGGAGCTCATCCAGGCTGGTTTTCCTCAAAAACTTGCCTACCCTGGTGATTCTGGAATCATTCACCTGTGTGGTTTTGGTAGTAGATTCATCATTGATGACCATGGTCCTGAATTTAATACAGTTAAAAACTTCTTCATGGAATCCGTATCGTTTTTGCAGGAAAAAAACCGGTCCTTTTGAGGTTGTTTTTATGAGTAGGGCAATAATCGGAAATACCCAGGAGCAAATAAAAATAAGGATGACCAGGGAAAAAATAATATCAAAGGCCCTTTTCATCAGAAAATTAGCATAATAATCTAATGGATACCGGGCCTGGTTAAGCACCGGCTGGGTCTGGATATATCCCAGATCATAAAGGAAAAAATCACTTTGTGTAATACTCGGGATTAATGAAATGTGAACCTTATTTTCCTCAGCCATTTTAAAAATCTGAGCTTCGGTATCTTCCGAAAATGAATTTTCTGTGGATAAGAATAAAGTATGAATTCCGTTTTTTTTCCAAAATTCGACTAATTCATAAGCTTTAATTTCTGCCTTTTCGTACTCAAATATCCGGTATCCGTAATCTTTCCGGTCTTCAAATATATTTTTCAAGATCTCCGTAGACCCACTGTCGCCCAGAAACATGACATTTCTGTAATTGGCCCCCAGAGACCGGAGGTATTTGATGGCAAAGAAAATAATAGACTTCGCCAGAAAAATAAAAACCAACAGGTAAAGAGAGAGCCAATAAATATCCGAATTAAAAAAAACATTTTTACTCACCTTACCGATAAGCAGAACCCCCAGGATAAAAAAAAGGAAATGGATCAGCAGGCGCTCAAGAAAAAGAGTATACGTCAGGTTCCTCGGGATATTGTATATTTTTGTTCTACCACTCAGGAGCATCCAGAACAAAAACAGCAAAATCAACGAAAACACATTCTGATACCAGGTTTCCTTGTGGAACTTTAAGCTTTCATTTCTGCTTATGAAAAAGAATATGAAGATAGATGCAATAACCATGAGGTCAAGCAAAATAATGATCGATTTCAGGTATCTAGAGTATCGAATTCTCTGCATCTATCGGTATTATCGGAATAGCAGCTAATTTACATATTTTTATGGGATATTCAGATATTTGTGGGTCTGAACAGAAGCCTGCCATTCAGGATGTTCCAGAATAAAATCTGTAATCTTAGGATACATATCATTTCTCTTGCTCCACTCACTCTGAAGATACAGCTTGCAGTTTTCAGAAACCCTGGCAGCCTGTTCTTGTGCGAATGTAAAATCATGATTGTTAAAGATGATTACCTTAAGCTCATTGGCTTTCTGGTAAATCTCCTCTTTAGGCAATCCGGTTTTCTTGGGCGAAAGGGTAATCCAGTCCAGCTGGCCACTCATCGGATAGGCTCCGGAAGTTTCGATATGAATACTGCATCCCAGTTCCTTCAATCTGGATGTAAGGATATCCAGATTCCACATCAGGGGTTCCCCTCCGGTGAGAACAATCGTTTTACAATGTTTAGCAGCTGTTTCTGCAATTGCTGTAGCATCCATTAACGGATGAAGATCCGGATCCCAGCTTTCTTTTACATCACACCAGTGGCATCCCACATCACATCCTCCTAATCTGATGAAATAAGCGGCTTTTCCGGTGTGGGCTCCTTCTCCTTGTAAAGTGTAAAAATGCTCCATTACAGGGAGCATTTTACCTTCTTTTAATAAAATATCTTGTTCTTTATTCATTGTAAAATTAGTCGTTATAGACCGAAGTTTTGTAAGCAATGATGGTATTTTTCATCAGCATTGCTCTTGTCATTGGGCCTACTCCTCCGGGTACAGGGGTGATCCAGCTTGCTTTTGCGGCACAGCTGTCAAAATCTACATCACCCGCCAGGTAATATCCTTTTGGAGAATCATTATCTACTCTTGTAATCCCTACATCAACAATTACTGCTCCTTCTTTGATCATTTCACCTTTCAGGAAATGAGGGTCTCCCAGGGCGGTAATAACGATGTCTGCCTTTTTAGTATATTCTTCAATATCTTTAGTATAAGAATGGGTAAGGGTAACCGTAGAATTCCCGGGAAAATCTTTTCTTCCCATCAGGATACTCATCGGTCTTCCTACAATTTTACTTCTTCCTATGATCACACAATCTTTTCCTTTGGTTTCAATATTGTATCTTTCTAACAATGTCAGAATTCCAAAAGGAGTGGCAGGTAAGAAAGTATCCATTTCGAGTGCCATTTTTCCGAAGTTTTCAGGATGGAAGCCATCCACATCTTTCCTAGGATCGATTGCATTGATGATTTTTTCCTGATCAATCTGGTCCGGTAAAGGAAGCTGAACGATAAATCCGTCAACAGCTTTAGATTTATTCAGTTCTTCAATCTTTTCCAATAATTCTGATTCGGAAACGGTGCTTGGGAATTTAATTAAGCTGGATTGAAAGCCTACTTCTTCACAATCTTTTACTTTAGCATTTACATAGGCTTTGCTTGCCCCGTTGTTTCCTACAAGAATTGCCACCAAATGTGGTGCCCTTCTTTTGCTTTGAAGGATCTTCTCCACTTCAGCTTTGATCTCTGCTTTTATTTCTTTGGATACTTTAAGTCCGTCAAGAATTTCTGCCATTTTTACTTTTTTTACTTTTATTTAGATTTTATTGAATACTACAATATCCTGGAATTCATCAGCACCTTCTTTTTCCACATCATTTCTCCAGAAGCCTTCTTTTATAGTCGTTACTTTCAGTCCTGCGTCGTAAGCCATTTGATTTAATAATGGGATGCTCACGGCTATATTGGCCGCAGTTACTTTGTCATCCATCAGCCTGTAACCATCATACTGATAAGGGAAATCCATTGTTCCGCTTTCATTTCCGGAATCATCATACAGGAAAAAAGTTGCCAGGCATTGCCCGTCTTTTTTCAGTACCCTGCTGATCTCCTGCAGGTATCTTCTGATTTCAGGAATCTGCATATGCGTGAATACGGAAAAGAGAAAAGCCTTATCAAACCGGCCATTTTCATAAGGAAATGTAAAGTCTTCAGCCTTTTGACTGTAAGTATTATACAGATCGTTATAGATGGGTGTGAATTTAAAATTGAAATGGGGATATTTTGAATGAATATGCTTATTACACCATATGATTCCCTTTTCTACAGCGTCAAACCCGTCATATGTTCCTTTATCTATAAATCCGCTTAAAGCGACAGCCGTTCTCCCGATTCCACATCCTATATCAAGCACGTGGTCAGAATTTTTTAAAGCAATATATTTCTTTAAAACATTCATCTGGCGGATTCCGTGGGGGATAAAATCACTGCTGCCTACATAAATATCTCCTTTTTTAGGCTCATTTTCAGCTCTTTTCCCGGTAAGCCCTTCATACAGATCAATAGGAAAATAATAAATTTTTCTTCCTAATAATCTAAGGCCTGGAGGGAGCTTATAATAATATGATCGTAAGGCAGACATCTGCTATTTATTTCCTTTATAATAATTAATCAGTCCGTTGGTAGAGCTGTCGTGTGAGTTTACCGGCTCATTGTTTTCAAGCTCGGGAAGGATTTTATTGGCTAAAACTTTTCCTAATTCCACTCCAAACTGGTCGAAACTGAAAATATTCCAGATAACGCCCTGAACAAAGATTTTATGCTCATACATTGCGATCAGCTGTCCCAATGAAAATGGAGTTAATTCCTTGAATAGTATAGAGTTGGTAGGCGTGTTTCCGTGGAAGACTTTATAAGGTACTAAACGGTCTGTTTCTTCCTCAGATTTTCCGGAGTTCCTCAGTTCTTCCTCAGCTTCTTCCTCAGTCTTTCCAAAGGCAAGTGCTTCAGTTTGTGCAAAGAAATTGGCCAATAACTTTTCCTGATGGTCGGAAATAGTATTCGGACTTTTTACATAGGCAATAAAATCTGCAGGAATCAATTCCGTGCCCTGGTGGATCAGCTGATAAAATGCATGCTGCCCGTTTGTTCCGGGCTCGCCCCAAATAATAGGACCGGTTTCATATTCCACAAATTCACCATTGCGGTCTACACATTTTCCGTTGCTTTCCATATCTCCCTGCTGCAGATAAGCGGCAAATCTGTCCAGATACTGCGAGTAAGGAAGAATAGCATAACTGGTTGCTGCATAAAAGTTACGGTACCAGATTCCTAAAAGCCCCATTAAGACAGGAACATTTTCAGAAAAATCAGCAGTCTGGAAATGCAGGTCGGTATCATAGGCGCCTCTTAAAAGCTGCTCGAAGTCTTCATAGCCTACAGCCAATACAATACTTAGTCCGATAGCACTCCATAGAGAATATCTTCCGCCTACCCAGTCCCAGAATTCAAAAATATTTTCTTCTGCAATTCCGAATTTTTTAACTTCCTCAATATTAGTAGACAAGGCAACAAAATGTTTGGCCACATCCTCCTGTTTTCCCGCTTTCAGGAACCAGTCTTTTGCCGAGTTGGCATTGGTCATCGTTTCCTGTGTCGTGAATGTTTTAGAAGCAATGATAAACAAAGTTGTTTCAGGATTTAGGCTTTTGACAACTTCTGCAATATGATTTCCGTCTACATTGGAAACAAAATGTACATTTAACCTTGTTTTAAAATGTTTTAAAGCTGAACAAACCATCACGGGTCCCAAATCTGAACCTCCGATTCCGATGTTGACAACATCAGTAATTTCTTTTCCGCTAAAACCTTTATGCTCTCCTGAAATAATTTTTTCGGAGAACGCTTTCATATGATCAAGTACCCTTTTAATGTGTGGTTTGATATTCTCGCCATCCACAAGAATTTCTTTACCGGAAAAATCCCTTAAAGCAGTATGAAGAACTGCTCTTCCTTCTGTTTCGTTGATTTTATCACCGGAGAACATTTTAGAAATGGCATCTTTTAGCTGACATTCTTCTGCGAGACTCAATAAAAGCTCTTTCGTTTTTGAATCAATCAGGTTTTTAGAATAATCAAAAAGATAATTTTCTTTCTGTAAAGAAAATTCTGCAAAACGGTCAGGATTGTACTGAAAAAGACTTCTCAGGTCAAAATCATTTTCGCCGAAATGTTCATCAAGTGCCTTCCAGCTATTGGTTTGTATAGGATTTATTTTTGATAACATATTTAGGAATTTATATAGCTCAGAAATTAATTAAAGGGTAAAATCCATAAAAATTTACCATACTTTATTTCTGATTGGCAAATTTAAGGAAAAATAAAACCTCAAATAAATTTGGAGACGATAAATAACGATTTTTTAAAAAAACAAAATCACAGGAATGACCTGAGGCTTGCTTTTTTACATACTTTGAAGATATTTTTAATTGTAGTTTTCTGATAGTATTATGACGGTATGAAAGCCGTTACCGCTTTAAACAGAAAAACCTCCTGAAAAGGAGGCTGTAAAATCTAAAATTATGATGATAACCTTATCGGTTAGGATAGCTTTAATCAGGAATTTTGCTTTGTTCAGGTTTTGCCCCCTTTCTTTTTCTTACAAAATAGATTACACAGGCAGCAATTAATAATAATGGCCAGATATTAATAAGCGAAACAATGATTTTCTGGATCAGGTAAAATCCATATACCAAACCATCTTTTGCATCATAAATAAAATTGAATTTGTATTTATTATCAATACGGGTGGTGTTGGTAACGGCAATTTCAGCAATCCGGAGCTTAGGTTCTTTGATGTAAATGTCTACGGTGCTGTATTTCAGATTGTCTGCAATATCCATACCTGAGAGCTTCTGCAGATTGCCCTCTGTCATATTGATGTCATCCAGCCTTACTTTATCTTTATTTGTTTTAAGCTGGCTGATGTTTTCAGCTGTTTTTTTGTTGCGCTGGCTTTCCATTTCTGCATATCTGATGCTGGAAGTCATATCTTCAGCGTTGATAGAACGGGAATTGAGGAACAGTTTATCATTATTGATTACTGTAAGAAACTCGCCAAGCTTTGCTGTAGGCACACGGACCTGCATTGCATTTTCAGTCTGGTATTTTTTGATCAGCATGGCATCCTCATCAGAAGTGTTATAGGTGTTTTCGGAAACAACATTACTTCGCAGATTGCTATGTGTAACAAATCCTCCTAGATCCTGAACGGATTTTTCAATGGAAATGGTGGCATTGTATACGTCTTTTACTTCCATATTGACATCTGCCGTTTTAATGAACTGCTTATCTTTTATTTTCATTGTAGCGGCTGAAGAAACACTGTCTGATATCATCTTGCTTGCCGGCTCTGTATTGGAATATGCTTCAAGGTCGCTTGCGGAGGCTTCTCCTTTTTTGCATGAATACACGCCCAGTAAAATTACTGCTGATAAAGATAGTTTGATGTAGGTAGATTTCATAACGTGGATTTTAATGGTTTGCTTAGGTCAAAGTTCAGAAGGATTCTTTTGTAACCTTTGAAAATCGGAAGTAAAAAGTTTGTAAAGAAAAAATGTCGCTTTAATGTTTTGATTTTTAATGTTTTGTAAAATAAGCAAAAGGGTTTTCGATTGTTTATGGAGTAATTTTTGCTTATCTTTTACAAATCAAACCACAATATATCATTATGTCAAATACTTTCTCTAAAATCAGAAATGCAATTGAATTATTTACATCCATAGATTTTGATCAGTTAAGTGCAATCTCAGAAAAAGTTGATTTACCTAAATTGATGCATAATTTTTCCAAATTGGATGACAGGCAGCTCTCAGGACTCATGAAAATGCTTGATCCGAATAAGAAAAAGAAAGAGCTTCCTCCTATTGATGGAGATTTCTATGATATCTACCATACATTAAACCCGGACCAAAGAGAAATTCAGCTTAAAGTAAGAGCTTTTATGGAAAAAGAAGTAAAACCTCTGGTTAATCATTACTGGCTTAGAGATGAATTCCCTTTTGAATTGATACCGAAGTTCCGCGAGCTTAATATTTGTGGGGTTACCTACGAAGGATATGGCTGTCCGGGAATGCCCTTTTTGATGGAAGGGGTTATTGCCATGGAAATGGCGAGAATTGACGCTTCCATTGCTACCTTTTTTGGAGTACAGTCCGGATTGGCGATGGGGTCTATCTACATTTGTGGTTCCGAAGAACAAAAACAGAAATGGCTTCCTCAGATGCAGAAATTTGAAAAAATTGGTGCCTTTGGACTGACAGAACCCGAGGTAGGCTCCGGGGCAGCGGGAGGTCTCACCGTCACTTGTAAAAAAACAGAGGAAGGGTGGGTGCTTAATGGCCAGAAAAAATGGATCGGAAATGCCACTTTTGCTGATCTGGTGATCATCTGGGCTAGGGATCTGGATAGCGGTGAAGTAAAAGGATTTATCGTAGAAAAGGATAATCCCGGATATTCTGTAGAAAAGATTAAAGGAAAAATGGCGCTCCGAATTGTTCAGAACGGGTTGATCACTTTAAAAGACTGTCTCGTGACTGAAGAAAACCGTTTGCAGAATGCCAACTCATTTAAAGATACCGGAAAAGTGCTGCGGATGACAAGAGCAGGAGTAGCCTGGATGGCGACCGGCTGTGCCAGGGGAGCTTATGAAAGTGCATTGGATTATACCCGGAAAAGGGAGCAGTTCGGGAAGCCTATTGCTTCATTTCAAATGATCCAGGGACACCTGGTAGAGATGTTGTCTAACCTTACAGCAATGCAGACGATGGTTTTCAGGCTCTCTGAAATGCAGGATGAAGGTATTTTGAAAGATGAACATGCTTCTTTAGCTAAAGTTTTCTGTACTTTAAGGACTAGAGATATTGTTTCCAGAGCCAGGGAGGTCATGGGCGGAAACGGTATCCTGCTGGAATATGATGTGGCAAGGTTTGTAGCAGATGCTGAAGCCATTTATTCTTATGAAGGAACAAAAGAAATCAACTCGCTCATTGTAGGGCGATCAATTACAGGCTTCAGTGCTTTTGTATAGATATTTGGCAGATAAATGAATGGTCAATAGCCAATGGTGAATTTGTTTGCATTGAATTTATAAAAATCGTCAAGCGATGGATTACTATTGACCATTATCGGAGCATCAGCTTACCAGTGCTTTATATTTTTCCCGGTTATCGATAATAATTCCAATATTGATCAGGAACAATATGCCGGAAATGGCAATACCTGTTGGTGAAGGATCTTTGAAAAGGTTGTGACTCAGGATTCCGACCATTACCGGCAAAATAACAATAGCTCCTAATGCTCTTGTTTTAGGAAAGATAAACAAGAGCCCTCCTATTATTTCAACGGCCCCGACTAAGGGTAACAGCCAGCCTATTTCTCCAAAAGCTGCATACACTTTCATTTGTGCATCAGTTAATTTTGGAGCAGGATTATAATGAAAGAATTTATCTAATCCTGCATTAAGAAACATGATTCCGAATAATAGGCAAAGAATGAATTTTATTATTTTCATGATTGGAAATTTTATATCAAATGTATAATAAAAACAGATTGTTTGTATTGGTTTTTGATAAAAATTTAAAATAAAGTACCAATTACGGCTTATTGATGATTAATCCATTTCTTTCAGGGTAATGTTCTTTGAGATTTTATAGCTTTTTTTCTTTTTATTAGGCTTTTGTTCCTCACCTAATAATCTTCCCCAAGGTTTTAAATCATCTACCTTTTCACAAATGATTTTTATAATAGCAATAGCCGGAATACAAAGGAACATGCCCGCAATTCCCCAAAGATGTTCCCCTAAAAGAATTCCGATAAAAGAAAATAAAGCGTTGATTTTCACCTTTGATCCTACAACAAACGGAAGGACAATATTCCCGTCAATAGCATGAATGCCAATATATCCCAATGCTACATAGATACATGTTGAGGGACTCGCAGTAGCAAATGCAATAAAACAGGAAATTAAAAGGGAAATAAAAATTCCCAGATAGGGAATCACGTTCAGTAAGCCCGTTAAAACTGCCAGGAGAATGGCATATTTTACACCTAAAATAGTAAGTAAGATAGAAGTAAGAACAGAAACGATAATAACCTGAAGGAAAAGCCCGAAAATATACTTTTTGGTCATGATACGGATCTCGGTAACAGCTTGTTGTACACTTGCTTTATGCCTTTCGCTAAAAACAGTAACAATAAAATTGTTTAAAATTCTTCTGTAATTTAAGATGAAAATAAAAAATAGGGTAAAGAATATAATAAACCCGAATCCTGTAGAAAATATTCCGAAAGTAAAGCCCAGAATAGCTCCTGAGGAAGAGAGAAGCTTGTTCAGCCCCTGGTTGATATAGTCTACCTGCTCATCCACTTTCACGTTAAATGTTTTGGATACCCAATGCTGGATATTGTTGAACACGGTAGTAAATTGCTCCCTTAAGTGAGGCAGGTCTTTACTGAAATCTGAAAGTTGGGTGCTGAAAAAATAAATAATTCCTCCCAGGATGATCAGCATGGTAAATACTGAGGTCATCGTAGATAAGGATCTGGGGAACCTTAATTTTCTTTCCATAAAAGTGGCTGCCGGTAAGAAAAGCATTGCCATAAGGAATGCAAGAAAGAACGGAGCCAAAATGCTTTGTCCCAATGCTAGAAGATAGCCGATTCCAATGATGGAAATAACCACAAGGGTGAGCTTGACAAGGAAAGGTAGTCTAAGAAAATTCATAATTTAAAATCTGCTGTGTGAAATAAATATAAGAAAACCCTATGAATTGAAGAATTTTTTATTCAATTCATTTGTATTTACTGTAGCGAAGCAAATTTTATTCCACTGATTAATGAATAATAAAGAGATACAATACTTTTCTGAATAACAGAAACACGCCCCGGTAGCGGAACGTGTTTCTTTATTGAGAAGTTGATATGTTATATAAGTTGTTTTATTTTTCAATGGCGATGTCGATGACTTCCTCCATTCTGTTGACATAGTGAACCTTCAGGTTTTTTAAATAATCCTTCTTGATCTCTTCTACATCTTTACGGTTTGCTTCACAAAGGATAACGTCTTTAACGCCGGCTCTGGTGGCAGCGAGGAGCTTTTCCTTAATTCCTCCCACCGGAAGTACTTTCCCTCTCAGGGTAATTTCTCCCGTCATTGCAAGGTGAGGCCTTATTTTTTTATTTTTAAAAGAAGAGACCATTGAGGTAAGCATGGCAATACCTGCTGAAGGTCCGTCTTTCGGGGTTGCTCCTTCCGGAACATGGACGTGGATGTTTTTCTTGTCCAGATCTTCCTGTGGAATTCCGAGCTCATCATGCTTGGCTTTGATGTATTCTAAAGCAATGGTTGCAGATTCTTTCATGACAGTACCAAGGTTTCCCGTCATCGTTAATGTTCCTTTCCCGTTGCTTAAAATGCTCTCAATATACAGAATGTCTCCGCCTACGCTTGTCCAGGCCAGGCCGGTTACCACTCCCGGAACACCTGTGATCTCTGATAAGCTTTTCGGTCTTGGTACTCCGAGAATCTCATCTACTTTTTCAACAGAAATTTTAGGGTCATATTCTTTGACCAAAGCGGTCTGTAAAGCTACCCATCTTGCGATAGCAGCAATTCTCTTTTCCAGTGTTCTGACGCCGCTTTCTGAAGTATGAGCTTCAATAATATGTTTAAGCTCAGCATTTCCAAGCTTAAATGATTTGGTATCCAGACCATTTTCTTCCTGTTGCTTTTTGATCAGGTGTCTTTTGGCAATTTCAATCTTTTCTTCCAGGGTATACCCGGCAATCTGAATGATCTCAGTTCTGTCTAAAAGCGGAGTCTGTATGGTAGATAGCGAATTGGCTGTAGCAATAAACATTACCTTTGACAGGTCGTATCCCATTTCAAGGAAATTGTCATAGAATGACTTATTTTGTTCAGGATCAAGAACTTCTAATAATGCTGAGCTCGGATCTCCATGAAGTCCCTGCCCGATCTTGTCAATCTCGTCAAGGACAATAACCGGATTGGACGTGCCTGATTTCTTGATAGACTGCAAAATACGGCCCGCCATAGCTCCGATGTAGGTCTTTCTGTGACCACGGATTTCGCTTTCGTCGTGAAGGCCTCCTAATGATAACCTTACATATTTTCTTCCTAAAGCATCTGCAACAGATTTTCCTAAAGAGGTTTTTCCTACTCCCGGAGGACCCACCAATAACAGGATGGGAGACTTCATGTTGTTTTTTAATTTTAAAACAGCCATGTGTTCCAGGATTCTCTTTTTAATATCTTCCAGGCCAAAATGGGCTTTATCCAGAACTTTTTCAGCTTTGGCAATATCAAAAACATCTTTAGTATACGTTTCCCATGGAAGATCAGTAAAGAAATCCAAATAATTTCTCTGAACGTTATAATCCGGAGAATTGGGGTTTTGGCGTTGTAGCCTGTTGATTTCCTTTTGGAAATGTTCTTCTACTTCTTTACTCCATTTCTTTGTTTTAGCCTTGGCGATAAGATCTTCCACATCGCTTTCGGGTCCTCCTCCCAGTTCTTCCTGAATCGTTCTGATCTGCTGATTCAAAAAGTATTCTCTCTGTTGTTTATCAAGATCTTTTGACGTTTTCTGGTGGATCTGGTTTCTTAATTCCAGCTTTCTGAAATCCTCATGCATCATTTCATAGCATTTGTTTGCTCTTTCCATAACGCTTTTTTCCTCAAGCAGTCTTTGTTTTTCTACTGATGGGAAATTTGCGTTTGTGCAGATGAAATTCAGAAGGTCATCGTTATTGTTGATGTTTTTGATAGCAAAATTAGCTGCGTTAGGAATATTAGGATCCAGCTCTATAATTTTTAAAGCAAGGTCTTTAATATTTTCTAACAGGGCATCATACTCCTCCTGGTTTTTAGGTCTCGTATCCTTTAGTTTTGATATTTCCGCTCTGAAATAAGGTTTATTTTCAACGATCTTCTTGATCTTGAACCTGTGAAATCCTTTGGTGATTGCAGTAATATTGCCTTCAGGAAGCTTTATAATTTTAATGATCTTTGCCAATGTTCCCGTAAGATAAATATCTTTTTCGGTAGGCTGTTCAAGATCTGAATTTTTCTGGCTTACAATTCCGATAAAATCTCCGTTTTTCTGGGCTTCTTCAAGGAGCTGTATAGATGTTTTTCTCCCGGCTGTAATAGGAATGACTACATTAGGGAACATCACCATATTTCTTACGGGAAGTATCGGGATTATTTTTTGTTCGGAATTTTTATCAGTCTCCGAAAAATCGGAAAGATTGATTTCTTCAGCTACAATATCAAATCCGTCGCTGATCATTTCTTCTAAACTAATATCTTCAAATTCTGTCATAATGGATCGCATGACAAATTGTCATTTTCGTTTTTAATCGTTAAAGAGATTTTTTATAATACGCTCTGAAAACGTGTGGCATATTATAATATACTAGAATGCACAATACTTATGCCATTCATTTTTTACTAAAAAATATGGTCAAAATTTCCTTATTTCCATAATCTTTCCAATTAAAAAGTAAAATAAAGAACTTCCGCTTCTGTAATTTCTTAAAAATGTGTATTTTCGCAAACTGATAAAAAACTATAATTTATAAAATGGCAATTTTAGGACAGATTAGGAGTAGACCTTGGCTTTTGATGGGAGTAATAGCACTGGCGCTTTTAGCATTCTTGGTGAACCCGGAAAGCATCGACAAGGTTTTTGGTAAAAATCCTGATGTTTTAGGAAAAGTAAACGGTGAGAAAATCACCCGCGAAGAGTTCAATGATCAGCTTTTCGTGCTGCAGCAGCAGGCTGAACAACAAGGCCGCCCAAAGAATGGTCTTGAAGAGCAGGCATGGCAGTTACTTGTACAATCCAAACTTATCAAGCAGCAGTTTGAGAAATTGGGCTTTGAAATGACTGATGACTATTTCTGGAATCAGATCCAGTACGATCAGATGTTTGCCCAAAATCAACAGTTCTTTGATGAGAAAGGTAATTTTAAAACTCAAGAGCTTAAAAAAGAAATTGAAACATTAAAAAACACTAACCCTCAGGGATATACTCAGTGGTTGAAAACAAGAAAGACTATTGAGTACAGACTGATGGCAAGACAGGTGTTTACCAATATTTCAGCAGGTATCACTACAGGGAAAAAAGAAGCTGAAGAATTGATGAAGCAGAGAGATCAGCTTGCTGACATCGATTTTGTAAAAGTGGATTATGCTGCCTATCTTCAGAAAACTAAAATCAACGTTAGTACAGAAGATCTTGCAAATTACATCAAGCAACATCCTGTAATGTTCAAAGCGGAGCCAAGCCGGAATATCGGAATTGTATATTTCCCTTCCAAGCCAAGTGCAGCTGATGATGCCGCGGCAATGAAAGAAATTACAAAATTATATTCAGGAGGTACCGATGCAAGCGGTGGTACGGAGAATTTCCAGAATACGAAAAACGACTCTATGTTTGTTATGGCGAATTCAGATACCCCGTTTAATCCTCAGTATGTGACACCTAAGCAATTGCCTGCAACCATACAGGGTCAGATCACTACTGCTGCGGTAGGACAGGTTTTCGGACCTTATAAAGAACAAAACTTCTATGTTCTTTCTAAACTTGTAGGTAAAAAGACTTCAGATTCTACTTTATCCAGACACATCCTTATTGCTTTCAAGGGAAGTCCTGCAGGAGAAGGAGTGTCAAGAACGAAAGAACAGGCTAAAAAATTAGCGGATTCTATCGGGGCAATCGTAAAAGCAACACCTGCCAAATTTACAGAATTCCTTAAGTTATCCAATGATCCGAATTCTGCCGCACAAGGGGGGAGCTTAGGATGGACAACTCCGGAAACTCCTTTTGTACCTGAATTCCTAACTTATCTTGCAAATAATCCTAAGGGAGCTACAGGAGTAGTGGAAACCCAGTTTGGATACCATATCATCAATATTGAAGATAAAAAGACAGGTTCAATGGGATATAAGGTTGCTAACCTTACCAAAGAAATTAAGCCTTCGGACGCTACAGAAGCAGAAACTGATAAGAAAGCAAGAAAATTCATTCAGCAGGTTCAAGGGAAATCTTTCAACGATTTCGTGAACATTGCTAAGAAAGGTAACTACCAATTCTCTAATCCTAAAACGGCGAAGAGATTTGACGGTCAGCTTCAGGGATTAGGAACAGACAAAGATGCTGAAATCCTTGCCTGGGCTTTTGATAAGAAGAGATCTAAAGGAGATACGGAATTCTTTACCGTAGACGGAACAGGAGATAAAATTGTAGTGTATCTGAACGGAAAACAAGAAGCCGGTCTTGCTGATCCTGAATCAGTAAGAGATCAGATTGAAGTTATTGTGAAGAATAAATTAGCCGCAAAACAAATTTCAGATAAGATTGCAGCAGCTAAAGCTTCAAACTTAGACCAGATTGCTAAATTATTCGCTACTTCAAAACAGACGGCTCAGGTGAATCTACTGAACCCTTCAGTAGCCGGATCTATGGAGCCTAAAGTTGCAGGAGCTGCATTTGGAGTAGCAAAAGGAAAACTATCCAACCCGGTTGAAGGCGGAACAGGAGTTTATGTTCTGATCAAAAAATCAGAAACGGTAAACAAACAACCTGGTGATCTTAAACAGTTTACGGAATCTATTACCCAGAGAAATGCAGGAATGTTCGGGCAGGCCTGGATGAAGAGTCTTCAGGACAATGCTGACATCAAAGATTATAGAATTGAAATCTGGAATAAGCTGGGAAATCAACAATAGTAAGAAATTAATTTTTACAGATATAAAGCGACAAATTTTTTTGTCGCTTTTTTTTGTATTTAACGCAGAATAATAAAGGAAAAGATTTATTTAAAATGTATTATATTTGCTTATTAGAAAAAAATTAGCAAGTGAAGTTCAGTAAAGAATTAAAAGCTGGTGTGATTGCACTTCTGGCTGTCGTAGGCTTTGTGGTGTTGTTTCAATTTATGAAAGGGAAAAGCCTTTTTACTACCGATAATATATTTTACGCAAAATACGATAATGTAGAAGGTCTGGCACAGTCTTCCGCAGTATCTATTAATGGTCTGAAAGTAGGGCAGGTGGATAAAATTATTCCTAAAACCTCTAAAGACGGTAAGATCAGTTTTGTGGTAAAAGTTACGGTTGATAACAAATTTGAATTTTCCAAAAACTCTACTCTGGAAATCTTTGAACCGGGATTAATGTCCGGTAAGGAAATGAGAGTAAATCTTGTCTATGGCGGAGCTACTGCAAAAGATGGAGATACATTACAGGGAGCTTTCAAACTGGGAACCCTGGGAAGCCTTTCATCACAGGTAGGTCCTGTAAAAGATCAGCTCCAGGTAGTGCTGCACAGAGTAGACTCTTTGATGGCCAATGCCAATCAGATCGTGGATGCACAGAATAGGGCTGAAATCAAAGCTTTATTGTCAAACCTTAACAAAACGGTAGGAGCATTACAAACTACTGCAGCCAGTGTAAACAACCTGGTAGGGCATAATGATCCTAAACTTCAGAAAGTATTGGATGATGCAAGTCTTACAATGCAGAGCGGAAAGGTAACCCTGGATAAATATGGTAATCTTGCTCAAAGTATTGATACCAAACAGTTGAATGCTGCTATCGCGAACCTGGATGCCACAGTAGGAAGGCTGAACCAGGTAATTGGCGGAATAGATAAAGGAGAAGGAAGCTTAGGTAAACTGATGAAGGATGAACAACTTTATAATAACCTGAATTCTGCTTCTTCCAATTTGAATTCACTGATTGAAGATATGAAAGCGCACCCTAAGAGATATATCAATTTCTCTGTTTTTGGTAAGAATAATAAAGACTAATATGCCCTATGGAGTACATCGATAACATTATTTTCCTGATTTTATTAGTAGCCGGATTTGGTTTATTTGCCAAAAGCCTCCAAAAGATATACAGAAATATCAGGCTGGGCCATGAAATCAACAGAAATGACAGAAAATCCGAACGCTGGAGTACCATGGCGAGAGTGGCGATGGGACAAAGCAAAATGGTAAAACGTCCTGTTGCCGGAATACTTCACGTTTTTGTGTACGTAGGTTTTATCATTATTAACATAGAGCTTGTTGAAATCATTGTAGACGGAATTTTCGGAACTCACCGTTTTCTGGCCTCTGTTTTTGGGAACAGCTTCTACAGCTTCTTTACGGCAACATTAGAAATCCTGGCACTTCTTGTAGTCATCGGGGTTGTTATATTTTTCATCAGAAGAAACTTTTACGGGGTTAAAAGATTAACCATGAAAGAGCTGTTCGGATGGCCGAAACATGATGCAAACTGGATTCTTATTATAGAATTTGCCCTAATGATGGCGTTTTTCAAAATGAATGCCGCAGACTGGGTTTTACAACAAAGAAACGTATTACCGGAGCTTGGAAGCTTTCCTATCAGCTCTACTGTTTTAGGACCTTTGTTCAGTAATTTCAGTGACGGGTTTTTACACTTTACCGAAAAAGGAGCCTGGTGGTTCCATTTTGTAGGAATCCTTTTCTTCATGAATTATCTTTATTATTCCAAACACCTTCATATTATCCTTGCTTTCCCAAGCACATGGTACGCCAATCTTGATAAAAAAGGCAAATTCAATAATCTTGATTCTGTGACCAAGGAAATTAAATTGATGATGGATCCCAATGCAGACCCTTATGCAGCTCCGGCAGAAGGAGAAGGTGATGCTGCTCCCTCTAAATTTGGTGCGGAAGATGTATTTGATCTGAACCAGGTACAATTACTGAATGCCTATTCCTGTACAGAATGTGGACGATGTACCTCCGTATGCCCTGCCAATATTACAGGTAAGAAGCTTTCTCCGAGATTGATTCTGATGAAAACCAGAGACAGGCTTGAAGAAGTGGGCAGAAATATTGATAAAAATGGGAAATTTGTTGATGACGGCAAAAAACTGTTAAACGATTATATTACAAAAGAAGAACTTTGGGCTTGTACTACGTGTAATGCCTGTACGGAAGCCTGCCCTGTGCTGCTTGATCCACTCTCTATCATTTTTGAGATGAGAAGATTCCTGGTAATGGAACAGTCTGCTGCTCCGCAGGAACTGAATCTGATGATGACGAATGTGGAAAACAATGCCGCTCCTTGGCAATATAATCAAGCAGACCGTTTGAACTGGGCAAATGATTAATACATGTACCAATGTAACAATTTCAAATTGGGACATTGATATATTGCTAGATTGTTACATTATTTAATTTTGAAGAAATGGATTTCAATATAAAAACAATGGCAGAATATGCTGCCGAAGGAAAATCTCCGGAAGTCTTATTCTGGGTTGGATGTGCCGGAAGTTTTGATGACCGTGCGAAAAAAATTACAAAGGCATTTTGCAAAATATTAAATAAAATAGGGGTTGAATTTGCGGTCCTGGGACAGGAAGAAAGCTGTACCGGAGATCCTGCAAAAAGAGCCGGAAATGAATTTGTTTTCCAGATGATGGCGCTTACGAACATTGAAGTTCTGAATGCCTATGAGGTAAAGAAAATTGTAACGGCATGTCCGCACTGTTTCAATACCCTTAAAAATGAATACCCAAGCCTGGGAGGGCATTTCGATGTAGTGCACCATACCCAGTTCCTTAAATCATTAATGGAAGAAGGAAGGCTGAAGATTGAAGGCGGAGCTTTCAAAGGAAAGAAAATTACCTTTCATGATCCATGTTATTTGGGACGTGGTAATGATGAATATGAAGCACCAAGGGTTTTACTTGAAAAACTGGATGCTGAGCTTGTTGAAATGAAGCGTTGCAGGACAAATGGTCTTTGCTGCGGAGCAGGAGGTGCACAGATGTTCAAAGAACCCGAAAAAGGAAATAAAGATATCAATATCGAAAGAACTGAGGAAGCTTTATCTGTTGAACCTAAAGTGATTGCTACAGGCTGTCCTTTCTGCAATACCATGATGACGGATGGCGTGAAGCACTTTAACAGAAATACTGAGGTTGCCGTAAAAGATATTGTTGAACTTCTTGCTGAAGCAGAAGACTTGTAATATTTTTGTTCTATGAAGGTAAAATGGAGGATGTCCTTCCTGTTTATAATCGCCGTACTTGCTTTTCTTACGTATTGGAATTATAACAACAGGGTCTATGATTGGGATATGCCGGGATATCTGGGGAGCGTATATACATGGGAATTCCCTGATTCACCCGATAAAGTGCGGGAAATTACATATTCAACCATAAAAGAAGAGGCCCCTTCAGATCATTATACAGACCTTATCGGAACAAAACCCTGGGATATTCCGAGGCAGTATTTTGCTCAGAATACTCAGTCTTTTACAGAACAACTGCCTTACTTTCAAATAAAAATAGGCTATATTCTTGTCATTGCACTTTTTTTTAAGCTGGGACTTACACCACCCATGTCGGTATTGGGTGTAAGCCTTATCTCCTATTTTTTTTCAGGATTACTGATCTTTTATATCTTAAAAATCCTGTTTCCCGAAAAATATGGACTTGCGGTTCTGCTGACAATAGCATCGATGCTGTTACCTCCAATGACTTATATGGCCAGGGTTTCCACTCCGGATATGTTCATTTTCCAGTTTATCCTCATCTTCGTGATAGGTTTACTAAAAAACTGGAGTAAATGGACAATATTTTTACTCCTTTTAGGGATTACTTTTATACGGCCTGACTATGCCACCTTTACACTGTCTTACCTTGGAGCTGTATTCCTATTAAATTATTTTAATGAAAAGACTATTGATTTTTCACTAGTCATACAAGGTGTTGTCATTCTGTTGATGTATATATTCATCATGAAGTTTTATCACTATCCGGGCTGGACAGATCTTTTTTATGATTCATTTATAGACAGGAGGCCTATCATTTCCACACAGCCGGTGAATTTAACCCTATACGCTTATTTACAGGTTATATACATCAAAATTATTTATTTTAAAAAAGTAACCCTTTCTGTTGCCATCATGATAACAGTAATTTTCTGGAAATCAAAAGACGTCTGGGTAAGACTTATTTCGGTCCTGTTTCTGGTAAATGTATACATTAAATTCTTTTTCTTCCCACAGTCGGCGGCATTACGTTTTTTCTTTCCGTTTATTTTTCCGCTTTTCATCATGATGTTGTATGTGTTAAGTCAAAAATACAATAATCTTAAACTCACGAAAATTACGTAATTTTGTTCTTTGAACTGAAAGGACACGAAAACACACTATTAAAATTCTGAATGATCAAATAGATGAAGATAGTTGACTATCATGACCTTATAAAATATTTGTTTTATGAAAATCGAAGAATCTAATATAGTAGAAACCAATGATTACCGGGTTATTATATATCCGGCATCAAGGCCTTTTGAAACAAAAGAGGCAAAAGCCATTACTGAGAAATTATTTGACTTCCTGGCTACGTGGGCTGCGCACGGAAAACCACTTTCTTCTTCTTTTAAAATTGAAAAAAATCAATTTATAGTGGTATGCGTGGATGAAGAAAAAGAGATGGCCTCAGGGTGTAGTATTGACGCCTTAGGGAAAGTGATGAGGGAAATTGACGAAGAATATCAATTAGGACTTTTTGACAGGATGAAAGCCAGCTTTGTGGAGAACGGAGAAGTGAAAACACTGAAACTGATGGACTTTAAAAGCAAACTTAGAAATGGAGAGCTTTCAGAAGATATCCAGGTGTTTGATTTTTCAAAAAATACCTATCTGGACTTTTTAAGCCACTTTCTTCTTCCATTAGAGAAGAGCTGGGCAGCTTCAATAAAATAAGTAAACTCCGTCAGGGATTGCTATACATCATAAAGTGGAACGTGTTTTCCACTTTTTTGTTTTAATGTATCTTTGTAGGAACCTCAGAAAAAATTAATGCCTAAAATACTTTTCTTAACCACTTCCCACAGCTATGATGACGACAGGATCTTCTATCATCAGGCGAAGACCCTCAGAGCTCAGGGGTTCGAAGTTAAGATTTGTAGCTTATATGCAGATTATAAGGGGGTTATTGAAGGGATTGAAGTGGAAGCCTATTCTGTTTTGAGTGAAAGCATAGAAACAAAAATGGAGACGTTCCGGAAGGTATGCTATTTATTTGAACCTGATACTATTATCTGCTCCGAACCTTTAGCAGTAGTAGCGGTAAAAAGGTATGTAAAAGAAAGGAAAGTAAGCTGTATCTATGACGTTACCGAATGGTATCCAGCAATGTCGATGTTAGAAGTGTATCCCTATCCGTCTAAACTATTCCATGCCGTAAAATTCTTCCTGATCCAGCTGTATGCAGGATTTTTAAGTACTCATTTTATTTTTGGCGAAACCACAAAAAAGTTTCCTTTAGCCTATTTGTTTTGGTTTAAAAAACAGATGATATTGCCTTATTATCCGGACCCTGGTTATATTAAGGAAAGTATAAAAACATTACAGCCTGATACCCTCACACTTTGCTATACGGGCATGATTTCTGAAGATAAAGGGATCGGAAATTTTTTCAAAGCAGTAGATAATGTCCGGAAGAAACTTCCCGGGCTTAATCTTACAATCTTACTGGTAGGAGCCACACGGAAAGAAAGTGATGAATTGTATTTCTCCAAATTACTTTCACAATATGCTTTTGAGGGCATTGAAATAGTAAAACCGGTTCCCTTTGAACATTTTACAGAAACGTTTGCCAAAGCAGATATTTGTTTTGATCTGCGGGAATTTAATTTTGAAAATCACCATTCACTTCCTATAAAGCTGTTTTATTTTATGGGAGCGGGGAAACCGGTTATTTATTCCAATTTAAAAGGCATCCGGGAACATATGGGAAGCCTCACCTTCGGGCATCTTGTAGATCCGGGAAATGCTGGACAAATCTCTGATATTATCATCAGTTATATTGAAAATCCGGAATTATATGATATACATGCATCCAATGCAAGAAAAGAGTTTATGAACAGATACAATTGGAAAATGATAAGTGATTCCTTTGTTGATTTTGTAAAAAGGTCCATAGATAAAAACTGATCCCATGCAGCTGTCTGTCATTAAAACTTTTATCTCCCGTTTTCTGATTCTTATCCTGAGTTTCGGACTGGTGATTTATTCTACCAATATGTGGGGCAGTGAAGGAAAGGGTACTATTTCTATCGTGATTGCCAACGTGGCGGCAGTAAGTTTTTTTAGCAGTATATTTTCCGGGAGCAGTACTTCTTATTTTGCTTCAAGGTTTAAAATAGAGCAGGTTTTATTATACGCTTATGTATGGTCTCTGCTGATCGGTATTTTGATCCCTTTTTTATTCAGTTTTGCCTCCATTCAAAGTGAATATCTTATCTATCTTATCGGGATTTCGGTTTTTTCGTCCTTATTATCTACCAATATTAATCTGTTCATCGGGACTCAGAACATTAAAAGGTTTAATATTTATACTGTTCTGCAGCAGCTGGTACACCTTATATTCATCGGTATTCTTGTTTATGTTTTTAACCAAAAGGATGTTTCTGTTTATTTTATGGCGCAGATTGGATGTCTTGCCCTATTATTTTTTACCAGTTTCTTTCAGATTATCAGGAAATGTAAAATTTCAGCAATATCATTTTCAGGGGTAGTAGCCAGGGATATGTTTGAGTATGGCTGGAAAACTCAGCTGAGCGCTTTTATCCAGTTCCTTAATTACAGGCTTTCCTTTTATTTCCTGGAATATTTTGATGGTATTTCGAGCGTGGGAATTTTTTCTATCGGGGTTACCTTCTCGGAGGCCATATGGACTATTACACGCAGTATAGCTGTCGTTCTGTATTCTGATGTTGTCAATAGTAAAAGCAGAGAAGAATCTGTGCTGAAAACAAAATCTTCGCTTAAATTAACCTTTCTCTTAATGCTGGTGTTTATAGCAGGAATTATTATGATTCCTTCACAGGTTTATGAGTTGATCTTTGGAAAAGAATTCAGGGATACAAAACTTATTATGCTTTTTTTATCACCCGGGATTTTTGCCATTGCCGTAAGTGATATGGTGGGATATTATTTTTCTGGGATTAAAGAACTGAAGATATTGAATATCAAATCCATTGCAGGGTTGCTGGCGACTATTGGCTTGTCGGGGGTAGCGATTCCTGAATGGGGAATTTGGGGAGCCTGCTTTGCCACAACGATTTCCTATCTGATTTCAGCAGCATTTCTATTCCGGAAGTTTTATCGTTCAGTTGAATTTCAATGGAAAGACTATATGATCACAAAAGAAGAAATTAGGATTTTACAAGAAAAATTCCTTCGGAAATAACTCCTTAAGGTCTTTATGAACCAAGTCATTTCCTTATTTTTACAAACCTATTAAGTCTTACTATGTGCGGAATCAGCGGATATTATTCATTTCATAAAAGTATTTCCTCTAAAAATATTGTGGAAATGAATCAGGCGATCAGACATCGTGGTCCGGATGATGAAGGATTCTGGCTATATGAGAAAGATAAAAAAAAGAGTCAATCTTTTTCAGGAGATGATTCTACAGAACCGGTAAAAGTGCAGTTTCCGCTTTTAAAAGATGAATATTCAGAGATTGCATTAGGGTTTCGCAGGCTTTCTATCATAGATCTTTCTGAAAGAGGGCATCAGCCTATGCTTTCTGAGGATGAACAGGTTATCATCACTTTCAATGGAGAAATTTACAATTTTAAAAAAATAAAGCGGGAGCTTGAAAAACTGGGCCACTTGTTCAGGAGTTCTTCTGATACTGAAGTTATCCTGAAATCGTATCAGGAATGGGGAAACTCAATGTTTGCCAGGCTGGATGGAATGTTTGCCATTTGTATTGCAGATCTTGCCCGGCAGAAAATTATTCTGGGAAGAGACAGGGTAGGAATGAAACCTCTATTCTATCACCGAAGCGGGCAGGGGCTGGTCTGGGCTTCAGAAATAAAAGGTTTGTTAAAGAATGAATTGGTAAAGGCTGAAATTAACTGGAATGGAGTGTATACCAATTTCCTTTTTCAGACCACTTTGGCTCCGGAGACCTGTTTTAACAATATTTTTTCCCTGGAACCGGCTTCGTTAATGATTGTAGACCTAACAAACCAGACTATAACCAATGAAAAATTCTGGAATCTGTCTCTAAAAACGGATGAAAAGATTATTGAGGCTGAGGCAGTTAAAGAAATAGATGAATTATTATCTGAAAGCATCTCAGAGCAGCTATATGCTGATGTTCCGGTTGCTGTTATGATGAGTGGAGGAATAGATTCCACTTTGATTGCTTCCAAATCAAAACCGTTTAACGGCAATATAAATACTTATACTGTTTCTTATGCTTTTTCTGAAGAAGAAGTAGAGAATGCTTCTCTGGCAGCATCTCATTTTGGAGTTTCCCATGATATCTCCCACGTAAATGATGAAGAAGTTTTAGAAGAACTTAAAGAGAATATACAACACTTTGAAGAACCTTACAGCAGCCTTGAAGTTTTGATTAATGCTGCAAAATATGCTCATGAGAAAGGATTTAAGGTCGTTCTCAGTGGCAACGGTGCCGATGAACTTTTTGCAGGCTATTCCCACACAATGAAGCTTAAAAAGTGGCTTTTCATGAGGAACTTTAACGCAATAAGGCATTTGATTTTTACCAATGATTCATTCTCTGCAAGGGTGAAAAATTATTTTTCCCAGGATGATATGTTTGATTTTTTCCGTCAAAGCCAGGTAAGTATGACACCCGGTGAGGTAAAGCGTATTATCAGTGATGATATCTTTCAAAAAATAAATACTGACCTTTCAGGATATCACCTTTCGGATTCCAAGGATTATAAAGGATATTTTGAATATGATATGAAATATTCCCTGTCTTCTCACCATGTTTTCCGGGATGATCTGAGCGCGATGAAATATGGAGTGGAATTTCGTTATCCTTATCTGAGTAATGATTTAATAGACTACGTCGCTTCTTTACCCGAAACCTTTAGGTTCAATGGAGTTCAGAACAAGCCCTTACTCCGGAAAGTGGCTGAAAAATATCTTCCTTCCGGAATTTTAAAGATGTCCAAAAGAGGATTTTCTTTTCCGCTCAATTATTTTATTAAAAATGAAAAAAAGATGCAGGCCTTCATTACTGAAGCCTTGGAAAGTTTAAAAAAACGGGAATTTTTCAAGCCGGAAGTAATGGATGAATGGTGGAATCATCTCGAAAATGAGTATGATTGGGTAAAAATATGGCAACTGGTTACTTTTGAGCTATGGTATCAGAAATATTTTGAAAAATAAAGAAGGCGCCTAAAGATTAATATTTTATCTTTGCTGTGAATGAGAAATATTGTTTTTGGAATACTGATATTAGGATGTGCACTTTTAAGCTGTAAAAGTGACGATGAATCTTTGCAAAGAATTGATCAGATCCTGAATATCTATATGAAAAGTAATACTAATCCGGATCTGTTGAACAGTAAAAAAGCAGGATCATACAGTGGATTTTCTGTAAATGATATGTTTGGAAACAGAGATGTTTCCCCGGTGAATGTTCCCCTTAGAATGACTTCGGATTCCCTGTTTTATATGGAATATATTGCCGGAGCCAAAAGAAGAAGGTTAGACTCTGTAAGTCCTGCCAGCCCGGGAACAGGAACATCTTTTCATTCCAAAATGACATTGGCCCTTAGAACTACTGTAAATAATGTGACGGATACGATTGTTGATACCCTGGAAATTCAATATCGTATGAGTCCTACCTTATTTCAGGTCTCGAAGGTTCTTTATAACAGCAAGGAAGTATTTTCAAAAAGTGCTGATGCTCCCAATTCGATCAATACCGTAATTATCGAAAAATAATTTTTTAAATTTGTACAATCGTTAGTGTATATAAAAACTAACTTTCTAATATTTAACATCTCAATAAAATGTTACAAGTCAATTTTTTACGCGACAATAAGGAACGCGTTTTAGAAGGTCTTAAAAAAAGACAATTCAAGAATCTTGAGTTGGTAGACGAGGCTATCGCTGCTGACGAAGAAAGAAAAAGAATCCAGTTTGAATTAGATTCCCAGCTTTCCGAGATCAATAAAATTTCCAAGGAAATCGGACTTTTAATGAAAGAAGGAAAGAAAGAAGAGGCGGAATCTGCAAAATCTAAAACAGCACAGTACAAAGAGTCGAGTTCAGAATTGAAATCCCAGCTGGAAGTACAGGAAAAGGCCTTACTGGAAATTCTGTACCAGATCCCGAATATTCCTAACGAATTGGTAAAAAGCGGTGCATCTGCTGATGACAATGAAATTATTTTCCAGTCACACCCGGTAGAAGGACTTGGTGAAGGTGCCATTCCGCATTGGGAACTGGCAAAGAAGTATAACCTTATTGATTTTGAATTAGGAGTAAAAATTGCAGGAGCAGGCTTCCCGGTGTACTTAGGAAAAGGAGCGAGATTACAGAGAGCTTTGGTTCAGTATTTCCTTGATAAAAACGTAGAGAAAGGGTATACAGAAGTGAACCCTCCTCATGTAGTGAATGAAGCCTCTGGTTTTGGAACAGGGCAGTTACCGGATAAAGAAGGACAAATGTACTATATCAACGAAGATAAATTGTACCTGATTCCAACAGCGGAGGTTCCTGTGACGAACCTTTACCGTGATGTGTTGTTGGACGAAAAAGACCTTCCAATTAAAAATACGGCTTTTTCTCAATGTTACAGAAGAGAAGCAGGAAGCTACGGGGCACATGTAAGAGGACTGAACCGTCTTCACCAGTTTGAAAAAGTAGAAATTGTAAGAATTGAAAAACCTGAAAATTCTTATGCTGTTTTGGAAGAAATGGTAGAGCATATCAAAGAGATCCTTACAGATCTTGAACTTCCATTCAGAGTATTAAGACTTTGTGGTGGAGATACAGGCTTTGCATCTGCAATGACGTATGACTTTGAGGTATGGAGTGCAGCACAGGAAATGTGGCTGGAAGTAAGTTCTGTTTCTAACTTTGAAACATTCCAGGCAAACAGATTAAAGTGCCGTTACAAAGCAGACGGTAAGTCTCAGTTGGTTCATACCCTAAACGGATCCGCAATGGCTTTACCAAGAATTATGGCAGCTTTGCTTGAGAATAATCAGACTGCGGAAGGTATTAAGCTTCCTAAGAAAGTTGCAGAATATGCAAGATTTGATTTAATTAACTAAATCTGATCTAAAAAATAAAAAGAGGTTGTACACGTGTTCAACCTCTTTTTTATGAAATAAGAATAAGTTACTTTTTATTCAGTCACGATAGTAATTTCTTTATCAGGATTCTCAAATACTGCTTCTTTATCATATAAAGCTTTCAGATCATATTCTATTTTTACCGAATAATCATCTATCTGACTTAGCCAATTGTGCACGTAACAGATTTGATTTTGTTTTCAAATTTCAGAGTTTCAATCTTTTTAAAAAACATGGTCATCATTCCTTCCATCTTTTCTGCCTCTTCTTTTGAGCTTTTCGTACGAAGTGCTTCTTCCAGATTTTTAAGGTTGAAATTTTCCGTATTGATCATCAGGGTTTTCCCGTTCCAGTTATTAAAGATATTCTGGTCCAGTGGCAGTTTTTCGTTTTTTGTGAAGCTTTTCAGGACCTGATAATCATCGGAAGTGAAATGTTCCAGTTTAAAAGCAAAGCCAACCGCTTTATTGTTTTCCTTTCCGGATTTCATAAAAATCTTCTTTATGATTTTAATGGAATCGGGATTCTGGGTTTTTAGCTCTCTTCCTTTTTTTCCAATTCATATATACTTGTCCAGGCAGTGGAAAGCTTTTCCATTTCTGCAAACTCATCCTGTTTTAACGAGTCCGGCGTCATTGCTTTCATTTCTGTCATAAATGCCCTGTTATCAATATCGGTAACCGAAGTAATAGCAGCATCCTTGTGATAGATATCTCAGAGTTGACATTACATGATTAAAGCATCAACATGCTTATCAGAAATAAAACAAAGGTTTTCTTCATGAGAGTATAAGCTCTGATTAATGGCAATTAACCGCTTCGTTATGATCTTTAGAAATAGTCATGGCCTCAGCTTTTGGAGAAACGTAAGGTATTCCCAATTCTAAGCCTCTGAGAATAAATAGCCCTCCTAAAATGATCATAATAACAGGAACTGCTTTTAAAACTTTTATCCTGAAAGCCTGATTCATAAGGTTTCCGGCCAAAACAATGGCAAACATAAATGGAAGGGTTCCCAATCCGAATAAGGCCATATATAAAGCTCCCTGCCATATTCCTCCACCTGCGAGACTGGCCGTAAGGGCCATATAAACCATTCCGCATGGCAGGAATCCGTTAAGAATCCCCGTAGTAAATCGTGAACGGTAATCTGCTTTCTGAAGGAGCCTTCCTAAATTGGACTTCACAGAATATAAAAATCTGGAAAGGAAAGGAATTTTCGAAGCAAAATCTTTTCCGCCAAATGAGAATACAGCCATGACAATCAATAATATACCTGCTGTAATAGTAAGGTATTTCTGAAAACCAGCCATCTCAAAACCCTGGCCTACAATACCCAGAAGGGCACCCAGTAAAGAATAAGTGAAAATCCTTCCGAATTGATAGGTGAGATTCTGAAGATAGAAATTAGCCGCCTGTTTTTTGGTTAGTCCCATCGATAAGGCAATAGGCCCGCACATTCCGATACAATGAAAACCGGAAGCAAAGCCTAAGGCTATTGCTGATATTACAAGTCCTATTTCCATATCAGGTCATAATCCATTCTGTAGTCTGTTTTGTCTTTTGTCCAGTTCAGTCTTAATGTATAATTTCCCATTTTCAATACTTGTGCCGGAATGGTGAAAGACTGGTTGGCGTCAAGCTGTACAGACTTTTTAATATCTAAATTCTGGTCGTCAGTCCTGTTTAAAACAAACTTTACTGTAGTATTTGAGTTATTATAATCTTTTGGAAAAGTAATTGTAATTCCCCTGCTGTCCTGATTGTATACAGGTTTTTCCTGCAGATCGTCCGCCCTTTTTTTGGCATCAATGACATCCTGGTACTTCAGCTCCTCTTCATAATAATTATCTGTTACCATTTCAGAATTCTTCTGCCCGTTCGGGAAAAGAAACATCATGGATAATATAAAAGCGATGAATGCAAACAACGCAATTACAACACCGTGTCCCCAACTAAAGTTCTTCATTTCTTCCTGATTTTATTTATGGTTTAAAACCTCCGTGATGGTGACCACGGAGATTTCTTTTTTAAAATTAAAATTGTAGTTTGAACGGCCCTTCGAAATAGGTCTGATAAGAATCTATAAGTTTGCCCTTCATATCGTAAACGCCAATCGTGATATTCTGCTTGGAAAGTTTCATTTCATCTTCAGGGAAGCTGATATTGATTGTTCCTTTTGAAATTTTATCTCTGTCTACCTGAATTTTGCTTGAAGCACTATAAGTGATCTCTCCATGAGCAGGATCAATGACTTTGATCGTAACGATTTTTTTATCATTGGTCTTATTAAGGAAAGTATAATTATACGTATTGGTTATCTTACCGTCTCTTACAAAGAATGTGCTTCCGGCAGGCTTGATGAATTTAGCCTCCATTTCACCACGGCTGTAAAGAAGATAGCCCAGGAATCCTACCAGAAGGAGAAGAAACACTGTGAACCCTTTCATTCTTCCTGTAAACTTAAACGGAGTCTGCTTTTCAATTTCGTTTTCAGAAGCATATCGGATCAATCCTTTTGGAAGACCTACTTTGTCCATCACTTCATCACAGGCATCTATGCAGGCTGTACAGTTGATGCATTCCAGCTGTTGCCCGTCCCTGATATCAATTCCGGTAGGACATACCACGACGCACTGGTGACAGTCAATACAGTCTCCTTTACCAGCAGCTTTCCTGTCTTCACCTTTTCTCCATTTTGATCTGTTTTCCCCTCTTTTGAAATCATAGAAAACATTGATTGTATCTTTATCAATCAGGACTCCCTGAAGTCTTCCGTAAGGACAAACTAATGTACATACCTGCTCTCTGAACCATGCAAATACAAAATAAAATGCAGCGGTAAGCAGGATCATCACTATAAAATTGGTAGGATGGGCAAAAGGCCCTTCAGATACGATTCTTAATACCTCTTCATACCCTACGATATACATGAACATGAAGTGAGTGATGATCAGAGAGATAACGATATAAACAGACCATTTCAAACTCCTTTTCCAGATTTTCTCACTGTTCCACTCCTGTCTGTCCAGCTTCATCTGCTTGTTTCGGTCCCCTTCGATCAGATATTCGATTTTACGGAAAATCGATTCCATAAAAATTGTCTGAGGGCATATCCACCCGCAGAAAATTCTTCCGAATGCAATCGTAAAAACAATAATAAAGATCAAGGATGCAATAGCACCTAAAGTCAGGATAAAAAAGTCTTGTGGATAGAAAGGTTGTCCGAAAATAAAAAACTCCCTGTCTATTACGTTGAACATCAGCAATGGGTTACCATTGACTTTGATGAACGGTAATGTAAAATAAATGATTAATAATGCATAGCTTACAAGATTTCTATAGTTGGTGTATTTTCCTTTAGGTTTTCTTGGGAATACCCATTTCCTTTTACCGGATTGGTCCATCGTGCCTATAGAATCCCTGTAAGTTTCAGGGTCCAGAACCTGTCCCTGTCCGCCTCGTACTTCTATTTCTTCTATGTCTGACATGTTGTAATATGTTTTAAAAAAAGAAAAAACATAATTCGTTACTATTTTTGATCTAATAACAAATTATGTTTTTTTCATATGTTTCTAATTTTTTAATTACTCTTTTTCCCAGTGTGCTTCAGTTCCTTGAGGAGCAGCTCCTCCCTGAGCCGGAGTTACTGGTGGAAGTTCCTGGTTGATGTGATATACATAGGCTGCAATCTTTTCAATTTCAGCACCGGAAACTTCTCCGTTTTTACCGAATGCTCTCATCGCAGGGTTGGTAGGGGAACCGTTCCAGTCCATATGGAATACGTTTTTAAATAACGTCTTTTCCGGCTGGTTGATCCAGTAGTTATCAGTAAGGTTTGGTCCGATACCTCCACTACCGTCTTCTTTGTGACAAGATGCACAGTTTGTTTTGAATAATTCTTTACCTTCTGCAATATTATCCGCTGAATATTTTGCTGTTTCAATGGTTACAGGAGGCTGGCTTGCTTCATATATTGCTATGCTTGCCATCTGTTCTTTATATTCTTTCTCATATTCGCTTAGCGGGTGTGCGAAATCTGTGAAAGCGTAAGCTGCGATGTATACAATACAAAAAGCAGTCCCAAAATAGAATAAACCTACCCACCATTTTGGTAATTGGTTATCCAATTCCATGATTCCATCGAAACCATGGTCGATAAGGATATCTTTTTCTTCAGTATCAGATTGCTTTTTGAATGCTGCAGCATACATTCTTTTGAAAAAAGGAATTTTCTTTTCAGCCAGATAAGCCGCTTTTTCTTCAGGAGATAATTTTTTGAATTTATTGTTTTCAATCAAATCTCCAATAGCATTGTGAATATAAGCCAGGATACCAGCGATCACCACAGTTCCCCAGAAGTATGGCGAACCCAGGAACGCATAACTTTGTACGAACAAATAATAAAAAACGATTAAAAGTCCGATTATTATTAAGATGTTTACGACAACAGGTGTTCTTTGTTTCATAAAATAGTCTAATTTTTTAAATTAAAATCGTCATCTTCATCATCCCCAAGAGGTGCTTCTTCTTCCTCTTTGTAATATTTTTTAGGCTTGCTAAAAACATAGATTATCAAAGCAACGAAGAACAGCATAAAGAAAATCAGAGCCAGCGTCTGGTAGAAACCAGCGTTTTCTGTATTGGATAATATATCTTTAAAGTTCTGAGGAATCATATGAACCTTTTAATGTTTTTTAGTTATTACTTGCTGTTTTGATTTCCGTTGTTTTGATATCAGTTCCCAGTCTCTGAAGATAAGAAATAAGTGCTACGATTTCTTTTTTCTCTAATTCTCCCTGAGGTCTCTTAGCATAAGCCTCTTTCAGGTCATTTGCTTCAGAGAAGATATCTTTTACAATTTTTGCCGACTGGTTGTCTGCCCATTTATCTGCAGAATCAATCTGTGCCTTAGTATAAGGTACATCAAATGTATTCTTCATCAGCTTCATTTTGTCTACCATTTTAGACCTGTCTAAGTTATTAGCGATTAACCAAGGGTAGCGAGGCATGATGGAACCTGCAGAAGTAGATCTTGGGTTATACATGTGTTTGTAATGCCAAGAACTTGGATTTTTACCTCCTTCTCTATGCAAATCCGGTCCTGTTCTCTTGGAACCCCATAAGAATGGTCTGTCGTATACGAATTCTCCAGCTTTGGAGTATTGTCCGTTTTTACCGTTGAATCTTACGATCTCATCTCTGAACGGTCTGATCATCTGAGAGTGACATGCGTTACATCCTTCACGGATATAGATATCTCTACCTTCTAACTCAAGCGGAGAATAAGGCTTCACTGCTGAAATGGTAGGTACACTTTTTTTAAGGGACAGTGTAGGAATAATTTCTACCATACTTCCGATTGAGATCGTGAATAATGACAATACTGTTAAAAGCATCGGCATTCTTTCCAGCCAAAGGTGGAATCCTTCTCCTTCTTTACGTTTGTTTCCGATATTTGCCAGCGCAGGTGCTTCAGCAGGAACTTCTTTCTGGAATGATCCTTTTCTTACCGTAGCAATAACGTTAACAATCATCAGGATCGCTCCGGAAATATAGAATAAACCTCCTACGAATCTCATTTTAAAGTAAGGAATAATAGCCGTTACTGTATCCAGCCAGTTTTTCCATAATAAGGTTCCGTCCGGGTTGAACTGTTTCCACATTAATCCTTGTGTGAATCCGGAAATATACATTGGCACTGCATAGAAAATGATTCCTAAAGTACCTAACCAGAAATGCCAGTTAGCTAATTTTACAGACCAAAGTTTTGTTCTCCACATAATTGGTACCAGGTAATAAATAACTCCGAAGGCCATGAAACCATTCCATCCAAGAGCTCCTAAGTGTACGTGACCGATAACCCAGTCTGTAAAGTGACCAATTTTGTTGATGTTTTTAGTTGCCAATAATGGCCCTTCAAATGTTGCCATACCATAACAGGTAACAGCTACCACGAAGAACTTCAGGATAGGATTTTCTCTTACTTTATCCCAGGCTCCTCTTAACGTAAGAAGACCATTTAACATTCCTCCCCAGGATGGTGCGATAAGCATAATAGAGAAACCTGTTCCTACTGCCTGTGCCCATGCCGGAAGAGCGGTATACTGAAGGTGGTGAGGTCCCGCCCAGATATATACGAAGATAAGTGACCAAAAGTGAATAATAGACAGTTTATATGAGAAAACCGGTCTGTCTGCAGCTTTTGGTAAGAAGTAATACATTAAACCCAGAACCGGAGTTGTCAATACGAATGCTACCGCATTGTGACCATACCACCATTGTACGATAGCGTCTTTTGCTCCTGCATATGCAGAATAAGATTTCCAGCCTGAGAAAGATAATGGAACTTCAAGGTTGTTGAAAATATGAAGCATTGCTACTGCCACCCAGGTTCCTAAATAGAACCAAATAGCTACATAAAGGTGTCTTACCCTTCTTTTTGCAATAGTCATGATCATATTCACCCCGAAAATAATCCAAGAAATAGCGATTAATATATCGATCGGCCATTCATGTTCAGCATATTCTTTTGAAGTATTGATTCCCATAAAGAACGTAATGAACGTAGCAACAATCATAAACTGCCAAGTCCAGAAATGAATCCAAGATAATGTATCACTATACATTCTTGTTTTTAATAATCTTTGTGTGGAGTAGTATACCCCAACATATACGATATTACATACAAATGCAAAGATTACGGTATTGGTGTGCAACATTCTGATTCTACCAAAACCAAATGCACCATGAGTGTTTATTAACCCTTGAATATTACCTGATGATAAACTTCTGATGGTTGTATCATCTGTACCGAATAAGAATTCAGGTAATTCAGGGTAGAAAAGCATTAATGCCGCCGTAAGCCCGAACGTAAATCCTATGAAACCAAAGATGATGGTCGCATAGAGGAACGCACGGACAATACTGTTGTCATAACTAAACTTTTGTGTTTCCATATCAACTATTCACTATTTTTCTCAATTTTTATTATTTTCTCCTATTTCTTTTTCGTCTTTATCTTTGTTGCCAGTTTCATCATTTTCTTTGATAGTTTCATCATCGAAAAGGATTCTGACAGCCGGAGATTCATCATCTTCAAACTGCCCTTTTTTGGCATACACTATAAATACGACCAGGAAGATCGCAGCCAAAGAAACACTGCAGACGATCATTAAATATAGAATATCCATTGGACAACAAAATTAACCTATTTTCGGGGTTCAAATTTAGTGAAAAATAATGACATTCATCACGAAATGCCGATTTCAGCTAATTTAAAATCAGTCTAAATAAGGGCTTTCAGGCCTGTTTTTTAAAATATTTCCGACCTAAAATCCAGGTTGAAAGTGTCGTAAAGGTAACCACCGTAATCGAGCTGATTGGCATGATGATAGCAGCGAAAAGCGGATGCATATGTCCTGTGACTGCGTAACTTAACCCGACAATATTGTATAAAAAACTAATTATGAATGTCATTTTCACAATTGTTATAGAGCCTTTGCAGACGTTCAGGTAGTTATCCAGGCTAACAACTTTTTCACCGTTCATAATAACATCGGAAGAAGGAGTAAAGCTGTTGGTGTCATCAGCAATAGCGATTCCTACGTTACTCTGCTTCAATGCCCCGGCATCATTAAGACCATCACCAAGCATTGCTACTTTCATATGCTGATCCTGAAGGTTTTTGATATAGTTCAATTTGTCTTCCGGGCTTTGATTAAAAGCCATTCCCTGGTAATTAGGAATAAGCTCTTTCAGCTGGCTTTCTTCGGAGGAATTGTCCCCGCTCAGAATGAATATTTTGTATGGAGTAAGCTTTTTAAACAGGTCTTTCAGCTTCGGACGGTATTCATTTTTAAAAATGAATTTACCCAAAAACTGGTTGTTTTTGCTAATGTATACGGCTGTTTCCAGGTTTTTAGGCTCCTGATTGTTGTAACGGGCGGAACCTATTTTGTAAATGTTCCCCCTGATATGGGCTTCGTATCCTTTTCCGGAGATTTCTTCAAACTTTTCAACAGGGAAGTAGTCATCATTTACCTCAATAAACTCGTATAGGGATTTTGAAAGAGGGTGGTTTGAATTTTTCAGTAAAGTCTTAATATTCAATAAATCAAATTCCTTAATCTCGGTACCTTCATACCTGATGTTTGATTTTTTTCTGTGCGTAATAGTCCCTGTCTTATCAAAAACAATAGTATCCAGTTTTGCAATTTTTTCTATTGTTAAAGTGTCCTTTACATAAAATTTATTTCGCCCTAAAATCCTCATAATATGCCCGAAAGTGAATGGTGCAGACAGGGCAAGAGCACATGGGCAGGCAATAATCAGAATAGCGGAAATAACCTGGAACATTTTTTCAAGATCGATAAATGCCCAGTAAATCCCTGAAATTAATGCGATACCTAAAATAATGAAGGTGAAGTATTTACTGATACTGTTGGTTAATGTATCGAGTCCTGTTTCATGCTTTTTAAAGGCTTCCTTATTCCAGAGCTGGGTAAGGTAACTCTGGTCAACATCTTTAATAACTTCCAGCTCTAAAGAAGAACCTATTTGTTTACCTCCGGCGAAAATTTTGTCTCCCGGCTGTTTGCTGATGCTTTCACTTTCTCCGGTGATAAAGCTATTGTCGATATTTCCTTGCCCATTGATCAGAATCGCATCTACCGGGATGATTTCCTGGTTTCTAACTAAAATCCTGTCTCCTACCTTTATCTCTGAAAGAAGGATGTTTTCCTGTTTTCCGTCAAAGTCTACCTTTGTTACAGCAATGGGGTAGAAGGATTTATAATCTCTGTCATAAGAAAGAGCGCTGTAGGTTCTTTTCTGGAAGAGTTTACCCATCAGCATAAAGAATAAAAGGCCACAAAGGGTATCGAAATATCCGGGGCCATAATCGGTTGCCACTTCATAAATACTCCTTCCGAAAAGGACAAAGATTCCCAATACGATAGGAACATCAATATTCACAATCTTGTTTTTTAAACCGTACCATGCAGATTTATAGTAATCTGAGGCGGAATAAAACACAACAGGACATGCCAGTAAAAACATCAGCACCCTGAAAAGGCCTTTATAATGTTCCATCCAGTAGTCTTCTCCGCCCACATATTCAGGAAAAGCAAGGAACATCCCATTACCGAAAGCAAATCCTGCAATGGCAAACTTTACAAGAAGAGATTTGTCAAGATGATCCACATTTTTTTCAGCGGTTTCAAGGCTGATCACCGGTTTGTATCCTAAATTCGTTAGGAAATTAGCTAATTCGCTTAATTTTAAATCGTTATGATTGAAAGAAATCTGTAAGGTCTTTCTGGTGAAATTGACCTGGGAATATTTGATATGTTTGTTCAGTGTATGAAGGCTTTCCAAAAGCCAGATGCATGAAGAACAATGGATTACAGGGATTTTAAATGTGACAAGACTGGTGTTTCCTTCCGAGAAGTCTGTTATTTTCTCAAAAATTTCGGGGGTATCCAGGTAGTCAAACTGCCCGGAGCTGTCATCACTTGGCCGGATTCCGGCTCCCTTATTCAGTTCGTAGAAATTGCTTAAATTATTTGTATTCAGAATCTCATAAACAGACTTACAGCCGTTGCAGCAGAAAGTCTTTTCATCAAACAAAATTCTTTCCTTTTCTATACCTTGACCACAATGAAAACAGTTCTCGCTCACCACCCTAAAATATTGAAGTACAAAATTATAACAATTTTTTTTGTTTATCGAGTTAAAAAGTTCTATTTTTGTGATAAATATCATATAAAATGCCGCAGGAACAACAGATAGCAATTGAAGAGAGGTTCGCCAGAGTTTTTAATGATAAATCATTTAAGGAAAGACTTTCTAGCGCAGATTTTGAAAAATACATTAATGGCAAAAAGAAACTGAGTTTTCAGAAACATGATACCATCTTTGAGGACGGAGAAACTCCCAAAGGAGTATTTGTTCTGGAGAAAGGTGCTGCCAAACTTTCTAAATCCGGGGCGTTCGGGAAAGACCAGATTTTAAGATTTATCAAAGAAGGAGATATCATCGGCTATCGTTCCCTGCTTTGCGGGGAAAACTTCCAGGCAAAAGCCGAAGCGATGACAGACATTGAATGTGTATTCTTACCTGCAGATATTTTTATGTATCTGCTGGAAGTAGATCCGCAGCTGTCTTTCGTAATGCTTCAGAAAATTTCTTATGAACTTGGAGAATCCTCCAATACCATTACCTTCCTTGCACAGAAAACAGTAAGAGAAAGATTAGCGGAAATTTTATTGCTCCTGGAACAGAAATTAGGAGTAGATCCCGAAGGATTTATTAAAATCTCCTTAACAAGGGAAGAAATTGCCAACATTATCGGTACTGCTACAGAAAGTGCCATCCGTTTGATCTCCGAATTTAAACAGGATAACCTGATTGAAGTGGATGGAAGAAATATTAAAATTCTCAATCACGACAAACTCATGAAACTCGGTCACGTAGTTTTATAAAAATTATACAAAACTTAAGTCGGCTCAAGGCCGACTTTTTAACTTTTAAAAATAGATAAATTATGTCTGTTCACTCTGAAATTAAAAAAGTTACGACTGAAACCTTGCGTAAAATGAAATTCGACAAGGAAAAAATAACAATGCTTACCGCTTACGATTTTACCACGGCAAAGATGGTAGATGCAGGAGGAGTAGATGCTATTTTAATTGGTGATTCTGCAGCAAATGTAATGGCTGGTTTTGAAACTACATTGCCCATCACATTAGATCAGATGATCTATCATGCTCAAAGTGTGGTAAGAGGTACCGACAGAGCTTTGGTGGTAGCAGACCTGCCATTCGGAACTTATCAGAGCAACCCCGAAAAAGCTTTGGAATCTGCAGTAAGAATGATGAAAGAGGGAGGTGCCCATGCCGTAAAAATTGAAGGAGGAAAAGAGATTTCAAAATCTATTAAAAAGATTATCAATGCCGGAATTCCTGTAATGGGACATTTGGGATTAACTCCCCAGTCAATTTACAAATTCGGGACCTATAAAGTAAGGGCAAAAGAAGAAGCGGAAGCAGAAAAACTGGTTGCCGATGCGCAGCTTTTGGAAGAATTAGGGTGCTTTTCTATTGTTTTGGAGAAAATTCCGGCTGAACTGGCTAAGAAAGTAACGGAAAGCATTTCCATCCCAACCATCGGGATTGGTGCCGGATCTCACTGCGACGGACAGGTGCTTGTATATCATGATATGGTAGGGATGAATAAAGGCTTCAGTCCTAAATTCTTAAGAAGGTATCTTGACCTTTATACAGAAATTACAGGAGCTGTATCTCAATATGTGAAAGATGTAAAAAATGTGGAATTTCCAAATGAAAACGAAAGCTACTAATTAATGCAAAATCAACAACAATCTATTCAGGGAATATTATCTATTGCAGCATTGGTTTGTCTTGCTATAGGATGGTTTAATTTATTTTCTCCTGAAATCAATCATCTTCTTTCCAGAAAAGTCTTTTATGTACTAATTGGAGCAAGCTTTTTTATCCAGGCCCCCCTGCTTATCAATAAAAATTTTGTTTATGCCATGTATTCTGCAGCAGCGATATGCGTGATAGGAGCATTTCTTCCTGAAAGTTCAGGATTATCCAGCCTGAAAACCATCGGGCTTCTTGCCGGGATTATCCTTTCATTAACGAACAGAAGAAGATAAACGGATAAAATGAAGGAACAAATTGTCTATGAAGACAACCATCTTCTGGTAGTCAACAAAAAAGTCGGTCAGCTTGTACAAGGTGATAAAACCGGCGATGAATCGCTATTAGAAACTATAAAAAATTATATAAAAATAAGAGATGCTAAGCCGGGAAATGTTTTTCTCGGCCTGGTTCATCGTATAGACCGTCCTACTTCGGGTCTGGTGATTTATGCTAAAACATCCAAAGCGCTTTCCCGGCTGACCCAGATGGTGAAAAACCGTGAGATTAAAAAGACGTATTGGGCTGTGGTAGCAAAAGAAATGATTCCGCAAAGTCAAAGGTTGGTTCATTACTTAAAGAAAAACGAAAAGAATAATAAAGCGATTGTTTTTCCCAAAGCTACAGAAGGGGCAAAAGAAGCAATTCTGACATACCATGTAATCAAAGCCCTGGATAATTACCTGCTTTTGGAAGTTGACCTTGAAACCGGAAGACATCACCAGATTCGTGCTCAGTTATCTAAAACAGGGGTTCCGATTAAAGGAGACTTAAAATATGGATCACCACGTTCCAATCCGGATGGAGGAATCAATCTTCATGCAAGAAAACTGGAATTTATTCATCCCGTTACTAAAGAAAAAATTGAAATCGTAGCTCCTGTACCACAAAATGATCCTGTATGGAGAGCATGTGAAGAATAAAAAAGAAAGTCTGTTCGGGATAAATATTGGGCTTAATCATGGCGTGAAGCTGGAAGCGGGGAGCTTGAAATAATAAAGGCCGCAAGGACAATTTTTATCTTTTTTAAATTAAAAAAATAATTGTATCATTAGTCATTAGTAGTTAAACCGAAAGGATTTTCTAACTCCTTTCTTCCAGTGTTTATACTAATTCCCCTAATCCGAAGCCATCTTGAATCTATAATAAAAATGTTTTCACCATTTTAAACTTCATGCTTCCATCATCCCGCTTCCATCACTACAAAAATTTTGTCCATTCTCAAAAAATACCTAACTTCGTCCCATACTTTAGGGGTGTCTGTGTTTACAGACTGAGACTTTACCCTTTGAACCTGATCTGGATCATACCAGCGTAGGGAAAAGTAGATGACTTTGCTGTACATTCTATTGTACAATCATAGCCATTCCTAAAGTGTATTTAAAATTATTAGGAATGGAACTTATCATCAACCACACCCGAAAAACATTTGATGTACTTCCCGAAAATCTGGAAGCATTACTGGCTATGGAATTACCCGGAAAGAAAAAAGGGATTGCTGTAGCGCTCAACAATCGTATTATTCCACTGGCCGCCTGGCCAGAAACATTTCTCAGAGACAAAGATTCAGTTTTAATTATCACTGCCACTCAGGGCGGTTAGTTTTCATATTTAAATACCCAAAATCATGGCTCACTCTATTACATGTTCACCATTTCCGAACTCAAAAAAGATTTATGTTGAAGGAAAAATATACCCTATCAATGTAGCAATGCGTGAAATACAACTTAGCCCGACTAAGCTTTCCAATGGTACTCTGGAGCATAATGCTCCCGTAACGGTATACGATACATCAGGTCCCTATACGGATGAAAATGCAAGTATTGATATTCAGAAGGGACTTCCGAGAATAAGAGAACAATGGATTCTGGACAGGAATGACGTAGACATCCTGGATGGAATTACTTCAGAATATGGGAAAGCGCGTTTGGCAGATTCCCGACTTGATGAACTTCGCTTTTCTTACGATCATAAACCTAAAGTGGCCAAAGAGGGAAAAGAAATTACCCAATTGTATTATGCAAAACAGGGAATCATCACTCCAGAAATGGAATATGTGGCGATCAGGGAAAACCAGCGTATAGAACAGCTTGAAACAGTTTCTGAACAGATGGCTTTCCAACATCCGGGAAACAGCTTCGGTGCTCATACTCCCAAAAATAAAATTACCCCGGAGTTTGTGAGAGACGAAATTGCTGCAGGTCGGGCGATTATCCCCAATAATATCAATCACCCCGAAAGTGAGCCGATGATTATCGGACGGAATTTTTTGGTGAAAATCAATGCCAATATCGGGAACAGTGCTGTTTCATCCAGTATTGAAGAAGAAGTAGAAAAAGCAGTGTGGGCCTGCCGTTGGGGAGCAGATACCATAATGGACCTTTCAACGGGGAAAAATATTCATGAAACAAGAGAATGGATTATCAGGAACAGTCCGGTTCCTATCGGTACTGTCCCTATTTATCAGGCGCTTGAAAAAGTAAAGGGAGTACCCGAGGATTTAACATGGGAAATTTTCAAAGATACTTTGATTGAACAGGCAGAACAGGGAGTTTCTTATTTTACCATTCATGCAGGAGTTTTATTAAGATATATTCATCTTACAGCAAAAAGAGTAACCGGAATCGTATCCAGAGGAGGATCTATTATGGCGAAATGGTGTCTTTATCATCATAAGGAAAATTTCTTATATACTCATTTTGAGGAGATCTGCGAGATCATGAAGAAATATGATGTGGCTTTTTCTTTAGGAGATGGCCTGCGCCCGGGTTCTATTGCTGATGCCAATGATGCCGCTCAGTTTGCAGAACTGGAAACTTTGGGAGAGCTTACAAAAATAGCATGGAAACATAATGTACAGGTAATGATCGAAGGCCCGGGCCACGTTCCGATGCATATGATCAAAGAGAATATGGATAAGCAGCTTAAAGAGTGCCATGAAGCTCCGTTTTATACATTAGGCCCTTTGACAACAGATATTGCACCAGGGTATGACCATATTACTTCAGGAATCGGTGCGGCAATGATCGGATGGTTCGGGTGTGCGATGCTTTGCTATGTAACTCCAAAAGAACATTTAGGACTTCCGAACAAAGAAGATGTAAAAGTTGGGGTGATAACTTATAAACTGGCCGCCCATGCCGCAGACTTGGCAAAAGGACATCCAGGAGCACAATATAGAGATAACGCATTAAGTAAAGCCAGATTTGAATTCAGATGGGAAGATCAGTTCAATCTTTCCCTGGATCCTGATACAGCCAGGTCTTATCATGATGAAACCCTCCCTGCTGACGGTGCTAAGATTGCCCATTTCTGTTCTATGTGCGGACCTAAATTCTGTTCTATGAAGATTACTCAGGAAATCCGTGAATCTGCTGAAAAGGGAATGCTGGATAAGTCTCAGGAATTTATTGAAAGAGGAAAAGAAATATACATATGATCCTGGTTATCACCCCTGAAAAAGCCGTTCGGAATGAAGCAGAAATGATTAACCGGATGTTTGATGAAGGATTAGATCTGCTGCATATCAGAAAACCTTTTTTTAACCGGAAAGAAGTGGCAGACCTGATTGATTGTATTAATCCATCCTTTTATTCCCAGCTGGTTCTGCATACCCATTATGACCTGGGAAAAGATTATCCTGTTTCAAGGTTGCATTTCAGGGAAGCAGACCGGCAGAAGGAAATGTATAAGCCATTTCTTGACGGAAATACTATTATTTCCACTTCGGTACATGACATCACTACCTATAATATGTTAAAAGGAGAATGGGCTTATGCTTTTATAAGTCCGTTCTTTTCGAGTATCTCTAAAAAAGGGTATGGAAAAGATTCAACAGTCATGCAGGAGATCGGAATGCGAAAGAATCGGGATGTAAAGATGATTGCTTTAGGTGGAATTAATGCAGATACCATTCCATCTGTTTTGGAGAAGGGAGTAGACGGTGTGGCCTTATTAGGAGCCGTTTGGGAAAATGATCAGCCGTTAGAAGCATTTAAAAAATGCAAAAAGACTATTTTTTAATAATATTTCAGATGTAATCAATGGAAAAACTACAATACATTTCACAGGGAAATACTCTGCATGAACAGAAATTAAATATTACCAGGGCACTGGATAATGGGATAAAATGGATTCAGGTTCGTTGGAAAAATGCTCCCGGAAATGAATTAATAAAGCTGTGTGAGATTTCCAGAACAGCATGTGCGGACTATAAGGCTGTTTGTATCATCAATGATCATGTACTGTTAGCACATGAAGTAGATGCAGATGGAGTTCATCTTGGATTAAACGATAGTTCTGTAGAAGAGGCAAGATTGATATTAGGGGATCAAAAAATAATTGGTGGAACAGCGAATACGATTCCGGATGTACTGCAAAGAATACAAGAGGGCTGTGACTATATAGGATTAGGACCGTTAAGATTTACTCCTACCAAAGAGCAGCTGAGCCCCGTCCTTGGTTTTGAAGGATATCAGAAAATGATTGAAACTCTACGTGACCAATCAATAGAAGCCCCGAAAATATTTGCCATTGGTGGTGTTACGCTTGAGGATATTCAGCCTTTACAACAATCAGGTATTTATGGAGTCTCCGTTTCAGCACAGATCACAAAACAACCATCCATCATTAATGAATTTAAAAAAGCAATGATATGAACAATCAGAAATTAATAATAGCAGACAGGACCTTTGAATCCAGATTGTTCCTGGGGACGGGAAAATTCGGAAGTATCAGGGATATGGCAGCATCAGTAGTTGCTTCAGAAACGGATATGGTAACGATGGCATTGAAAAGAATTGATTCCGGATTTGCAGAAGATAACTTACTCGATTCATTAAGAGAAACACATGTCCATCTGTTACCGAATACATCAGGGGCAAGAACGGCTAAAGAAGCGGTATTGGCTGCACAATTAGCCAGGGAAGCGCTGGAAACAAACTGGGTAAAACTGGAAATTCATCCGGATCCGAAATATTTGTTGCCTGATCCGATCGAAACATTATATGCTACTGAAGAACTTGCGAAACTGGGATTCGTTGTAATGCCATACATTCATGCAGATCCTGTTCTTTGTAAACGGCTTGAAGATGCCGGAACAGCTGTGGTAATGCCTCTGGGAGCCCCCATAGGAACCAACAAAGGGTTAAAAACTCTGGATTTTTTAGAAATTATCATTAGCCAGAGCAATGTTCCGGTGGTGGTAGATGCAGGCATAGGTGCTCCTTCAGATGCCGCAAAGGCTATGGAAATGGGAGCAGATGCCGTACTAGTCAATACCGCTATTGCGGTAGCGGGAAATCCGGTGAATATGGCTTTGGCTTTTAAAGAAGGAGTCATTGCAGGAAGAAGGGCTTTTGAATCAGAATTGGGAGCTGTTACCAGCCATGCTCAAGCTTCAAGTCCTTTAACATCATTTTTATTTGAATAAAATCAGGTTCATGAAAAGCTTTAAAGAGGTTTTTGAACAGTATCAATGGGATGAAGTAAAAGCCAGACTTGAAAAAGTGTCCCTGTCGGATGTCAGAAATAGTCTTCAGAAAAAAAACAAAACTATTGATGACTTTCTGGTCCTGCTTTCACGGGCTGCATCAGGGGAACTGGAGCTAATGGCCAGAATGACGCAAACGCTTACACAGAAACGTTTCGGAAAAATCATTCAGCTGTACGCCCCTTTATACCTTAGTAATGAATGCCAGAATATCTGTACCTACTGCGGTTTTAGTTTAGATAATCATTTAAAAAGAAAAACCCTCTCTGATACCGAGCTGATGGTGGAAGCCTCTGTCCTGAAATCGATGGGAGTGAATCATATATTGCTGGTAAGCGGAGAGGCTAATAAAATAGTGGGGGTTCCCTATTTCCAGAATGCTGTCCGGTTGCTGAGGCCTCATTTTGCCCATATTTCTATTGAAGTACAGCCATTGGAAGAAGATGAATACAGGTTGCTCCACGAGGAAGGGGTGCATTCCGTGCTGGTATATCAGGAAACATATCATCAGGAGGTTTACAAAGAATACCATCCGAAAGGAAAAAAATCGAATTTTCATTATAGGTTGGACACACCGGACAGAATTGGAAGAGCAGGCGTTCATAAAATAGGTTCAGGTGTTCTTTTAGGATTGGAAGACTGGCGTGTAGACAGCTTCTTTAATGCCCTTCATATAGACTATCTTCAGAAACAATACTGGAAAAGCAGGTTTTCGGTTTCATTTCCAAGGCTCAGACCTGCGGAAGGGATTATTGAACCCAATTTTATTATGGAAGATAAAGATTTGCTGCAATTAATCTGTGCTTACAGAATTTGGAATGAAGATCTGGAAATTTCAATTTCTACAAGAGAAAGTGAAGTATTCCGGGATCATGTTGTAAGATTAGGAGCAACAACCATGAGTGCGGGTTCCAAAACCAATCCCGGCGGATATTCTGTAGATAAAGAATCTTTGGAGCAATTTGAAACAAGCGATGAGCGGAGTATGGATGAGATCAGAAGTATGATTAAAAAAGCAGGCTATGACCCGGTAATGAAAGATTGGGAGTCAGTGTATAGCGGGTTTTAAATTTTAATCTTAAAGAGATTAATGCCATTGTTATTGGCCTATAATATACCATGAAAAAAGAGGATATTTTTGAAAGATACAGCCGTCAGATATTTATTGAAGAAATAGGAATGGAAGGACAGAAAAAAATACTGTCTGCCAAAGTGCTTGTTGTAGGTGCCGGAGGTCTGGGAAGTCCGGTGGTTCAATATCTGGCAGCCGCCGGAATAGGAACTTTGGCCGTGGCAGATTTTGACCATGTGGAAATTCATAACTTAAACCGTCAGATTATTCATAATGAAAATAGTGTTGGAACTTTAAAAATAAAGAGCGCCGGGCTTTTTGTCCAAAACCTGAATCATCAGGTAAACTATATCGGAATTGAAGAGAAGATTGATCCGGATAATGTGGAGGAGATTCTGCGGCCTTATGATGTAATTGTTGACGGTTCTGATAACTTTTCAACCAGATATTTAGTAAATGATACGTGTGTTAAATTGGAAAAGACTTTAATCTACGGAAGCATTTCAGGATTCTCGGGTCAGATTGCCATCTTCAATCATAAAGGTAGTAAAAATTTAAGAGACATATTCCCCGAACCTCCTTTTGATGAAGACCTACCGGATTGTGACAGTCTTGGTGTTTTGGGAGCTTTACCGGGAATAATTGGCAGTATGATGGCGCTTCAAACCTTAAAGGTTATTGCAGGGCTTCCGGTGAAACCTAATCAGATTACCCTTATGGATACTCTGGATTGGAGATTCCAGACGCTGGATTTTTAATAGAAATGATTATTAATACAACGGGCTTTAGCCCGTTTCCTCCTTATAAAAATATTCCATTGGCTTTAGCCAAAAAATGTTTTCAATTTTTCAGAATAAAAGAAGGCAGTAAAAAATTATTACTGCCTTGTATTTTACATTATTGTCCTTGTTGCATTACTCCTCCGTTATCCTCTTTCTTCGTCTGGTTTAAGATATTTGGATCTTCCTTAGCCAGTTTATTCTTGGTAGGAATTTTATAATTGATGGAAATTCCGAAGTTTCTTGAATCATATTTGGACCTTAGCATCACACTTTCTCCTGAAGGGGGATTAGAACGTACCTGCATGACCTGTCCGTTGAAAATATCATTAGCAAAAACAGATACTGTAAGGCGATTGTTCATAAATTTCTTCGTCAATGTAATGTCTAAATTATTATTGAACGGTTTTTCTGCTGTAAAATAAAAGTAGCCTGCTTTAGGAGTAAGATAACTGTAATTAGCCGTCAGCTTGATATCTTTTGGAAGAAGCAATTGAGTCATGATATTGAAAATCCAGAACCCTTTATTGTTGAGGTTATCAATTTCGTGTTTCTGATATCCTGCATAGATGTACATAAAATTCATCTTATCAGGATTGAAGTTTGACTTCATGATTTCACTTATGGATTTGGTGAAAATCAAAAACGGAACAGGTAATCCAACATTGAAATTATGAATTCGCATATTGGAAATGTTAATCTGCTCGTTGTAAAGATTCTTACCATCTCTTCTGATGAGCTGCGCCACCTGGTTATTGGCAGAACTTACACTATATCCGATAAATGCGTAATCAAAAGCGGAAACTTTCAGCTCGTAATTATCAAAAATAGTGGGCTGAAGATTCGGGTTACCACTGATCTGGGTGTTAGGACCTGCAAAAGTAGTATTATTCGGGTTTAAGGCTGAAATGCTTGGTAAGCTGATCTTCCTGTTATAGTTGGCAGCAACATATACCTGGTTCATCAGGTTATACTGTACACTTGCATTGGGAAATAATTTGAATTTATTAAAAGGGATAAGATCTTTTTGTACAACAGTACCTAAACTATCCTTTCTGGTAATACCATAAATATCATAGTTTTCTGCTCTGGCTCCTAAAGTAAAATCAAATTTCTTCAATTTTGCCTGGAATTCCAGATAGGTGGAAGCCGTCTGTCTGTGGTATTCCAGGTTGGTAAGTCCCTTGCTTTCCGTATCATAATCCTGCCTTTCATATAAACCTCCGGCACTTACTTTACCTCCATCGAGCAGTTTTATCGGCTGTGAATAGTCTACTTTAAAGTTAGCCACCCTCATATCCGATTCATTGCTCAGAAGTCCGTTTATCCCGGGTTGGAAAAATACATCCCCACCATCTGTATAATATCCTGAACGATAGAAGTTATCCTGGGAAAACCTGCTGTTGGATTTTGTATAGCCCAGTTGAAAATCCAGTTTTTGAGATTTGTCTGCAAATCGCTTCTGATAGGTTACCACAGCTTCCTGTCTGAGAGAATTGGTACGGGCAGCATCAAAAGATTCAAATTGAGCTTCCCTATACGTTTTTGGAGGAGCTACAAGAATATCTGCTATCCCATTACTTGAAGTATAGTTGTCATTATTATTGTGATAAATATCGTAGTTCAATAGTAATCTGTCCTGACCAAGTTCAAAAGTGATCCCTGATTTTGCAAAATAACCTCTCCCGTAACGATCCGTATTGCTTTCCAACAGATTATCCTGCTGGGTATTCATCATGCTTTCACGATAATTCTGTCCCACATTCAGCTGCCATCCAAAATATTTATTCCTGGCATTCAAATTAATGGAATTGGTTGTTCTGCTTCTGTACTTATCATAGTTGCTAAACGAATAATTCCCGGAATAAGTAGCCGTTAAATATTTATTGGCGTTTTTATTCGTAATGATATTCATAATGGCTCCTCCGGATGTTGCAGGAAATTCTGCTCCTGGCTGGGTAATCACTTCAATCCTTTCTACGGAGTTGGCCGGCATTCCTTCAAGAAAAGAGTTCAGCTCATTGGAAGTGATATTTAAAGGTCTTCCGTTGAGATAAACATCCAGCATCTTTCCCTGATACATCATCCCGGCAATATCTGTAGCGACAAGCCCGGGAAGCTTTTTGATCCCTTCCAGAACATTGCCGTTATTAAGTTGAGGCTGTTCAGAGAAATCAAAAATAGTACGATCTGCTTTTTGTTCAACGGCTTTTTTAGTTTTGGTGATGACTACACCTTCAATTTGTTTCTCTTTAGACGTATTGTCCTCTTTTTTCTGTGAAAAAGCAAATACAGAACTCAAGAGTGACAAAGCGAATATAGTTTTTTTCATAATGTTTTTACTGATATCCGGTTAGACGCCAAAAAAGAAACTTTGTTACAAAAAAAGGTGTAATTTATTCTTTCATTGATGGAAATTCTATAAAATCAGGTTTTCGCTAAAGTCTTGGAATGATTATGAAAGTAAAGTGGACTAAAGCCCACTCCTATTGAATTTAAAAAAGACGACTTCAATTGAAGCCGCCTTTATATTAATCGATCTAACAATTAATCTTATTTTTCCTGTTGTTTAATCAAGTTCAGTGCAGAACCTGCTTTGAACCAGTCAATTTGCTGATCATTATAAGTATGGTTGGCCATGATGATATCTCTGGTCCCGTCTGTATGAATGAATTCTAAAGTCAGTTGTTTTCCAGGAGCAAACTGGTCAAGATCAAGGAAGTTCACTATGTCATCTTCCTGAATTTTGTCATAATCTGCCTCATTTGCAAATGTGATTCCCAACATCCCTTGCTTTTTAAGGTTGGTTTCATGGATTCTTGCAAATGATTTTACCAATACAGCTTTTACACCAAGATGTCTTGGTTCCATAGCAGCATGTTCTCTTGAAGAACCTTCACCATAATTTTGGTCTCCCACAACGATAGTAGGAATACCTGCGGCTTTATAAGCTCTTTGTACAGCAGGAACTTCACCGTATTCACCGGTTAATTCATTTTTAACTTTATTGGTTTCCATGTTGTAGGCATTTACTGCCCCGATCAACATGTTGTTTGAAATATTATCTAAATGACCTCTGTATTTCAACCATGGTCCTGCCATAGAAATATGGTCGGTAGTACATTTTCCGAAAGCTTTAATCAATACTCTTGCTCCTGTAATGTTTTTGCCATCCCAGGCCGGGAATTCTTCTAATAACTGAAGTCTGTCTGAAGTAGGGCTTACGTTCACAACAACATTGGAACCGTCCTCAGATGGAGCCTGATATCCGTTATCATCTACAGCAAATCCTTTTGCAGGAAGCTCGAACCCTTTAGGCTCGTCAAGTTTTACCTGTTCACCAGCTTCGTTGGTTAATGTATCTGTGATCGGGTTGAAATCTAATCTGCCGGAGATTGCCACAGCAGCTACCATTTCAGGAGATGCCACGAATGCATGGGTATTCGGGTTACCATCTGCTCTTTTGGCAAAGTTTCTGTTGAAGGAGTGGATAATAGAGTTTTTCTCTCCTTTTTCTGCACCCTCTCTGTCCCATTGTCCGATACATGGTCCACAAGCATTGGTAAAGATTCTTGCGTTTTCAAATTTTCTGAAAGAATTCAGGAAACCGTCTCTTTCTGCAGTGAATTTCACCTGCTCAGAACCCGGGTTGATTCCTAAAATTGCTTTAGGTTTTACACCTTTTGATACCGCATCTTCTACAATAGAAGCAGCTCTTGATAAATCCTCATAAGAAGAGTTGGTACAAGAACCGATAAGGGCCCATTCCACTTCTAACGGCCATCCGTTAGCTTCAGCTTTAGCCCTGAACTCAGCAACCGGTGTTGCCAGGTCCGGAGTAAAAGGTCCGTTTAAGTGCGGAGTCAGTTCAGAAAGATTAATCTCAATTAATTGATCAAAATATTGTTCAGGGTTGGCATATACTTCAGGGTCACCTGTTAAATGTTCGGCAATTTTATCAGCAGCATCTACCACATCCTGTCTTCCCGTTGCAGATAAATACCTTCTCATAGAATCATCATATCCGAAAGTAGAGGTGGTAGCCCCGATCTCAGCACCCATATTACAAATGGTACCTTTACCGGTTGCAGAAAGAGATTCTGCCCCTTCCCCGAAATATTCTACGATGCATCCTGTACCGCCTTTTACCGTAAGGATTCCTGCTACTTTTAAAATAACATCTTTAGCAGAAGTCCATCCGTTCATTTTACCGGTTAATTTAACCCCGATAAGCTTAGGCATTTTGAGCTCCCAGGGCATTCCTGCCATTACATCTACTGCATCAGCACCTCCTACACCAATAGCCACCATTCCCAGTCCGCCGGCATTTACGGTGTGAGAGTCAGTACCGATCATCATTCCACCCGGGAAAGCATAATTTTCCAATACAACCTGATGGATGATACCCGCTCCCGGCTTCCAGAATCCGATTCCGTATTTATCACATACAGAACTCAGGAAGTTGAAAACCTCAGAATTTTTGTTGATACCTTCCTGTAAATCTTTATCAGCACCTACTTTTGCCTGGATCAGGTGATCAGCATGAGCGGTAGAAGGAACAGCTACTTTAGCTTTTCCTGCCTGCATAAATTGCAAAAGTGCCATTTGTGCTGTTGCATCCTGCATGGCAACCCTGTCCGGTGCAAAATCTACGTAAGAGTTTCCTCTTTCATGTGCTTGTGTAGCATTTCCTTCCCAAAGGTGGGTGTAAAGGATTTTTTCTGAAAGGGTAAGAGGTTTTCCCACGATTTGTCTTGCCGCAGCAATTCTTTCAGGGTAGCGCTCATACACTTTTTTGATCATATCAATATCAAAAGTCATATCTCTTAGAATTAATGTTTATACATTTATGTTTATCGCAGTTGAATATTAGTGGCCTACCTGCACAAGCTCTTTAATAGGAGGTGCAAATTTTGTTAGGTCAATCCCTTCAACGGCTGCTTTATATTCATCAATATTAGGAATACGCCCGATAATAGCTGATAAAACAACTACCGGCGTTGAAGCTAATAAAGACTCTCCTTTTTTACGTTCGGAATCTTCAACAACTCTGCCCTGGAAAAGGCGGGTTGAAGTTGCCAATACCGTATCTCCCTTGGCTGCTTTTTCCTGGTTACCCATACAAAGGTTGCATCCGGGACGCTCAAGATACATTACATTTTTGTATTCTGTGCGGGCTTCACCTTTAGGAGCATTGTCATCAAATTCAAAACCGGAATATTTTTCTAGCAATTCCCAATCTCCTTCAGCCTTTAGTTCATCGATGATGTTGTAGGTTGGGGCAGCTACTACAAGCGGAGCACTGAATTCTACTTTTCCTTGTTGTTTTTCAAGGTTTCTAAGCATTTGGGAAACAATCTTAAGGTCTCCTTTGTGAACCATACATGATCCTACAAACCCAAGATCTACTTTTTTCTCACCACCATAGTAAGAAAGATCCCTGATGGTATCGTGGGTATATCTTTTGGAAACATCTTCGTTGTTTACATCCGGGTCAGCAATCATAGGTTCTATGATAGCGTCAAGGTCTACTACTACTTCAGCATAATATTTGGCGTTAGCATCCGGAGTAAGAGCCGGTTTTTCGCCAGATCTGATTTCAGCAATTCTCTTATCGGCTTTTTCAATAAGCCCTTTAAGAACCTGGTTTTTGTTATCCATGCCCTTGTCGATCATAATCTGGATTCTGCTTTTTGCGATCTCCAATGATTCGATCAAGGTGTTATCTTCAGAAATGTTGATAGAAGCTTTTGCCTTCATTTCCGCTGTCCAGTCTGTAAAGGTAAATGCCTGGTCCGCAGGAAGTGTTCCGATATGAACCTCAATGATCCTTCCCTGGAATACATTTTCTCCTCCAAATTGTTTTAGCATCTGAGCCTGGGTAGCATGAACTACATCACGGAAATCCATGTGTGGCTTCATCTCCCCTTTGAAGGTTACTTTTACAGATTCAGGAATTGGCATAGAAGCCTCTCCTGTAGCTAATGCAAGGGCTACCGTCCCGGAGTCAGCTCCGAAAGCTACTCCTTTAGACATTCTTGTATGGGAGTCACCACCAATGATGATTGCCCATTCGTCTACCGTGATATCGTTAAGAACTTTGTGGATAACATCCGTCATGGAATGATATTCTCCTTTCGGGTCACGCGCTGTGATCAGACCGAAATCGTTCATGAATTTCATAAGCTTAGGAATATTGGCCTGAGCTTTTTTATCCCAGACAGAAGCCGTGTGACATCCTGACTGGTAAGCACCGTCAACGGTTGGAGAAATTACTGTAGCTGCCATTGATTCAAGTTCTTGAGCCGTCATAAGACCTGTAGTGTCCTGTGAACCTACGATATTGACTTTTACACGGACGTCAGAACCGGCATGTAATACTTTTCCTGGTGTTATACCAACAGCATTCCTGTTAAAGATTTTTTCTACAGCTGTAAGACCTTGCCCTTCGTGGGAAATTTCTTTTGACGGAGCAAAAACAGCCGGAGCCTCAATGCCCAGAACCTGAGCAGCAAAGGTTTGGAGTTTTTTACCAAATACGATGGCGTAAGATCCGCCGGCTCTGATGAATTCCATCTTTTGAGGAGTAAAAGATTTCGTAAGGTCGATTAATTCTTTATCCCCGTTATATAATTTCTTCTTTTTAGTATTGATCGTTAAGACAGTTCCTGTAGCTACAGAATAAACCTGTTCAAGAACCGGATCCCCGTTTTCATTAAGAACCGGGTTTCCGGTTTCATCTACTTTCTTTACCCAGTTTTTAAGATCAATACCGATACCTCCGGTAACATCAACTGTTGTAAGGAAAATCGGCGAAATACCGTTGGTACCTCCTACGATCGGAGCAATATTAACGAATGGTACATATGGGCTGGCTTGTTTACCGGTCCATAAAGCTACATTGTTTACTCCTGACATTCTGGATGAACCTACACCCATCGTACCTTTTTCAGCAATAAGCATAACGCTTGCATCAGGATGTTGCACCTGTAAAGCTTTGATTTCTTCCTGTGCCTGAGGCGTAATCATACATTTACCGTGAAGCTCACGGTCAGATCTTGAGTGAGCCTGATTGCCGGGAGAAAGTAAATCTGTGGAGATGTCTCCTTCACCTGCGATATATGTTACGACTTTAATCTCTTCAGCTACTTCAGGAAGTTTCGTGAAAAACTCAGCCTTTGCATAACTTTCAAGGATCTCTTTTGCGATTTCGTTACCACTGTTGAAAGCTTCTTTCAAACGGTTGGTATCTGCTTCATAAAGGAATACCTGTGTCTTAAGAACTTTTGCCGCTTCCTGAGCAATGGCAGGATCGTTACCCAAAGCAAGATCCAACAATACTTCGATGGAAGGCCCCCCTTTCATATGGGATAATAATTCGAAGGCAAAAGCAGGAGATATTTCTTCTACTACGGATTCACCCAGAATGATCTCTTTTAAAAATTTAGCTTTTACACCTGCTGCACTTGTTGTTCCCGGCAGCGTGTTATAAATGAAGAATTTAAGAGAATCTGATCGGTCTGCATTTCCTGAATCTTTAATCTGCGCGATGATTTCGCTTAGCAATTCAGCACCATCAATTGGCTTTGGATGAAGCCCCTGGTTTTTTCTTTCTTCAATCTCTTTGATGTAATCCTTATAAATATTCATAATAGAAGTCTTTCTCTCTTAAAGGTAGATCTATAAAGCAGTTGTTGTTTTTTATTTTACTCTTTACCGGCTGTACAAATGGGCAACTGCCGGCGCTTATTCCCACATCCTGTAATGTGATAATAAACCGGGGTAAAGGCTGTATAATCTACACTTTTTTAAAAGTTTTAAATTTATTAAACAATTCGAAATGTTCCCCAAAATTACGAAATTTTACTATTTTATAAGAGTGAAATTATTTAGATTCTTTATAAATATGTATTTGATAATTTCTATTTTTGGCCGTAATTTTGCAGGCAAATGATGAATATGAAAAATATCCTGAAAGTTTTATGCGTTTTTATTCCGGTTTTCGTTTTCTCACAGACCAGATCTGTGAAAAAAATAACGGTTAAAAATACAACCAAAACTACAGTGAAAAAAGGGACCGTGGCTCCTAAGGCAAACCCTGATCTGGTAATAATCAACAAAGATCTTCCGGTGCTGATTCCAAAGAAAAAAGATGGGAAATTCGGGTATGTGAATCAAAGAGGAAAATTCATTATTCAACCGGAATATCATATTGCCGTATTTTTTTATGAAGATTGTAATCTCCTGAATTCTCCGAATGAAAAAATAAGAAAATTCGGGACGAAAGAATATGCAACGGTGGAAAAAGATATGATTTCATACCGGATTGATCATGCCGGAAAAAGAGTATATCAGTTCAAAGACTCTGATTTAGGGAAATGCAAGTTTGAAGAATACAAACAGCAACCGTTCCAGGCTTATATTTTGAATGGTTTTTACGGGATTATCGAAAAATCAAAATTTGTGAATGCTGCAGATTACAGGCAATATCAGATCTATCCTCAATATCAGTACTTATACATTATGGAGGGAGACGATGTCACAGATCCCATGATTGTAGCTTCCAACAATGATAAATTCGGAGTGATTGATGTGAATAACAAGATTATCATTCCTTTTGAATATTCCAATATTAAAAGAAATTTCAGCTGGAAATTAGGTAAAATGTTTGAAGTCACAAAAGACGGAACAAACTACTACTATATTGACGCGAATAATAAAACCTATTAAAGGTAAATACGGGTTATGATTAATAACTCATATTTTAATATCAGGTTTTTGTCTTATTGGCGACCGAATTCAGCCCCGATATCTCACATATTTTTTGTAATTTTGCGGCTGAAATAAAGGGGTGCTTTAACAGGCTGAGATTATACCCAATGAACCTGGAACGGGTAATGCTGTTTAGGGACATATTTAAAAATAACTGATAGATCGCGATAAAAGATCAGTGCATCAATTATCATTCATCATGTATCAATTATATTCATAATCACCCCTTTTATTCATTAAATTTTAAAATTTATAGAATGAAAGGTTTATTTTTTTTAGGACTTAGTGTAGGTTCTGTAGCTTTTATCCAGGCTCAAAATAAAGATTCGTTAAGCATCAGGGAAATTGAAACGGTCAATTTTACCAAAAGGCTTCCGGTGGCTAAAGAAGTCATCAATGTTCAGAAAGATTTAGACAGTAGAAATCTTGGGCAGGATCTTCCTGTTTTATTAAAAAATCAGACATCAGTTATTTCTACTTCAGACGCTGGAAATGGGGTGGGATATACAGGATTCAGAATTCGTGGAGTAGCCGGAAGGGGCATCAATGTAATGATGAATGGTGTTCCCTACAATGATTCTGAGAGCCAGGGAACATTTTTTGTCAATGTTCCGGACCTTACCAGCTCGGCATCACAAATTGTGATTCAGCGAGGGGTAGGGACTTCCAACAACGGAGTTTCTGCTTTTGGAGCAAGTATCAATGTGATTTCTAAAGAGCCCGAAGAGAAAATGTATTTCAAAACTGATGACAGCTATGGGTCTTTCAATACCTACAAATACTCTGCTGAGATGGGAAGCGGTAAGTTCTGGAAAAACAGGCTTTCAGTAATGGGACGGTATACCCATATTCAATCGGACGGATATATTGACAGGGCCTCCTCAAGACTGAACTCTTATAATTTCACTGCCTTATTTGAAGAAAAGAGAACGAAAATCCGGTTTATGGCTTTTGGAGGTAAGGAAAAGACTTATCAGGCCTGGAATGGAATTGACCGGAAAACATGGGAGACAGATCCGAAGTTTAATTATTCAGGAGCAATTTATGATGCAGACTGGAAGAATATTATAGGATTTTACAATAATGAAACGGATAATTACAGGCAAAACCATTATCAGTTGCTTTGGGAACAAGGTTTCAACGATAAATGGAGCCTGGAAACTACTCTGCATTACACCAAAGGGAAAGGATATTACGAAAATTATAAACAGGATGATCCCTTTGCCAGGTATAATTTACCCGATATAAATGTCAATGGGCAGATGACCAAATCATCTGATTTTATCAGGAAAAAATGGCTGAATAACGATTTTTACGGAATTGTTTCCACTCTTTATGGTAAACTTGAATCCGTTGACCTTAATTTTGGTGTGGTTGCCAATCAATACTATGGAAGGCATTTCGGAAATGTTACCGGCGTGTTTTTTCCACAAATTGATGAGCATGAATATTACAGAAACCGCTCTGTAAAAAATGAATTGGCTGCTTTTGCAAAAGCTTTATGGAGAGTAGGCGACCGTTTTGAATTGTTTGGGGATCTTCAGATCAGAAATATAGACTATGATACAAAGATCCTTACCGAAGGCGATGGGGAAGGAGGGAACCTTGATAAAAACTGGCTGTTTTTCAACCCGAAAGCAGGAATTAACTATAAAATAGGAAGTGGGAAAATTTTCCTTTCTTATGCCCATGCACAGAGGGAGCCAAACAGGGATGACCTCATGAGTGATAATAATGTAAAAGCGGAAAAACTCCATGACTTTGAAGCGGGTATTGAAAAGCAGTTCGGAATATTGTCCGTAACAGCGAATGTATACTATATGTATTACGTTAATCAGCTGGTTTTAAATGGTGAGCTTAATAACGTGGGAGCGTTCATCCGGACAAATTCCGGTAAAAGCTACAGAAGAGGAGTTGAAATTGGGGCATTGGCAAAACTTTCAAAACAATGGGAGTTGTCCGGAAACCTGAGTGTAAGTCAGAACAGGAATCTGGATTTTAATATTAATAACAAGAAGGAGATTAAAAATCTTGGAAATACCCAGATTTCATTTTCTCCGGATGTGATTGCCAACCTGGGAGTAAGATTCAGTCCTTCGGAGAGCTTCCAGTTTGCCCTGATGAATCAATACGTAGGTAAGCAGTATCTGGACAATACCGAAGATAAAAACCTTCAGCTTAAAGATTATTTTCTCACCGATTTTAATGCCCAGTACCAATTTAAAATAGCCAATAATGATATTGCACTGAAGTTGCTGGTGAATAACCTGTTCAATAAAAAGTATGTCAATAATGGAGCGGTTTATGACGGAGCTCCTTACTATTTTTCACAAGCAGGAACTAACTTTATGTTTGGAATCAGCTGGAAGATCCAATAATTGGCAACGGTAAAATGCAGAAGATACAAAAAGCTGGTTTACAAACCTGCACTTGTCGCTAAGCTTAAAAGAAGTTTAAACAAATGGATTCCTGTTTTTATTCGGAATCATCAAAAGACTGTTCCGGCAGTCTTTTTTTATAAAGGTTAAATATCTTAAAAGTCATGAAAAAGTTATAAATTTGCCACCAAATGAATATTTCAGCATACATTTTAGAATACTTGAAACAATTTGGAACTGCCACAGTTCCAGGTTTTGGTGTGTTTTCCCTGAAAAATTCCAAGGCAATTATTAACTCTGAAAACGGAAGTATTCTGCCTCCCGCAAGTGAGATCGATTTTACAATTGATTATGAAGTGAAATCAGAAGAACTGACGGCCTTCATTGCAGGTCAAAAGCAAATGTCTTTAGAAGCTTCCCGAAGTGATCTGAAAATTCAGACTGATTTCTGGAAGAAAAAACTGCAGGCAGAACAGGTTCTGGAAATTCAGAATCTTGGAACCATTTTCATGGAGGAAGGGCATTCCCATTTTAAAGGAAAAAGGGTAGAATCGGGCCGTCCTGATTTTTACGGGCTGGAAGAGATCCGGTTTTCGGATATCAATAACGGGGAAAAAGTAAATACTTCGGAAAACCGTGAAAAAGATTATAAGCTCAATAAATCGATTCTGTGGATATTCCTTTTAATAATTCCTGTTTTAGGAATTCTGTACTTTGTTTTTACTCAGAAAGAAACCCTTTTTGGAAAGAAATCCTTTAATGCTGTGCAAACTTCTACTCACAGAATTGAAAAGGATACCATCAAAGTAATGGTGCATGAAACCCCTGTTTCAGATTCTCTGAAAAAAGATTCATTAGTAAAGCCGGCTGTACAACAAAAGAAAACAGGTCCGGCTGTCCCAAACAACACTAAGAATAAATGGCAAAAGTAAAAAAAGCGTCAGAATCACTGACTATCATGACCAATATCGTTCTTCCGAACGAAACGAATTCTTTAAGAAACCTTTTTGGCGGTGAACTATTAGCAAAAATGGATCGTTGTGCGTCTATTTCTGCGGCAAGGCACTGTGAAAGAAGGGTGGTAACCGCGTCTGTAAATCACGTTTCTTTTAATCATCCGATTCCGGAAGGAGGAGTTGTCGTTTTGGAATCTAAAGTTTCCAGAGCATTTTCCACCTCTATGGAAGTATATGTGGATGTTTGGTCAGACGATCCGATCAATCAGAAGAAAATTCATACGAATTCCGGAATCTATACGTTCGTTGCGGTAGATGAATTCAACCGTCCGATTCCTATTCCTGAAATGATTCCCGAAACTGAAGAAGAAAAAGAACGCTATGCAGCAGCATTCCGTAGAAAAGAACTCTCATTAATTCTTTCCGGAAGGATGAAGCCGCTGGAATCTGTAGAGCTTAAGAAGCTTTTTCAGGAACCACAGGAGTCTAAGAAAGACAAAAAGTAAAAATTATTGTATAAGAATAAATGCTTTTAACTTTGCTGAGTGTTAATACCTCCGCGAGCTTAAAAGCATTTTATTTATAAATCTGTGGGAGAATCGTGTTGCAATAATCACAATTATTCAATTTCAAAATTTAAACAGAAATGAAAATCCTTCTTTTAGATAAAAACCATCCCCTTATTACCGAACAGCTTTTAGCAAAAAACTTTATTTTGGAGGAAGATTTCACGTCTTCTTACGATGAGGTTTGTCATAAGATTCAAAATTATGATGGCGTTATCATCAGAAGCAGAATCCCTTTAGATAAAAACTTTCTCGAAAAGGGAAGAAACCTGAAATTTATTGCCAGAGTAGGGGCCGGAATGGAGAATATTGATATTCCTGTAGCTGAAAAGCTGGGCATTCAACTGATTAATTCTCCTGAAGGAAATAGAGATTCTGTGGCAGAACATGTATTGGGAATGCTGCTGGTGATCATGAACAGGCTTTTTATTGCTTCCCAGGAAGTAAAGAACGGTATCTGGAAACGGGAGGAAAACAGGGGAGATGAATTACTGGGAAAAACCGTAGGACTGATTGGGTATGGAAATATGGGAAAAGCTACTGCAAAACGATTTTCTGGTTTCGGGTGTAAAGTGATTTTCCACGATATTCTTCCAGGGCTTTCTGATGAATTTGCTACCCAGGTCAGTGTAGAAGAATTGAAAAGGTCTGCAGACATTCTGAGTTTACATATTCCTTTAACTCCGGAAACCCACTACCTTATTGATGAAGCTTTTATTAATGGGATGAAAAGAGACTTTTATTTCATTAATACAGCAAGAGGGAAAAATGTTGAAACTAAAAGTTTAGTTAACGCGTTGAAATCAGGAAAGGTAAGAGGAGCCTGTCTGGATGTACTTGAATATGAAAAATCTTCCTTTGAAAATCTTGAAACAGAAAATGAAGACCTGAATTATTTGCTGCATTCTGAAAAAACAATTGTAACACCCCATATTGCCGGCTGGACACATCAGAGTAAAGAAAAACTGGCTCAGTTTATTGTAGATAAAATTGTAGCCTCTTACTGCTAGATAAATACTAAGCTGTATAAAATAATTGACGAAATAGAGCCAGAAAAATTAATGATATCTTTCTGGCTTTTTTGTTTAGTCCATTTTCTTCCAGGCGTTTCTTGTGTCTTTCCCTTTTGCAATTTCGCCTTTTCGCCTTTTTGTGTTAAATAATTCATAATATCCCTCTCATATTTACTATTTATTTTTGAGTTTTATTAAATTGCCGCTCATTTTTGAATCTCATGACGACGCGTAATTTTGTACTCATTGTAACTGTTTTTTTATCCCTTTTTTCCTGCAAAAAAAAATCTGAAGCTAAAGAAGTTTCAGCTGAAAATACTACCACTCTTCCCAATTATGGAAATGTAGATCTGGGAAACGTGTTTACGAAAGCTGACGGATATCTTTCAGATAAACAATCAATGGTAAGGTATATTGACCAGTATTATACGAAAATCTGGGAAGGAGGAGATCTGAGCGGAGGAATACTGGTTGCTAAAGGAGACGATATTTTGTTTGAAAACTATAGAGGCTTTGGAAGAGAAGGAAACCAAATGCCGATTGATAAAAATACACCGTTACATGTAGCTTCTGTATCGAAAACATTAACAGCAATGGCGATGATGAAGCTGGTAGAAGCCGGAAAAGTTAAACTCTCTGATCCGCTTACGCAATATTTTCCCGGATTTCCTTATCCTAATGTGACGGTTCAGACTTTATTGGATCAAAGGAGTGGACTTCCGAAATACGAATATTTTATTACCAAAATACAGCCTGCACCTGCAGAACTTGCCAAGCCTTTTATTACCAATCAGGATATCCTGAATATGATCATTCAATATAAGCCTGACCTGGCAAGAGATACAGACACAGGATTTATGTACTGTAATACCAATTTTGCCCTGCTGGCGTTGTTGATTGAAAAAATAACAAAGATCCCTTTTCCACAAGCTATGAAGGAAATGATCTTTACTCCGCTGAAAATGAACAACAGTTACATCTTTCAGGAAAAGGATATTCCGACAGCTTCACAGTCATTTTATTATGGTGGGAACAGGTTATATCCGCTGGACAGATTGGATCTTATTTACGGGGATAAAAATGTGTATACAACCCCCAGGGATTTATACAATTTTTCAAAGGCTATGTTTTCAAAGGATTTCTTAAAGCCGGAACTGATGCAGATGGTATTTACCCCTTATAGTAATGAAAAAGCCGGTATGAACAATTATGGATTAGGGTTTAGAATGAAAATATTTGATAACGGTGAAAAGCTGACCTATCATAACGGATGGTGGCACGGGACCAATTCAGTATTTGCACACCTTCTAAAATCAAAAGTGACGATTGTTGCCATTGGAAACAAATATTCCAACAAAGTATATACAGCCCTTGCTTTGTCCGGATTGTTTGAAGATTTCCCTTTACAAAAAGAAAAACTTCATTCCGTGATGAATGACAATAAAGATACTTTGAATTCAGGACACGAAGTTTTTGGAGAATAATGTTTACTTTTGTTCAAACATTTTCATGAAAAGGTTTCTTTTATTACTGGTTATCTGTTTTCTTGTGCATTCCTGTGCGAGAGTAGGCTCTCCTGTAGGAGGTCCGAAAGATACATTAGCTCCAAGATTTTTAAGTTCTAATATTGACACCACCAGGGTCAATGTAAAAAGAGATATCCGCGAACTCCGGCTGGATTTTGATGAATATGTTACCTTGAAGGATATCAATAAAAACCTGATCATATCCCCGCCGATCAAAAATATCAAAAGGATTCTTCCGTCAGGGATTGCCAACAAATTCGTATTGATTCAGTGGACGGATACCTTACAGGCAAACACAACATACAATTTCAACTTCGGAAACTCAATAGTGGATAACAATGAGTCTAACCCGTTGCGGTATTTCAATTTTGCATTTTCTACAGGAGAGAAATTAGATGATCTGTACATCAGCGGTGAAGTGAAAGATGTCTTAGATATTAAAAGCAAAACCGGAACCACAGACAACAAACTGGTGGTGGGCCTGTATCAGGCAAAAGATACCATAAACTATAAACAAAAGCCTTATTATATCACTAAGGTGGATGATGACGGGTATTATGAAATGAACTACCTTACACCGGGAAAATATAAAATCATCGCCTTTGAAGATGAAAACGGAAATTCCATCTATGATCCGGGAAAGGAAAAAATAGGATTTAAAAAAGAGCCGATAGATGTGGAGAAATCTATTTCGGGACTGAACTTGAAAGTTTATCCGTCCAAAAAGCCTTTGAAGTATGCAGAAATGAAGGAAATAGCCGGGGGAGTCCTGATGACATTCGAAGGGAATCCTTCTGAAGTAAAGGTAGAATCATTAAATGACAAGCTCAAAGATATCAAAGTAACCCATACCCCAAAATCCGATTCAGTAAGAATCTGGTTTGATGCAGTGAAAAATAATGTAGGGCAGGAGTCTGCGGAAAAACTGGTTTTCAGCCACAATATTGGTCCGAAAAAAGATACGGTGTATAGTGTTTCTCTTTTCTATAAATACAATAAGAAAAACACGATGACCATCAGCAGTGATAATGGAGGAGGTTCACTGGCCCCGAAATCCGATTTTAAAATTACTTCCAATTATTTCATTGATAAAATAGACCCTGCAAGCTGGAGATTAACGGTAAAAGGAGATAGTTTGACAACTATACCGTTTACAGCGAAAATTTCAGAGACCAATCCTTATCAGATACTGGTACAGTCTGATTTTGTTTCAGGGAAAAATTATCAGCTTTTAGTTCCGAGTAAAACGGTTTCTTCTTTTTATGAAAAAACCTCGGCTCCTCATCGTTTTGATTTCGATGTAGCCAAAATTGACGAATTTGGCAGCCTTGCGTTCAAGCTTCAAAATGCTCCTGTTGCCAAATACTGGATACAGCTGCTTGATTCTTCAGGAAAAGTGATTTATCAGAAATATACGGAAGGAGACAGTGTGAAATTTGATATCCTGAAACCGGAAGAATATATTGTCAGAATACTGGTTGATAATAATGGGAATAAATATTGGGATGAGGCAGACTTTGTCAATGAAACGTTTGCTGAAGATGCTTATATTTTCTATAAAAAAGTAATAGTGAGGGGATTGTGGGAAACCAATGAAGAATGGGATCTGAATGATACCAGGACATTGGATAACCCTAAAGGGACTTTACCTGCAACACCGCCACCGGCAATCCCTGCCACCGGTCAGAAAGATGAGGTGAAGCAGGAAGTAAAAAAGGAGCTGAAATCTGATAATGCAATTTTAACACCGGTAAAATAAGCTCATGAAGACGGTAAAAAAAGTGATTTTTTGGGTATTGGTAGGTTTTGCCTTGATTCAATTTGTTCCTATAGACAGGATTAATAAACCGGTAGATCATACTGTTAATTTTGTTGATGCTAAGAAATCCCCGGAGAAGATTAAAACATTGCTGAAAAATGCTTGTTACGACTGTCATTCCAATGAAACGGTATATCCCAAGTATGCCTTTATTGCTCCAATATCCTGGTCTGTGAAAAGTCACGTCAATGAAGGAAGGGAACATCTTAATTTCTCTGTGTGGGAAACTTATAACAAAGATTTAAAGGCCAATATGCTTACTAAATCTGTTCAGACGATCCAGGGTAAGACAATGCCGATGCCGGGCTATATTGTTTATCATAAAGAAGCTAATCTTTCTGAAGCGGAAAGATCATTGCTGGTTCAGTATTTTGAAGGAATGCTGAAGTCAAAGACTTATTAATACTGAGAATTTTAAAGCTGTTTTTAATAAAAAAAAAATCTCGCAGATTTTGCAAATCAAGCAGGTTATAAATCATAATCAACTGCCGGACTGCAGAATCTGCGAGAGCATATACCAGATAGGAGAATCTATTTCTTTTTATAACCTTCAAAAAATTTCTTCTGGGAATCGAAAGCAATATCTTCCAGGTTAAGTTCCTGTAAAGGAATCCATACTGCCTCTGAAATTTCCGAAGTTTCAAGATTTACCTCAAACTTTTCCGAAACATTATACTCATAAAAAAGATCAATTGTATTATAATCAATTTCTTTATACTGATACACGTTTGGGAGGCTTGTAAGGTATTTCAGGTTTGAAATATCAATGTCCAGCTGAAGCTCTTCAAAAAGTTCTCTTTTACAGGTTTCTTCTGCACTTTCTTTAGGATCAACGAATCCTCCGGCCAGATCAAGTTTTCCTTTTTTAGGATCTCTGTTTCTCCTGGTAAGATAAACTTCGTCTCCACATCTGATCACAACCGCTACAGCGCCTGCAACATTATTATAAAGTGTAAAACCACAATTGGGACAGCTCCATTTTTTTTCGCCGTCCCAATGTAAAGATTCTTTGCCGCAGCTTGGGCAATATTTCAATAATTTCATTGAGTAATATTAATATTTCTCGGGTGATAACTTAAAATAACATCCCTTAATTCTTCTGTTTTCAAATGCGTATAGATTTCCGTAGTGGTAATGCTGGAATGTCCCAGCATCTCCTGGATGTAGCGCAGATCTGCACCGTTTTGCAGCAAATGCGTTGCAAAAGAATGCCTGAAGGTGTGTGGAGAAATTTTTTTGTTTACCCCGGCTTTATCTGTAAGTTCTTTGATAATAAGAAATACAATTACCCGGGACATAGATGTTCCACGGCTGTTTAAAAACAGGGTGTCTTCATATTTCTTATTGATTTTTCCTTTAGAACGTACTTCCTTGATATAACTGTCCAATAATTCTGCTGTATAATCAGCCAAAGGAACGAAACGGGTTTTATTTCCCTTTCCGTGCACTTTAATGTATTGTTCCTTAAAATTGATATTTGATATTTTCAGGTCAATCAATTCGGAAACGCGAAGCCCGCATCCATACAGTACCTCAATGATACAATGGTTTCTTTTTCCTAAATCGGTATTGACTTCAATAGCAGCAATAATTCTGTTGATGTCCGGAAGGCTTAAGGTGTCCGGTAGGTATAGCCCCAATTTAGGGCCTTCAAGTAACGCTGCAGGGTTGTCTTCCCGAAATTCATCTTCAAGCAGAAACTTAAAGAAGGCTTTTATGGAAGATATCCATCGTGCCTGAGATCTCTCGCTGAATTTCTGTTTAGACAGATTGAAAATGTATTCCTGCAGGTTTTCGTAGCCGATAGTATCTGGGCCGACGTTTGCCAGATCTTCTTCTGCGTAATCTTTTAACTTTTTAATGTCCCGAACATAAGCGTCGAGAGTATTTTCTGAAAAATTTCTTTCGAAACGAAGAAATATTTCAAAATCTTTGATCTTTTCATCCCAAGTCATTTGTGCTTATTTTTTTAGTTCACAGTCCGATATTTGTTCTATTTCAATGTTATGGTTTCTCAGGAACGATATACCATCGTCGTCCGAATACTCATTGATATACACCAGTCTTGCAATTCCTGCCTGCAGAATCAGCTTGCTACATTCTTTGCAGGGCGACAGCGTTAAATACAACGTTGCTCCCTTTGCAGATTGGGTAGAAGCAGCCAGTTTCAATATGGCATTGGCTTCGGCGTGCAATACATACCAGTGCGTTTTTCCCTCTTCATCTTCACAGCAGTTTTCAAATCCCGAAGGAGTTCCGTTGTAACCATCTGAAATAATCATCCTATCTTTTACGATAAGAGCTCCTACCTGTTTTCTCTTACAGTAGGAGAGTTTTGCCCATTCCTGGGCCATTTTTAGATAAGCTTTATCAAACTTATTCATACCGCAGCATTAGTTTTTCGAAATAATTTGGATTAAAAGTCTTGAAAGTTAGAAGTTCGGCTTTCTTTTCTCAAGGAAAGCAGTCACTCCTTCTTTCTTATCGTCCATTTCAAAAAGCTCTCCGAAATATCTGATTTCAGTTTCAAAGCCTTTTTCTGTGTCCGATAGATTCACGGCGCTTATCGCCTTAGATATTGCCATGGGTGAATTGTGGGCAATAGTACTCGCTAATTCTTTCGTTTTGGTTAATAATTCTTCAATAGGGTATACTTCATTCACCAGTCCGATCTCTTTTGCTTTTTGGGCAGGGATCATTTTAGCCGAGAAGATCATTTCGTTGGCAATACCTTTTCCGACAAGTTTTGGAAGCCTCTGGGTTCCTCCGTATCCGGGAATCAATCCCAAGGTTACTTCAGGAAGCCCCAATCGGGCGTTTTCCGATGCATATCTGATGTGGCATGCCATAGCAAGCTCCAAACCGCCTCCCAATGCAAAACCGTTTACGGCTGCAATGACAGGCTTTGACATATTTTCAATTTTATTGAACAGGATGTTTTGTCCATTTCTGGCTAATTCTTCAGCTCTCTCCTGTCCAAAATCACTGAATTCTTTGATATCAGCACCTGCTACAAAAGACTTTTCTCCACTTCCTGTAAGAATAATAACCCTACAAGACAGATCAGAATCAAGCTCATCCAGTACTGAACTGATTTCCTGAATAGTTTTTGCATTCAAAGCATTTAAACTCTCAGGTCTATTTATTGTAATGATAGATAAATTATCTTCCTTTTTTAATAATATATTTTCGTAACTCATTTTTCCACTTTAAAATATCATCCCTCGCAAATTATGAATTTTTTGCAAAAAAAAGGAAAAAATATTATTTTTTTTTCCTTTTTTTAAATTTATTATTCAATATGATTATTTGGAATGATTCATCATATTTGCATCAATATTAACATTTAGTTGAGAAGCCACTTTCATGCCAAGTTCAATATTTGCCCTAAAAAAGTGGCATAGCTGGCGGTTGATGATCTCATCCTTTTTTGGCCCGGTGATTCCTTTCATACTTCCTACAATATTTTTGACAAGATGATCCCTGTCTTCTTCATTCATGGCTTTTGAGTAAAGGAGACCAGGCTGAGTATAATGATCGCTGTCATTTTCATTCCTGTTGTAATGGGCAACATGGGCGCTATCCAGTTCATATTCATAACTCTTGTAGGATGGATCAGGCTGGATATCATCAAAGCTGTTAGGGAAATAATTAGGCTTGTCCTGGTATTGGCTGGAATCTGCCATATATCCGTCCCTCTGGTAATTGTTGACGGCAAAAGGACATCGGTTCACCTCAAGCTGATGCGAATTGACTCCCACTCTGTAACGGTGCGCATCAGGATAAGAAAATAATCTTCCCTGCAACATTTTATCCGGAGAAAAACTGATTCCATTGATCAGGCTGCTTGGCGAAAAGGTAGATTGTTCAACGTGTGCAAAATAGTTAACAGGAACTTCATTAAGTTCCATTTCTCCTACTTCGATCAAAGGGAAATCATCATGAAACCATACTTTAGTCACGTCAAAAGGATTCCATCTGAAATCTTTGGCCTGCTCTTCAGTCATTACCTGGATATACATGGTCCATTTTGGGAAATCACCATTTTCAATGGCATTGCAAAGGTCCTCCTGTGCGAAATCCGGATTTTCTCCTGCCATTTTTACGGCTTCTTCATCGGAGAAGTTTTTTATTCCCTGCTTCGTTTTAAAATGGAATTTTACCCATACCCTTTCATTTTTCTCATTAATCATAGAGAAAGTATGGGACCCAAACCCATGCATATGTCTATATCCATAAGGAGTTCCCCGGTCTGACATTAAAATAAGGACCTGATGTAGTGATTCGGGATTTAAGCTCCAGAAGTCCCACATCATTGTGGCGCTTTTTAAATTGGTTTTAGGTACTCTTTTTTGTGTATGAATAAAATCCGGAAATTTTTTGGCGTCTTTAATAAAAAACACGGGTGTATTATTTCCCACAAGATCCCAGTTTCCGTCTTCTGTATAAAATTTCAAAGCAAACCCTCTAGGATCTCTTGCCGTATCTGCACTTCCCTTTTCGCCTCCAACGGTAGAGAAGCGGGCAAACATCCTGCATGAATTTCCTACTTTTGAAAACAGTTTTGCTTTTGTATATTGGCTGATGTCATGTGTTACAGTAAAGGTGCCGTAAGCGCCGCTTCCTTTGGCATGAACAATTCTTTCAGGAATTCTTTCCCTAACGAAATGGGCAAGGTTTTCCTGAAGAACAAAGTCTTGCAGCAATACCGGCCCTCTTGGTCCTACTGTCTGTGAATCCTGATGTTCAAAATAAGGCGTGCCGTTACTTAACGTTAATTTTTTAGAATCCATATATTGATGATTTGAATAATTGTTTTTTTACTTTCTAAATCGATGTGTAAAGGTAGTGAATATCAAATTTACTTGAATTTTTAATTGCTAATAGCAAAAACATCATATCTTTGTAATAGATAATATTAATCAAATGAACATTCAGCAACTGGAGTATCTTATCGCCGTTGATAAGTATAAACATTTTGGAAAAGCAGCCCAGGCCTGCTTCATTACCCAGCCTACCTTAAGTGCCATGATACAGAAATTTGAGGATGAATTGGATGTGAAGGTTTTTGACCGGACTACACACCCGATCCGTACCACGGATGTAGGACTTCAGATTATTGATCAGGCGAAAGTAATCATAGAATCTGTCAATGAGCTGAAAAATAAAGCAAACCTTTTGAATAATATTTTAGGAGGTACAATCAATCTGGGAATCATTCCTACTGTTTCTTCTTTTATCCTGCCTACGGAAATCTTTAAATTCCTTGAAGACAACCCGAAGATCCAGATGAATGTAAAAGAAATGACAACGGATAATATTATTAAGGCGTTAAAAGCCGGAGAACTGGACGCGGGAATTATCTCAACACCTTATGATACTGCTGACGAGTTTTATCAGGACTTCCTGTTCAATGAAGAACTGATGATCTACAGCTCCAATACGGAAGCCAACAAAAAGAACTCTTACATTATCCCGGAAGAACTGAACGTAGAAAAAGTATGGTTACTGGAAGAGGGTAACTGCCTTAGAAACCAGTTTGAAAACATCTGCCATCTGAAAGAAAATACACTGAAACCTAAAAACCTGGACTTTTTAGCTTCCAATATCCAGACCCTGGTGCATATGGTAGATAAAGTAGGAGGAATCAGTATACTGCCGGAACTGGCTTTAAGCCAGCTTTCAGAAGAACAGAAGAAAAATGTGTTCAGGTTCAAAAAACCTTTCCCGTACAGAGAGATCAGTATTATTTATTATAAGCCTACTTTTAAACAAAAAATTATTGATGAATTATCACATTCCATCAAAACTTCATTGGAACTTAAGCTGAATTATCACGAAAGTCCGAAAGAATTTGTAAGCATAAAGCCACAGTAATTAAAAGGCTTTAAAGTGATATAAATCATTAATTTAAAGAAATTTATAATTAGTAAACAAATTTTTTGAGTATTACGAAAATAGTGCTTAAATTTGCTGACGTTTACAACGAGGAAAAATTTGACCTGATTGCAACCTCTATAAAAAAATGCTAAAACAGTATTCTTTTTTCTGGGCAATTTTATTCTTATTTTTCTTCGTCAATATTTTTAATCTAAAAAACAAAGAATAATATGTCTTATTTATTTACGTCTGAATCAGTTTCAGAAGGACATCCGGATAAAATTGCCGATCAAATCTCAGATGCATTAATCGACCATTTTTTGGCCTATGATAAAAGCTCAAAAGTAGCATGTGAAACGCTTGTAACAACGGGACAGGTTGTATTGGCCGGAGAGGTGAAGTCTGATGCCTATCTTGACGTACAGACGATTGCCAGGGAAGTAATCAACGGGATCGGATATACTAAAGGAGAATATATGTTCAATGGAGATTCTTGTGGGGTAATTTCTGCTATTCATGAGCAGTCTCCTGATATCAACCAGGGTGTTGACAGGGCGGTAAATGATGAGTCCTTTGAAGCAAAAGCAAATGCGCAGGGTGCAGGTGATCAGGGAATGATGTTCGGATATGCAACTAACGAGACGGCGAATTATATGCCTCTTGCTTTAGATCTTGCCCATACGATCCTTAAGGAACTTTCTGCTATCAGGAGAGAAAATAAGGAAATTACCTATTTGCGTCCTGATGCGAAAAGCCAGGTAACCATTGAGTATTCTGATGATCATAAGCCTATCAGAATCGATTCTATTGTAGTTTCTACGCAGCATGATGATTTCGGGACAGAAGAAGAAATGCTGAATAAAATCCGTGAGGATATCAAAAATATCCTTGTTCCCAGAGTAGTTGCACAACAAACAGAAGAAATTAAGGCATTATTTAACGATCAGATTAAATATCATATCAATCCGACGGGTAAATTCGTCATCGGAGGTCCTCACGGAGATACCGGCCTTACAGGCAGAAAGATTATCGTGGATACGTATGGAGGTAAAGGGGCTCACGGTGGTGGTGCATTCTCAGGAAAAGATCCTTCCAAAGTAGACAGAAGTGCGGCTTATGCGACAAGACATATTGCTAAAAATTTAGTTGCTGCAGGAATTGCAGATGAAGTGTTGGTACAGGTTTCTTATGCCATCGGGGTTGCTGAACCATGTGGTTTATACATCAATACTTATGGAACAGCAAAAGTGGATCTTCATGATGGAGATATCGCTAAAAAGGTTTCTACAATATTCGATCTGAGACCTTATGCTATCGAACAGAACCTGAAGCTGAGAAATCCTATTTACCAGGAAACGGCTTCTTACGGCCACATGGGTAAAGAGCATTATATTGCTGATAAGACCTTCAATAAAGGTCAGAAAAATGAACTTACCCTGAAGAATCTTGAATTCTTTACCTGGGAAAAACTAGACAAAGTAGAAGAAATTAAAGCTGCTTTTGGTATTTAATTTTTTCTTTACAGAATAAATAGACTGCTTTATCTTTGGATAAGGCAGTTTTTTTTAATTTTACAGCTTAATAATTGAAAGATGATGAATTTTAGAATTGCAATCGCTATCCTGTCCGTGCTTATTATGGGTACACTGGTAAAAGCACAATATACTATGCATAAAATGATCAGTGTGGGGTATACTTATCAGAATCAGAGTTTTGGCGAAGTGGGCGGTAAATTGCTTTTCCTTAAAAATGATGATGTGATTTACAGGCTGGGAGGTTCTGCTATGATGGGAGGCGTAGATTCAAAATTTGCCATTATGCCAAAAATACAGGCCGATGTCTTGCTGAATTTTCAGAAGGATGTGGATTTTTATCATTCTTTTTACTTTTTAGCGGGGGCAGAAGGTACTAATAAATATATTGCACCGAAAATAGGAGTTACCTTATTTGGTTTATTAGATCTTACGGGTGGCTATGCTTTTCCTATCGGGGATACCCTATTGAATGGTAAGGAAATGAAAGGGCTGAATATTAATTTTACATTAAATATCCCTACAGTCTTTATTCATGACATGTTTAAGTGATTTTTTTTATTTTTTTTCTATGAAAAATTAATATTTGCTTAACAGTTATTAAAAAATTATTATATTTACACCATAATATAATTGTACTGCCTATTGAAGAGACTTTACTCTAAAACTGTTTTGTATTTACAGCAAAGACCAGATGACAATCTGGAGGAATACCTGTCTGCAAATTTATATTGAGAAGAGTTATGGAATCAAAATCGGATAGTTTACTAATTTCGCTTTACCAGAAAGGAAGGGAAGAGGCTTTATCAACCCTTATTCATCGCCATCAGAGAGAATTGTTTACATTCATTTTTTACAAAATTAATGATGAAGATTTAGCCAACGATATTTTTCAGGATACATTCATGAAGATTATTGTAATGCTGAAAGAAGGACGCTATAACGAAGAAGGCAAATTTATTCTGTGGGCTAAGAGAATCGCTCACAATTTAATTATCGACCATTTCAGAGCCAAATCTAAAAATATCAAAGTTTCAGAAACCACTTTTGAAACGGATGAGTATTCTATTTTTGATTTAATCAGGGAGCCTTCTGAAAATATTGAAGACCAGCTTGTGTCTAACCAGATTCAGGAAGACTTATTAAAAATGCTGCAATTCCTTCCATTGAATCAGCAGGAAGTAATCAAATTAAGGTTTTTTGACGGACTGAGTTTTAAAGAAATTGCAGATCATACGGATATGAGTATTAATACAACATTGGGGAGAGTAAGATATGCACTGATAAACCTGAGAAAAATCATGGATGAAAACAATATAATATTAACCAGATAGATAATATTTAGTAAAATTTCACGTTTTAAGGAAAACATACTTCGCTTATGAAAAAAAATGACTCCTTAAAAGTGAAAACTTTGAAACCTAAGAAACAAACCATTGATTTTTTACTTAATTTTTCTAAAAGCCTGGAAATTGTAAAATCCAGGAGCAAGAATTATCCTGTTTCGAAAAATTAAAATGATTAACTTTGTGCTGTATGAAGATGCAGCACATATTTTTTGATCTGGACAATACGCTCTGGGATCATCGCAAAAATGCCTATCTGACCATCAAGGATTTATTTGAAAAACAGGAAATTACTTCGAAGTATAGTATTGACTTTGAAGAATTTCATGCTGTTTACCATGAGATTAATGAAGATTTGTGGGAAAAAATCAGAGATGGAATTATAGGTAAAGAGTATTTGAGAGAACACCGTTTTTATGATGCATTCAGACATTTCGGTGTAGAAGATAAAGAGCTGGCTCATTATTTTGAAGAAAATTTCCTTGATAATATTGTCGGCTATAACGAACTGGTAGAAGGTGCAGAAGATGTCCTTGAATATTTAAAGGCAAAGAATTATACGTTACATATTATTTCCAATGGTTTCCAGGAAGTAACAGAAAGAAAGTGTACCTTATCCGGAATTGCCCCTTATTTTGAAACCATTACCAGTGCAGATTCTATTGGAGTAAGAAAACCTAACCCAAGAATTTTTGAATATTCTTTGAGTCTTTCTGAAGCAAAAAAGGAAGAAAGCATCCTGATTGGGGATGACTGGATTGCTGATGCCATGGGAGCAAGAGACTTCGGAATGGAAGCTATTTTTTTCGATGTTTATAAAGAAGGGAGAAAAGAAGAAGGCTTAAAAGCCATCACCCATCTTCAGCAGATTAAAGAATACTTATAATATTCAATACCATACAATAGAAAACCAGTAAGCCGCAATTCTTACTGGTTTTTTATTATCGAGATATTATTTCTAAATCTCAGCTAGGGTTATGATACAACATTATTTAGGTGGGCTTTAGCCCACTCAAATGATATTAAATTTTCTTTGTCTTTAGTCTAATCCAATATGACAATGCTCATGTCCTTGAAAAACACAATAATTTTAGGTTTCATCAATAGCGGGCTTTAGCCCGCTTAAACAAAAAATATAACCCATCCATCGGATTTAGCCAAAACCTATCGACATACACTATCATGTATTCATTCATCTCAAAAATATAAACATCCGTTTTAGCAAATGAAGTTATTCCCAATTCTTTCCCAAATTGATTCAGAACTTTGCCTTATAATCATAACATAAAAATTTAATATTATGAAAAATGTAAAGAAAATCACAGGGGTATTTATTTTATTTTTTATGGTAATAGGAGGATTGATTTCTGCACAGGACAGGGCAATACATCCTAATCAGTTGCCCAAAACTGCCAAGAACTTTCTGTCTGCTCATTTTAAAGGAATACCTGTCACATCCGCTATTGAAGACAGAGAAATTTATGGTGTGGATGAATATAAGGTGTATCTGAGTAACGGAATGAAAATAGAATTTGATAGTAACGGAAACTGGAAAGAAGCAGATGGGAAGCATCAGAAGCTGCCTTATGGCTTTATTCCCGTATCTATTAAAAATTATAGCACCCGTAATTTCCCCAATACCTATATTACCAAAATTGAAAAGAAAAGATGGTCTTATAAAGCGGATCTTTCTAACGGATTGGAACTCGAATTTGACAGAAACGGGAACTTTAAAAGAATTGATGACTAATTCTGAGGATTAATGTTTAACAATAAATTGAGTATTATGGTTAACTGGAATTTAATCAGAGCTAACGGAAAGGCCTCTTCACATACGATTAGAAAAAACATAGTCTTTTTCATGACAAAGCATTATCCATGCAGTGTAGTTCATTCTATTGAACAAAAATATAGTGCCTATAAAATTCGTCTTCTGAATGGGCTGTGTCTTATTTTTGACGCCAACGGCCGTTATGTAAAAAGCAGTTAATAGCCTTATGAAAGAATATCAGGAGAACAAAACCGGAGATTATTTACTGATAATTGACCTTTTGTGTATTGTCTATCACATTACTCTCTTATTGATTCTATTTTCCTGAATCTCCGGTTTTCTTACAAATCCATTATTTTATATATTTGATATACGCTAGCCCATGTAGCAGATAATAAGCAGCAAGTATGAAGATCCTACTAATAGAAGATGAACCTGAATTAAGAGATACTGTACGGAAATTTCTGGAAGCAGAGCATTTTATCGTGGAACAGGCAGACAATTACAATTCAGGTTTGGAAAAGATTATTTCTTATGAATATGATTGTATTCTTCTGGATATAATGCTGCCCGATGGAAGTGGAATAGATCTGCTGAAAGAAATTAAAAAAATGCACAAGAAAGACCCGGTGATTATTCTTTCTGCCAAGGATTCGGTAGATGATAAAGTAACCGGTTTGGAGATTGGTGCAGATGATTATCTCGCAAAGCCTTTTCACCTTGCAGAACTCATGGCAAGGATTAAGTCTGTTATCAGAAGAAATCACCAGGATGGAGAGCATACGATTCAATATAAGAACATAGTGATAGATCCGGAAATCCGGAAAGTAAAGGTAGGAGATGAAGAATTGGTGCTTAACCGTAAAGAATATGATCTCCTGTATTATTTTGTTATTCACCCTGAAAAAACATTACAGAAAACAACATTAGCAGAAGCGATCTGGGGGGACTACATCGATCAGGCGGATAGCCTGGATTTTATTTATTCCCAGATTAAGAACCTGCGGAAAAAATTAAAAGCACTTCATGCAGAAGCGGACTTTCAGGCTGTATACGGAATAGGTTATAAATTTGTCTGATGAAAGTTTCGTTAAAATATTTTACCATAAAATACCTGATTATGATCCTCCTGCTGGTTATTGCAGTGTGGGCAGGGTTATTTTATGCCTATATCCTGGATGAAGTACATGATAATGTAGACGATGGCTTAAGAGATAGGAAGATACAGATTATCAAAGCGGTTTATTTGAATCCGCAGTTGCTGAAGAATAACGAATTCGGATTTAATGAATTTAAAATTAATCCTATAACGGCAGCAGAATACAAAAACAGAAGCAGGCTCTATAATAAAATGTACTATATGGAGTATGATGATAAGGACCAGCCTTACCGGGTACTTGAAGCTGATTTTATTGACCAGTACAAGAACCATCAGCGACTTGTTATAAGAACTTCTACCGTGGAGGAAGATGAGTTGATATACGATCTGACCACAGCCCTGATTGTACTTTATATTCTTCTTGTCATAAGTATTGTGGGAGTAAATGCTTATTTGCTTAATAAGGCGATGCGCCCGTTCTATTCAATTCTGGAAAAGCTGAAGAAATACCAGTTTGGAATTCCTTTCTCTCAGGAAAAGCAGGAGTATCCCATCAAAGAATTTGAAGAACTGAATATAGAAATTGATGAAATGATCGACCGGAATGAATTGGTTTTTTATCAACAGAAACAGTTTATTGAAAATGCATCCCATGAACTTCAGACTCCATTGGCTATTGTTATCAATAAGATAGACCTCCTTATTCAGAATGATGATCTTGACAAAAAAAATCTCAACTTTCTGATTGAAGTGAAGAACGATCTGAGAAGAATGGTAGGGTTGAATAAATCTTTATTAATGCTTTCTAAAATAGAGAACAGCCAGTTCAATAAAACCTCCGGCGTCGATTTCAATGCCCTTATCAGTAAGCTTGTTCATAATTATGAGGATTTTATAGATTTTAAAAAAGTAAATGTCAGTATTATTGAACAGGGACATTTCGAAGCCGATTTTAATCAGGATCTTGCCGATATTATGCTTTCCAATCTTCTGAAAAATGCCATTAAATATAATCACGAAGAAGGAACTTTAAACATCATTATAGAAAATAACAGAATCACGTTTCAAAACAGTGGAGCTGAAACTCCCCTGGACAAATCCAAAATCTTCAATCGTTTTTACAAGCAGGGAACTGATCATAGTTCCACCGGTCTGGGATTATCTATCATTAAGACGATTATCAGACAATATCCCGGCTGGGATGTTACCTATGAGTTTGAAGATAATATGCACTATTTTATCTTGGTAAAAAATAAAGTCTGAACGTAAGAATAAATAAATGTGTTAAAAGGATCGGCGGGCTCACGAAGTGAGCCCGCCGATTTCTTATAGTTGAAACTGAAGCTTGGAATTAAAACCCTAAGCTTGTTCTTACTCTTTTTAAAGTTTCATGAGCAATAGGTCTTGTTTTTTCAGCGCCTTGCTGTAGTTTTGCTTCCAGTTCGTCAAGGTTGTTCATATAATAGTCGAACGTTTCCCTTTCTTTAGCAAAACGTACCAGGATAAGGTCCAGCAATTCTTTTTTAGCATGACCGTATCCAAAGTTCCCCGCAAGATATTTAGCCCTTAATTCCTCAGTTTGCTCCGGTGTAGCAATCAGCTGATAAATAGCAAACACCTTGTCTGTTTCCGGATCTTTTGGTTCTTCCAGAGACCTGGAATCGGTTTCAATACTCATAACCTGTTTTTTAAGCTCTTTCTCCGGTAAGAAAATATTGATGATATTCCCTCTTGATTTTGACATTTTCTGGCCATCTGTTCCCGGAACATACTTCGTGTCTTCCTGAAGCTCAGATTGTGGCAGCACAAGAATCTCTCCCATCTGATTGTTGAATCTTGAGGCAACATCCCTGGCAAATTCCAGGTGCTGAAGCTGATCTTTTCCTACAGGGACAATCTCTGCGTCATACAATAAAATGTCGGCAGCCATCAAAATAGGATAGGTAAACAAACCGGCGTTCACATCCTGAAGACGGTCTGCCTTATCCTTAAATGAGTGAGCCAATGTTAATCTTTGATAAGGAAAAAAACATGATAAATGCCAAGATAGTTCACAGGTTTCAGGAATATCACTTTGTCTGTAAAAATATGTTTTTTCGGTATCTAACCCACAAGCAAGCCAAGCCGCAGCAATTTCGTAGGTATTTTGTCTTAAAGTCTGCGCATCCTTAATCTGGGTAAGAGTGTGAAGATTTGCAATAAATAAAAATGATTCATTTCCTTCCTGCTTGGATAATTCAATAGCAGGAATAATCGCCCCAAGTAAATTTCCAAGATGGGGAGTTCCGGTGGCTTGAATGCCGGTAAGAATTCTTGACATTTGTTTACAATTTATATTTTAAAAATTAATGAATTGCAAATTTACGAGGTTTGATGGTAATAATGATTGAAAAGATCAAAAGATTATGGACTAAATTTCAATAGCTGCATCAATAGGGTGAGCTTTCCACCTCATCATACAGAACCTTTTTCATTGGCTTTAGCTAAAACATAGCAAAAACGATCAATCTTTTCCGGACATCTGTAAAATCCGTATCATCTGCAGTCAAAAAAATTAAGGAATTATAATCTTATTACCACCAAACTTAGGTTGTACACCAAAGATAAGATCCCAATACACCTTGGCTTTGGCAAGGTATTCCCTTAAATTGGTTTTTAACCCTGCATATTTATTCACATCTTCTGCATTATACCCGAATGCATCTATTCCATTTTGTTGGGCTAAAAAAACGGCTCTTTCGTTATGGAATTTCTGAGAGATAATCACCAATTTGGTTTGCCCAAAGATATCTTTAGCTCTTACTACAGAATCCAGCGTCCTGAATCCGGCATGATCCAAAATAATCTTATCTTGAGGAACATCTTGTTGGATCAATGCAAGCTGCATGTCTTCAGGTTCATTATAATCCTTAGTGCTGTTATCACCACTTACAATGATGTATTTTACTTTTCCACTCTTGTACAAATCTGCAGCCGCTTTAATTCTATTATAAAAATAGGCGTTGGGCATCCCGTTATTTAACGTTTTTCCGGTTCCCAATAACAGGGCCGTTTTAGTTTCAGGAACATCGGCGATGTTATAGGATACAGAGGTCTCGCTTTCTTTTTTAATGCTATAATTAGCCCAGGCAATAAAAATAATTCCTGCTACAAAAAGAAGCAGGAAAATTTTTAAAATATTTAGGAATATTCTTTTCATTCAATATTTCTTAAAATTCAAGACCGTTCGGGAATGCTTTTTTTCTGAAAATAAGTAATAAAGCAGCACCTACGGTAATAGCAGAGTCTGCTACATTGAAAATATATTTAAAGAATTCAAGATGTTTACCTCCGATGATAGGCCAGTTATCAGGAACATACCAGTCTACCAGCGGGAAGTGAAGCATATCTACTACACAGCCTTTCATGAAGGTGGAATACCCTTGTCCGAACGGAACAAATTTGGAAATACCGCCATAGCCGATCCATCGGTCTATGCTTGGATCATATACCGTTCCGCTGTCGAAGATCATCCCGTAGAACATTCCGTCAATAATGTTTCCTATTGCTCCTGCAAAAATAATGGACATTGGAATTAAAAGGTAGTTGGAAGCGCCTTGCTGCAACCATTTTCTGAACATGTAAACCATTCCTCCGATCAGAAAAAGTCTTAAGATGACCAGAAAGTATTTTCCGATAACCCCTCCGAAATGAAGGCCGTAAGCCATTCCCGGATTTTCCACAAAGGTGAGCTTAAATCCCGGAAAAACAGAAACACTGTCATCCAGGTTGAAATGCGTTTTAATATAAATTTTTGAAGCCTGGTCAATCAATAATACTAAAAATGTTATCGCTAAAATCTTTTTCATTACTGTCCTTTAGGTTTAGAGGGTTTTGTAGACGCTTTACCATTTTTATTGTCGCTGGCTTTCTTGATTACTTTTTGTCCGTTAAAGGAACTTTTAGCATGAGCCTTTTCAAACTTGATGTTCATTTCTTTCAAAACGCTTTTCAATGCGTTGAGCTCCATAGAATTTTTCGGATGTACTATGATAGATTCCATTTCTTATATTTAATTGTTACATTTTAGACAATTCTTCAAGTCTTTTTCTGTCTTTTGCAGACAGGTCATTGACTCCGTTTTTGCCCATCTTACCCAATAGCTTGTCGATTTCCTTCTCCCGTTCGCGTTTATCAGAGTTAAACTGATCATCAATGGTGTAGTAAGTGTGTTTTTTCGGGAAAAATCTGCTTCTGATCCATTCCCTGTTGAAAAAAGCCAACGCTGCCGCCACAATGATCACCAAAATTAATACTTCGTTCATGGGTATACATTAAAAATTAGGTTTATAAAGTATCCATGAATACGATATAAACCCAATATTATTTTACAAATCTTTCGGCTATTTCTGCATATTTTTCGCTTCGATGCTCAACGTGGCATGAGGAACAGCTAATAATCTTTCCTTAGGAATCAGTTTTCCTGTTACTCTGCAGACACCATACGTTTTATTTTCGATTCTGATTAAAGCATTCTTAAGGTCACGCACGAATTTTTCCTGTCTTCCTGCCAAAATAGAATTCTGCTCCTTACTCAAGGTTTCTGCGCCTTCTTCAAAAGCTTTGAAGGTAGGAGAAGTATCATCTGTACCATTATTTTGATCATTGATGAAACTTTCTCTGATCAGTTGAAGATCTTTTTCTGCTTTTTCTATTTTTTCTTTAATAACTGCTTTAAATTCCTGCAAATCAGCATCGCTGTATCTAACTCTTTCGTCTGACATATTCTTTCTCTTTTTTAATAAAATTATGAAATGGAATTTGAAATACAATAACTACATGTTAATTTTTTTCAATATTTATCTTAAAATTAACCTCATCTATCTCGATTTCGTTAAAATTTAAAAGTGAAGATACAATTTCTATTTTATTTGACAAGACTTCAGAAGAAATATATTCCTCATTTTTCTTAATATCTTCCATGAATGGTGAATTTTCTTCAAGGAAGATTGTAATTCTGTCTGTCAGCTCAAAATCTTTATCTTTTCTCAGGTTTTGAACTCTGTTAATAAATTCTCTTGCAATACCTTCAGATTTTAACTCATCTGTTAACGTCAAATCTAATGCCACAGTTGTTTTTCCATCAGTAGTTACCGTCCATCCCGGGATGTCTTTTGTAGAAATTTCCACATCATCAAGGGTGATCTCATATCCCTGGATATCTAGCTTTCCTTCTTTTTCAAGAACGGTAATCTGTTCTGGGGTAAGATTGCTGATCTCAGTTCCTACTACCTTCATATCCTTTCCTAGTTTAGGACCCAGAGCTTTGAAATTAGGCTTTATTTGTTTTACAATTAAGTGAGCGGCTTCCTCCGCATTGATCAATTGTAATTCTTTAACATTTACTTCCTGTTTGATAAGGTCTGCCATAGCAAGAATCTGTGCTTCCGTTTTAGCATCCAGTACAGGAATCAATACTTTTTGCAGGGGCTGACGTACCTTTACGTTTTCTTTCTTTCTGAGAGAGAAAACCATACTGGTGATATTCTGTGCCAGGTGGGTTTTTTCAACCAGATCCTGATCGATTAAACTTTCATCAGCTACCGGGAAGTCGGTAAGATGTACAGACTCACAATTTTCCTTACCTGTCACTTTATTTAAATCCTGATACAACTGATCCATAAAGAACGGCGCAATAGGGGCGGATAATTTAGCCACTACTTCAAGACAGGTGTACAAAGTCTGGTACGCAGAGATCTTATCATCCGAATAATCTCCTTTCCAGAAACGTCTTCTGCACAATCTTACATACCAGTTACTCAGGTTATCATTCACAAATGTGCTGATGGCCCTGGCAACTCTTGTTGGTTCGTAATCTTCATAGAATGCTTTTACTTCTTTGATTAATAAGTTCAGCTCAGAAAGTATCCATCTGTCAATTTCAGGACGATTTTCTATTTCTTTCTCTGAATAGTTGAACCCATCAACGTTGGCATACAATGCAAAGAATGAATAGGTGTTATAAAGGGTTCCGAAGAACTTTCTTCTCACCTCATCAATTCCTTCAATGTCAAACTTCAGGTTTTCCCATGGGTTGGCATTAGAGATCATATACCAACGGGTGGCATCAGGTCCGTAAACAGATAGTGTTTCGAACGGATCTACCGCATTTCCTAAACGTTTTGACATTTTTTGTCCGTTTTTATCCAGAACAAGACCGTTACTCATTACATTTTTATAAGCAACAGAATCAAAAACAGCTGTACCGATAGCGTGTAATGTATAGAACCAGCCACGGGTCTGGTCTACACCCTCTGCGATGAAGTCAGCCGGGAATGCTTTATTGTTGTCGATTAACTCTTTATTTTCAAAAGGATAGTGCAACTGAGCATATGGCATAGAACCTGAATCGAACCAAACGTCAATCAGATCGCTTTCACGCTTCATTGCTTTTCCTGAATCGGAAACAAGAATTACTTTGTCTACTACATTTTTGTGAAGATCAACCAGCTCATAGTTAGATTCAGACATATTTCCGATAATGAAACCTTTGAACGGGTTTTCTTTCATGTATCCTGCTGCAACGGACTTTTCAATTTCGTTGTAAAGCTCCTCTACAGAACCTATGATCTTTTCTTCTTTCAGGTCATCCGTTCTCCAGATTGGTAACGGAATTCCCCAATATCTTGAACGGGATAAGTTCCAGTCATTTACATTTTCCAGCCAGTTGGCAAAACGTCCCTCACCTGTCGCTTTAGGCTTCCAGTTGATTTCTTTGTTTAAGTTAACCAGTCTGTCCTTTACAGCAGTCATTTTTACAAACCAGGAATCCAGCGGATAGTACAATACAGGCTTATCTGTTCTCCAGCAGTGTGGATAAGAGTGAACATATTTTTCTACTTTGAAGGCTTTGTTCTCTGTTTTCAACAAGATTGCAAGTTCTACATCCCAGGATTTTTCAGGAGCAGTTCCTTCATCGTAGTATTCATTTTTGATATATTTTCCTGAAAATACTTTAGGGACATTTTCTCCCTGAATGAATTTACCCTGTAAATCTACCAATGGAACAAGATTGTCATTTTCATCTTTTACCAACATGGGCGGGATCTCAGGCTGAGCCATTTTAGCAACTCTAGCATCATCAGCACCAAAAGTAGGAGCTGTATGCACAATACCTGTACCATCCTCAGTAGTTACAAAATCACCTAAGATCACTCTGAATGCATTTTCAGGATTATCGTTTGGTGTAAACCAAGGAACCAATTGCTCATATCTTGTGTCAACAAGTTTTTCTCCGGTAAACTCTTTTAAAATCCTGTATGGAATTACTTTGGTTTCCGGAGTATAGCTGGCAAAATCTTCATCAGTGCCTTCCGCATATTTCTTACCGAATACTTTAGGTAAAAGAACGCTGGATAATACAACTGTTACCGGTTCAAAGGTGTATTGGTTGAATGTTTTAACCAATACATATTCGATATCTCTTCCCACGGTAAGCGCTGTATTGGATGGTAGCGTCCATGGAGTGGTTGTCCATGCAAGGATATGAACGTCTCCGTCAACATCGTTAAACAAAACGGAAGAATCTTTTTTCACTTTAAACTGAGCTACAACCGTTGTATCGGAAACATCACGATAGGTTCCAGGCTGGTTCAGTTCATGGGAAGAAAGTCCTGTTCCCGCTTTTGGAGAATAAGGCTGGATGGTGTAGCCTTTATACAACAAATTTTTGTCGTATAATTGCTTCAACAGCCACCAGACGGTTTCCATGTATTTTGACTTGTACGTGATATACGGATCATCAAGATCTACCCAATATCCGATTTTTTCAGTAAGGTTATTCCATACGTCAGTATAACGCATTACCGCTTCACGACAAGCTTTGTTATAGTCTTCAATAGAGATTTTTTTGCCAATATCTTCCTTGGTGATTCCTAATTCTTTTTCCACTCCAAGCTCAACAGGAAGTCCATGTGTATCCCAACCCGCTTTACGGAAAACCTGCTTTCCGTTCTGAGTCTGGAAACGACAAAAAATATCCTTTAATGCTCTTGCCATTACGTGGTGAATTCCAGGCATACCGTTTGCTGAAGGCGGACCCTCATAAAAAACAAACTCAGGATTTCCCTGACGGATCTCAACACTTTTATTGAAAGTTTTATTTTGTTTCCAAAATTCTGCTACATTCTCTGCTACGTCAATAAGGTTGAGGTTTTTGTATTCTTTAAATTGGCTCATTGTATAGATCTCAATATCGTTGATTAATTAAGTCTGCAAATTTAGTGATTTTTGTCGGTTTATAATATATGTTTTATTTAGGTAATTTCTATTAAAAAGTTCAATTTCAGAAATATAAGTAAAAAGAAGAGGAAAAAGTGAATGATGATGATAAATAAGTGGATTTTCAATATAGGTTTTAATAGCTTTAGAAGCCTGTTTATTCAATAGAAGTGGGCTTTAGCCCTCTTAAAATTAAACCAATCCATTGGCTTTAGCTCAAACTTAAATATAATTTCTCGCAGCTCAAACAGATTTCGCAGATTTATCCATAACCATCTATGAAAATCTGTTTGATCTGTGGGAAAAATAAAACCAGCTAAAGCAATATAGCACGATCATTGCTTGAAATCTCATATATTTAAGAACTAAACCCAAATGCTGTATGAAAATCTTCTCTAAACTGATGATTGCGACCTGTTTTATCTATACAATCATCACACAAGCCCAAAATAACTATCCCCAAAATTATTTCCGCAATCCACTGAATATTCCCATGCAGCTGGCTGCCAATTTCGGGACAGTAAGAACCAATCATTTCCATATGGGACTGGACCTTCGGACTAACAGTCAGGAAAACCTGTCTGTACTTGCAGCAGCAGATGGCTATGTAAGCAGAATAAAAGTGGAACGATACGGCTTTGGAAATGCAATATACATTACCCATCCCAATGGATATACAACTGTTTATGCTCATCTGAACAAATATTTTGATCAACTTGACGCGTATGTAAAAGAAAGACAATATAAAGACGAAAAATGGGAACAGGATATCACCTTTCAGCCAGGACAATTTCCGGTTACAAAAGGCCAGCTCATTGCTTTGAGCGGAAATACCGGCGGATCAGCAGGTCCACATCTGCATTTTGAAATCCGGGATACAAAAACGGAAGAATGTCTTAATCCCTTGCTCTTTGGCTTTGCGATTCCTGATAATGTTGCCCCGATTATCAGCGGGCTGTATTGGTATGACCGGAGGTTCAGTACCTATGAGCCGGGAGCAAACAGTGTTGCTGTTAAAAAAGCAGGAAATGCTTATACTGCTGATGTGGTCAGAGTCAATTCACCTCTGATAAGTTTTGCAATCAAAGCTGTGGATAAGGCGAATAAGGGATTCAATCTTGGAGTTTATCAGGCGGAATTAATAATGGATGGTAAATCAATCTATAGTTTTTCTATTGATAAAGTGAGTTATGGTGACACCCGTTATGAGAACGGATGTATTGATTATACTAAATTTTCCAGAGATAAAATAAGTATTCAACATCTGTCAGTCTTGCCGGGAACGAGATTGCAGAACTATAGTAATCCAGGTTTATCTGGGATTATTAACCTTCAGGATAATGAGGTTCATCAGATTGAAATTATTTTAAAAGATGTTAAAGGAAATACAAGCCGGTTAACAACAAAAGTCCAGCTTGGCACACCAGTAAATAAAATTAACCCGACAGGGAATATGGTGCAACCCAATGAATCCAAAATAATCACTACACAGAATTCTGAGATCAGTTTCAGTAAAAATGCGTTTTATGACGCTGTCAATTTTAATGCCTATGAAGAACAGGTATCCGATATTAATGTGATCTCCAATACGGTTGTTTTACATAGTCCTTATATTCCCGTTCATGATAATTATACGATAAAAATTAAACCCAATAAGAAATTAAGCAGGGAAGAAAAAGAAAAAATAGTCGTTTTGTTTGATTATGGAAGCGATACGGATGCCGTAAAAGGAAAATGGAATGGTGATTGGGTGGAAGGACAGTTTAACAGGCTGGGAACCGTCAGATTGGTTTTGGATAATACTTTGCCGTATGTTCTTTCGGGCTGGAAGGAAGGATCCGTTGTCAATAGCAGTTCCTTACGGTTGAAAGGCAGTACAAAAGTGGGGGACATCACTTCATTCCGGGCGGAACTGGACGGCAAATGGCTTCGTTTCGCCAGGGTGAAGAATGATTTTGTATATATTTTTGATGAAAAATGCCCGAAAGGTTCAGGTTTGCATACCTTAAAAGTTACCACCATCAATACAGCAGGGAATACCAATGTACAAACTTTTACCTTTCAGAGATAAATAAACAAAGAAGAGTATCTTTTCATCTTTTACTACTTCAATCCTTTAATTTTAGATAAATTTGTCCTTTAAAAATAAACACCATTGGAATTCTATCCACCCATCGAAAAATCCGGCATTCAGGAAATCAAACGTTTTCAGGAGGAAAAGCTCCGCGAACTGTTGATCTATCTTGATACTCATTCTCCGTTTTATCAGCAGCTGTTCAAAGAAAACAAAATCAATATTGAAGAAATCAGAACATTGGAAGATCTGCAGAAAATACCTACGACTACTAAAAATGATCTGCAGCAGAACAACCACGATTTTTTCTGTATTCCACCGGATAAAATTGTAGATTATAGTACTACTTCCGGAACGTTGGGCGATCCTGTTACTTTTGGATTATCTGATAATGATCTTGAAAGACTGGCCTATAATGAAGCCATATCCTTTGCTTGTGCCGGTATCCGAAAAGGAGATGTTGTACAGATGATTACAACCATAGATAAGAGGTTTATGGCAGGGCTTGCTTATTTTTTAGGTTTAAGAAAAATGGGAGCCAGTGTTGTCAGGATGGGACCGGGGATTCCTGAGCTGCAATGGGACTCCATTTTCAGATATAAGCCCAAATATTTAATCACAGTTCCTTCCTTTCTGCTAAAAATGATTGATTATGCAGAAAAGCATGGTATCGACTATAAAAATTCAAGTGTATACGGAGCTGTTTGTATAGGAGAAAGCATCAAAAACCAGGACTTTACTGATAATATCCTTTCACAGAAGATCAAAGAAAAATGGGACATCAGATTGTTCTCAACCTATGCATCCACTGAAATGAGTACAGCCTTTACGGAATGTGAATATCAGGTAGGGGGGCATCATCATCCCGAGCTTATTATCACAGAAATTTTGGATGATGAAGGTAATCCTGTAAAAGAAGGAGAGAGTGGAGAATTAACCGTCACCACGCTGGGAGTAGAAGCTCTTCCTTTATTGAGGTTTAAAACCGGGGACATTGTAAAAGCACACTACGAACCTTGCGAATGTGGAAGAAATACAATGAGGCTCGGCCCCGTGATTGGAAGGAAGCAGCAAATGATCAAATATAAGGGTACCACATTGTATCCACCGGCAATGAATGATATTCTGAACGATTTCAATACTATCTTATGTTATCAGATTGTGATCCGGTCTAATGAAATAGGGCTTGATGAGATTATCATCAAATTGAGTACGGAAGAAGAAAGTGAAGTTTTTGTAAATGAAGTAAGGGATCATTTCCGTGCCAAGCTGAGAGTGAGCCCGAAAATTGAAATGGTGGACTTTGATATTCTTTCCAAGGTTGTTTTCAATCCCAATAGCAGAAAACCCATTACTTTTATTGATTTAAGATAAATGAACAGAAGCATAAAAAAACGGCCTGAATTTCAGACCGTTTTTTTTATTGTTGACTTTGCTGCTCCTGTTTTTCTGATTTGATCAGGTTAGCAAGATTTTTAATCACTGTATCATGCTTTTTTACAAAAGGATTATCTTTATTCCAGACATAGCCTGCCAATACAGCACATATTTTTTTCTTTACATCCGGATTTTCCGGCTGGTGGAAGAATAATTCCTGAAGATTTCCGGTGTACCACTCCTTTACATAGGTAGTGAAAACATCCACGCCATATAGAATATAATCGGTATATTCCGTTTGCCAGTTAATTTTCTCACCATTTAATTGTCTTAAAGCCAGTTTTGCAGCAAGCATCCCTGATTCCGTAGCGAAAGCCATTCCCGATGAGAAAACAGGGTCAAGGAATTCAGAAGCATTCCCGGTTAGGGCAAATCCGTCCCCAAATAATTTTTTTACAGAACATGAATAATCTTTCAGGTGTCTTGGCTCAAACAAAAATTCTACATCACCAAAGCGTTTTACATAATAATCTGAAAGGGAAATGGCTTTTCTTAAGGCTTCAGCAGTATCACCATTGGTGGACAGCTTATCAATATAATCAGTAGGGCCTACAATTCCCAGGCTGGTATTCCCATTGGAAAAAGGAATAACCCAAAGCCATACTTCCGTTTCAATGATATCAAAAGAAATTAAAGTTCCCTCTTCTCCTTCTTCTCTGTTGATGTCTTTTACATGAGAAAAGATAGCGGAATGTGGAGAGAGTTTTGAAGGTTTTTCCAGGTCTAGCAGTCTGGGAAGAACTCTTCCATAGCCACTTGAGTCAATTACAAATTTGGCATGGATTTCTTTGGTTTCCCCATTTTTATTTTTAACGGTGGTCACAGAATCTGTTCCGTCAAACCTGATATCAATAACTTCTGTCTCAAATTCAAGATCGATTCCTTTATTAATGACTTCCTGTGCCAGTGTATTGTCAAAATCAGCCCTGGGAACCTGCCAGGTCCAATCCCATCCTTCGCCGAACTTATTACTGAAATCAAAAATGCAGACTTCATCGCCGCGGAGAAAACGTGCTCCTAGTTTTTTTTCAAAGCCCATCTTGTCCAATGCCGGAAAAAGTCCTGCTTCATCAAAGTGGTCCATTACTCTTGGAATTAAGCTTTCCCCAACAACAAGTCTGGGGAATTTTGCCTTTTCGACAACTTTTACGTTGACATTATTCTTCTTTAGATATGAAGAAGATACGCATCCCGAAGGCCCGGCTCCGATTACGAGAACGTCAACAAATTCTTTGCTCATCTTTGATTTTTTATTTTAATAATAACTTCTATCTTTGCCGCAAAATTAGTGACAAATAATTAATATTTTACAAAATTATCAACTATTACTTTTGATTAATGAAAATAAATAACTTTTTAGGACTGAAAGACTTTCAAAAAATTATCATTGGGAATGAGAAAATCGAACTGAATGAATCACTTTTATCAAGAGTGAATGCAAGTTTTCAGTTTTTAAAGGAATTTTCAAAAAATAAAGTAATATATGGTGTGAATACCGGTTTTGGGCCGATGGCCCAATTCAAGATCAGTGACGAAGATACCCATCAGCTTCAATACAACCTGATCAGAAGCCACTCTTCAGGAATCGGCAATCCTTTACCTGCACAGGAAGTGAAAGCCTGTATGCTGGCAAGATTGAATACGCTGTCTTTAGGGAATTCAGGAGTGCATGAGTCTGTTATTTATCTTCTTAAAGAGCTGATCAACAGGGATATTGTTCCCTTAATTTTTGAACATGGAGGAGTAGGAGCAAGTGGAGACCTGGTTCAGCTGGCTCACCTGGCTCTGGTGCTGATCGGAGAAGGAGAAGTTTTTTATAAAGGAGAAAGAAAATCAACCCCTGAAGTTTTTCAATTGGAAGGATTGGAGCCTATCAAAGTTGAAATCAGAGAAGGCCTTGCCTTAATGAACGGGACTTCCGTAATGTCAGGAATTGGTATTGTGAATGCTTATAAAGCCAATCAGTTAACAGATATTTCCATTAAACTGTCCTGCGCAATCAATGAGATTGTCCAGGCTTATGACGATCATTTATCAGAAGTTTTAAACGGAACCAAGAAACACTACGGGCAACAGAAAGTTGCAGAAAAAATGAGGGCGCATCTGGCAGACAGCAAGCTGATCAGAAAAAGAGCAGATCATCTTTACACTCACTTTGAGGAACAGGAAAAAGTATTTAAAGAAAAAGTTCAGGAATATTATTCTTTACGTTGTGTTCCGCAGATTTTGGGACCTGTACTGGATACATTGGAGTATACGGAGAAAGTTCTTGAAAATGAAATTAACTCTGCCAATGATAATCCGATTATCAATGTAGAAGACCAACATGTTTACCATGGAGGAAATTTCCATGGAGATTATATTTCTCTGGAAATGGACAAGCTTAAGATTGTGGTAACCAAGCTGACAATGCTTGCGGAGAGACAATTAAATTATCTTTTAAATGCTAAAATCAATGAAATCTTGCCTCCTTTTGTAAATTTAGGTAAATTAGGTTTCAATTTCGGGATGCAGGGAGTCCAGTTTACAGCAACATCTACTACGGCAGAAAGCCAGATGCTGTCGAATTCCATGTATGTTCACAGTATTCCTAATAATAACGATAACCAGGATATCGTAAGTATGGGAACAAATGCTGCGGTTATCTGCAGAAAAGTGATTGAAAATGCCTTCGAAGTATTGGCAATTGAAGCAATTACAATCGTTCAGGCTATTGAATATCTTGATTTTCAGGATAAGGTTTCATCTTCTACAAAGGAGCTATATGATGAAATCAGAAAAATTATTCCTGCTTTCTCTGATGATATGGTGATGTATCCCTATCTGGAAGAAGTAAAGAAATATTTGAAGACCGTGTAATTTCTGAATGAGATTAATTGTCTTTGCAAATAAAGCTAACTTAAAAAAACTAACAACAACATAAACACTAACGCATGAAATGTGCAATCGTAACAGGAGGCTCCAGAGGTATCGGAAGAGCAATCTGTATAAAACTGGCTGAAGATAACAACTATCATATACTGATCAACTACGCTTCTAATGAAGCCGCAGCAAAAGAAACCCTGTCCAGAGTGGAAGAACTGGGGCTACAGGAGAAATACTTAAGTTTGATGTGGGGAATGCTGAGGAAACAAAAGATGTTCTTACTGCATGGCAGGAAAGAAATGCCGATGCTGTAGTAGAAGTTATAGTCAATAACGCAGGTATTACCAGGGACGGCTTATTTATGTGGATGCAGAAAGAGGACTGGAACAGCGTAGTCAATACAAGTCTTAACGGATTTTTCAATGTAACCCATTTCTTTATTCAGAAACTTCTCCGTAATAAATATGGACGGATCATCAATATGGTCTCTGTTTCCGGAGTAAAAGGAACTGCCGGCCAGACGAACTATTCAGCTGCCAAAGGAGCTCTGGTAGGAGCCACTAAAGCCCTTGCCCAGGAAGTAGCTAAAAGAAACGTTACGGTAAATGCTGTTGCTCCCGGTTTTATTAAAACAGATATGACCCAGGATTTTAATGAGGACGAACTGAAGGCAATGATTCCTGCCAACAGGTTTGGAGAAGCAGAAGAAGTCGCAGATTTAGTAGCATTTTTAGCTTCTAAGAAATCTTCATACATTACCGGAGAAGTAATTAATATTAACGGAGGGATTTACTCATAAATAATATAACAATATACCAATGTACCAGTGTGCCGATGTTGATTAATCTCAACAGATAGGGCTACTTACCAGATGATACATTGCTAAATTCAATAGGAACATATGGAAAATAGGGTTGTAATTACCGGAATGGGAATTTATTCCTGCATCGGGACGTCTTTAGAAGAGGTCAGGGAATCCCTATATCAAGGAAAATCAGGAATTGTTTTAGACAAAGAAAGAAAAGAATTCGGATTCAGATCGGGACTTACCGGAGTAGTTCCCAAACCGGACCTGAAAAACCTTCTTAACAGGCGTCAGCGTGTCAGTATGGGAGAGGAGAGTGAGTATGCTTATCTTGCAACAATGGATGCCCTGAAACAGGCCAATCTTGATGAAACTTTTCTGGACACCCATGAAGTGGGAATTTTATACGGAAATGACAGTGTTTCCCAGGCGGTAGTAGAATCTATCGATATTGCAAGGGAAAAGAAAGATACTACATTGATGGGGTCGGGCGCGATCTTTAAATCAATGAACTCAACGGTGACGATGAACCTTTCCACTATTTTTAAGCTGAAAGGGATCAATCTTACCATCAGTGCGGCATGTGCCAGCGGATCACATTCTTTGGGCCTTGCCTATATGATGATAAAAAATGGTTTCCAGGATATGATTATCTGCGGAGGCGCCCAGGAAACCAACAAATATTCTATGGCAAGTTTTGATGGCTTAGGAGTTTTCTCCGTGCGAGAAGATGAGCCGGCAAAAGCCTCAAGACCTTTCGATGCCGGAAGAGACGGCTTAATCCCAAGTGGAGGAGCTGCCACTTTGATCGTGGAAAGCCTGGAATCTGCTCAAAGGAGAGGTGTTCCCATCATTGCTGAAATTATAGGCTATGGTTTCTCTTCGAACGGTGGTCATATTTCAACTCCGAACGTGGACGGACCTGCTTTGGCAATGGACAGGGCCCTGAAACAATCCGGGTTACAGGCTTCTGATATTGATTATATTAATGCTCACGCTACTTCTACCCCGATTGGAGATGCCAATGAAGCGAAGGCTATTTATGAGATCTTCGGAAGCGAAGTTCCGGTAAGTTCCACCAAATCGATGACGGGACATGAGTGCTGGATGGCGGGGGCAAGTGAAGTTATTTACTCTATCCTGATGATGCAGAATGATTTTATTGCTCCTAATATCAATCTGGAAAACCCTGATAATGAGGCGCAAAAGATAAATTTAGTCTCCAAAACAAAAAATCAAAAAATTGACGTATTTTTGTCGAATTCTTTCGGGTTTGGGGGAACCAATTCTGCACTAATAGTTAAAAAATTTGATTAAAAAACATGGAAAGGGAGAAAATTGTTGCCATCGTTAATGATTTTTTGGTAAATGAATTCGAGGTAGACGGGGACGAAATCAGTAACGATGCCAATCTTAAAAATACACTGGGCTTAGACAGCCTGGATTATATTGATATGGTCGTTGTGATAGAATCTAATTTCGGGGTGAAATTAGGAGAAGCCGATTTTAAAAAAATGGTGACATTTGATGATTTCTATACGACGATTGAGACAAAGATTGCGGAAAAGAACGCTTAATTATACATTAAAATGACCAATGTAATGCTATAGCAATCTGTTAATCATACCGAATGGTATTGATACATTGGTATACTGTTATATCGGTAAATTATACATATGAACAAGTGGAAAGGTAAATCTAAAGGGACGGTTTTGGGGTACCAAATATTTGTCTGGTGTATTAGAAATATCGGGATCAGAAGTTCATATTTCGTGCTTTATTTTGTTGCGGCCTACTATTTTATATTTCAGAAAAAAAGCAACCTGCATATTCTTTATTATTTCCGGAAGAGGCTCAATTACGGATATTGGAAGTCCAGATTTTCCATATTTAAAAGCTATTTTACCTTTGGGAAGGTATTGATTGACAAGACTGCGATTTCTGCAGGACTGAGAGAGAAGTATACGTATGAATTTGATGGAATTGAGAACCTCAGAAATCTGCTGGCAGCAAAAAAAGGAGGCGTACTGATCAGTGCCCACATCGGAAATTTTGAAGTAGCGGAGCATTTTTTTGCCGATATTGATTTTGATTGCCGGATCAATCTGGTGACTACAGATCAGGAGGTTACAGTGATCAAAGAATACCTTGAAAGTGTTGCCGTAAAAAAGAGCAATATCAAATTTATCTATGTCAAGGAAGATATGTCTCATATTTTTGAAATTAATCAGGCTTTATCCAATAATGAGCTGATTTGCTTCACAGGAGACCGCTATTTTGAAGGATCAAAATACCTGGAAGCCGAGCTTTTGGGGAAAAGTGCAAAATTTCCGGCCGGACCTTTTCTCATTGCATCCCGGTTGGCAGTTCCTGTAGTGTATGTGTATGTGATGAAAGAAGAAAACCTTCATTATCATCTGTATGCCAGAGTCGCTCAGAATATTAAAAACCGCGATTCCCAGGGACTTTTGAATTCTTATGTTCAAAATCTTGAAACGATGGTAAAAAAATATCCTTTACAATGGTTTAATTATTTCGATTTTTGGGATGATGTTGATTAATTTTTCTATTTTTACCACATAAATTAATAAAAAACTAAAAACTATTGAGACTTATTGGGAATTTAAGATCGTTACATGCTGTTACACCAATAAGGTTTCTTTGCATAATAAAATCTCAGAATCTTCTTAATTTCCTCAACTCTTAATTAAAAAACACATGCTCCTTTGAAGAAAGAATATGACATACTTGTAATCGGAAGCGGATTGGGAGGCCTTGTTTCGGCTCTTGTTTTGGCGAAAGAAGGTCTAAAGGTTTGTGTTTTGGAGAAAAATAATCAATATGGAGGAAATTTGCAGACTTTTTCAAGGGATAAACTGATTTTTGATACCGGTGTGCATTATTTAGGTGGGCTTTCAAAAGGACAGAATCTGAACAGGTTCTTTTCCTATCTGGAAATCATGGATGAACTGGAGCTTCAGAAGATGGATGAAGACGGATATGACAGAATTTCTTTTGGAGAAGAGGACTTTGAATATCCACATGCACAAGGCTATCAGAATTTTGTAGAGCAATTATCCAGATATTTTCCTGAAGAAAGAGAAAACCTTGAAAATTATTGTGAAGAAATCCAATATGTCTGCAGCCAGTTTCCAAGATATCATGTTGTAGGAAGAGAAAGCTATAATGAGGAAATTCTGCACCTGAATACCAAAAGGTTCATTGAATCGGTTACCCCCAATAGAAAACTTCAGGCTGTATTACTGGGATCTAACTTTTTATATGCCGGTGATTCTGAGAATATTCCTTTTTACGTACATGCCCTTACTGTGAATTCTTATATCCAGAGTGCTTACAAATGTGTAAAAGGAGGAAGCCAGATTTCAAAACTGCTGATCAGAAAGCTCCGGCAATATGGTGCGGAAATCCACAAACATGCTGAAGTTTCAGAATTTATATTCAATGAAAATAATGTGCTTGCTTCGGTAAAAACACGGGACGGAAAGGTATACAATGCCCGGCAGTTTATTTCTAATATTGAAATTCGTTCTACCATAAAACTCATTGGAGAAGAAAGATTAAAGAAGTCTTTTTTAAACAGGGTTTTGAGCTGGGAGCCGGTTTCTTCGTGCTTTAGTGTTTATCTGGTATTAAAACCTCATTCTATTCCGAATTTTAATTACAACATCTATCATTATTCATCAGAAGACCTGGTTTGGAATGCCTTTCATTATCAAAAGGACGCATGGCCGGAAACGTATATGCTTTCATCTACACCCTCGAAGACCCATGCTGAATTTGCTGAAAGCCTGACAGCCATTTCATATATGGATTTTGATGAGGTGAAAGAATGGAGCCATACTTTCAATACTGTAGCAGACGAGCATGAAAGAGGAGAAGCGTATGAGAAGTTTAAGCTGGACAGAACTGAAAAAATGCTTAATGCACTGGAAAAAAAGATTCCCGGCCTCAGGCATTCCATCAAAAAAATATATACTTCCTCACCATTGTCTTATCGCGATTACATCGGCAGTTTTGAAGGAAACATGTACGGATACATGAAAAGCTCAGATAATCCCCTGAAAACAATGGTTTCCCCCCGCACTAAAATTGATAATCTTTTTTTGACGGGCCAGTCTGTAAATATGCACGGGATTCTGGGAGTAACGATCGGAGCTTTTAACACGTGCTCTGAAATTTTGGGAAAAGATAAGATTGATAAGCGCCTCAGGCAAATGACCTAATTAAGACTAACCGTGAAAAAAACTATTACCATTTACCTTTCTTCCAAGAGGCTGCTTCTTTACTTTATTTTAGCTTTTATTCCTGTTTCATGCGGGATATCAAAGTCTATTCATCATCTTCCCGATGTAAGCGGATATTCACTGGAGATCCCAAAAGTTACTCAAATCAATGACACGACTTTTAGTTACAATCAAAATTTTCTGACTAAAAATAAACAGCAGCTGTGGGAGCTTTATATCAAAGGAAATCCTTTGCAACTAGGGTATAACAATGGTGCATTAACACAAAAATTAATGCAGGAACAGGAAGAAATTTTCTTTTCAAAAATAGAAGCATTTGTTCCGTCCAGATTCAAACAGAAATTATTGAACGGCTTTTTAAAATGGTACGGAAGGAAAATGTATCTGAATGTCCGGGAAGATTACCAGACTGAGCTATACGGATTATCGCAATATTCTTCTGACCGGTATGATTTTATAGCTCCGAGGTATTTAAGAAATCTTTACCTGCACGGAGCCCATGATATCGGGCACGCTTTACAGGACTTGGCTATGGTAGGCTGTACTTCTCTGGCTGTATGGAACGAAAATACGGAAGACGGTGACTTGCTGATCGGGAGAAATTTTGACTTCTATGTAGGCGATGACTTTGCTAAAAATAAACTGGTAGAGTTTGTACAACCGGAAGACGGAATTCCTTATATGTCTGTAAGCTGGCCGGGAATGATCGGCGTGGTTTCCGGTATGAATAAAAAAGGAATAACGGTTACCATCAATGCCGGAAAATCAAAAATCCCGTTGACGGCCAAAACGCCGATTTCTTTGGTGACCAGGGAGATTTTACAATATGCCCAAAATATTGATGAAGCAATTGCCATTGCCCGCAAGAGAAAAGTTTTTGTTTCAGAATCCATTCTGGTAGGAAGTGCAGAAGATAAAAATGCTGTAATCATTGAAGTCTCACCGAAAAAAACAGGGGTTTATAAAGTCCGGAATACAAACAAAGTTCTTTGCACCAATCACTTTCAGTCAGATGTTTATAAAGATGATCCAAGAAACCGGAAGCAGATTGAAGAAAGCCACTCGGTATACCGTTATGAAAAGCTTCAGGAGCATTTAGAAAAAGATGAGAAGCTCACTCCTGAAAAAATGGCGGCTATTTTAAGAGACAGATCAGGATTGAAGGATAAAAAAATAGGGTATGGCAACGAAAAAGCGCTGAACCAGCTTTTAGCCCATCATGCCGTTATATTTTCTCCCCAGAAAAGATTAGCCTGGGTATCATCAAACCCTTACCAACTGGGAGAATTTGTATGTTATGACCTCAATGAAATATTTTCTGACAATGGTCTCCTGAGACACAATCTTTCAAAATCAACATTGAATATTGCCCGCGATCCGTTTGCTGATTCCGGGGAATTTAAAAATTACGAAGAGTACAGAACTTTAACGGTACAGCTCAATGATGCACTTCACAAAAAAGAAATTCTCACTGATTCTTTTATCAACTACTATCAATCCTTAAATCCTGACTTCTGGAAAGTCTATTATCTGGCAGGGAAATACTATTTTTACCGGAAAGAATATTCAAAAGCAAAGAGTGAGCTTGAAAAAGCAATGAATAAGGAAATTACAACGGTTCCTGATCAGAGAGAAGTTGAGAAATATTTGAAAAAAGCCGTAAAGAAGTTGAAATGATCCCGAGATATATAAAATTATTGTTCTGTATTCCTATTGCAGTGCTTCTGTGTTATACCATTTACTTATGCACCGTATATGGCTCGGTTCCGGAAACCATACCGATTCACAGCTATGGAAATAATCCCGATAACTATGGTCATAAAATATTTCTCTTTTTACCGGTACTGCTGAATATTGTGGTTCTTATACTGGTCTGGAGAATTATCAGCAGGCCGGATAAAATTAAATTTACCTTTGAAATAAGTGCAAACGATAGAACGAAAGTATATCATACAACCCAATTGGCCCTGGTAATTATTGCTATATTCGTGACCATTATGATGGGCCCTTTGTCATTTTCTGATGTTGTTTATAAATAATTGATTATGAAAAAACTAGTAACCTTCTTTTTAATTGTATCATCATTATTCTCATTCTCCCAGGATAGAAAGGAGATTGGAAAAACTTTTATCAATACTTTATTTGTTGACAAAAATGCTGAGAAAGCACATTCGTTTTTTGATTCTTCGGTTGCCAATGAAATTCCGGTGGATCAGCTTAAATCTCTTACAGAACAACTTCAGACTCAGCTAGGAAGCCTGAAGAAAATTCTCGAAGTCAACAATGAAGGAAATCTTTATTATTACTATTCTGAATTTGAAAAATCTAAACTGGATGTTCAACTGACTTTTGGAGATGATCATAAACTGATTGGATTCTTTTTAGTTCCCCATAGAACATTTGAAAAAAGAGACGAAAAAACCACTCTTAGAATAAAAAGTGATGATATCGAGTTGAATGGAACAGTGCTGATCCCTCCTTCCGATAATAAAAAGAAGCTGGTGATTTTTGTTCATGGATCCGGAGCTTCTGACAGGGATGAAACTGTTGGAGAAAACAAACCCTTTAAAGATATTGCAGAATACCTCTTTGCGAATGGAATTGCCTCTTACAGATATGATAAAAGAACGTATTCCAATCCGGAGACTTTTAATGAACAGTCTACAGCAGAGCAGGAGACAGTAAATGACGCCGTAAATGCTGCTCTTTATTTCAAAAGTAACAAGGATTACCAGGGATATCAGATTATCCTGCTGGGGCATAGTCAGGGAGCTTATATGATGCCAAAGATTGCAGCGCGTGCACAAGCTTCAAAATATATTTTCATGGCGGGAAATGCAAGACCTTTACAGGACTTATTGGTTGAACAGTTTGAGTACATCCACCGCATTGATCCCACTAAAGTTTCCGCCGAAGCTGTTCAGGATATAAAAAAGCAGGTTGCCTTTTTAAATTCGTCACAATTCAACTTAAATTCACAGGCTTCAGATCTTCCGATGGGGCAATCTGCCGCATACTGGAAATATTTAAAAGAATATCATCAATTGGATGAAGTTAAGAAAATAAAAGCCCCGATGTTTTTTGCACAAGGAGGTAAAGATTACCAGGTAACAGAAAAGGACTTTAACCTTTGGAAAAACGAGTTGAAAAATGATAAAAATGCCGTATTCAGATTTTACCCTGATTTGAGTCACTTGTTTATTCCGGTTTCCGGAACACCTTCCCCAAAGGATTATGAAATCAAAGGTAAGGTGGATGAGCAGTTTTTAAAAGATCTGGTTCAGTTCATTGTAAAGTAGACTTACCATTGTTGAAAAAGTAAACGAAGATTGACGGAAATGTTTTGTAAAGATTAATTATTCTCCGGGGTCAGTTTGTTCAGAAACAAAAAAGTGGCTACACCTGTAAGACATGATACTGTAGTGCTCAGGATAAAACTACCAATCACATACTGAAGCAGGTTATTCCTGATAAGGTCAAAATTCAGGTCTTGGCTGAGAACATTACTTTCACCCTCTACAAAAGGACCGCCCAGGAATAAAGAAGCTGCAATGATGAAAGGAATGAAAGGAGGAAGACTTATATTGGAAGCTACAAATGCAAGGACTTTATTCAATTTAAAAAGGACGGATAGACTGATGACAAGCAGTGTTTGAAAACCCCAAAACGGAGAAAGCCCGATAAAGACCCCCAATGCAATAGAAAAGGCCTTTGTACGGTTGCTTCCGTCACTTTCCAGCACATCTTCTTTTATGAATCTTTTAAAGCTTTTTTTTTTGAAATTATTCACAAAATTTCTCGGAATAATATAAAATAAAGTGATAGTCACCAGAATTGTATTCAGAATACTGATCCTTGTGAAATCTTTGAAGGGCCTGAAATGGGAAACCCTTTCTGCGGGATCATACAAAACTTTTATGGGAACATTCTTTACAGGAACATGCCTCCAGGCTGTCCTTACAATAATTTCGATTTCAAATTCAAATTTAGGTGTAAAGAATTTCTTCGGGATTTTGCGGAGAGGATAAAGCCTGTAGCCGGATTGAGTATCTTCCAGTCTGATTCCGGTTTCAAACCAGAACCAGAAATTGGAAAAACGGTTTCCGAAGCTGCTTTTTTTAGGAATGCCATCCTGGGACATATTTCTGTTTCCTATCAAGAGGACATCCTCTTTTTCCTCTATCAAGGCTTTTACAAATACAGGGATATCATCCGGATAATGCTGCCCGTCTGAATCAATGGTGATTGCATAATCATATCCTGATTCCTTTGCTTTTCTGAAGCCCGTTTCTAAGCCGTTTCCTTTGCCTTTGTTTTCAGGAAGGCTAATAACTGTAATGTGAGGATATTGTGAAAGAATATGCGGAGTGGAATCGGTAGAACCGTCGTTAACCACAATAATACTTTCGGTATAGTCTAAAACACCGTCAATGACTCTTTTCAGAGTTTTTTCGTTATTATAGGTAGGGATTACAACGCAGATCTTCTTTTCAGAAATTGCATTCTGTACTTCAGCAAAGGACATGGTTTTATTTTAAAGTGGCTCTTTCCGCCTCTGTAATGGTTTTAGATTGCATCGCAAACCTTTTGATATAGTTTTTTAACGCTGCATTCTGTTTGTTGTAATTGTTCAGAAGAAATGCCTTATCATCTTTCATGCTTCCCCTGTATCCTACTATTTTCGGAATATTTTCCTGAACACTCAGTCTGATCAGTCGCAGTTCCGCATTATTCGGATTGCTTTTGATAATACTTTCAAGGCTTGTAGCTCCTGTTTTTACCAGTGCTTTTCTGTTTCCTTTGGTAACCTTCGCTTCCATGATTTTTGCAGCCGCTTTATAGCCCAGGGTAACAGGATCAGAACCGGGCTGCTTTTCTGCTGCATCAATAAAGCTTTGCGTGTTGGTACTGGAATCGTTGGCTTTAGCATAGCTGCTTCTTAGCGTTTCAAGGTCAGACTGGAAGAAAAAAAGAAAAGCTGCTACGAATGATAAGATAAGTTTCATGACATTATTTTTTATAGCTTACTGACATTTTTAATGCAATAGTCTCGCCAAATGAAGTGGTATTCTTCACTTTAACATCTTCTCCGTTTTCGGAAATATCAAGCTGGAGCTTCAGGTCAGGGGTTTCAAACGGGTTGATAATTGCCATAAACTTAACATTTGAAGCTGTTTTTAAAAATAATTTTGCCCCTGTAAATTCTTCAGTGAGTTCTTTCACAATCTGCATCATACAGACTCCCGGAGTTACCGGATTTCCCGGAAAGTGACCTTTAAAAATATCATGATCTTTATTTAACCGGATATGGGCAATAAAAATGCCATCGTCTGTTTTTTCGTGAGATTCTAAAGTGTAAAAGTCTGTAAGAATGGTTTGCATGATCTTATTTTTTAAGATTGAACGTATAATAAACTCCTGCCTGGAAGGTTACATTCGTATGTTCGCTGGTGATGTGTACAAAGCCTTTTTTAATTCTGGCTTCTACTCCAATATTTTTTGTAATGTCATACCCTGCTCCCAGCAATACTCCTAAATCTGCCGAAGAAGGTGACTGAATATTTTTGTGGTCACTAAGGAGTTCCAAAGTCGGACCAAAGTGGATATTAAACTGGTTAAAATAAAATTTATTCACTACTGCTGCTCCCACATAAGAAACCGTTACTGTTTTGGAAGCTACTGCCGGATTTTGGCTTTCATATTTTGCTCCCTGGCGGGTATAGTAGATTTCAGGCTGAAGAGCATAGAATTTAGCAAATCGGATATTCGCCTGGAAGCCTATATAAAAATCGACCTTTGACTGTACGTCAAATACATTACTTCCATAATGGTAACCCTGGTTGTCATTATAATACCAATAATCATAAGCCGGTCCATTGGAAAAATGGGAAATATTAGCTCCCAATCTTATTCCGGGATTAAAAGTTACCTGTGCAAAAGACAGTCCGGAGATCAGTAGAATTAAAAGGAGGAATAATTTTTTCATGTGTATAGATTATTCAGTTTCGGTTATTTGAACTAGTTTTATATTAATCTTAAAATCCTTGTGATGAAGGTTTAAACTGTCCGCGAAGATAGGTTTTTTTGCCTCAAAAGTAAAATCGATTTTTTCCCTGCTATTTCGGGTGTAGATGATCTGTTTCAGCAGGCCGTTGTCCTTGTTAAAGAATAAATAATAGCTTTTGTTGTCAATTCTGGAAAGATAGATTCTGGAATGGTCGTTCACAAAGCTTTCACTCACAGGATATTGCTTCCTTAAAAGTTGCCGGAAATCATTTTTAAGGAAGTTGATAACAATCTTTTTATCCAGGTCGGGAAGCACGTAATTGAGTTTGAAGTCATTATCTGCAATTTCAAAATCAATCAGTTTATTTCCGAAGTCTGACGTCAATACCACCCGGTGAGTGGTTTCATTCAGTTTTTTGATGATCAGGATACCGCTTACATGATTTTTATAAATATCAATCTGGCATTTATACACATAATCCCCGTTAGAAGAGAAATACAGATTCTCCACTACTTTTTCAGCTGTTGAAACAGGCTTTACATCAGCAAGTGTATATGTTTTGCAGGAAGTAGCCAATACTAAAATAAGACTGCTATAAACTAAATTCTGACGCAGGAATTGAAGCATTGATCTTGGTGTTTTTGAAAACAATATTGGTAGTATCCCCGGAGGCTTCTGTCATATTAACCTGGGAAACCGTAGATTGGTTTTTTGGAAAATAAAGCTCAACCTGTTTGATATATTTCAGGAGCTGGCTTGTTTTCGGAATAAACCTGGCAATATTGTAATTTCCGCTTTTGAAGTAAGTTACGGTAAACTCCGGGTCATTGAACATGGTGCCGTTTGAACTTCCTACGATAAGCTTATTGATCTTTTCAAAGGTTTTGCTTTTGGCATCTACTGAAGATTTTTTTCCCTGGTCATTGATGAAAATTTTGTTATTTTTAAAAACAATACTGTACTGATAAGGTTTTGTGTACCTCCAGCTCAACATATTAGGAGTTTGTAATGACATTTTCCCGTGGGTAACAATACTTTTATCCAGGAAATCCATTTTTTTCGTTTGGGTAAAGTCACTTTGCAGCGTTTTGATTTCCTTTGTTTCAGAAGAAACTTTTGTTACGAAAGCCTTCGCCTCCGCTCCGCTCATTGCTGTATTTTGGGCGAAAAAGAACCCTGATACCAATAAAAATGCTCCTAAAGCAATATTTTTAATCATTTTTTCTTTGAATTTGTAATGGAATCAACGGTGAATGTTGAATACTTTTTATCCTCCAAAAATACTAATAAATCTACCAGGACACGATATGTTTTTTCCGAAGTATCATGAAGAAGGATGATACTTCCTTTTTTCAGGTTTCTGGTGACTTTTCTGTAGATTTTCCGTTCATCATTGATGATGGTATCCAGAGAACGCACATTCCAGCCAATGCTTTTTTTACGAGTGTTCTTAATGGCTTTGGCAATATTAGGATTGGTAACCCCGAAAGGAGGACGGTATAATGGAGTAGTTATATTGCCATACCGCTGTATTACTTCATCACATTGCTTTATTTCTTCCGTCATTTTAGCTGTAGATAAAAAGCCTGTGGAATGAGAATGAGATAAAGTATGATTTCCGACTGTATGTCCGTCAGCAATAATTCTCTGGAAGGTTTCAGGATATTTTTCGATTTGTTTTCCGATACAAAAGAAGGTTGCCTTTACCCGGTGCTCCCTCAAAAGATCCAGAAATTGAGGCGTAAACTCAGTGGGACCATCATCAAAAGTAAGTGCCACCTCTTTGATTTTTGTGCGTTTATGAGTAATGCTGTTGACAAAATAGCCAAGTCCTATATCGAAAGATCCCCAAATGATAACAGCAGAAAAAGCAAGAAAACAGGCCAGATATACCCAAAAACTTCCTTGAAACGCATAAATAAAAACGTTGCAAAAAAGATAGAATAAAACGAATGGGTAATGTTTCATTGTTGTGTATCGTTTATTGGTTGATAAGCAAAAGCAAATTTGTTAACCATCCTTTTTATTTTTGTTCCGTTATGCTCTTTCCAACAAAACCAGACTATGATCACAGCCAGCCAGATGATTGTAAAGAAGTATGTTTTTTACCTCTTCTTTTTTCTCAGGATTGATCATCATTACCTCCGGGATCTTCTGTTCCTTCAGAATATGACAGGCCATAAAAACAGAAAAGCCACTCGCTGTATTAAATTCTCCGCTAAGATGCTTATAATATAATAAAGATGATTCCGGAAACAGTTTCATGGCTTCATTATAATATCCATCAGAAGCTGCATCTCCGCTAAACCCCAGAATAACTGCATCGATATCCTGCGACTGAAAATTGTTTCTGGTTAAAAAATCCTGGATAAAATCTTGTACTTCATTGATTTCTATCCTGTTTTTAATTTCAATATTGCTGAGCTTTGCGTAGGTGTTTTCGGTCTTGTTTTTTCCGACCACGAAGAAACTTGCTCCTTCGCCCCAGATGACACCGTTAGTCGTAGAAGTCAGATAATCTGCGGGTAAATCTCTTTCTTTTTTGATCGTATTGTGTAAGCAATAAAGCTCCATGGTTCTGTCCGTCTGCTCATCAGTAGATCCTACAAGAATATTTTCTGCCTCACCGTCACTGATCTGGAGTTGGGCATCCAGTAACGAAAATTCCAGTGAAGAAGAAGTATTTACATAAGTGAAGTTATAAGCATGACATTGCAAGGCCAGGGCAATCTGCCCGGCAACGGTATTATGTGTAGACTGGATAAAAAATGTAGGTGTTAAAAACTCTTCATGATTGTCAATTACATTTTTCAGGAACTTTTCAGAATCCTGGGAACAGCCCATACCGGTTCCTACAATAATGGCATCCGGCTGTGAAATTCCTGCTTCCTGAAGTGCGTAATGTGATGCTACGGAACTCATTTTTACGGTTTTAGACATTCTCCTGATCATAGCAGCAGGAATGAATTCTTTGTATTTGGGTTCTATAGCTTTTACAATCTGTACTGTATTTTCAGGAACCAGGTTCTGGAAAATATTTTCCTTCAATGTGTCCTGGGCTGAGATACAGGATGCACTGTTGATGTATACTGCACTCATGGTTTTGAGAATATTAACGTTGAACAATTTCCTCCGAATCCGAATGAATTGGAAAGTACATGCCTGATATCTTTTTTCTTTAGTTCAGTAACAGGAACCAGATCAAATTCTTCCATTTTGGTTTTGAAATTAAGATTGGGAAAAATGAGATTATGCTGCATAGCTAAAATTGAAAACACCGCTTCAATTCCGGCGGCGGCTGCCAGAGTATGCCCCGTAAAGGCCTTCGTAGAGCTGAATTCCGGTACCTGGTTTTCCCCGAAAATACGGATCATGGCAATACCTTCAGACAAATCATTATTGGGAGTAGCTGTTCCATGAACATTAATATAATCGATTTTTTCCCTGGCTAAACCGGATATTTTCAAAGCCTGCTGCATCGCGAGAAAAGCACCCTGCCCATTCTCCGAAGAAGCCGTCTGATGATGAGCATCATTCGCATTTCCATATCCGGAAAGATAGGCTAAAACAGGCTTGTTTTCCTTTGTCACAATTTCCTCAGATTCCATAACTAAAAAAGCGGCGGCTTCTCCTAAATTTAAACCTTTCCGGTCATTGTCAAAAGGCGTGTTATAGGAATCCGTAAGAATCATCAGGGTATTGAATCCGTTCAGGGTAAATTTGGACAGGGAATCTGTTCCGCCAACGATAACGCGATCTAAAACGCCGTTTTTAATCAGTTTGGCTCCCATCATAATGGCATTGGCGGCTGATGAACAGGCAGTGCTGATCGTAGAAACCATTCCTTTTAACCCCAGATAATCTGCAATGGCTAAAGAAGAATTACCGGCATCATGAGCATCAATATATTTTTGCTTCTCAGGAAAGTCTTCATAGGAGTAGAAATATTTTTCGGTAACATCCATTCCTCCTACACTGGTAGAAGAGATCAGGCCGGTCCTGTATTGGTTGATATCCGGAATTCCGGCATTTTCTACTGCTTCCTTTGCGGCAATCATTCCTAATAAAGAGGTTCTTGTAGCGTTGTTGTCTTCATCAAGCTGAAGTTTTTCTACAAGTTCTTCATTGGATAACTTTATTTCACCTGTTTTAATAGATCCTCTATGGCGGGTTTCAAACATGTTGATCTCTGAAATTCCATGCTTTCCGGACTGTAGTGAAATAAAATTTTCCTCCACATTGTTTCCTATGGAGGAGATGATACCCATTCCTGTTATGGCAATTTTCTGGCTCATGGTATTATATAATGTGCCAATTTAACGATGTACTATTTACAATGATTATTCCTTTAGCATTGGTACATTATTAAATTGGTACACTGTTATATTAATTTTATTTTGTTCTGTTGTCTTCGATGAATTTAGCCATCGTGTCGATAGATTGAAAAATTTCCTTTCCTTTTTTAGGATCGGCTAATTTTATTCCATAATCTTTATCAAGAAGAACGATTAGTTCCAGGGCATCAATAGAATCAAGTCCCAATCCGCCTCCGAATAAAGGATCTGTATCTTTGATTTCTTCTACAGAAACGTCTTCAAGGTTAAGGACATCAATAATTTTGTGCTTTAGTTCAGTTTTTAAATTTTCCATAAATATTATTTTAATGTAACAATATATGAATGTACCAATTTACCAGGCATTGTTACTGTAGTACTGGTACATTGTGAAATGGTACATTGTCAGATTATAATGTGAGCAAATATACAAAAGCTTTATAATTTTCCTGATACAATTCCACCCAGCCACATAATACTTTCCCGGCCTTTCCGGCGTGAAGGATTTGCTCAGAATAATCATTTAAAAAATTTTCATCAAATTCATCCAAAACAAAAAAAGCATTCTCTGTCTGCATTTTGTGTTTGATGCTGATCTCTCCTACACATATATTAGGCAGAGTGTATACAAAAACGGCAGGACTGGGAAAATAGTTTTCCGGAGAATTGATACTGTTTTGATATTTAAAATCCGTATCGAGGCTTGAGGACTTATTGGCAAAAACCAAGGCTGTCCTGCTGTGGTCCTCTTCTTTTAAAAGCATTTCGGCAGCCAGAAAAGCCAGTTTGCTCAGGTTATCCATTTTATGAAATTTGGGATAATTGAGTTCCAGGGTTTTGTATGCATTTTTTGCAAAATCCGGGAATGCTTCGTTATCGCTTTCAAAAATAAGATGTCCATTTACCGTTATTTTTGACTGTTCTATGGTACAGGTTTCAATTGTCTTCATCGTCTTTTAACATTTTTCCAAGATAATGGCTGCATTACATCCTCCAAAACCTGAAGCTGTTTTCAGAATATAACGAATGTCAGCAGATTGATTTTCCCGAATAATATTCAGCGGTTGGGAAACTCCCGTTTCTTTAAAGTTTTTAGATGGAATCAGGGTAGCATGAAGAGCGCTTTCCATAGAAATAATGCTTTCCAGCAGCCCGGATGCTCCCAGGCAATGGCCATAATAGCCTTTCATACTGTTAAGAGGGACATGCTGCAATTCCATTCTGTTGAAAGCAATGGCTTCCATTTCATCATTGTACAATGTAGCCGTTCCATGAGCAGAAATAAAATCAATCTGTTCAGCAGGAATATTTGCCTCAGTCATTGCATTTCTGATACTGGCATATAAGCCGTCTCCTGTCCTGGAAGGTCCTGAAATATGATTGGCATCATTTACGGCAGAATCTCCCAATACTTTAAATTGTAATTTTTCATTGTCCGAAGGCTCTGAAGTTATATAAACAGCAGCCGCAGCTTCTCCTATATTGATCCCGGCCCTGTTTTTATCATAAGGTTTACAAGGTTCCGGTCCGATAGCCTGGAAGGAATTAAATCCTGATATCACAAATTCTGAAATCTCATCCGCTGCAATGACAAAAGCATCGGTATATCTTCCTGTCTGAATCATATTTTTGGCAACAGCAATAGCCATTACTCCCGATACGCAGGCATTTGAAACCACTATCGGTTTTGTCTTAACTCCCAAAAAATCAGTGATCTTGCGGGCAAGGTTTGAGAGATATACACCTTCCGGCAGTTCAGTCTGGTTTTTTAATAAGCTGATATTTCCTTTTGTTGTAGAGAGGATAAAAGCGGTTTTTTCCGTAATATGATGGTTTTTGATCAGGGGCAGCAAGCTTAAAAGCAGCATTTCTTCCAATCTTGTAAATGACTGATGACCAAAGTTTTTGCTGAATTCTTTTTCCAGCTCTTCAGTATTGATCATAGAAGCATAAAAAGGGTTCTGATTTTCTATGATATGATGCAGGGCAATTCCTGATTTCCCTTCCAACAATGCATTCCAATTGGCCTCCACATCAAAGCCTAAGGGAGTCACACAATTGTAATCCGTTATATAAACTTCCTTCTTCATGATAATCCTGTTTTATCTTTCCATGCCTGAAAAAAGTCAGGATTATACAGGCATAGATTTCCTTCACTATCTAAAAACACCTGAATGGTTTCTCCGCTGCAGACCAGCTGCCCTTGTTGGTTAAACAGTTCATATTGATAGATGAGCTTGGCAGCAACCGAATTTACAAAAGTCGTTACAATGGTAAAAGTTTCGCCATATTTTAAAGGAAGAAAATGTTCACAGGTACTTTTAACAATAGGAGTAACATATCCCGCTTTTTGAATATCAAGGTAGGTAAGGCCGTGCTTTCTGCCAAATGCTTCCCTTCCATCTTCAAAATAAACGATATAATGGCCATGCCATACAATGCCAAGAGGGTCTGTCTCGTTGAATCGTACTCTTACTTCTTCAGTACAGGTTAATATGTTATCTTTAGATTGCATTTTGTTTTTTTTCGTAAAAAATGGAAACAGATACTGTGGCGATATAAAATAAAAGCAGGAAAGCCAATTCCCTGGCAATTCCCCCGATCCCGCTGTTTCTTAAAATAATATCATAATAAGCATTCAGTCCCCAGTTCATAGGGGAGAACCTGGCAATAGTCTGCATAAATTCGGGCATCAGGAATACCGGGACCCAGATTCCGCCGATAGCCGCCAATACTACTACTGAAGTGGCTCCGAAAGGTGCAGACTGTTCCTGGGTATCGGCAATTGTTCCTAATAAGACCCCAAACCCGATAGCAGCCAATCCGGCAAATAAAGTTACTATAATAAGCTGGAACATCTTGCCCGAAACATCAAACGCCGGAAGATCCATGTAGGGGAAAAGGTAAATTCCGACTGCAACCATCAGCAAAAACTGGATGATGCAGATAATAAGGTATGTAAATGTCTTTCCTAAAATATGAACGAAATAAGGAGTAGGGCTTATCCTGGCTCTTACACTGGTACCCTGGCTTTTCTCTTTTACCAGATTGATAGACAAAGGAACCACAATAAAAAAGATGGCAAAAAGCGTCCATGCCGGAACATTGTGCTGAACGGAATTCGGCATTACATCCATTTCTCCTTTTTGGGGAGTGATTTCTTTAAAACTGATCAGGTTTTTGTTCTGATCGAGCTTCTCGGATGTCCCCAACTGATCCTGAAAAGCCTTATAAATTTTTTTATTTTCGATTTCAAAAACCATCTTGTTGACGGAGTTCATCACTGAGTTTTTGAATCCGGCGTTGGTAGCAGGGTCAAAGTACAAATGTATATCTCTGGCTTTCGGAGCTTCTGTTTTAGTTTTCACGGAATCACTTTCCAGGCCGAATGAGCTTACAATAGTCTGAACCTTGGATTCAATATTGGAGTTTAAATCCTTTGTCAGGTTTTCAGGGATGACAATCGCCATCTGGTAATCTCCCGAAAAAACGGCTTCCTGAGCTGACTTTTCATTAAAACCGGTTAACAATTGAAACGTTTTACTGTTTTCCAGCTCACTTTTTATATTTTTTGAAACCTCAGATTTATCATGATCAATGAAAATAATCGGAATTTTTGATCCTTCAAGGTTTTTGAAAGTAGAATCCTGAATAAGAGTAATGGTGATGATAAGGAGCAACGGCATTACGAAAATAATGACAATCCCACCGATATCTCTTTTCAGCAGAAGGACTTCCTTCATAAAACTTCTCCACAATTTATACAACAACATCTCTTAATTCTTTTCCGGTTAATGAAATGAAAACATCTTCAAGGTTTTCTGCGTGGGCAATCTGAGAAACAAGTTCTTCAGGGCTTCCTACAGCATGAATTTTACCTCTGTCTATAATGGCGATTTTAGTACAGAATTCTTCTGCTTCAGAAAGGTGATGGGAAGTATAAATAATGCATGTCCCTTTTTTATTCAGACCCTGAAGGAAATCAATGATTACTTTCTTAGACTGAACATCTACTCCTACAGTAGGCTCATCCAGAAATAACACCTTCGGGTTATGAAGGGTGCCGGCGATCAGGTTACAGCGGCGTTTCATCCCTCCTGAGAATTGTCCTACCTGTTTATCAGCAAATTTTGAAAGCCCCATAATCTCAAGGGATTCATCGATAGCACGGGTAAGCTGTTTATGCTTTAAACCATACAGGCTTCCGAAAAACATCAGGTTTTCTTTCGCGGTAAGGGTAGGATACAATGCGTATTCCTGTGGTACAATCCCAATGATCTGTCTTATTTTGAAATGGTCTTTATGCGGGGATAAACCATTGATCGTGAATTGCCCCGAGGTAGGTTTAATCAGTCCTGAAAGCATGGAAATCAGTGTGGTTTTACCGGCCCCGTTAGGACCAAGAATTCCATAAATCTCATTTTTGCCTATCTCCAAAGAGATATCATTGACAGAAAATTCATCGGAATTTTTGTATTTTTTATATAGATTTTTGATCTCAATCATTTTCTCCGTCATATCAGATCGCCTTTCTCAGTTTTTTGTAAAAAGCTTCTTCCAGATCTGCAATATGCAGCATTGTCCTGGACAATTCATGATAAATATTGCTCTTTGAGTTTCTGTTTTTATACACTCTGGCAATGTCTACCGCAAAGTCTCTCCAAAGGTCACCGATGGAAGTGATTTCTTTTGATAATTCTTTCAACTCATCATTTTTAAGAATGACAGCAGCTTCCTGTAGAAAAGCCCCGTAAATAAAACGGAAACCTCCTCCGCCGGTACCAATTTCCTCCTGCATTCTGATTAGCTGACCAAGGTAATGATTGGTCACTTTGGTTCCTTTCTTTTCTGCCCATTTTGGAATGCTTTTCGCCACCCATCTCATTGCTTTTACTCCGATGAGAGGCACCGGAGCAAGCATATTTTTGCAGGTGTCTTTAATTCCTTTTTTGATGGCTTCCTCAAGATGGATATTTTCAGGTACATAAATAGGATAATACATATGTCCTTTTGGAGGAAGTGCTCCTTTTGCATATCTTACCTTTTCCAGTTCTGCTTCGGAAAGAGAAGTTACATAATCCATTACAGGATCGCTGATCAGGAATCTTCCGTCTTCTTTACCATAAACAACAAGATTATGGGCATTGAAGTGAAATTTATATTCTTCAGGAAAGTAAGTAAGGTTAAAAACTCCTACCTGAAGCCCTGTAGGTATATTTTGTTCCAGATTTCTTTCAAGAGCCTTTTGGGCATCTTTAGGATTTGAAAATTTTTCTCTTTTTATTTTAATTCCTAATCTCTTAGCTGCTTTGCTAAAAATGGCACCCGGCATCGGACGATAACTGAAACCCGGGGCAAAGTTTACCTTTAAAAAAGGCAGGTAGACGAAAAACAATCCGGAACCGATTCCGAAAATCATAGGTTCGCTTAGCTTAAGTCCTTTATTGAGCAGTAAATTGGAAGCAACACCGTTTTCGCAATGTGCAGTCTGATGGTGTTCAAAGTTTAGTTTCATTTGCAGCTTTTATCTTTTCATTGGTTAAATGAAGTCACATAACAGTATGCTTATTTCATTTATTTCCCGTCGAAGTTTTTTAATTCATCCACTGAAATTCCAAATGCATCAGCATATTTTTTCAGTACGGTTTCACTCAGTGTTTTAAATTTTTTGGGGCGGAAGTGTCTTTTTACCCTCCATTGCCACATTCCTACATAAGCGGCAAGCACTCCTAAATCCATCTTATTCAGTTCCATAAAATAAACGATGGGACTTACCTTATTATTGGCAACATTTTGTCTGGCTTCTTCAATTCTTTCATGAATAAGCTCCATGGATTCATCCAATGCTGCTTTTTTTGCATCCCAGCCTGTGCTGTTTGCAGTCGTATAATTATCATTTTCATCCGTAACGTACAAGACTTCAGTCATGTTGGCGGACTTTAGATTACTTTCGTCTTGAGGCAGGTCTTGCTTTTTCATCTAAATAATATTATTTTTTAGATTTCAGATAAATATAGGGTTCACCTGTTTTGATTTTTAATCAGGTGGCTAAAATAGTGAAAATACATTATATGTAAATCATATTAAAAAGGAAGGTATTAATGTGATCCCAAAACCGGCTGTATCAGAGATTCCCGGCATTTTTCAGGTAAAATATAGTAATGTTTCCGGCCCAAAATGATGTCTTATTTTCCTAGGCTATTTCGGATTGTTTCCAGTTTTTTCATCTGATGTTTAACTAACCTGAAAGATTTTAATCTTAAATAGCAGTATTGTGATTAATGTTTACATGTGTAATAGATGAACTGTAACAAGTGTATGATTAATAAGACTAATGACTTAGAAATTTGGATATTAAAATAAATAACAACTATGAAAAAGTTTTTTATTTCTGCTTCGCTTTTCTGTATGCTAAGTGTAATGGCACAGAAATTCGACACACAAAAGCTTACCGATGCCCAGGGGTATACCTATGAAACGGTAAAAAACGACCAGGCTGGTGTAAGGGTATATACTTTAAAAAACGGCCTGAAGGTTTATCTGGCAAAAAATGAAGATGCCCCAAGAATCCAGACCTACATCCCTGTAAGAACGGGTTCTAATAACGATCCGAGTGATAATACAGGGTTGGCTCATTATCTGGAGCATATGGTTTTCAAAGGAACTTCACGTTTGGGAACACAGGACTGGGCCAAAGAAAAAGTGCTGTTGCAGCAGATTTCCGACCTATATGAACAGCATAAGGCAGAAAAAGATCCGGCCAAGAAAAAGGAACTTTACAAAAAAATTGATGAGGTTTCCCAGGAAGCATCCGGATATGCTATCGCCAATGAATATGATAAAGCTATTTCTTCATTAGGAGCTACGGGAACCAATGCCCATACCTGGCTGGATGAAACGGTTTATAAAAATAACATTCCTTCCAATGAACTCGAAAAATGGCTGAAGGTAGAGAAAGAGCGTTTTTCAGAATTGGTATTGCGTCTTTTCCATACGGAACTGGAGGCGGTGTATGAAGAGTACAACAGGGCGCAGGATAATGATGGACGTCTTGTCAATTATGCTTTAATGGAAGCTCTTTTCCCTAAACATCCGAATGGGCAGCAGACAACAATCGGAACATCGGAACATTTGAAGAATCCTTCAATGGTAGCTATCCATAAATATTTCGATACTTATTATGTGCCTAACAATATGGCCGTGGTACTGGTGGGAGACCTGGATTTTGACAAAACTATAAAATTAGTTGATCAATATTTCGGTTCTTTCAAATATAAGGAACTGCCAATGAAAAAGAGGGTAACGGAGGAACCTATGACCAAGATCGTTACCAGAACGGTGAAGAGCCCTTCAACACCAAGAATGACCATGGCCTGGAGAACGGATTCTTATGGAAGCCAGGAAGCCAGGATAGCAGATGTAATTGCTGAAATTTTGAGTAACAGGGGTGGTGCAGGTCTGATTGACCTTAATATTAACCAAAAACAAAAGACCCTTGGAGCGAGTGCTTATGAATCACCATTCAAAATGTATGGCTACTTTGGATTATCTGTTACGCCTAAAGACGGACAAAGTTTTGATGAAGCTAAAAAATTATTATTGGATCAGCTTGACCTGGTGAAGAAAGGGCAGTTTCCGGACTGGATGCTTGAAGCCATCGTGAATGATAAGAAGGTTCAGCGGATGAAGGGATGGGAAACTGCAGACGGACTGGCCACTGAGCTTTATAATGCTTACATTAACGAAAGGTCATGGGAGCAAGAGTTGGATGATATCAATCAGTATGAGAAAATCACCAAAGCTGATGTTGTAAAGTTTGCCAATGAATTCTTTAAAGATAATTATGTTGTTGTTTATAAAGAAAAAGGAGTGAATGATAAATTGGTTCGGGTAGAGAATCCGGGAATTACCCCGATCAAATTGAACAGAGAAGCCCAGTCTCCCTTCCTGAAAGATATTTTAAATGCAAAAGTAGCTGAAATCAAGCCTGAATTTATTGATTATAAAACGGCAATCCAGACTTCACAGATTAAGGACAAGACAGTAAGCTTTGTGAAAAATAAATATAACGGGATCGCTCAGGTAAGTTATATTTTCCCTTTCGGAACGGATAATGATAAAGAACTTTCTATTGCAGGAACCGTATTTAAATACCTTGGTACAGATAAATATACTCCGGAACAGCTGAAGGAAGAATTTTACAAATTAGGGATTTCCAATTATGTGAGTACTTCCAATGATCAGACCATTATTACATTAAGCGGACTGGAAAGTAATATGAAGAAAGGAATAGAACTGATGAATCACTGGATGACCAATGTGAAAGCAGATAAGGCAATCTACGATCAGACTGTAAAAACGATCCTGGAAGCACGGGCGGCAGCTAAAAAAGATAAAAACAGAATCATGGCAGCGCTTTCCAATTATGCAAAATATGGTAAAGATTCAAGAATGACGGATATTGTTTCCAGGGAACGTCTTCAGAGCATTGATGTGAATGAGCTGATGAAAAAGGTGAAAACATTGAACCAATATCCATATCAGGTATTCCTTTACGGACAGGACCAGGCCGGATTGGAAAAAGCAGTAAAGCCTTACATCGTCAATGCGAGTTTACAACCGGCTAAAGCTAAAGAATATGCAGAGCCTTCCGCAGAAGGAAAAGTATATTTTACCAATTACGATATGGTACAGATGGAAATGGCTAAAGTGGCAAAAGGAAGTAATGTAAATCTTAGTAATTTCGGTGCATCCAATGTATTCAATGAGTATTTCGGAAGAGGCTTGTCTTCCATCGTTTTCCAGGAGATCAGAGAAAGTAAATCATTGGCGTATTCAGCCTATGTTTCTTATGCCAATGCATCGGAAAAAGGGCGTGCCAATTATATTACCAATTATATCGGAACCCAGGCTAATAAATTGCCATTGGCAGTAAATGCAATGAATGACCTGATGGTTGCTTTACCACAGATCCCTGCACAATTTGAAAATGCAAAAGGATCTGCATTGAAACAAATCGCTTCCAACAGGATCAACAGAACCAATATCTTCTTTAGCCAGTTGGCACTGAAAAAACTTGGTGTTGATTATGATCTTAGGAAAGATACATACGCTGAAATCCAAGGCCTGACTTTACCGAAACTTACAGCATTCTATAATTCCGAAGTGAAGCCCGTAAAATATAATACAGCTATTATTGGTAAGAAAGAAAACCTGAATATGGAATCCATCAATAAGATGGGGGAATTCCAGGAAGTGTCTCTTGAAGAAATTTTCGGATATTAATCTTTTTCGGATAAAATGACAATAAAAGATGAGGCAGAAATGTCTCATCTTTTTTGTTGGAGTATGCTTATTCTTTAGTGATGAATGTTTCACGGATCCGGGGAATGTTTCACGTGAAATATACTGCAGGGAAATAAATGAAAGTCCGTTAAATATTCAATAGCGGCGGGCTTTAGCCCGCCTAATGGGTAAAAATTCAATTGGCTTTAGCCAAAACATATAATATTAAAATATTAAAAGCTGTACAAAAAATGTACAGCTTCCAATGTATTTTGAATAGATCATTATGATTTGATTTCCTGGATAAACAGGTTGATATCTGCTCTGATCAGTAGTTCATCGTTATAAAATGTTTCACAGAAGATATGGCAAATATTTTCAAACTGAGAAATAAGTTCTGCTTTGGAAATAATAGTGTCGCCTGCTTTAGGAAGAGCGAAAATTTCAATCTTCTTGATGCTGGTAATAAAACCGATAACTTTGGTGTCGGCTTCAGGGTTTTCAAAAAAGTTTTGTCCAAGGATTGAGGAGCAGGTCTGAGCCAGATTTTCAATTAAGCCGGCTTCAACAAATTCATTATGATGAACAAATATATTGTCCTCCTTTATATCAAAGGAAGTCACAACTTTCTCCCGGGTTAATTCCAGAATATAGTCTGCCATAAGCATAGGTTCACGATGCGGTAGAAAGTTATGTATATTGATCATATTATCTTCCCTGGTTTTCATACAGTTATTTTACAGCGGTTTTCATTTGTGATCTTGCAATAATCTCACCATTCAGTTTGGTAACAATATCCACCAGGGTTACTCCCATGATTTCATTAAGGATGGTCACCTCCGATTTTAGTTGATCTCCTATTGCAGGTAAGGTTTCAGCCTCAAAAGATTTAATGGCACCGATATACCCGGTAGGAGCTTCTTTTCCTAAAAGATAATACTTATATCCCGTGTGCAGGGCAACACTTTGAGCCTGGTGTTCAATAAGACCCGAAGCCTGGAAAACCCCATCCTGAACAAAAATATTATCCTCTTTCACTTCAAATTGAGAAATAAGATGGTTTTCAGAATATTCCGTAAGCTCATGTACCATTACAAAAGGATGTCGTTGCGGAATAAGGCTTTCCACAAAGTCTTTATCGGATGTGGGCAGTCTGTTTTTCATTAGCAGACTGTTAATAAAGAACAAGAGTAAGCGAATCTTCCACTTTCAGGAACACAAAGGAGTACTTTTTCCCCTTTTTTAAGTCTTCCGGAATTCATCAGTTCTTCAAGGGCAATAAAAATAGATCCTGCTCCTATGTTTCCAACCTCAGAAAGGTTATAGAACCATTTTTCTGCAGGGAAATCCATGCCTTTTTTAGCAAACTCTTCCCTAAGGCCATCTTTAAAATAACCTGATGAAATATGAGCCAGAACGTGATCAATTTTTTCCGGATCTAAATGATGTTTATCAAAAGAGGCTCTCAAGCTTTCCGCTCCTTTTACAAGAATATACTGGTCCAGGATTTTAGTATCCTGTTTGATCGCAAATATAGACTGCTTCAGCCATTCGTCTGAAGGATAGTCTGCCCATGATTTCAGGCTTCCGTCTTCCTGTTTATCACATCCGGCATACATACAGGCTTCAATTTCGTGGGCGTAAGAATAGAAGTCAATAAACTCTATCTTTAAAGAGGTGCTGTTTTCTCTTGGTTTATTTTCCAGCAGGAAAGCACCTGCTCCGTCTGACAGCATCCATCTCAGGAACTCTCTTTTAAAAGCAATAATGGGTCTTTCCTCCAATAGCTTTAAATTTTCAGCCTCGTGGTTGAACTTATCAGCAGTCATCCATGCAGACATTCTTTCAGACCCTGCACATACTGCATTTTCGTTAACTCCGGCTTTTACAGAAAGGAAACCGTAATTTAAGGCATTCATTCCTGAATTGCACAGGCCTGTAGCCGTATTAATCTCAATAGATTTCCCAATGTTCAGTTCACCATGCACCATAGAAGCATGTGATGGTTGAATCTGGTCCGGAGAAGTGGTTCCTACTGATAGTAATTTCATGTCTTCCTTCCTGAAATTTTCATCAAAAAGGCCTTCAATAGCTTTTGCTGTAAGCTGTGCATTCGAGTGGGTAGGATTTCCTTCCTTATCTAAAGCGTAATATCTTGTTGTAATTTTATTATTTCTTAAAATAAGTGATTTTGCTTTAGAAGGAGCGTCATTGATAAGCCCAAGATATGTCTCCATTTCAGCATTCGATACCGGCTCATTAGGTAAATATTTTGAAGCCTTTGTTATAAATACGTCGTACATTCTATTTTAAATTAATTCCTTGTAAATAACTTTTTTGTTTTTGTCTTTTAGCCCAAAATATTGGGGTTGTAAGCAAATGTAATACTAAAACGATTGGTGAAATAATCCAGATCGCTGCCATCAAATATACCTTAAAGAATTTTATCAGCAATGGACGTTTCTCTTTTTTATTGATAATCAGGTTAGACCATACGGTAAAAATTTTATTTCCTACCTTTTCCACCCGTACCAGAAATGGACGGATCTCAACAGCGCCATTTTTCACCAGGTCTGGCTGCAAATGGCTCATGTCATTATTTCTAAAGTGTTTTTCAATGATATCTCCATATTTTACAGAACCCGCAATTTCTTCATCGGAAACTCCGGCAGCAGGAAGTAGGCCTGATTTTTCTTTCTTTCCTGTAGTAAGCCATCTAAGAATTGTCAGTACACTTGTATAATTGTCATGTCGGTCTACCAATGCAATATTTCCAACAAGTTTTGCCTGAAGATTTTTTAAATATACTTTCAGTTTTTCTTGGGAAAGCATCCACATATTTCTTGTTGCGGAAATGGTAACAACAGGAGTGTCCTTAAGGATCTTTTCTGCATAGCCACTCTTCAGGAATGAAATAATAGGAATAGAAGGCGTAAGATACCATACCTGATATCCGAACAGGATAAGGTCATATTTTTTATTCAATACCTCTTCTGAAGGAGGAAAGAGCTCTTTGGGAATCTGCAGGTAAGATTCCGGAAATGTATTAAAAAAAACGTCACCCGGCCAGGGAAAAGGAAAATCTTCCTTCAGCCGGATGTTATAATAGGTAATATCATATTCCTCCTTTCTGGATTCAAAAGACCTGGCTATATTTCTCACAATTTCCTCCAACTGGCCGGTTTGAGAATAATATATTACAAGTATATTTTTTTTCATTAATATTTTTTAGCGTTTACAAAAATATGTTTTTCATATGTATTATTTGCTTTTAAATACTTTTAATGATTCAGAGCTGAAAATTAATGTATAATCAGCACTTTCTATTACAGCATTTTTGATATTGATAAAAATGATGGTTTCAGGAAGTGATTGAATTTTGTTTATATCGAAACGATCATCAGAAATCAAAAGAACATCAATATTCTTATTCACCTCAGACAGTTCTTTTATATATTGTATTTTCCTTTTCTTAACCAGGTAATTATGTTCAGCCGTTGCCCTCTTTTCCCCATCCTGAATAAAGGAATATATTTTTCTGCTTGCCTGGTAAAGGGTCAGTAAAGCATCTTTTTGCCCAAAATCATCTGCTATATGCAAAACATGGGCATCCTTGGAAATGTGTTTATTCAGTTCGAAATAAACACATTTATTAATGTTGAAGTCATTTTTTACTTCCTGTACTACTTCAGTATTCTTATATAAATAACTTAGGAATAATTTCTTTTTAAAATAATTCTCATCCTCAATTTCTTCCCTCAGTCTGGCAAATTCAGTCCTGAAATAAGCATTGATTTTTTTTGTCCTTTCTGAATAATTTTTTCCAAAGCTTACATCATCTTTACTGATTCTGTCCCCTACTTTTACCGTAATACTTCCATCATAGATAATGAAGTCGCCTTTAGGAAGCACTTCAGAATTTCCATGGATATAAAGAGGAAGAATGTCTAACCCGAATTGTTCTGCAAGGTAGAATGCACCCTTATGGAATCTTTTAACATCGTTAGTGTAAGAACGTTCAGCTTCAGGAAACACTACCAGAGAATACCCTTGGTCAATCTTCTCTTTCAGCTGATCCATCCCGTTTTCAATACCTTGTGAAACCGGATAAAAACCCAATGCCCTCACCAGTTTCCCAAAAACAGGAGACTGGTATACCCAGTCATTCACCAGATATATAATTTTATGGGTTGTCATGGCAATGGCAAGAGTATCCAGAAAAGACGTATGGTTCGCAATGATGACAGCCGGTTTGCTAAAATCTTCAGAGTTGTTTTTAATAACCCTTTTCTTTACAAAAGGGTTGGAATACAGTACGGACGTCAGGAATTTTGCTAAAATCAGCTTGATGATATCCAGCGTCCTGCCTTTAGAGTTTTTTACAAAGAAGCTTCCGAAAACTGAAAATAAAAAGCCTCCCAAACCATAGTAAACGAACGATAGCACGGAATGCAAAAACAGTCTCAGGGTAATCGGGGAAAGTCCCTTTTTAGCCCGGTTGGTAATGAACAGCCTGAACCAGAACGGATATAAGGTAGAGGTAATAATAATTACCGAGAACATTCCGATCAAAGCTACCAAAGCCAGGGAATGCAGGGCTGGATGTTTGGCAAAAATCAAGGAACCAATGGAAAGGATTGTAGTGAAAACAGCCAGGATAATTGATATTCTGTAGGTAGGCAATTCATTTTTACCGGTTGTGTGTTCTTTTTGCATTGCCTGGGTAAGGAAGATGCTAAAATCGTCACCTACTCCAAAGACTAATGTACAAACTACAGTGCTGAAAATATTCAGTTCCAGCCCGAGAAAATAAAGAATGCCCGCAGTTACCACTCCCGTTAAAACAATCGGAAACATGGTAAGAATGGTAAGCTCAAAATTCCTGAAGAACACGATGATGGTAAGAATAATAGCCAGCAGGGAATAATTGATCAGAGTATTGAAGTCCCTTTTTAATAACCCCAGGAAATTTTCATTCATCTGCTGACGGTCAATGGCCAGTACGTCATGTTTTTTCTCAATATCTTTAATAAAAGCATCCCTCTTATGCTCATCCACTTTTACAACATTGGAAACCGTATAGAAACCCTTTTCATTGCTCAGAAATTCTGGAATTTGCAAGGCCTTTACCTGCTCATAATCTTTAAGGCTCAGTGTGGAATAATCTTTATAAAGGGTTTCGTTGAAATGATCGAAGGCCGCACTGTTGAATCCGAATTTGTTCCCGTTATTAATCAATTCAGAGAGGACCTCCTGCTTTTTATTACGATTCCAGAAGTGCTGCCATTCTGCAATTTTCTTTTGCTGGTCTTTTTCAGAAAGTACAATATTCCCAATGGAATTATAGCTTAGAATTTTGCCTTCTTTTTTCTCTTTCTCAAGAAAACCGCTCAATTGTGAATTTCTGGCTAAAGCTTCTTCCTCAGAATTTCCGTACGAGATTGTATAAATAGATTTTGAAGTGATATCAGATAGCTTTTGAAGTTTTTCTTCACTGATTTTTAGTTCTTTAGGAATGTAATTGAGGTCTCCGATATCTTCATTGAACTTTACGTGTCTGAAACCACACAGGCAGGCGAGGATAATGATGGAGCACCCGATAATTAGCGGTTTGTTTTTCTCATAAGGATAAGAGCCAATTTTATCAATAAAGTTGGTATTAAGTTTTTCCTCTGCAGGCTTAGGATGATAAAGCTGAGGTACGATAATTAAAGCTGTGATAGAAGATAAAATGACTGTGATGGCAGCAAATAGGCCTAAATCTTTTAACGCCTCGGAACGCACGAATATCAGGCATAAAAATGATACAGCAGTTGTAGCACTGCTTAATATGATGGGTTGGGTGATCTCTTTATAAAGTTCTTCAATATTGTTATTGTGCTTATAATGAGTAAGGATATGTAAAGCATAATCAATGGTAATCCCAATGAGAATGGCGCCCACACTTAATGAAATGGCAGAAATTTTATCCTTGATAAAATATAAAACCAATAATGCCAGTAAAACCGAAAATACAGTGGGCAGGAAAACAATAACCGGAGTAAAGAGGTTTCTGAAATAATAGATCAGTAATATCAAAAGTACAGTCATGGAAATCATTACTGTATTCTGAATATCTTTTTTAATCTGTTGGGCATTGGCAACAGCAATAACCGGTGATCCGAAGTAACTGATCTCGGTTTTCCCTCTGAATTGTTTGTTGATACTCTCTTTTATTATGTTAAGCTGATTGATAAAATGCTCATTGGATTTGGTGTCATTGCTTTTGTTTTTTGGATCGATAAAGAGCAATAGGTTCCTGCCGTCTTTAGTAACGATATAGCTGTCTTCAAGCTTAAAATCCTTACTGATATTAAGGGCATTCAGTTTTTTGATTCCTAAAAAGGTAAGGCCTAGCGGATCTTTTTTGATAAATTCTTTTGTAACCAGGCTGGCAGGTGATACCAATGAAACATAATTACTCTCAACCTGTCTGGCAATGCTGTCTTTTTGAAGCTTTTGCTCAATTTGTTTATAATCATCCCCGTTCAGAAATAAAGGCAGGTTTTGGTTGACAAAATCAAAGGTTTCCGAGATCTCCTGCTCATTTACTTTTCCCTGGACCGAAGCTATGTATTTTTGAAGGGGTTCAATTTTTTGCAAGAAAGTATCTGCAGTTTCAGAAAGCTGAAAATCGTTTTCACCGGATTGATTTTCGATAATTACGATAATTTTGTCCGAAAAATTAAGTTGCTTAAGAACTTTGGCGGTAAGATCAGATTTTTCATTTTTGGGAATAATCTGATTGATATCTTCCTCAAAGTTGATTTTTGAAGCAAAGAAAAGGCACAACAAGGTTATTCCTAATGCAGTAAATACAGAAATAATCCTGTTTCCGGAAATCAGATAATATAAAAATATAAAAAATCGATGCATTACATGGTTAATCAAGTCTGCAAATTTAAATTTTTAAGTATTAGTTCAAAATAGTATGCTATAAGTTTTAACTGAAAATCAATAAAATATTCTAGGCAGAATAAAAAAAAATTCTACTTTTGCAAAAGTTCCCTTTTAATGAAATGTATTTTAAACCACAATTATTATTAAGAAAATAAGAATCTGTTTAGATATGTTGAAAAAAAATGATGAAAAAATAAACGGATTTCTATTGATGATAGAACTTCCGCTTCTGCTGTTTGCCATGTCTTATTATAGCTTCGGATCTACCTGTACCAGGTTAAAAACCTCAGAAAAAATTTGGGACCTTCTGTTTTCATCAGGATTGCGGACCGTAATAGAACAGAAAAAAACAGCCTTTATAGAAGTTTTTTACATCAGCCGGAATTTCTCCAGCCCATTAAATAAAGTTGTTTTTGAAAAATATCTTTTTTTCAATATCTTGCCTTCTTATGATTACTTGTTTTCCTCTAATTTTGACAGGAATTATAATCGTGTATTATCAGTAAAAAAATAGCAGAAGCTTAGCATGAGTTTATTACATCCATATTATATTATTGCGATTATCTATATGCTGATCTTCAGTATTCGGGAGGTTTTCGGGAAGAAGGTAGATAAAAAGTGGTTCTGGTTCCTGGGGATTTATCTGATCATTCTGGCCGGACTTAGGAATCAGGTAGGCCCTGATTACGGAAGTTATCTTGGAATCTATATTTATTCTGATACAAAAAGCTACTATAGTATCTTTATGAAGATGCTTCATCTGGAGGGTACAGAAACCCTGGATGTAGAATGGCTGTATACTTTGATTAATAAGATACTCCTCAATATTTTCAATGCCCCTTATTATGTATTGACGCTGATAATTGCCATCTTTGCCATTATCTTTAAAGTGGAATATACTGAGGATAATACTTTTTATCCGTTTACGTTTACTTTGTTTATGTTTATTCCCAACTTTTTTATTGGGGAAAGCGGGCAGATAAGACAGAATCTGGGAACTTTTATGGTTTATTTTGCGATACGCTATATTAAAGAACGGAAACTCTGGCATTATCTGTTTTTTATATTTTTGGGATCGGGTATACATAGTGTCTGTTATTTGTTTTTACCAATGTACTGGCTGGCAAGAGTTCCGTTAAACAAAACCATTATGTTGATTTTGATTATCGGGTCTGTCTTCCTGTCTCCGTTTGAGGTGTATAGGTTTTTCGGAAACTTTTTATCCGGAATGGCTGAGGAAAGTTCACTTGTAGACGGTTTTAACGGATATATGGATGAAACTGTACAGAGAATAAACGGAGGTTTCGGAATTCCTGAAGCCATGATGGCCATTCTGACATTCTTCCTTTTTGTTTTTGATAACAAGATGAAGGAGCTGTATCCCTATTATGAATACCACAGGAATTATGCCGTTATCGGAATATGCTTTTACTTTATCTTTAGAAATAACCCCATATTTTCATCCCGTTTGGTGGGAGCATTTGTCGGATTCTCCTATATTATCATTCCTAACGCAATGTACGTTGTTTCAGGAAGGGTCAGAAATATGATTTATGCATTTATTATTACATTGGTAGTTTTCAACTTTGTGGTTTTCTCAACGTTTAATAACATTAGAGCGGGAAGGTTTACCATTGATCTTTATCAAAACCATTTACTCCCGTAAATTATTGATACCTATAAATTAAAGACAGCTCCTCAAAGCTGTCTTTTTGCTTTATAAGATAATTGTACTGATTAATATTTATTCAGTCAGGGTTTTTTTAACAAACCCTGACTGAATCCTTTATTTTCATTTGATGATTATTGTTTATTTGTAATGATTTAAATTTAATTTATTTATATTATAATTTGAATATGTTATATTTATTTATAAAATAAATCTGTTTTTATTGATGTAGGCTTAAATGTTGTACTCCGGTAACTGTACTTACAAATCCATAGATTATGAAAAGGTTAATTAAAAAGTTTGTAGCCGTTTCTTTTCTGCTATTAACAGGAATATGTTTTAAAGCTAATGTCGGGAAAACAGACTCATTGCATCGGAAATTTATCAATGCAGCTCCGGTTTTACTCCCTGATTGGAGGAAAGCTCCGAACAGTTATATTTTTGATCCTTCTCTCAATAGTGAGGGACTCCTTATTCCGGTAAGAAAGGCCTATGCAATGTGGGAAGGAGGTGATTATATTAATGGCAATGGTATTCCGGCAGGAACAGCGACGGCAGAAGTGCTATGGGAAGATGAGCATGGACTGATTAAATCAGGAATAAATTATACATTGGAAATTTTAGGCTCAGGCCCGACAGCAAAAATAAAAGTGCCGATTAATAAAGCTAAAGAAGGAAACGCAGTGATTGCTTTTAAAATTAATGGAGAAATTTATTGGAGCTGGCATATCTGGGTAACTGATGACCCTACTAACGGGCCTTCCTATAAAAGCTTTAATAACCTTAAAAGGCAAAAATCAGACGGTACTATTGAAGTAATTCCCGATGCAGACTGGAAGTGGATGGATAGAAATCTTGGAGCCCTTACAGGTTTTATTACTTCCTCAGACTGGAACAGAAATACGGGGCTTCTCTATCAATGGGGAAGGAAAGACCCCGTTCCGCCATTGGTAACCCGGGGAAATGATTTTTATGAAGTTTCAGGGTCTATAGGTCGTATACGGCACAGAGGTGCGAAGAATTTTGTAAATGCACAGAGTATTGACAATCTCACGAAAACAGTTCTGCTTTCCAATGCAACAGTTACCAACAATATCCGGCTTTCAATAAAGAACCCTTTGAGTCTGATCTACGTTAATAAAGATGATAATTCCGGACAGGCCTATTATAACAATAACCCAAATCTACCGGTCAATTGGTTTGGAAAAACAACAGACTTGCCGGATAACAGGCTCTCGGAGTTAAATCTATGGTCAGATAATTCACAAGGAAAAATAGAGAACGGCTATAACAATGATGCCAGTGCCAGACCTTACAGGGATAAATCTCCTTATGACCCTTGCCCTAACGGATGGAGAGTGCCCTCTATGCTGGTAGCCAATCTGGCTTCTTCCACTTATATTGATGATATCAGGATTGACTTTTCACCTTTCGGGCTCAGGACAGATATGAACAAGAATGCTTTTGAAGCCAGTAAATACCATATTGTTAAGCCAACAGATACAGGAGTTCCCGGCTTTATGGCTGGCTTTAAGGTATATCCTAATATAGGGTTTGATCTGTCAAATGTCGGAGGATATAACATGGGGCTTTTCCCAGGGAACGGACAGCTGATCAGATCTGCCCATTTGGGACAATACAGTGACCAGCATCATGTTGCATTGTGGACAGCTACTATGACCAGGCATTTTGATGCCACCCCATCAGTAGGAGCAAGAGGATTAACAATGATTCCGGATAAAACACAGCCGGATGTTCCGGATCCTAATTACCCGGATATTAAAGGGAGATATTTTTATTTCCCATTGGCAGGTATGTATACTTCGGATGCCAATGGCTGCAGATGTATAAAAGACCCATTATACGTTGTCAATGATTATGATTTTCCAACAGAATACCTGCCTCCGGTTACGGAATTCAGGGAAGGAATTAATAACCCCAATACTTACCAGGCCGTTAAGAGTACTACCCCCATGGTAATTGAAATTCCGGTAACCAAAGCATTTGCAGTACAGAGCCAGTTACTGAATAATACAGAGATCCTGAATGTTTCAAATTTCAATAATTTAAAAGCAAATGTACTCTGGACAACAAATACAAATCTGATCAGTAAGGTTACAGTGGCGAGCCCTTCTCCATCTTCACTTCAGGAGCTTGCCAATACCAGGATTTCTTTGGAGATTGCCCCTAATCAAAGCGGAAATGCAGTATTGACCTTACATAATGGCAGTATTTCAAATCCTGTTTATTGGAGCTGGCATATCTGGATCACGGATACCCCTCTGCAATCCTATACCTATACCACGGAGCTTCCTGCTCCGGAAGCGGTAAAGTATATCAATTATGTGAATAAAGCGGATGTAGCATTGCAAACTGTTTTTATGGACAGAAACTTAGGGGCTCTGGATTCATTTCCCATTGTAGTAAACCCTCTTACCCCTACTGCAGCAGAATTAGCAAAAATACGGGCATCCACAGGCCTGCATTATCAATGGGGTAGAAAAGATCCTGTTCCTATATTTCAAAATGCTGATAACAGAAGCTCGTACAATGTGTTTTTAGGAACAGTATCATCTAACGGAGCAATTACTTACACAACGTTGACACCAGCTGTGTATAATAGCTTGCCGGGAAATTACATTATACCTTACAATACATATGCTGCAGCTGCAAACGTACAAACTACAGACAAGGCAGGGGACAAAATTGCTAAAATATTATCTTATTCTGTTAAAAACCCTTTGGTATACATGATTCCAAGCACATGGGCCTCTTTCAACAGCAGTGTACCTAATTATACCAATGGTACTGACTGGCTGGCTGCTGAACCTAATCTGGCACCGGACAGGTGGGGAAGAGGAGGTGAAAAGTCTCCTTTTGATCCGTGCCCTGAAGGATGGAGAATTCCGGATGTTACGAATGTAGCATTGGTTTCAGGTTTGGATTTTGGCCAGACTCCCTGGTATAAAAAAGATAAAAATATTGCGGCTTCTTATAATCTTATCACAGATTATGCCGGACTTAGGGTAAGAAACCCTTCAACTACATCTACGATTGGATATATGTTTATTGATCCTTCATACAATACAGGAAATTATCCTAATTCAGGATCACGGGGATTCAGAAATGTTTTGTCTAATCAACCAGCTCAGGGAACCTTTACTACGGTTAATTTTCAATATCCGGGAATCTGGACCGGTGCCCTGGTTTCAAATTATCTGGGAAGACCGGTGAATGTGCTTTTCGATGCCGCTTCTTCAGCTAATCGTATGATTGCTTTTCACGATAATAATGATCCTTATTTTGGAATGAGTTGCAGATGCGTAAAAATAGAATATGACGTTAACGAAAATGAAGAAGGACCTGCGTCAAGAATACCTGTCAGTGCCGGAGGTCCTGTATTAAATACTTCTGAGGCAGAAAGCAAAACCCGGGACAATGGAATAAATGTGTTTCCTAATCCGGCTACAAATGTGCTTTATATCGGCACCTCTGAAAATAAGGACTACTATTATGATATTTATAACGTGGTAGGGCAACTTGTGAAACAGGGAAAGTTTCAAAATAAACAAGCGGATATTGCCTCTTTAATTCCGGGAATTTATGTAATGAGAATAAATAATTCTGAAGCCGTCATAAAATTTATAAAAAAATAACTTTCTGAATGAACAGGCAGGCAATACCTGAAATTTATTTTGGATACACATTTTCTGCGTCTATTGCTATCGATGAAAAATTCTATATCATCAATATAAACAAACAAATAACACGCTAAAACATACAGTATAAAGGACTTGGTTAGCCGGCAAATGCCTGTCGGTACGCCATGTAAACCCTTCTGATTGATAAATTAAACAAATACAACAAAAAGTATATAATAAAAAAGCTTTACTTTTGCAAAAAAATTTTTAGAATGTCGAAAAATTTAGTAATCGTAGAGTCCCCGGCAAAAGCAAAAACTATTCAGAAATATTTAGGAAAGGATTTTGAAGTGAAATCCAGTTTCGGGCATATCCGGGACTTGCCTAAAAAAGGAATGGGGATAGACCTTGCCACTTTTAGCCCAGATTACGAAGTTTCAGCAGACAAAAAGAAATTAGTAACAGAATTAAAGGCTGCAGTAAAAAAAGCTGACATGGTATGGCTGGCTTCCGATGAAGACCGCGAAGGAGAAGCTATTGCCTGGCATCTGGCAGATGAGCTGAAGCTGAAACCTGAGAACAGGAAAAGGATTGTCTTTCACGAGATTACTAAAAATGCCATTCTAAAAGCCATTGAAAATCCCAGGGATATTGATCAAAACCTGGTAAATGCCCAACAGGCAAGAAGAGTATTGGATAGGATTGTAGGTTTTGAAATGTCACCGGTTTTATGGAAAAAAGTAAAACCAGGATTGTCAGCAGGTAGAGTACAATCGGTAGCGGTAAGACTGATTGTAGAAAGAGAAAAAGAAATCCGTGAATTCGTACCCAGGGCAAGTTTCAAACTGGATGGGATATTCTTAAATAAGACAGAACAGGAAATTGCAGCCAAGCTTAAAAAGGATTTCGAAAAAGAAGAAGAAGCTGAAAGATTTCTTGAACAGGCAAAAACTACAGAATTCAAAGTTCTGAATGTTGAAACAAAACCTGGAACACGTTCTGCTTCTGCCCCATTTACAACCTCTACACTACAGCAGGAAGCTTCTTCCAGATTGGGATATAATGTGACGAACACCATGCGTCTGGCACAGAGATTATATGAAGAAGGATTTATTACCTATATGAGAACAGACTCGGTCAATCTTTCCCAGGAAGCAATTGAAGGTGCGAAAAAGCAAATTATCTCCGAATATGGAGCAGAATACTCTTCACCAAGAAATTATACCACAAAATCAGCTTCAGCACAGGAAGCTCACGAAGCGATCCGCCCTACGGATTTCGGAGTGAAGAGCATTGGTGATGCCCAGCTGAATAAATTGTATCAGTTAATATACAGGAGAACCCTTGCCTCTCAGATGGCAAACGCCAAAATTGAAAAAACAGTTATCGAAATCGGTAACAAATCCTTACCGCACCATTTTGAAGCACAGGGAGAGGTGATCATTTTTGACGGTTTCCTGAAAGCTTATGGTATTGTAAAGACAGAAGATGATGATGAAGAAAACAATGAAAAATTATTGCCAAAGGTAAGTGTAGGAGAAATATTGAACTATAAAAGTATTACTGCTACTGAAAAGTTTACGAGGCCAAGTGCAAGATATACCGAAGCCGGACTGGTAAGAAAACTGGAAGAATTAGGTATCGGACGTCCGTCCACTTATGCCCCTACTATTCAGACCATTCAAAACAGGGAGTATGTGGATAAAAGAGAAATTGAACCGCAAACCCGTGAGGTGATCAAAATGTCTTTAGTAAAAGATCAGATAAGGAAAGTGGTTCTGGATGAAAAGTTTGGAGGGGATAAAAATAAATTCGTTCCAACCGATATAGGAGAAGTTGTGAATGATTTTTTAACTGATAATTTCAGGGAAATTTTAGATTACGGATTTACAGCAAGAGTAGAAGAAGGCTTTGATGAGATTGCTAATGGTGATCAGAAATGGAAAGAAATGATGACTGATTTTTACTCCAAATTCCACCCGAGAATTGAAGATGTAGAAGAAAATGCCGACCGCGCAACAGGAGACAGATTGCTGGGGATAGACCCTAAAACAGGCAAAAATGTCCACGCCAGAATCGGAAGATTTGGAGCAATGATTCAGATCGGTGAAACGGATGATGAAGAAAAACCAATTTTTGCGTCATTGATGGCAGGGCAGAATATTGCTACCATTACTCTTGAAGAAGCACTGGAATTATTTAAATTACCATTTGATCTTAAAGAATTTGAAGGGCATCCGGTTTCTGTAGGCGTAGGAAGATTCGGACCTTATGTGAAATGGGGAGAGACTTTCATCAGTATTCCTAAAGGAGAAGATCCGCTTTCCGTAGATCAGAACAGAGCGGAAGAAATTATTAACGAAAAGAAAAAAGCAGACGCCCCAATCGCTACCTATAAAGGAGAGCCGGTAACTAAAGGAACCGGTAGATTCGGTCCGTTCATTAAATATAGAGACATTTTCGTGAATGTTCCGAAAAAATATAATTTTGAAAATCTTTCTCAAAGCGATATTGATGAACTGATTGATGCCAAGCTTGAAAAAGAAGCCAATCGGTATATCCAACAATGGGAAAAAGAAAAAATCTCCATTGAAAACGGAAGATGGGGACCTTTCATCAAATTTGGAAAAGCCATGTTCAAGATTCCAAAGAAAAAAGATGAGACAAAATACGATGCTGAAGAGCTGAAGGAAATTTCTCTGGATGAGGTGAAAAAATGGATCACTGATCAGGATAAAAATGCCTTTGCAGAAAAGAAAAAGCCGGCAGCAAAAAAAGCAACAACTGCTAAAAAGACTACAGCAGCAAAAAAGCCTGCAGCTAAGAAGAAATAATTATATCTTATAATGAATAAAACCGTTAACAATTTTGTTGACGGTTTTTTTTTATGAACAAAAACAATATATGGTGGCAAGTTGCTATGGTTTTTTGTATGTTTGTTGCATCAAGCAATTAATAAATTATACATACTCAAATATTCAAATTAAAATATGGATTTTGAAGATTTTATCATTCCACCAAGAAATTTCAAAACAGAAAGCTGGCAGATTGGAAATCGGATTACAAAAGATATAAAAGAAGACAGTATTGTGCTTTTGTTTGTATCTGATTACAGAGGAGCAGGCGGAGAGGCAGAAGTGCAGGATTTTACAGCCATCAGAAAAGAATTTTACAGGCTTTCCCAGCTTGATTTTGAAATCCCGGTCGTAGACCTCGGGGACCTGGTTTCCGGAAAATCGGTTCAGGATTCCCATTATATATTGCAGGAAGTTTTATCGGCATGCCATTATAAAAGAGCCCTTCCGGTAGTTATCGGTGGCTCCAATGATTTCGCGTTTTCATTATTCTCAACGCTGAACTTTCATCAGAAAAATATCAATTATACCCAAATCAGCAATATTATCTCTCTTAAGCAGGGAGAGGAAATCAATGAGCATACTTTTTTAAGCAAAATGTTCGGGGCTAAAAATTTTTCTATCAAAAACTATCATCACCTGGGATATCAGAAACATTTGAATGAAATGGACTCTGTCCGCCTGATTAAAGAAGTAGAATTTGATATTATCCGCCTGGCAGAAATGATGAATTCCACAGAAAAAACAGAGCCTTTCTTTAGAAAAGCAGACCTGGTTACGGTAAATTGTGATGCTATTGAAAGTTTTGGAGAGCCTTTTTCTATGAATCCACAGGTAAATGGCCTGAACAGAAGAGAAGCATGTGCCTATATGAAAGAGATCGGACTCAGTGAGAATCTCAAATCCGTAGGAATTTTTAATTATAATATTTATTCTGAAAACCAGCTGAACCATCAGCTATTAGCTCAGATGTTGTGGTATCTGATCGAAGGAATCAATATCCAGCGATCTCATCCCAAAGAAAGGCATTATGAATTGTTTTATGTTCTGATTGATGACAGGCAGTATGCATTCAGACGTGATACTTTCAGTAATTTGTGGTATTTTGGTGACGAAGAAAACATAGATAATTGCATTCCGTGTTCCAGGAAAGATTTTGATGATGCTAAGAAAGGATGGTTGAATGCAAGACTGACGAAAATTTAATGTATGACAAATGTTCCCTCAAATGTTTCCATCATTGTTCCGGTTTATAATGTCGAAAAGTATCTGGCAAAATGTCTGGATTCTCTGGTTAACCAAAACCTTCAGGAGGTTGAAATTATTGTAGTGAACGATGGAAGCAAAGACGGCTCTGAAGAAATTATCAGGAATTACGCTCAAAAATTCCCCGAAAAGATAAAAGCTTTCTCCAAAGAAAACGGGGGCTTAAGTGATGCCCGTAATTATGGGATTGATAAGGCTACAGGGAAATACATTGGTTTTGTAGACAGTGACGATTTTGTGACGAGGGAAATGTTTGAAGATATGTTTCTCCTGGCAGAAAAGCATCAGGCTAAAATGGTCGTCTGCAATATTCAGAAAGTGAATGAAGCAGGAGAAATTACTCAAAAATTACCCCAGCTTCCCAATATGCCAGAAAAAATAAATCTTAAGGAAAATCTTTCCGTTTTCTCAGATCTCAGTTATTTTGCCTGTAACAAATTATTCAGAAAAGAATTGTTTGATGGGAAAAGATTTAAAAAAGGAGTGCATTTTGAAGATATTCAGCTCATCCCACAGCTTTTACTGGAATGTGAAGCCATTGCCCAGACTCAAAAGTTCCATTATCAGTATCTTGAACGTACAGATTCCATTACTAAAACCCATACGGAAAAAGGACTCGATATACTGAAAGCAGTAATGGATGTAGAAAATGCGTTTGACAAATCGCCATACGCATCCAGAAAAAAAGAATTAAAAAATTTTCAGATTTTTGAAGGCGTATATTCCTTTCTGGCTTATTTAGCCTTCGTGAAAGAGGATGAAATATTTTATAGAATGGCCGTTCAGCTGGCTGTTTTCAGACAAGAAAGACAAATAAAAATTCAAGATATATTGAAGTATAGTCGTTTTGGTAAGAATTATCTTTTATCTTTGCCGTTAAAGAAAAAGATTTTTTATCTATTGTTTTTTGCCGGACAAAAGAAATTGATAAGAAAGTTGATGTAAACACAAATGTAGGTACTATTGTTTCGGTCTATGGAAGGTTATGACGATTAATGTTCCTTATAAGCATTATGATGCTTTTAATAGAAACATATGTGCTGGATAAGAAAAAAATGAAAAATTTTGAATTGTTCTTAAGCGGATCGGGGATACCTATTTTCTACGTGAAAATAGGTTTAGGATTTCTATTTTCCTTTTTAATTACTTTTTTCTCCATTCCTACCATTGTAAAGATTTCAAGAAGGAAAAATCTTATGGATGAACCGGGAATAAGAAGTTCGCATCTCAGAAAGATTCCCAATCTGGGAGGTATTGCCATTTTTTATTCCATTGGAATCTGCGCTTCTATTTTTGCGTACGAGCTTTTTGACTTGTATAAATTTTTATTTGCTTCATTAATTATCCTCCTGTATGTGGGAGTAATGGATGATATTGTGGTAATGAGAGCCTATAAAAAACTTGTAGCCCAGATTGTCGTTTCCTCATTGGTGGTAATAGGCTCGGATATCAGAATCAGGAGCTTATTTGGTGTATTTGGCATATATGAATTGAGCTACTTTGTAAGTATTTTATTCAGTATTATAACTTTTATTGTGCTTATTAATGCTTTCAATCTTATTGATGGAATAGACGGATTGGCAGGCGGGTACTCAGTAATCTGCAGTGCATTATTTGGAATAAGCTACTATCGGTTAGGAGAATATAATTATCCATTGGTTGTTTTATCTGTAATTATTATAGGAACGGTACTGGCTTTTTTATATTACAATCTCTCAAACTACAGGACCAATAAAATATTTATGGGAGATACAGGTTCTATGTTGCTGGGCTTTCTGCTAGCCTTTACATCTATTTGTTTTATTGATATTTTTATTGATAAAAAGCTTGCGGATGTACCAAGATATCATTTGCAGTCGGCTCCTGCGGTAGCCGTGGCTATTTTGATCCTTCCGATTGTAGATACTTTAAACGTGATTCTGGTAAGGCTTTATCACAAGAAATCTCCGTTTGATGCTGATAAAAACCACATCCATCATAAGCTGTTAAAACTTGATCTTACCCATAGGAGATCTACTTTTTATATTATTTTGTACTATCTGATGATCGTTGGGGTAGCCTATTATTTCAGACATACGAATATCAATTTCTTACTGATGGTTATCATTTTATTAGGCTTTTTGGGAGCTTATCTCCCGGATTTGCTATATCGATTAAAAAATAACAAAAATTAACAATTTAATATTACTTTTGTAACCAATATTCAAATATGATGAAGAACTTTAAGTATTTATTTTTAATATTACCCTTTTTCGTGATTTCCTGTATCACGTCGAAAGATGTAAGGTATTTGCAGCCAAGTGAAAGCCTTGTAATTAATGAAGAAGGTCTTGTTCCCTACAATATCCCTATTTACAGGATTACAAAAAATGATATACTGAACCTTAATATTGTAACAACGCCTAAGGGAGATGCTGCACAGTTTTATTCATCCTACAATACTTCGGGAGGAGTAGGGACATCCGCTGTAAGTACCGCTGTTTCCGGAGGAAGGGCTGGGGGGAATGGTGGAGGATCCAGTTTCGGAGGAAATATGAACTTTTATTTTAACGGATTAAAAGTAGACTCCAATGGTGACATTAATGTTTTCGGAATAGGGTATGTAAAAGCAGAAGGAAGAACATTAGATGATGTTACAAAAGAAATACAGCAAAAAGTTAATGAAAACTTCCAGGATGGTAAATCTGAAGTAAGGTTAAATACCGACGGAATTACCTATTATATTCTGGGCGATGTGGAAACCACAGGTCTTTCGGGAGAGAAAGTAGCTCATAAAAATACAATGACTATTACTGAGGCACTGGCAATTAATGGTGGATTAAACAGAACGGTTGACAGAAAGAATATCGTGATCCATAGAAAACTGCCGGAAGGAATTAAAATTGCCAAAATTGACCTTACCCGTGAAGATCTTATGAATTCTCCTTATTATTACGTACAGAACGGAGATGAAATTTATCTTAATACAAGAAAGAAAAGCTTGAACGGGTTCGGTAAAGATCCTTCACAGACTTTAACCACAGTTGTTGGCTTAGTGTCAGCATTAGCAACAGTTTATCTACTCTTTAAGACTCTTTAATCATGATTCCAGAAAAAGATACTAAAGTAGGTAAAAGTGAATCTCTGAAAGAAAAGTACGGAGCATTTGCATTGTTTGACGTTGAGCATTTTTTAAGGAGGATTCTTAAAAATTGGTACTGGTTTGTACTGATGCTGTTGATTGGATATGCCATTTCTTGGGTATATAGTAAATATTACGCACAAAACATATTTGCTTCAGATATTTCTTTGAGTACTTCAAGCAATACCGCCAGCTTTTTGCAGCCTACACAGGCCAACCAATCTATTAATTTTATTTGGGGACAAAGCGGAAATCAGGATGGGTTATATCTAAAAAAGATGTTGTTGTCAAGGTCTCATAACGAGTTTTTGGTAAAAGAACTGGATCTTTTTGTAAACTACTCTACAAAAGGACTTATAAAATCAACATATCTGGATAAAGATGATTCCCCTGTTTTTGTACAAATTGATAAAAAACATTTACAACAAATCAACTACCCATTTACGCTGATTCCAAAAGGAGGTGCTGCTTATGAAGTAGTTTTACCTGAAGAAGGAGAGTCTACCAATCTATATAATTTTGAAACAGAAAGCTTTCAGAATATCAGTACTTACAGCAAACCTGCGAATAAAATTATCAGGATTAATGAATGGTATACTTCACCTAATCTGAGATTCAGGTTACTCCATAATCCTGTTACCCCCAAAATTAAACTGGATAATATTATTGTAAGTCTGAATTCTGTAAACCAGAGTGTTAATGAGATTATTTCTACTACCAGTGTTGATTTCGATAAAGAAATCAGCAGTATTATGGTGATCACCAAGAAAGGGTATAACCTTAACAGTACGGTTAACTTTCTGAACAAATCTGTTGCAGAACTTCAGAAAAAAAGACTTGCAGATAAAAATATAGTCAATAAAAATACAGATCTTTATTTGCAGGCAAACCTGGATAAGATCCGGAAAAAGCTGGATTCCAGTGCGAATGTTCTGAATTACCTCAAAACATCCGAAAAACTATATAATATTAAGGACAGGGATGAAAAATCACTGGTTAAAATAAAAGAGCTTGAAGCAAAAAAAGCTGATATTCTAAGTAAAATCAGTTCGCTTAATAATATCAAAAATACCCTTCAGTCTCAGGATTTTGATAAAATGATCGGTACCAATGCTGCAGGTTTTGAAGACGGGTTGTTTACTGCCTCTGTAACTGAACTTAAAGCATTGTATGCTAAAAGAGCAGAAATGGTATTAATATATAAGCCAAATTCCGAGCCCATCAAAGAAATAAACAGGCTTATTAACGAAGCTAAGATGGGTTCATATAATAGTCTGAGAAATTATTATACTAAATATTATGACGAAATCAATAAGATTGATCGTGAAGTCGTAGAAGCGAATTCAGATCTGGCCTCATATCCTGAAAAAGAAAGAAGATACCTGGATGCAGAGAGAGGGTATAATATGATTGAAGCAACATATAACAGCCTGTTAAGCAGACAGAATGATACCCAGATGAGAATGGCGACCAACCAATCGGATATCACTGTAATTGACCCTGCTAAAAATCTTGGACAGCACCCGATAGGTCCCAATATTAAGCTAGCTAAAATCGGAATTATTTCTGGTATGCTTTTACTTCCGGTATTATTTATCCTGATAGGAGAGCTGCTTGATAGTAAGATCAGAAATATTAAAGAATTATTGAGCGCTACCAAAATTCCGCTTCTTGGAGTAATCGGAAACAATAGCAATGAAAACATGCTTACCGTTTTGGAACAGCCAAAATCATCCGTATCTGAAGCCTTCAGGGGAATAAGGGCAAATATGAGATTTTTGATGGATAATCATGAAGAAGGTAAAGGAAAAGTAATTCTGATTACTTCTTCCATTGGAGGAGAAGGGAAGACCTATATTTCCATCAACTTATCTTCCGTAATAGGATTAAGTGATAAGAAAACAATTCTGCTGGGGATGGACCTTAGAAAACCTAAGATTTTCGGGGATTTTAAAATTGATAATAAATATGGTATCTCCAATTATCTGACAGGAGAAGTGGGAATTGACCAGATTATCAACAAAACAAAAATTCCTAATCTGGATGTAGCGACTTCAGGGCCTATTCCACCAAACCCGTCTGAGCTTTTGATGAGCCAGAGAAATATTCAGTTTATAGAAGAACTGAGAGAAAAATATGACTTCATTATTATAGATTCACCACCTGTGGGATTGGTTGCAGATTCCTATGAATTGATGAAGCTCTCGGATGCTAATATTTATGTTGTCCGTCATGAATATACAGAAAAGTATATGTTGAAAATGATTACTGAAAAATATCATAACAATGAGATCAGCCACTTAGGATTGATCTACAATGATTACAACACGAAACAAGGTTATGGCTACGGATATGGCTATGGTTACGGGTATGGTTACGGATATGGTTATTTTGATGAAGACAAAAACTATAAAGAACCATTGTTGATCAGAATAAGGAATAAAGTGCAGACGATGTTTAATAAAAAATAGAGCCTTAAACCCTCATCCCATGGGGGTTTTTTCATACTTGTTGTGTTTTCAATCTATTAAATAAAGAATATTTTTGCCACTTTGTCGTTTACTTTATAACAAATTATGTTTTTTTGTTTATTTTTAACTAAACATTAAGATTATCATTAATATAAAAATGTTTTATATTTGCAAAAATTAAATTTTAAAATAACCATAAATCCATATTCTTTTATGAATAAAAAATTATTGTTTAGCTTCCTTGCCTTCCTTGGAGTGGTAAGTGTTAAAGCACAAAGAAACGAATTGGGAGTTCGTCTAGGGATGAGTAACCTAGTGGGAGATGTAGGAAGGACAAATTATATTTTACAAAAGCCGTTGGATTTAAATAGAGTTTCAGATTGGGGAATCCCATTTTATGGAGGGTTGTTATATAGATTTAATTTTAACCCGCATCAGACTGTCAGATTGGATTTAGGATATAACCAGATCCAGTTTAATGATAAAGTTGCGAAAGAAGAATATAGAAAAAATAGAAACTCATACGGGAAAAACAATGTGTATGAGGCAAGTTTAATGTTTGAATACAATTTTTTTCCAATCAATAATGAGCAGATAAGTATGGTAAGCCCGTATATTTTTGGGGGGATTGGTGCTCTGATGTTTGATGCTCCTAAAGCAACATTGGAAAATGATTTTAGAAGAGACGCTGATGGTGTAGCATTGGCTCCTATAAATGAACTGGACTTTACTACCAGAACAAACTATTCATTAGGAAAGAAAGTAACAATGCATATCCCTTTTGGTGTAGGATTGAAGTACAAATTTAATCATACATGGGCTATATTTGCAGAAGCTACCTTCAGATATACATTGACAGATCAGCTGGATCACAGTAAGATCCTCGCTGAAGATGTAAAAACTTCTTTTAATGCAGATATTTTAGATCCATCTACAGGGGCTTCCCTGTTGCAGTCAGGGAGCTATTATGCTGTTGCAAAAGAAAGACAAGAAGAGTTTATTAATAAGAGAAATATTGGAGACAGCAGATCCAAAGACTGGATGAATACATTCAGTTTAGGACTGACTTTTTCGTTTGGAAGACCTCCATGTTATTGTGATTAATATGTCGTTGATTAAAGATAAAATAAATTCTGAGAATTTACCAAAGCATGTAGCCATCATTATGGATGGTAATGGAAGATGGGCAAAATCTCGTGGCGAAGAAAGAACGTTCGGTCACAAAAATGCCATTAATGCCGTAAGAAATGCGATTAATGCCTGTAATGAGATCAATATTCCCTATTTAACCCTTTATACATTCTCCTCTGAAAACTGGAGCCGCCCAACCGAAGAAGTGAATACACTGATGAATCTTCTGGTGGAAACCTTACTGTTGGAAGCGGAAGAAATTTTTAGCAAAGGGTTGAGAATGCATGTAATAGGAAATATGGAGAAACTACCGGTACTCGTAAGAGAACAATTGCAGCGTGTGGTAGATCTTACAAAAGAAAACACAAAAGGAAACTTAGTATTGGCGATAAGCTATGGCTCTCAAAATGAAATTCTGAATGCCGTGAGAAATATAAGTTCTGATGTAAAAGAAGGAAAAATAGAGGTAGAGAATATTGATGAAAAATTATTCGAAAATTATTTGTATACCAAAGATTTTCCTCCTGTAGACCTACTGATCAGAACCAGCGGTGAAATAAGAATAAGTAATTTCCTTCTTTGGCAGATTGCTTATGCAGAATTACAGTTTTTAGATGTCCTATGGCCGGATTTTACCAAAGATATTTTCTTTCAGTCTATCGTAGATTATCAAAATAAAGAAAGAAGATACGGTTTAACCGGAGAACAGGTACAAGGCCAATAAATTTTTAAGAAAAGAAAGACTCGATAAAATGAAGTTTAGACTATTACCCATCATTATGTTTGCTGCTTCTGCGCATTTTTATGGACAAGTAACTCCACAGGACAGCACTAAAGTAAATAATGCTGTACATGCAGAAAGTGAAGTAGGCACTTATACACTTAAAGACATAGTTGTAGATGGGGTAAAAAAATATACACCCGCGCAGATTCTGCGGTTTACAGGCTTATCCAAAGGAGAAAGTGTAGACATTCCGGGACAGAAAATCAGTAATGCTGTGAAAAAGCTTTGGGATACCCAATCATTTTCTGAAGTGGAAGTATATGTTCAAAGCATTGAAGGCCAGACCGTAGTCCTTAGATTTTACCTGCAGGACCTGAAAGAACTTGGAGAAGTTAAATTTGCAGGAAAAGGGATCGGAAAATCTAAAGGGGAAAAACTGGCTAAGGATAATAACCTGAAACCAGGAACCAAAATTACTCAAAACTTAGTTTCAAGCCTGAAAACAAACATTCCGAAAGACTATATTAAAAAAGGTTTCGCAGATGCTAAAGTCAGTATTGAAGATAAAGTAAATGCTGGGGACCCTGCTTTAGTAGACTGGACGATCACGGTAGATAAAGGAAAAAGAGTCAAAATCGATCATATCGAATTTGAAGGAAATCAAAATGTATCAGACAGACAGCTCCGGAAAAAAGCCTTTAAAGAAACCAAACAAAAGCGTTTCGGAATCGGTGGTATTCTGAAGTCTTCAAAATTCATAGAAGAAAAATATCAGGAAGACAAACAAAACCTGATCAGCTTTTATAACTCTTTAGGATACAGAGATGCAAAGATCGTATCAGATTCTGTATGGAGGAATAAAAATAGAAACTACGAGATCAATGTAAAGCTTAACGAAGGTAAAAAATATTATATTGGTGATATTACGTTCACTGGTAATACCGTTTACTCTACAGAGGCCTTACAAAGATTATTAGGATATAAAAAAGGTGATATCTACGATGCTGTAGGATTTAATAAAAAAGTAGGAGAAGACGGAGGTAAAGAAGACGATTCGGATATCAAATCCATGTACATGAACAACGGATACCTTTTCTCCAATGTAACCCCTGTGGAAAAATCAGTTTCAGGGGATGCTGTTAATCTGGAAGTTAGAATTAATGAAGGGGAACAGGCTACATGGAATAAAGTTACCTGGCAGGGGAATACCACAACCCATGACCATGTGATCCTGAGATCATTAAGAACAAAACCGGGAAATCTCTTCGCAAAAAGCGATATCAAGAGAACTTATTTTGATCTTGCCGGAATGTCTTTCTTTGATCCGCAACAGATCGGACAAGATATCCAGCCGAATCAAACAGATAATACAGTTGATATCAACTGGAAACTCGTGGAAAAAGGATCTTCACAGGTTCAGCTACAGGCAGGTTACGGAGGTAACAGCTTCATTGGAACCTTAGGATTGACGTTCAATAACTTCTCATTAAAAAATTTCCTTAAGTTTAAAGACTTTAAACCTGTTCCGCAGGGAGATGGTCAAACCTTCTCTATTCAGGTTCAGGCCGGTCAGTATTTCCAGAACTACGGGATATCATTTACAGAACCTTGGTTATTTGGAACTAAACCTACTGCCCTTTCTGTAAGTTTAAATAACTCCAGAGTAAAGTATACAGATGCCTACGGAAGTTCTCAGAAGCTTAATATTTTCTCTGCGTCAGTAGGTCTGAACAGATATTTACACTGGCCGGATGATTATTTTTCATTATATACCGGGCTGCAGTTTCAAAAGTACGACTTCAATAACTATCCGTTCCAGTTTGGGGATACAACAGAGTATTATGGAAATGCCAATAACTTTAGTATCAACTTAGGCTTAAGCAGAAACTCTGCCGGGATAGATCCAATCTTCCCTACAACAGGTTCCAATATTGAACTTTCTGCCAAATTGACCCCGCCATATTCATTGTTTAGCAACAAAGACTATTCTACAATGAAACCTGTAGATAAATATAAATGGATGGAGTTCTATAAAATCAAGTTTAAAGCTGACGTATATAATGAAATCGTTGGAAAACTGGTGTTGAGATCTTCAGCTGAAATGGGATTCATGGATGGCTATAACAAACAATTGGGGGCGCCGCCTTTCGAAAGATTTTATGTAGGAGGTACCGGACTATTCGGCGGTAGATATGATGGTAGGGAATTGATTCCTTTAAGAGGGTATGAAAATGCCAGTACTTACGGTGGAGAATCTGCCGATATTACACAAAGAGGAGGAGGAACCATCTACAACAGATTTACACTGGAACTGAGATATCCGATATCTTTAAATCAAACTGCTAAAATTTATGCATTAACATTTGCTGAAGGAGGTAACGTATGGAATTCATGGGGCAACTATAACCCATTCCAGCTGAAGAGATCAGTAGGAGTAGGTGTAAGAGTTTATATGGGAGCATTTGGATTGATCGGATTTGACTTTGCATACGGATTTGATAAAACAATTTCAGGAAACCCATCCGGATGGCAAAACCACTTCTTAATGAACCAATCATTATAATTATAACTATGAAGAACTTTAAAGTAACTTTCACATTGGTATTCCTGCTGTTCTTTGGACTAAGCAATGCTCAGAAAATAGGAGTGGTGGATACTAATGAAATTTTAAATAAGCTTCCTCAGTATAAAGAAGCCGAAGCGAGGCTCAATGCGCAAATTGATACCTGGCAGTCAGAACTTCAAAACCTGCAGTCGGAATATGAACGCAAAAAAGCAGCTTTTGAAAGTGAAAAAGTTTTATTAATAGGAGATCAACTGAAGCTGAGAGAAAAGGAAGTAGTGGATCTTGAGAAAAATATTAAAACAACAACCAGCTTACGTTTTGGTGCCAATGGCGAAATCACTAAACTTAGAACAAATCTGGTTCAGCCATTCCAGGATCAGATCTGGGAAGCCATCAAAACAATGTCTGAAAAAAATGGGTTGGGCATAGTTCTTGATAAAAGCAATAACATTAGTGTTATTTTTCTTCAGGGAAAATATGATTACACAGAAAAAGTGCTCAGTATTTTACTGAAAGGAACTGATAAAAAAGAAAAAACTAATAACAAAAGTAAAAAGTAATTATTAAATTAACTTTTTTAAAAAAATTAAATCTAAAAACAAATTAAATTATTTATTTACCAATTATGAAAAAATTAAGTGTATTATTTGCAGCAGTAATGATGATTGTATCTGTAGGTATGGCTAAAGCTCAAAAAATTGCTACTTTAGATGTAATAGGAGTTCTTAACGCAATGCCTGAGAAGAAAAAAGCAGATGCTGATCTTAAAACATTCTTGGACACTAAACAAGCTGAGATTAAGAAAAAAGCTGACGCCGGACAAGCTAAACTAAAGCAATACAGCGAAGAAGCTCCTAAGAAAACTGCAGAAGAAAACAAAGCCAGAGAAGCTGAATTACAAAAAATTCAGGAAGAAATCGCTCAAATGCAAGACAAAGCTCAGAAAGACTTACAAGCTAAACAGGATGTAGCTTTTGGACCAATTGAGAAAAAATTGAATGATGCAGTAGAAAAAGTAGCTAAAGCTAACGGGTACGAGTACGTTATGGATGCAAACTCACCGGCATTCCTTTACAAAGCAGGAGCAGATGCTACTCCGGCTGTAAAGAAAGAATTAGGAATTCAATAATTTCTGCAAATTAACAAAGATTTATAAAACTAACCGCCTCTTTTAGAGGCGGTTTTTTTATTTTTGCGGAATGGAAAAAGAAGTATCAACCACGGTAAAGGTTAGATTTAGTGATTGTGATCCGATCGGACATTTAAATAATGTGAAGTATCTTGATTATATGTTCAACGCCAGAGAAGATCACGTGGAAACATTTTACGGGTTTACCTATGAGGAATATACTAAACAGACAGGCTGTACCTGGATTGCAATTCAAAATGAAATAGCCTATTTGAAAGAAGTAAGATACAATACCCAGGTGGTGATCAGCAGTAAAACTATAGAGATACAGGACAGAACGGCTAAAGTGGAAATCCTTATGAAAAGTTTGGATGAGAAGACAATTCATGCTGTACTTTGGGTAACAGTTATTTATTTTAATATCAAAACCAGAAGATCTGAAGTGCACCCGGAAGATATAAAAGAAACATTCCAGAAATTTTATGTGGATTTAATACAAAAGGATTTTCAGTCGAGAGTTAAATTTTTGAGATCTCAAAATGCGAAAAACTCTTAATTAAAATCTTTAATAACCTATAATTAATAATTAGATGAAAAAAATACTAGTAATAGGGAGTAATGGCCAATTAGGTAACTGTATCAGAAAAATAGCTCCTGACTTCGAGAATCAATATGAATTTTTATTTACAGATTCCTCAACTCTTGATATTACAAATGAAGAAGAGATTAATGACTATTTTTACGATAATAAACCAGATTATTGCATTAATGCTTCTGCTTATACAGCCGTAGACCTTGCTGAAAAAGAAAAAGAAAAAGCTTTTGCAGTAAATGCTGAAGGAGTAGCTCATCTTGCCCAGGCTTGTGCAGACTTTAAAAGTATTCTGATTCACGTTTCTACAGACTATGTTTTTGATGGAAATACAAACCTTCCTTATTCTGAAGATGATTTTACCAATCCGATAGGAGTATATGGAAAATCAAAACGAAAAGGGGAAGAGCTGGCCTTGGAAATCAATCCCCGGACAATCATTTTAAGAACCTCGTGGCTTTACTCAGAGTTCAACAAAAACTTTGTTAAAACAATGCTGAACCTATTCTCTCAGAAAGATGAACTGGGAATTGTAGCAGATCAGTTTGGACAACCTACCAATGCTAATGACCTTGCAGAGGCTATCATGAATATCATTAATACTCCAAATAAAACCTTTGGGATCTTCCATTTTTCAAACTATCCTGAAACAACCTGGTTTGAATTTGCTCAGAAGATCGCAGAATTCTCAAAATCCTCAATCAAATTAAATCCGTTGACAACTGAACAATATCCCACTCCGGCAAAAAGACCTGTGAGAAGTACGATGTCACTGGATAAGATTGAAGAAACTTATAATATAGAACCAAAACATTGGGAGAACAGCCTAGAAGAATGTGTTGATATCCTTTCACAACAATAATTATTATGAAAAATATCGCCATTGTCTTTTTTGTATTATGTGTGCAATTATGGAATGCACAAAATGTTTTTCTGACCAGAATAGAAAAAATAAACGATAACACGGATAAATTTTTATATAAAAAAGATGATGCAATAGCTGATGCCATATATTTGGGAATTGTAGATGTACAGGGATTTTCAAAAGATGATGCCGCTGTTTTTTCTTTGTTATATAAGAAAGCAAAAGAAATTGGTGCCAATACCTTTACTCTGAAACCTTTTGAAAACGTAGATGGAACACCCCAGCCATTTAATCCTGCAAATTATAGGCTGGCCTTATATTATACTCCGAAAGAAAAATTAAAGGTTCAGAATGGAATGATTTACATATTTGCATCATCAGAAAAAGATCAGAAAATAAATGTCAACAAAAAAGATTACACCTTATCACCCAGGACATTTATAAAAATTAAAATAGAACCCGGTGAAGTTTACACCATATCTACTAAAAAACTTTTAGGATCAACTGTAAAAATACAGCCTAAAACCAATGAAGATAATTCATATTTTCAGATTTCATCTTTGAAAGTAAAATCGGATACTTCAGGCTATGGTGGATTAAATTTGAAATCAGGAGATATTGTAGGACTTGAGAAGTCGTATGCAGAATTTTTAAGTGTGATCTATAAAGAAGATAAACCGTAAAATAAAATTCATTGACAATCCCTTCCGTAGGAATCTGCTATGTTAGGTTCCTACGGTTTCTATTTCATTTTTAAGAATAACATAAGGATCAAATCCTTGTCTACTATTCTTACTCCATGCTTTTCTACTTCCTATTCCAGACTCTTTTTGTTCTCCTCTACCAGGAATTCAATTCTGCTATCAATCCAATTCCCCCAGACGACGGAAGATTTGAGACAATGGATAATAGATGGATGACAATACACGATTGATAATAGATCCCGGATACGTATACATTTTGGCTAAAGCCGGTGGAATTTTATGGTTTTTATTGAGCCCGGGCTAAAGCCCGGGCCTATTGAATAGGTATATTTATAATATTCTCAAAGCTTAAAAACAATGATTAATTTACCATCCAGCCGTCATTGATAAAAAAATTACTCCAACTTTTAATTTTCCAATTGCCCCCTTTAAACATTTGTTTATAATTTTTATCGCTAATTGCCAGCCTTTTAGCTTAAAATAGGAATGGAAAATGAATTTTATGTTAACTAGACTTGTTTTGCGTTGTATAAAGTTGTTATCTTTGCCCCACTGAAAACGAGAGAGTATCAGTCAAGCGCAGAAGAGCTTTTAGGTAAGCAAGAACATTATAATACTTCATAAGATAAAGACAAAAAAACTTTAAATTTTTTTTAACAAAAAAGATTGTGAGTTAAAATAAAGTTTGTATCTTTGCAGTCCGAATAAATCGGAGCGCAGGAGTAGGGGTGATTGAGGTTTTGAGAAGGATTAAGGTTACTTAAAAAAACTTTAAAATTTTCTTCAGGAACATTTGGTCATTACAAAATAAAGTTTTACTTTTGCACTCGCAAATACGGAGCGGATATAGACAGAAAGATTGCTTCGTTAAAAAGCGGAAGATATAAAGATCATTGACATACAATATAACAACCAAGTAAGGAAAAACTAAAGCGTTAAAAACTTTGAGTGAGTCAGACAAACATACAATGGAGAGTTTGATCCTGGCTCAGGATGAACGCTAGCGGGAGGCCTAACACATGCAAGCCGAGCGGTAGATTGCTTTCGGGCAATTGAGAGCGGCGTACGGGTGCGGAACACGTGTGCAACCTGCCTTTATCTGGGGGATAGCCTTTCGAAAGGAAGATTAATACCTCATAATATAAGAGACGGCATCGTTTTTTATTGAAAACTCCGGTGGATAGAGATGGGCACGCGCAAGATTAGATAGTTGGTGAGGTAACGGCTCACCAAGTCGACGATCTTTAGGGGGCCTGAGAGGGTGATCCCCCACACTGGTACTGAGACACGGACCAGACTCCTACGGGAGGCAGCAGTGAGGAATATTGGACAATGGGTGAAAGCCTGATCCAGCCATCCCGCGTGAAGGACGACGGCCCTATGGGTTGTAAACTTCTTTTGTATAGGGATAAACCTTTCCACGTGTGGAAAGCTGAAGGTACTATACGAATAAGCACCGGCTAACTCCGTGCCAGCAGCCGCGGTAATACGGAGGGTGCAAGCGTTATCCGGATTTATTGGGTTTAAAGGGTCCGTAGGCTGATTTGTAAGTCAGTGGTGAAATCTCACAGCTTAACTGTGAAACTGCCATTGATACTGCAAGTCTTGAGTGTTGTTGAAGTAGCTGGAATAAGTAGTGTAGCGGTGAAATGCATAGATATTACTTAGAACACCAATTGCGAAGGCAGGTTACTAAGCAACAACTGACGCTGATGGACGAAAGCGTGGGGAGCGAACAGGATTAGATACCCTGGTAGTCCACGCCGTAAACGATGCTAACTCGTTTTTGGGATGTAAGTTTCAGAGACTAAGCGAAAGTGATAAGTTAGCCACCTGGGGAGTACGAACGCAAGTTTGAAACTCAAAGGAATTGACGGGGGCCCGCACAAGCGGTGGATTATGTGGTTTAATTCGATGATACGCGAGGAACCTTACCAAGGCTTAAATGGGAAATGACAGGCTTAGAAATAGGCTTTTCTTCGGACATTTTTCAAGGTGCTGCATGGTTGTCGTCAGCTCGTGCCGTGAGGTGTTAGGTTAAGTCCTGCAACGAGCGCAACCCCTGTCACTAGTTGCCATCATTAAGTTGGGGACTCTAGTGAGACTGCCTACGCAAGTAGAGAGGAAGGTGGGGATGACGTCAAATCATCACGGCCCTTACGCCTTGGGCCACACACGTAATACAATGGCCGGTACAGAGGGCAGCTACACAGCGATGTGATGCAAATCTCGAAAGCCGGTCTCAGTTCGGATTGGAGTCTGCAACTCGACTCTATGAAGCTGGAATCGCTAGTAATCGCGCATCAGCCATGGCGCGGTGAATACGTTCCCGGGCCTTGTACACACCGCCCGTCAAGCCATGGAAGTCTGGGGTACCTGAAGTCGGTGACCGTAAAAGGAGCTGCCTAGGGTAAAACAGGTAACTAGGGCTAAGTCGTAACAAGGTAGCCGTACCGGAAGGTGCGGCTGGAACATCTCATTTTAGAGCGTTGAAGAACGTTAAACAAAATTAGTGTCCTAGAGACACAGTACTTACTTAAAGTAAAGCTTTAGTTTTTTGTTTGGTTGGTTATATTACAAATACACAACCCACTAGAAATTAGTAAAGGGATTGAGACAAAGAGGCAAGATAAAAGAAGGAAGCGCAGTCTGATATCTAATATCTGAAATCTGTTAGTCTAACAGACAGTCTCGTAGCTCAGCTGGTTAGAGCGCTACACTGATAATGTAGAGGTCGGCAGTTCGAGCCTGCCCGAGACTACTAATTAAGGCGGCTGGCAAATGGCTTATAGCAGATGGCAAGAAAGCCAAAAGCAAGAAGCAAATCGCTAGAAGCACCTAGAGGGGGAATTAGCTCAGCTGGCTAGAGCGCCTGCCTTGCACGCAGGAGGTCAAGGGTTCGACTCCCTTATTCTCCACATAGTGGATGGTTTAGTTTTAAACAAGCAAATAGAGCCAAAAACAATATTTGCGAATTAAACTTGAAATAGCAATTAAGATCATTGACATTAACGGTAAAGACATCACAAAGAGAAAACCGAGCGCATAAAGCGCTTGAGTAACCAAAAATAGGAAAGAAATCGTTAAGGGCGTATGGCGGATGCCTAGGCTTTCAGAGGCGACGAAGGACGTGGTAAGCTGCGAAAAGCTACGGGGATTGGCACACACGAATTGATCCGTAGATATCCGAATGGGGCAACCCAATACATTGAAGATGTATTACCTCGTAAGAGGGGCAAACCCGGAGAACTGAAACATCTAAGTACCCGGAGGAAAAGAAATCGAAGAGATTCCGTAAGTAGTGGCGAGCGAAAGCGGATTAGCCCAAAAGTCTTTATATATTTAGAAGAATGTTCTGGAAAGAACAGCCATAGACGGTGATAGCCCGGTATTCGAAAGGTATATTTGGATGATAAATGAGTAGGGCGGGACACGTGAAATCCTGTCTGAATATGGGGGGACCATCCTCCAAGGCTAAATACTCCTGAAAGACCGATAGTGAACAAGTACTGTGAAGGAAAGGTGAAAAGCACTTCGAATAGAAGGGTGAAATAGAACCTGAAACCGTACGCCTACAAGCGGTCGGAGCAGCGTAAAGCTGTGACGGCGTGCCTTTTGCATAATGAGCCTACGAGTTAATTTTACTAGCGAGGTTAAGTAATTAAGTTACGGAGCCGGAGCGAAAGCGAGTCTGAATAGGGCGGATAGTTAGTAGGATTAGACGCGAAACCTTGTGATCTACCCATGGGCAGGTTGAAGCTCTGGTAACACAGAGTGGAGGACCGAACCGGTTGACGTTGAAAAGTCTTCGGATGACCTGTGGGTAGGGGTGAAAGGCCAATCAAACTGGGAGATAGCTCGTACTCTCCGAAATGCATTTAGGTGCAGCGTCGCAACAAAGTTTATTAGAGGTAGAGCTACTGATTGGATGCGGGGGTTTCACCGCCTACCAATTCCTGACAAACTCCGAATGCTAATAAATGTTTTGCGGCAGTGAGGGCATGGGTGCTAAGGTCCATGTCCGAGAGGGAAAGAACCCAGACCAACAGCTAAGGTCCCCAAATATATGTTAAGTTGAAGCAACGCGGTTGGACTGCATTGACAGCTAGGATGTTGGCTTGGAAGCAGCCATTCATTTAAAGAGTGCGTAACAGCTCACTAGTCGAGCGGTCCGGCATGGATAATAATCGGGCATAAACATATTACCGAAGCTATGGATTTATATTTTATAATATATCTGGTAGGAGAGCATTCTATTTGCGCCGAAGCAGTACTGTGAGGTATTGTGGAGCGGATAGAAAAGAAAATGTAGGCATAAGTAACGATAAAGGGGGCGAGAAACCCCCTCACCGAAAGACCAAGGCTTCCTCAGCCATGCTAATCAGCTGAGGGTTAGTCGGGACCTAACGCGAACCCGAAAGGGGTAGTGGATGGACACAGGGTTAATATTCCCTGACTTGCTCACAATAAAAGGGGACGGTTGGATGTATCTGCTGGAGACTGACGGAATAGTCAAGGCCTAGCCTTCGGGCGAAGCTGCTGTAGAGTAATCTGATCCAAGAAAAGCCGAAGTGAAGCAACCCGTACCAAAACCGACACAGGTGGTCGAGGAGAGAATCCTAAGGTGCTCGAGTGAGTCGTGGCTAAGGAACTAGGCAAAATAGTCTCGTAACTTCGGAAGAAGAGACGCCTCCCTCCGGGGAGGCCGCAGTGAAGAGGCCCAGGCGACTGTTTATCAAAAACACAGGACTCTGCTAAATCGAAAGATGCTGTATAGGGTCTGACACCTGCCCGGTGCTGGAAGGTTAAGGAAGGTGCTTAGCGTAAGCGAAGGCATTAACTGAAGCCCCAGTAAACGGCGGCCGTAACTATAACGGTCCTAAGGTAGCGAAATTCCTTGTCGGGTAAGTTCCGACCTGCACGAATGGTGTAACGATCTGGGCACTGTCTCAGCCACGAGCTCGGTGAAATTGTAGTATCGGTGAAGATGCCGATTACCCGCAATGGGACGAAAAGACCCTGTGAACCTTTACTATAACTTCGTATTGACTTTGAGTAAGTAATGTGTAGGATAGGTGGGAGGCTTTGAAGCAGGCACGCTAGTGTTTGTGGAGCCGTCGTTGAAATACCACCCTTTACTTACTTGGAGCCTAACTTCCTATGGAAGGACATTGCGTGGTGGGTAGTTTGACTGGGGTGGTCGCCTCCAAAAGAGTAACGGAGGCTTTCAAAGGTACCCTCAGCACGCTTGGTAACCGTGCGTAGAGTGTAATGGCATAAGGGTGCTTGACTGTGAGACCAACAAGTCGATCAGGTGCGAAAGCAGGACATAGTGATCCGGTGGTTCCGTATGGAAGGGCCATCGCTCATAGGATAAAAGGTACTCCGGGGATAACAGGCTAGTCTCCCCCAAGAGCTCACATCGACGGGGAGGTTCGGCACCTCGATGTCGGCTCGTCACATCCTGGGGCTGGAGAAGGTCCCAAGGGTTGGGCTGTTCGCCCATTAAAGTGGCACGCGAGCTGGGTTCAGAACGTCGTGAGACAGTTCGGTCTCTATCTATTGCGGGCGTTAGATGTTTGAGAGGGCTTGATTCTAGTACGAGAGGACCGAATTGAACAAACCTCTGGTGTATCAGTTGTACCGCCAGGTGCACCGCTGAGTAGCTACGTTTGGAAGAGATAAGCACTGAAAGCATATAAGTGCGAAACTCGCCTCAAGATGAGACATCTTTTAAGGGTCGTTGTAGATGACAACGTTGATAGGCTATAGGTGTAAAGGCAGTAATGTCATAGCCGAGTAGTACTAATTACCCGTAGATTTATAGCCTATGGTTGCTATAAAATTATCATATTAAACATATAATAAATGACAAGTACTTTATGCGCAGTAAAGGTTTTGTCTTTGTGAGAGTTTTTATCGCTTAAAAACCGCAAATGGCAGTAAGCAGTTAGCGATTGGCAAAAAAGCCAAAAGCCAGCAGCAAATAGCCAGATGCTATATACCTTCTTTAGGGTGGTTTTAGCGGTGGGGCTCACCTGTTCCCATTCCGAACACAGAAGTTAAGCCCACCAGCGCCGATGGTACTGCTAACGCGGGAGAGTAGGCCGCCGCCAGTTTTTATTTTATTTTAAAAGTCTCATACAGTAATGTGTGAGACTTTTTTTGTTATAGACCCATCCCATCTATATTATATCTATCCCACGTCTATGTACCTGGAACTATCCCTCACTTATACAGGGTGAAGAGTGAAATGATAGATAACAGATAACAGATAACAGATAACAGATCCAGGATAGCGTATAGGTTTTGGCTAAAGCCTGTGGATTTTATGGTTTTTATTGAGCACGGGTTAAAGCCCGTGCCTATTGAATAGCTGTGCTCATCATATCTTCTTCTAAACATTAAAGCATATCCGTATATTCCTTGATTTTCTCCAAACAAATCTCCGCCTTCCTCTGTGTCAATCCGTGTAATCCGTGGTGAAATAAAATAGCAATGCTTTTTCCATTATGGGTTTATCACTAATGGCGGGTTTTAGCCAAAACTTAAAAACAATTATTTTCAATGAGTTCAGTATGTAAATAAGTAATATGTGTGGGTATTTTAAATGATGTATTATATGCTTTGGCTAAAGCCTGTGGAATTTTATGGTTTTTATTGGGCACGGGCTAAAGTTCACTTCTATTGAGATCTTTCACAATAGCAGAGAATATGAATATTCACAAAATGGCTTTTTAACCAGTTAGATTTCTACTGAATAGCAAAGTATAGTTGTTATATCATCACTATTATTGATTACACATTACAGAGCAATCACTCATCTTAAAGATAACTCAATATTTATCACATATCTATTCCTTAGTCTGTTCAAATAAACTAATTTTATTCTTTATCACAAATCTATTCCTCTACAGATTGGCTATTATCATCCTATAAGAGTCAAACAGTCCATTATTTCCAACGAATAAAAGTTCATTAACAGGACCCCAGGCTTTAGCCCAATAATGGCTCTATATAAATAGGTGTAAAATACCTGTTATAATCAACCTTTCACAGTTTTTTAAAAACAATTCCACTATTGTGGATAAGTATTGATGGGAATATAATTATAAGGTAATCAGTTGCTTAAAAGTATTACTTATTCACAATGGTGATACTGTCGTAAACTTTATGTTAACTAGACTTGTTTTGCGTTGTATAAAGTTGTTATCTTTGCCCCACTGAAAACGAGAGAGAGTCAGTCAAGCGCAGAAGAGCTTTTAGGTAAGCAAGGAACATTATAATACTTCAAAAAGAGACGGACGAAAAAAACTTTAAATTTTTTTTAACAAAAAAGATTGTGAGTTAAAATAAAGTTTGTATCTTTGCAGTCCGAATAAATCGGAGCGCAGGAGTAGGGGTGATTGAGGTTTTGAGAAGAATTAAGGTTACTTAAAAAACTTTAAAATTTTCTTTAGGAACATTTGGTCATTACAAAATAAAGTTTTACTTTTGCACTCGCAAATACGGAGCGGATATAGACAGAAAGATTGCTTCGTTAAAAAGCGGAAGATATAAAGATCATTGACATACAATATAACAACCAAGTAAGGAAAAACTAAAGCGTTAAAAACTTTGAGTGAGTCAGACAAACATACAATGGAGAGTTTGATCCTGGCTCAGGATGAACGCTAGCGGGAGGCCTAACACATGCAAGCCGAGCGGTAGATTGCTTTCGGGCAATTGAGAGCGGCGTACGGGTGCGGAACACGTGTGCAACCTGCCTTTATCTGGGGGATAGCCTTTCGAAAGGAAGATTAATACCCCATAATATAAGAGACGGCATCGTTTTTTATTGAAAACTCCGGTGGATAGAGATGGGCACGCGCAAGATTAGATAGTTGGTGAGGTAACGGCTCACCAAGTCGACGATCTTTAGGGGGCCTGAGAGGGTGATCCCCCACACTGGTACTGAGACACGGACCAGACTCCTACGGGAGGCAGCAGTGAGGAATATTGGACAATGGGTGAAAGCCTGATCCAGCCATCCCGCGTGAAGGACGACGGCCCTATGGGTTGTAAACTTCTTTTGTATAGGGATAAACCTTTCCACGAGTGGAAAGCTGAAGGTACTATACGAATAAGCACCGGCTAACTCCGTGCCAGCAGCCGCGGTAATACGGAGGGTGCAAGCGTTATCCGGATTTATTGGGTTTAAAGGGTCCGTAGGCTGATTTGTAAGTCAGTGGTGAAATCTCACAGCTTAACTGTGAAACTGCCATTGATACTGCAAGTCTTGAGTGTTGTTGAAGTAGCTGGAATAAGTAGTGTAGCGGTGAAATGCATAGATATTACTTAGAACACCAATTGCGAAGGCAGGTTACTAAGCAACAACTGACGCTGATGGACGAAAGCGTGGGGAGCGAACAGGATTAGATACCCTGGTAGTCCACGCCGTAAACGATGCTAACTCGTTTTTGGGATGTAAGTTTCAGAGACTAAGCGAAAGTGATAAGTTAGCCACCTGGGGAGTACGAACGCAAGTTTGAAACTCAAAGGAATTGACGGGGGCCCGCACAAGCGGTGGATTATGTGGTTTAATTCGATGATACGCGAGGAACCTTACCAAGGCTTAAATGGGAAATGACAGGCTTAGAAATAGGCTTTTCTTCGGACATTTTTCAAGGTGCTGCATGGTTGTCGTCAGCTCGTGCCGTGAGGTGTTAGGTTAAGTCCTGCAACGAGCGCAACCCCTGTCACTAGTTGCCATCATTAAGTTGGGGACTCTAGTGAGACTGCCTACGCAAGTAGAGAGGAAGGTGGGGATGACGTCAAATCATCACGGCCCTTACGCCTTGGGCCACACACGTAATACAATGGCCGGTACAGAGGGCAGCTACACAGCGATGTGATGCAAATCTCGAAAGCCGGTCTCAGTTCGGATTGGAGTCTGCAACTCGACTCTATGAAGCTGGAATCGCTAGTAATCGCGCATCAGCCATGGCGCGGTGAATACGTTCCCGGGCCTTGTACACACCGCCCGTCAAGCCATGGAAGTCTGGGGTACCTGAAGTCGGTGACCGTAAAAGGAGCTGCCTAGGGTAAAACAGGTAACTAGGGCTAAGTCGTAACAAGGTAGCCGTACCGGAAGGTGCGGCTGGAACATCTCATTTTAGAGCGTTGAAGAACGTTAAACAAAATTAGTGTCCTAGAGACACAGTACTTACTTAAAGTAAAGCTTTAGTTTTTTGTTTGGTTGGTTATATTATAAATACACAACCCACTAGAAATTAGTAAAGGGATTGAGACAAAGAGGCAAGATAAAAGAAGGAAGCGCAGTCTGATATCTAATATCTGAAATCTGTTAGTCTAACAGACAGTCTCGTAGCTCAGCTGGTTAGAGCGCTACACTGATAATGTAGAGGTCGGCAGTTCGAGCCTGCCCGAGACTACTAATTAAGGCGGCTGGCAAATAGCTTATAGCAGATGGCAAGAAAGCCAAAAGCAAGAAGCAAATCGCTAGAAGCACCTAGAGGGGGAATTAGCTCAGCTGGCTAGAGCGCCTGCCTTGCACGCAGGAGGTCAAGGGTTCGACTCCCTTATTCTCCACATAGTGGATGGTTTAGTTTTAAACAAGCAGATAGAGCCAAAAACAATATTTGCGAATTAAACTTGAAATAGCAATTAAGATCATTGACATTAACGGTAAAGACATCACAAAGAGAAAACCGAGCGCATAAAGCGCTTGAGTAACCAAAAATAGGAAAGAAATCGTTAAGGGCGTATGGCGGATGCCTAGGCTTTCAGAGGCGACGAAGGACGTGGTAAGCTGCGAAAAGCTACGGGGATTGGCACACACGAATTGATCCGTAGATATCCGAATGGGGCAACCCAATACATTGAAGATGTATTACCTCGTAAGAGGGGCAAACCCGGAGAACTGAAACATCTAAGTACCCGGAGGAAAAGAAATCGAAGAGATTCCGTAAGTAGTGGCGAGCGAAAGCGGATTAGCCCAAAAGTCTTTATATATTTAGAAGAATGTTCTGGAAAGAACAGCCATAGACGGTGATAGCCCGGTATTCGAAAGGTATATTTGGATGATAAATGAGTAGGGCGGGACACGTGAAATCCTGTCTGAATATGGGGGGACCATCCTCCAAGGCTAAATACTCCTGAAAGACCGATAGTGAACAAGTACTGTGAAGGAAAGGTGAAAAGCACTTCGAATAGAAGGGTGAAATAGAACCTGAAACCGTACGCCTACAAGCGGTCGGAGCAGCGTAAAGCTGTGACGGCGTGCCTTTTGCATAATGAGCCTACGAGTTAATTTTACTAGCGAGGTTAAGTAATTAAGTTACGGAGCCGGAGCGAAAGCGAGTCTGAATAGGGCGCATAGTTAGTAGGATTAGACGCGAAACCTTGTGATCTACCCATGGGCAGGTTGAAGCTCTGGTAACACAGAGTGGAGGACCGAACCGGTTGACGTTGAAAAGTCTTCGGATGACCTGTGGGTAGGGGTGAAAGGCCAATCAAACTGGGAGATAGCTCGTACTCTCCGAAATGCATTTAGGTGCAGCGTCGCAACAAAGTTTATTAGAGGTAGAGCTACTGATTGGATGCGGGGGTTTCACCGCCTACCAATTCCTGACAAACTCCGAATGCTAATAAATGTTTTGCGGCAGTGAGGGCATGGGTGCTAAGGTCCATGTCCGAGAGGGAAAGAACCCAGACCAACAGCTAAGGTCCCCAAATATATGTTAAGTTGAAGCAACGCGGTTGGACTGCATTGACAGCTAGGATGTTGGCTTGGAAGCAGCCATTCATTTAAAGAGTGCGTAACAGCTCACTAGTCGAGCGGTCCGGCATGGATAATAATCGGGCATAAACATATTACCGAAGCTATGGATTTATATTTTATAATATATCTGGTAGGAGAGCATTCTATTTGCGCCGAAGCAGTACTGTGAGGTATTGTGGAGCGGATAGAAAAGAAAATGTAGGCATAAGTAACGATAAAGGGGGCGAGAAACCCCCTCACCGAAAGACCAAGGCTTCCTCAGCCATGCTAATCAGCTGAGGGTTAGTCGGGACCTAACGCGAACCCGAAAGGGGTAGTGGATGGACACAGGGTTAATATTCCCTGACTTGCTCACGATAAAAGGGGACGGTTGGATGTATCTGCTGGAGACTGACGGAATAGTCAAGGCCTAGCCTTCGGGCGAAGCTGCTGTAGAGTAATCTGATCCAAGAAAAGCCGAAGTGAAGCAACCCGTACCAAAACCGACACAGGTGGTCGAGGAGAGAATCCTAAGGTGCTCGAGTGAGTCGTGGCTAAGGAACTAGGCAAAATAGTCTCGTAACTTCGGAAGAAGAGACGCCTCCCTCCGGGGAGGCCGCAGTGAAGAGGCCCAGGCGACTGTTTATCAAAAACACAGGACTCTGCTAAATCGAAAGATGCTGTATAGGGTCTGACACCTGCCCGGTGCTGGAAGGTTAAGGAAGGTGCTTAGCGTAAGCGAAGGCATTAACTGAAGCCCCAGTAAACGGCGGCCGTAACTATAACGGTCCTAAGGTAGCGAAATTCCTTGTCGGGTAAGTTCCGACCTGCACGAATGGTGTAACGATCTGGGCACTGTCTCAGCCACGAGCTCGGTGAAATTGTAGTATCGGTGAAGATGCCGATTACCCGCAATGGGACGAAAAGACCCTGTGAACCTTTACTATAACTTCGTATTGACTTTGAGTAAGTAATGTGTAGGATAGGTGGGAGGCTTTGAAGCAGGCACGCTAGTGTTTGTGGAGCCGTCGTTGAAATACCACCCTTTACTTACTTGGAGCCTAACTTCCTATGGAAGGACATTGCGTGGTGGGTAGTTTGACTGGGGTGGTCGCCTCCAAAAGAGTAACGGAGGCTTTCAAAGGTACCCTCAGCACGCTTGGTAACCGTGCGTAGAGTGTAATGGCATAAGGGTGCTTGACTGTGAGACCTACAAGTCGATCAGGTGCGAAAGCAGGACATAGTGATCCGGTGGTTCCGTATGGAAGGGCCATCGCTCATAGGATAAAAGGTACTCCGGGGATAACAGGCTAGTCTCCCCCAAGAGCTCACATCGACGGGGAGGTTCGGCACCTCGATGTCGGCTCGTCACATCCTGGGGCTGGAGAAGGTCCCAAGGGTTGGGCTGTTCGCCCATTAAAGTGGCACGCGAGCTGGGTTCAGAACGTCGTGAGACAGTTCGGTCTCTATCTATTGCGGGCGTTAGATGTTTGAGAGGGCTTGATTCTAGTACGAGAGGACCGAATTGAACAAACCTCTGGTGTATCAGTTGTACCGCCAGGTGCACCGCTGAGTAGCTACGTTTGGAAGAGATAAGCACTGAAAGCATATAAGTGCGAAACTCGCCTCAAGATGAGACATCTTTTAAGGGTCGTTGTAGATGACAACGTTGATAGGCTATAGGTGTAAAGGCAGTAATGTCATAGCCGAGTAGTACTAATTACCCGTAGATTTATAGCCTATGGTTGCTATAAAATTATCATATTAAACATATAATAAATGACAAGTACTTTATGCGCAGTAAAGGTTTTGTCTTTGTGAGAGTTTTTATCGCTTAAAACCGCAAATGGCAGTAAGCAGTTAGCGATTGGCAAAAAAGCCAAAAGCCAGCAGCAAATAGCCAGATGCTATATACCTTCTTTAGGGTGGTTTTAGCGGTGGGGCTCACCTGTTCCCATTCCGAACACAGAAGTTAAGCCCACCAGCGCCGATGGTACTGCTAACGCGGGAGAGTAGGCCGCCGCCAGTTTTTATTTTATTTTAAAAGTCTCATACAGTAATGTGTGAGACTTTTTTTGTTATAGACCCATCCTATCTATATTATATCTATCCCACGCCTATGTACCTGGAACTATCCCTATGTACCTATTCTGGAATTATCCCTGCACTTATACAGGGTGAAGAGTGAACTGATAGATAACAGATAATAGATCCAGGATAGAGTATAGGTTTTGGCTAAAGCCTGTGGAATTTTATGGTTTTTATTGATCCCGGGCTAAAGCCCGCGGCTATTGAATAGTGACTTTTATTCCAATGGTAATAATCCATATGTCAGTTTAGCTAGAGTTGATATTCTCTTGGGTCTTTAATTACTTTGCTATTCTATGTCTAAGGTTATCCTATCTTTGTCCATTTTTTCTTCCGAGCATTATTTTTCTACTGTTTGATGATGCTTTTTGTATTTTAGAGGTATCCGTTTTTTATAAAACAAAATAATTAAGGTTGAGTTTTTTTTAGTTAACTCTCGAAGTATCAGCATTGTTTTTGTTAATTTTTTTTAATTGTTTATGACTTACTTCTGAATAGCATCAAAATATTATATTTGTGTTAAATCGGAATGTATATTTATGAACAGAACAATAATTAAGATCGGGCTTCTCCCATCTCTATTTTTTTGTCTTAATGGAATGTATGCACAGACTAAGGATTCTATTAAAACATCAAAAATTGATGAAGTTGTGGTAACAGCTTATGGGGTTAAAAAAGAAAAGAAAGCATTAGGTTATTCTTTTCAGGACGTAAAAGGACAGGCTCTTGTAGATGCTAAGGAAACCAATGTGACAAATGCTTTAACGGGTAAGGTTGCAGGGCTTCAGGTAATAAAAGGAGGTTTTGGACCAGCATCATCGTCAAAAATAAATTTAAGGGGGTTCAATTCTTTTAAAGGAGATAATCAGCCTCTTATTGTTGTGGATGGTGTTCCATTAAGTAATAGTCTGGGTTCTAAACCTAAACAGAATGATGGCTATTTTAATAATGATTTCTGGAATCCGGATCTGGATATGGGAAATGGTCTGGGGGATATCAATGCGGAGGATATCGAAACCATCTCTGTTCTTAAAGGTGGAGCTGCTTCTGCATTATATGGTTCAAGAGGAGGAAATGGTGTTATCCTGATTACTACAAAAACAGGAAAGAAAAGAGGAGGGCTAGGAATTACATATTCTACGAGTTTGGGCTTTGAGACTATTTTTATGAAGCCTGAGATGCAGAAGAGTTTTGGTCTTGGATTAAATGGGGCGCCGAATCTTCCTAATAGTGATAATTCCAGTTCATGGGGGCCCTCAATTGAAATGTCAGGAAAACAAAGATATGATAACCTGGATAATTTTTTTAAAACAGGGATCAATTCTCAGCATACTTTGAGTTTCCAGGAAAATTTAGGAGAAGGGACCAGTCTATATACATCAGCCAATTATTTAAATGATAATAGCCAGATTCCGAATTCAAGATTTGAGAGATTCAATTTTATGGCTAAAATGAATTCTACTTTTGGTGCTAACAAAAGATGGACATCGGAAGTGAAGGCTCAATATATAAGTACAAAGGCAAAAAACAGACCGTCAGGAGGTAAAGGAAATGGAAACTATTATGCAGATATTCTTCAGATGCCACAGGATATTGATATAAGGGATTATCGTGAAGGACAAACCCAGAATAATGTAAAATCCCGATGGATCACCCCTAATGGTATAAACCCTTACTGGTCTGCATATAATAGTCTTAACGCCGATAAAAAAGACCGCTTTCTATTGAACGGCTATCTTAAATATCAGTTTAATGACTGGTTAAGTGCTGATGTAAGATTGGGAACTGATTTTTATGCTTTGAATGCAGACGCTAAGGTATGGACTGGATCTTCACGCAATAATGCCTATGCTACAAGTGAGGAAAAATTCTACGAAAATAATTATATTGCCAGTATTACAGCTAAAAAAGATAATCTTTTCGGAAAGTGGGGCGGTTCGGTTTCTGTATATGGACAAATGATGGAAAGTAGAACGAAGGCACTTTATTTTAGTACTCAAAGCCTTATTGTTCCCAATGTATTTAGCGTAGTGAATACAAAAGATCTTGCCGGAATTGCTAATAATGAAGTAGACTTCTGGAAAAAGATTAATTCTGTATTTGCCGCAGCAGAAATTAATTATGACGGCTATTGGTTTATCAATGCAACAGCCAGAAATGACTGGTCATCTACGTTAACGATTGAAAACAGATCATATTTTTATCCATCAATAAGTACATCGTTGGTGGTGACAGAAATGCTGAGCAAACTGAATGGAACGACTTCTAAAGTTTTAACTTTTGCCAAGCTTCGTGCAGCTTATGCCATTACAGGAAATTCTTTAAATCCTTACGAATTATACAATACCTATAAACTGGCAGCAGATCCTAATGGACAGGCTGTATTGGGTAGAAAAAAGATTCTATATAATTCCAATTTGCATGCAGAGAAACTAAAAACTTTTGAAGTAGGAGCAGACCTTAAATTTTTCAACAGGGTTTCTTTGGATGTAAGTTATTTCAGAAATAACGCTACTGGTCAGTTAATAGATTTACCTATGAATCCGCTTTCGGGCTATGAAGCTAAGAAAATAAGCTCAGGTGGACTTCGTAACAGTGGTATTGAGGTGGTCTTAAATACAGATGTTTTCAAGAAAGATAATTTTGTCTGGAATGTAAATGCCAATTTTTCAAAACTTAAAAGTACTATTGACAAAATAGATGGGGAAGTATTAAAGTACCCTTTATCAGGTTTTGATAATGTTACTTTTTTTGCAGAAGTAGGCAGACCTTTCGGAGCGATTTATGGAACCAAATTCCTAAGAGTGGAAGATCCTGGAAGCCCTTATTTCGGGAAGCTTATTGTGGGTGAAAACGGCTTGCCACAATCAACAGCTGAACAGTATTATCTGGGGGATCAGAATCCGCGGGCTTTATTTGGGTTTACCAACAGCTTTGTCTACAAAAACTTCGGATTATCTTTCCTTATCGATGGGCGCATTGGCGGTAAGTTCTATTCATCTACACAATCTGCACTGCAAAAAGCAGGTCTTGCTGCAGATACAGCTCCGGGAGGAAGACGTGATAATTTTGTTCTGGATGCTGTAGTACAACAAAACGGTACCTATACTTCCAATACAAAAGAAGTGACACAGCAGGATTATTGGGCAGCTGTAACGGCAGGTAACCTGGGAATTACAGAACAGAATATTTATGATGCTACCAATATCAGATTAAGAAATATTCAGGTATCATATAGTTTCCCTAAGAGTATTTTCCAAAAACTGGCTTTACAAAGTGCTAAAGTTTCGTTTACAGCTAATAATGTCTGGATGATTTACAGCAAGTCAAAAGGAATAGATCCCGAATCTGTATTTGCAATCAATTCTAATGCTGTAGGATTTGAAAACCTGGCATTTCCTACAACAAGATCCTATCTATTCACTGTGACATTAGGTTTTTAAACATTAAAAATAACATCATGAAAAAATATATTTTATCATTCATAGTATTGGCGACCGTTTGTACATCATGTAATGATTTTGAAGACATTAATAATGACCCTTTCTCAGTAGATATTAATAAAGCGGAGCCAGAATATTTTTTGAATAATTCTATCTTAGGGGCACAACAGGATCCTAATATTGCAGAACGGGTTTTTGTTCTTTATTGGAAGACGGCTGCAAGGCAACATCTGACCACAGGAATTGCCGGAGGAACCTATGATGATTCTTATACCGTGGAATACTGGAAAGGAATTTCCGAATGGCTGAATAATGCAAACGCAACAATAGAGATTGCCAACGAGAAAAAAGCACTTGGGCAGGGAAAGGCCCATTATGATAATCTTATCCAGGTAGCCAGAATCTGGAGGGCTTACCTGATGAGTGAGTTTTCTGATAATTTCGGTCCTCAGCCTATTCAGGCATTCAAGGGAGTAAACCCGGGTTTTAATTCTGAGAAAGAAGTATATTATTTTATTCTGGACGAGCTGAAAGATGCTGTTGCTAAAATGAAAGTCGATCAGCCGGGACCGGACAATCCTAATGCTTTTGACAGAGTATATGGCTTTAAATGGGGACAATGGGTAAAATATGCCAATTCCATGCGTATGAGAATGGCAATGAGAATCTCAGAAGTAGACCCCGGAAAAGCAAAAGCTGAATTTGAAGATGCCGCTAATTCTAACATGTTGATTACAACAAGTACCGATAACTTTACCGTTAAAGAAGATACAGGCTGGAATCCTTTGTCCGGAGTAATGTCAAGAGAATGGAATTCTCAGATTTTATCCGCAACGCTTAACAATATATATATTGGATTGGGTGGGATTAGCTCTACAGATCAATTACCAGCAGCTCAGCATACAGCAGTAAAATCTTCGGATTATATTGGGATAAAATATGAAGAGCAGTTTACTACTCTGACTAATGACCCGAGTGCAGGATATTGGCTGGATGGATTACCAAATAAAATTGATCCGAGAGCCTATAAGACCTTTTACATTCCTGGAGACTTTGATAGTCCTGTTTATTCTTTATATCCAACTTATACCAACCAGGCTAAAACCAATTACGGCTTTTTAACCTATGCCAATAATAAAAAAGACAGTATTAATGCAGTAAACACCTGGAATGCTTATACGATTGGTAACTGGGGTGTAAAAGGTCAGAGAAACGGATTGAGAAACGTAGTAGGATGTATGCCGGCACTAGGAAAACAATATAGGGAAGGTAAAAATTCCAGGATATTCTTTGCAAGCTGGGAAACGTATTTCTTAATGGCAGAGGCTGCACTAAAAGGCTGGTCTGTTCCTATGAGCGATGAAGCTGCTTATAATAAAGGAATTCAGGATAGCTTTGCCTATAACGGAGTATCCCAGTTTTATACCCAATATATTACATCAACAGATTATAACCGGGATGGAACTTCTGTTTCCTATACACATACTATAGAACCGGGGCCAAGTCATACCATGAAATATAAAGATCCGGTTACAGGAAATATGATTTCCGTAGATATCAAATATCCTGTTAATACGATTTATAAGAATGGTTCGGTTAAAAATGATAAATTAACGAAAATCATTACCCAAAAATATATTGCCAATATGCCTTGGCTTCCGCTGGAATCATGGAGTGACCATAGAAGACTAGGGTTACCATTCTTTGAAAATCCGGCGATTGAAACACCGTTAGTGAATCTTCCTAATCTGAATTCAGGAAATTATATGACGAATTCTATTCAGAATTTCCCTCAGAGATTGAGGTATCCAAGTACATTCCGAAATACGGATCAGCTTGGATATGAGAAAGCGGTTCAATTGTTAGGAGGACAAGATGCCGTATTAACTCCTCTTTGGTGGGCAAAGCATTAATTTAAAATAAATAAATCCTTTTCAATTTTGGAAAGGATTTATTTTTTGGAAAGCTAAATATAATATTGCTTATTATTTTTTTAACTCCATTTTTATTATCCAGTGTATCAATTTGCCACTACTGTGAAAACGATCCGTGCACTATACGTGGTGGCAGGAATGGTAACAGAAACACCGGACAGCTGTAACAAAAGTCTGATCCCTGAAAAATTGATACTGTTTCCTAATCCTAAAAGCCCGGAAAAAGTGATCGTTAAAAGTGTTACATCTGTTGCTTGTAGTATAGGTATGTAATTAACATCTCCTCCATTAATGCTGGCAGAACATGCAACACAAACTCCGGTAATGGAAGTAGTGCCACCGCTTCTTTTAGCAGAAAGTCCCAAAGAATTGTTCCAGGCGTTGGTCGTATAATGCATCGTAATTTTTGCACCTGAACTTGAAAGAAGTTTGATAAAAGAATCCGGTAACGAACCGGACAATGTTATTTGATTGTTTAAAGTATTATTATAGATCCCTGTGTAATTGGTGCCTGCTTCCGTAATGGAAGGTATGTCTGCAGCCCAGTTCCCGGAGACTGTCACCGTTTGGGCTTGCAGCCAACTGCTGATTATTAAAAGAATACTATATATATACTTTTTTATGAAAATCTTTGTGAGAAAGCTGCTCGTTTTCATATTCAATTTATTCTGTGATGGTATAGACAATTGTGACAGCAGTATTAGTCTGGGCTCCTAAATTGGAATAAACACCAGGGACCACGGAAATCGTAAGTTGATGCCCATTATTGGCTCCATTTCCTGTGTAAGCACCTCCAATACCGTTTATAATTGTAATAGGTGTTGTAGTAAGTATGACTTGTGCTGATGGTGTTCCCAAGATGCCTCCGCCAGCCCCGGAAGCAGCGGCTGCCTGTAGTCTTATACTGATCCCCTGAATTACGGTATTAACAGCAGCGGTAATTCTTCTGGAAAGACCCCCTGGAGCAATAGCAGAAGTATAATTGATCCATTTTGATGTATTGGGAGTAGGATTGACAAGAGCATTTCCGGCTTCAGTAGGAGCTGTAAAGTTTAAGCTAATATTTCCTGCAGGTTCTATATCCATTAAAGTTACAACAGGTAAGGTAAAAGTAACAGTAGCCTGAGAATACAATAAACCGAAGAAAATAAAAGATGCTAGTAATAAGGCACGTTTCAGAATCATTTCTTATTTTTTTATTTCATTATATCCTACTTTTAAGGATTCTTGTTGGTATTTAATTTCTATCTGTTGTTTAACGATATGAATGTTTAATTTCTTTATTTCTGCAGGTTGTAAGGTAAACTGGAATCTGTCGGTGGAAATTTTATATCGCTTATCCAGACCGTTTCGATAAATTTTAACCGTCCAATCACCGGGACTGAGATAAGTAAAATCAAAATCATCTCCTATAAAACAGATTTTACGATAAGTCTGATCATTACTGGTTGCTTCTACAACAATACTCTCCCTTTTCCTTCTCTCTGTTTTAGCAGGTAAAGCTTCTATACCCGTTTGATTGTTTTCTTTTTCCAGCAATTGAATATGCCCTTCTATCTTTGCCGCCGTAGTTAAGCCGAAGTTAAAAGTATTTTCTTTATTTACAAGAGCAAGTGCTGTAGGAAAAGGAACAGTGGGAATATCATCAATCCCCGTGGTTGACCGGTCTATTTCCAGGAAATAATTGCCGGGAATTACATTTTTAAAAATGTAATTCCCTTCCTTGTCAGTAACGGACAAATAGCTGCCCAACATTAATCTTATCCCTTCTGTTCTTTTGATTCCCAGATTACGGATATTTCCAGATAAAGAAACATATTCTGCAATTTTCTGTACCGGAACATGAGGGCGCCAGGTATATCGTATTGAGAATATAAAATCTTTATCCCCCATCTGCCCCCGCTGTAATGAATATCTGCCTGAAAAATCAAGCTCGTTTCCCGGAAATAGCTGCTGATGAAATAACAACTCGAATAAGTTTCTGTCCTTAAAATATTCTTCCGGAATATAATTGTTCTGGTAGAAAATACTCAAGCTTGTTTTATCAGAAAAACGGCTGGAAAGTCTGGCTCCATAGTACAACTGTTTTTGATTTTGCAGCTTATATCTGGAAGTAATCGCATAACTTCCAAAGAGGTTGAAAGAAGTCCTGAACTTTTCAAAGGAAAGATTAGCCGAATAGAAACTAGAATTACCATTACACCCGCTCAGATAATTATCTGTTTTTCCAAACTGCCCTTCAAAATTAACCTGAAATATTCCGATCCGCTGATTGATGCTCACTCTGAAAAAGCGCTCATAATAATCAAATTGTCTAGGCTCCAGCCTATCCTGGTATTTCTGATATCCGTTATTAAGCATGACAGACCCATTGGGCAGGTATTGATACTGAATTCCATATTGAAAATACTTTCTGTAAGGAGCTGCCAGGAATAAGGTATCCCTTTGGAAATTTCTGGCATCTTGCATATAATTCGCAAGAATACTTATCTTCCCGGAAAATCTATACTGAAGATTTCCACTAAATGTACTGGTATTGGTAAAATACCCTGCAAACTCAGGAGTTGCTTTCATATATAATAAATTTCCGGTAACTTTTTCAAAATTGATATCAGCCTGCATCATATAAGCTGCTCCTTCTTTTTTTTTCATTCTGCTGTAAGAAAATTCCCCGGAGAGATTAATGTTTTTTGAAACCTTAAATTTACCTTTAGTATAGGGAAGGTGGGCTTCAGAGTCTAGCCCCATATTGCCAGATTTGAAAGCTTCTTTCTCAGGAATCTTGTAGAAGTATCCTACAGTAACTTCAGATTCTTTACGGATTTTAAATGCTGAATAAAAGTTTAATTCATCCCTGATATCTTTGAAAAAACGAGGATGATTATAAAAGCCTCCCAGACTTATTTTATTAAAATCATACCGGATTTCTGCGCCACGACCATATCTGGCAAACTCAGTCAGGTAAGAAGAAGAATAAGTTTTGTCACCTAAATGAACAAAGAAGTTATCCCGCCTGTAATTCACAAAATATTCTTCATATTGAGTAAAAGTGTTCAGTTCAACAGGATTGTGTGTAGCAGCCCGGAACTCAATCTGATTTTTATTTTCTTTATCCAGTGTCCCTTTGCCATAAAATTCACCCTGAAAACCATCATGATATACTCCCATATTCTTCATCCCGATAAAAGATAATGAAGCTGCTATGGGAAGGCGGTGATAAATATCAATGCTGGTGGGTTTTACAGAAATAACCTGGGTACTTATGTAAACACTTTGGATTTCCTTAGGATTGTCTTTTGAATAAGCAGAAAGATTCAGGTTCTGAAATTCATTTTGACCGACTTCAGAAAGGGTTGGTTTGTGAATATTAATAATTTTTGACTCATTGGGGGCTAACAGAATTGAGGCATCATGATCGACAATTGCATTTTTACTTTCAAGAACAATATTTTCTGCTACATTTCCATTATTTTTTAAAAGAAATGAAGCACGGATGGTTTCCCCTGCCCTTATAAACTCCGGTGAATCCAATGCAGTAAGGGAAAGTTTTCTGTTACCTGAAACGGTAATGGATGAAACTTTTGTAAAAGATATTCCGTTCAAACGGTCAGTAATATTTAATGTAACAGAATAGTCACCCTGTGGCGTTTCTGCTGCAATGCGCACAGGAACAAGATATAAGGATGTTTCCTGTGAAGCTATCTGAAACTCATCTTTTGCAAGAATAGGTCTGATAAGAGGATTTGAAGTAACTACTGAAATGTCGTATGTTTTATGTTCTGACGATCCGTTTACCAGCATAAAAGAGATAGAAGTGGTCATCCCCGGCCTTAAACTGTCTTTTTTACTGGCTAATCTGTTTGACTGCTGCTGAGAAAAGGCAAATAGCGGGAACAATAATACAATAATAAATAATGTCCAGGTTCTAACCATTTTTTACTTCTAATTCCACATTGAGCGCAAAAGCATTCTCATCTTCGTCAGTAGCTATGACAGTAGCTTTGTATTGAGCTGGAGGTACTTTACTGATATCAATGTAGAATGTTTTAGAGGTAGAAGGGAGTAAGCCCATTGTTAAACTAGAAAAAGTCCCTATTTTTTCTCCTGTTTTACGGTTATAAATTTCAATGGACGCTGTTGGTTTACAATAAAGGTTTCCGTTATTGGTTATCGCAATTTTTACAGTCTTCTTACCTTGTTCTTTTTCTACTTTGATACTTTCAAATGTAAGATCAGGTTTAGCCTTTTCCGTATCATAATCTGTGATGATCTGAATGGCATATCTTATAACGGAAGTAATGCTTACTCCGGACTGTTTGTCATTGGGTTTTATATTATCTACCGGTTCTACGATGATTACACTCCAATAGCTGCCAGGATCTTTTATCTGATCAGGAACATTGATCTCATAGAATATTTCTGTTTTTTCTTTTGCCTTCAGAGCTACTAAATTCGTATTGAGCTTAATCCAGCCGCCGTTGGTTTTTTTATTGGTATGTAACGCTGTATAATTGATAGTCCCATCAGAATGATAAGTGAAATCCTGTAAAAATAACTTTACATTTTGCAGGGTGTTACCTGTATTTTCGATAGCCACTTTTCCTTTGTACACTTTTCCGTTTTCTATTTTATACGAATGCGTAAGACCATTGAGAACCACAATACTGGCATGTAAAAGGCTGAATTGCAAAATCAAAGTGATTAAAAAGAGAATACGCTTAATGATCATAATAAATTTGAAATTAAAAAATTGAGAATAATACAAAAGCAGGAAGAAACTGAAATACAATTTCTTCTTGTTTGAAATACAGAACTGATTGGCTTAAACCCTAGTTGTCTGATATGGTGTAAGTAACAGTAGCTACTGCAGTGGCTGTTGCCTGTAGATCTGCATAGGCAGCTACACCACCAGGCCCGCTTCCTGCAGCAAGAGCATAAGTGAGATTATGACCATTATTGGCACCGTTTCCTGTGTAAGCACTTCCGATACCTGAAATAATAGTTTGGTCTGCAGCACTTAGTGTTAATAATCCTGCAGAAGTCCCTAAAGTTCCTGCGCCGGAGCCGGTAGCAGCCGCTGCGGTTACCTGAATATCAATCCCCGGAATGATGGCATTAAGCTTTACACTCACGTTACGGGTAGGATCTGCAACAGATTTAACCGATGAATAATTAAGCCATAATGTGTTGTTGGCTGCACTCGCTACGATAGGGTTCCCGGCTTCTGTAGGTGCTGTAAATCCTAATGTAATATTTTTCGTAGCCGCGGGTTCAATATCAACCAGGGCGACTTCAGGGATGGAAATTGTGATGGTATGGTTATCCGTATTCGTATCCTGGGCATATAGATTTCCTGATATGGCAGCAGTAAATAAAGATAAAGCAATAGTTAATTTTAATATTTTCATGACACTGATAATTAGTTAAGTGAATATAATAAAATTCACTATACCGTAGAAATAATATATAACTTTTTTTATATCACTGCTTTTTCTATTAAAGTAATTAAATATCATTGAAAAATAATATAATTCGTTTGAGTGTTATTATAAAAAATCCTGCACATAAGCTGTACAGGATTTTTAGAATAATTGTTGAATTTACTAAGCCCAGTGCGGGTCAGATACAGAAACCTTGCCCGTTTCTATCCTTCCTGCAAAATGCCACTGATGGTCATTCAGGTTTACCTTTATATCATACCATCCTTTGTATTGATTAAGATCGAAAACTATTCTTTCTTCCTGTTTTTGTAAAGAAATCACTCTTTTTGTTTTCCCATAAAGGTCTTCCAGCACTAAAGAATTCTTCTTTTTATTGTTTTTGATAATCAATTCGACCTGACTTTTTGAAATATGATTGACTAAAGTAACTTCCAATTCCGGGCTTGAATCTCCTTTAAACTTCCGGAAAAAACCATTAGGTCCATAGACCTCATAATCATAAGCTCCGGAATGTACCGAATGCGATAATTCCTGTTTTGAATACAGGGCATAAGAGAAATAATAATTATTGCTGTGGAATTGTGTCCTGTCATAAATTAACAGAGGAACACCCTTCTCTTTTAAATTAGTCATTTTGATGCCTTCCCTCTCCAGATTGACCTGGAAATTATAAGGAAGCGAATTCGAAGGCTTTAATCCTCTTTCCTGAATCTCAAGTAAATGATCATTGAGCTCGTTTTCAGAATACCATTTCAGATCAGGAACAGGCTTGTTTCTGGCCGCGTTGATGGTCTTGGCATAATCTTTCTGATTAAGGTAATCCATCTGAGGAGCTTTTATATGAGACGAATTGAACGCAGAAGTAAGATCTCCGCATACGGCTCTTCTCCAGTCGCTGATATTGTCTACGTGAACATTTTTGTTGAGTTTCTTCATGATGAATTTCTCCAGGAACTGCAACACGGAAGTATGATCCGATACTTCAGAATTTACAAATCCGCCTTTTGTCCACGGGGAAGCAATGATCATGGGAACCCTGTAGCCAAGTCCTACAGTTCCTTCAACTTTTTCATAGCTTTTCAAAGAAGGATCAGACATGTATTCCTGGGACTGATCTACATACTCCACGCCTTCTTTACCGTTCATATCTACCGGCTGGCTTGGATTCACAGGAGGTGCGAATGGCAGTACGTGATCAAAATAACCGTCATTTTCATCATAATTGATGATAAAGATTGTCTTCTTCCAGGTTTCAGGATCTTGGGTAAGAATATTTAAAACCTCTGAAATGTACCATGCCCCATACCATGGAGATCCGGGATGATCAGAAAAATGCTCGGGAGCTACAAGCCAGGACACCAGAGGAAGTTTTTTTTCTTCCACATCTTTCCGGAACTGGAACAGGACATCCCCTTCCGGAACGACCAGCCTTTCACCGGTTTCATCCTTGCCGATTTCAAGTTTCCAGTAGTTGGGATCGTTAACGTTGGTGGTAAAAGCTTTTTCGTGCAGGTTTTTCTCTTCCCGGGAAAGTTTTGAATAATTATCCGGATGGTATTTTACCTGATCTTCCTGCAGTCCGGCAATCATGGCTTCCAGTCTTTCCTTCTGCTTAGGGTCTTTTTCAATCTCCTGTTTCAGGTGAGCAATAATATTAGGGATATTCTGATGGTAGCCCTTGGAAAATTTAACATTAAACCTTGAAAACCATTCAATAGGATTGTCGGTGAAATTACTCAGCCATGCTTCCTGTTCTCCGGACATTCCTTTTGGAAGACTGATTTCATTCTGGTAAATACGCCATGAAACATTTTGCTGTTCTAAAATTTCAGGAAAACTTTTCCATTTTGCCTGTCTGGCTGTATCATAATCAATATTTTCATTAACCACGTTGGCTTTTACCTTGCCATATTGCTGTTCTCTTAAGGTTCCGGACCAAAGGAATAATCTGTTGGGTGTGGTTCCTGTCAGGGAAGAACAGAAATATTGGTCAAATATTGTAAATGCATCTGCCAGCTGATAATAGAAGGGAAGGTCTTCACGGTTATAATACCCTAGTGTCAGCGGAATATCTTTATAATCTTTATTGCCTGAAGCTTTGGCCTGAAGCCATTGATCAAATTTTCCTTTATTCAGTGCTTTTTGCTGGTCTGCCCACGAATGAGGCAATGAGCTCATCCATGTGGATTTTGTATTTCTTAGGTCCAGGCGTGCTGGGGATGCATATTTTCCGTTATCCCCTTTCTGGAAAAAAACGGAATGGCCATCCTGCTTGATAAAAGCCCTTTGATCCAGAAATCCTCTCACTCCTTTAAGAGCTCCGAAGGCATGATCAAATGAACGGTTTTCCTGCATAAGGATCACTACATGCTCCGCGTCATAAAAAGTAGATTGGGCGGCCGGTTCAATTGATAAAGCTTTTAAAATAGAAGGATGCAGTATACCTGACGTTCCCAGCCCGGCAAGTAAAAGGCTTGATTTTTCTAAAAATTCTCTTCTGTCCATAATTCAATCGTAATAAGAAAGAAACCGCAAGTTAATAGGATTTTCCTGCGATTTCTTTGTTTATATAAAAATAATCAGAATTTTACTGTAACCACCAGGGCTTTGCATTAATATTGTCATTGCCTCCATACTGGGCAGCCAATGCCGCTTTCACATTGGAACCGTTATAGTTGTACTCAGATTGCGGATATCTGAACCTGAACGGTGCCGAAACGCCATTTTGCAGCGGATAATCAGGGAAACCTGTTCTTAAATAGTCATAATAAGACGTCCACTGGGACTGATGGAACATAGTCATGTATTTCTGGGTAATGATTCTTTCCAGCTGAACCTGTAACGGAGCTGAGTTGTCATACATAACCAATGGAGTCGTCAGATACTGATTTACATCAAACCCTGCAAAGTACTGTCCCGGGTTTTTTACATAGGTCTGATAGAAACTAAAGCTGGCCCTGATGGCATTATCATAATGGGCTTTTGCAGATCCGGAAATCCATCCTCTTGCTGTTGCTTCTGCCAGAATAAATTCTAACTCAGGGTAGCTTAATATGGACGATGGCTCATTGGTCGGATCCTTGTAAAAACGGTCGTTTACCTTGGAAATGTTTTTAGCGGTAATCAATGCTGCGTTATCTGAATACGATGAGATGGGATTTCCGCCGTTATATGCTGTAAAATCTGTGATTGCTTTTCCCGCTTCTTTTGCTCCCGTAGTCTGGGCAGCGAATGTAAACAGGCGGGGATCTTTTCTTTCTTTAAACAGATTGATAAAATAATCAGCCATGTATAAACTGGATCCGTATCCGCTGTTGTTAAACATTGTGTACCGGCTGTCGGCAGCATCCGCAAATTTAAGTTCGCCATTATCTGTAATGGAAGTCATTAAAGGCTGGCTTCCGGCAATAGCAGCAAATTCTGAAGCAATAGTATAACTTCCTACTGTGCTTTTTCTGGATAAGGTCATTAAAATTTTCAGCCGAAAGGAGTTGATAAGCTTTTTCCACTTTGAAGCATCACCATTGTAGATAATATCACCCTCAATTTTATCGTTGCTATTGATAAGATCATTAGCTTCTTTAAGTTCAGATAAAATACCGGACATGATGGCTTCCTGGCTGTCATATTTAGGTTGGGTAATTCCGGATTCTCCTTTTACGGCTTCAGAATAAGGAGCGCTTCCCACCTTTAAGCTGATATTGAAAAACTGATATGCCCTTAGAAATTTACCAATGGCAATATAATTTTTATTATTGATCTTTTCAGCTTCCTGCATCATTTTTACCGTATTCAACAGTCCTTTGGTATGGACTTCAAAGGAAGCATCATTCCACTTCATGTACTGATATATATTTTCACCGTCCGTACCGATCATCATTCTTGAGGCATACATATTATCACCATTTACCTGAAAAGTATTCATGGAAACATAGGTTAAAAGTGATCGCGGATGGATGCTTGACTGGTCGTTAGGGTTTTCATTAATTTTATCAAGATTGGATTCACATGAAGTAAACGTGAAAGCTCCTATAACGATCAATGATTTTATAATATTTTTCATTTGAAATGCTGTTTAAAATTTAAGATTAAAACCAATCCCGAACCATCTGCTTGAAGGATCCTGAATATCATTCCCGGAGCCGATTTTAGACTGATCTTTACTGTCGTTTCCGGTTCCTATTTTAAAATCGGGATCAGAATACAGGTTTTTGGATTTTTTCCACATCGCAAGGTTGTATCCTGAAAGGTTTACAGTAAAGTTTTTTACAAATCCCCGTGGGTTAAGCAGATAAGAGAAATCATATTCAAGGATTACCGACCTTAGCTTTACGAAGGTCCGGTCAAACACATTGGCAAACTCTTCACTTTCAGCCTCGGTTACCCGCGCCTGATAAGGATAGTTTTGCGCCCAATCCTGGAAGCTTATGGCTTTGGTATGAGGAGTATATGTTCCTGTTGCAGGATTATAATTAACTCCATCGGGAACGAAATAATAAGTTCCCGGATTAGCATATTCAAGATCCCTGTAGGCTACAGAATTAGGGTGTTTTCCTCCCCACCACATTTTTTCAACTACCTGAGATCTCATTACGCCGCCAATACTACCGTCGATACCGATGTTCAGGGTGAATTTTTTATACTTGAAGGTATTGTTGAATCCAAAAGTCCAGTCAGGATTGAAATGCCCTAAGTTGGTAGGGTTGGCAGCCCTTGTAGGCATTCCGGTTTGCGGATTCAGGATAACCTTTCCTTCCGGGGATTTCTGCCAGGTATAATCATAATAACTGTCCATTCTTTCTCCTAATAGAATATTCTTGTAATTAGGCATATTATCGTAGATGGAAGTCAGTTTTTGCTCGTAAGTACTCCAGTTGATTAAAGATCTCCAGGTGAAATCTTTGGTTTTAACTGGGACAAAACCTAATGAAATTTCAAATCCTTTGGTGGTATATTCATTACCATTTACATACTGAGACTTGAAACCGGATGATTCTGCACTCGGAAACTGAAGGATATTATCATAATCCAGGGTTCTGAAATAGGTAGCGTCTAATGTAATTCTATTGTTGAATAAGCCTGCACTTAAACCCAGTTCATAAGATTTGGTCTGTTCCGGTTTTAATGAATTTTCGTTATTTAAAATCGTTGGGTAATAATTGGTAGGGTTTCCGTTAAAGGTAATTCCTCCGTTATTCAAATAATAGTTTCTGATGGAATACGGCTGAAAATCATATGCTACTTTTGCCCATGATGCGGAGAGCTTTAGCAGATTGATGGATTCAGGCATTTTCACCAGATTGGAAATTACCGCACTTACGGATGCTGAAGGATAGAAGTAAGACCTGTTGGCTTTGGGCAGTGTGGAAGACCAGTCATTCCGCCCCGAAATATTGATAAAGAATGCATTGTATAAGCCGATATCAATTGTTGAATAAGCACTGTAGATCAGTTTTTCCTTGAGATAGGCATAATTTTTCAATGCCCCGATAGAATTTTCAAAGGTATAAAGTTCAGGAATCTTTAAGCCATCTGTAGACCTTTCATTGAGGTTGTTTTTATAATAAAATGCCGAGCCTCCTGCGTTGATGGTGAAATCAAAATTGTCGGAGATTTTTTTCTTATAGGTCGCCAGTACATCGTAGTTGAGGTTCCAGGTCTTGTTGTCTTTCAGAATATAGCCTCCGCTTCTTGGTGCACTGTAATTGAAATAGGAATAAGGACTTAATATTTCCGCTTTGTTATGATTTTCTACAATGGATATTTTACCTTTTACTGAGAAATCTTGGGTAGCTTTATATTCCAATCCGGTTTGGGCATTGATGATATTGGTCGTATTTTGATTTTTATAATATTCAGCACCGAACCAGGGATTGTTGTACCAGGCATAGTTCCAGTTAGCCTGCGCTATACCTTCTTTTCCGGGAATCCACATATGGTTTTTCAGGGCTCTTCCGTCTACATCTGCCCCCATCCAGATCAGGATGGTGTACATGTGGCCGCTTGGATTATAGTCGTAGTTGGGAACATTGGGAGTGAAGGTTTGGTTAAAATTGAATTTTGTATCCAGGATCAATCGGTCTCCCAAATGGTTTTCAGAGGAAAAATTCACCCCGTATCGTCTCAGGTAAGAATTGGGAACCCTGTCGTCATAATTCATGAAATTACCGGAAAACCTATATATATCTTTATTATTTCTATAGCTGATCGCAAAATTGTTATTGTTGATCACCGCCGGTTTTAAAAATGTTTTCAGGTTATCGTGATACTGCCAGTCAATCGGGACTCTTTCATATCTTGATTTATCATTGTACTGAGTGCCGGTCACAGCTCCGTACCAGGGAATAGTTTCTCCTGTTACTTTATCTCTGATCGGGCTGTTCCATTGGGCGATTTTCAGGCCCGGAACGAATTTAGGTCCCCAGATCATATCACCATCATTCACCCCGCCGTCAGCTCCGTCCCAGAATTCATACTTGCCATGGGATCCGTTTCCATATTCGGTCTGTGTTTTCGGAAGATTGGTAAACCCTGCTGTGATCATGGTATTTTGAGAAAACTCAATAGTAAAGCCTTTCTTTTTTGCCGTTTTAGTAGTGATCAGTACGGCTCCATATCTTCCTCTTGACCCATATAAGGCGGAGGCTGTGGCTCCTTTCAATACGTTAATGTTCTCAATATTATTAGGGTCCAGATTTTGGAAAACTTCCTTTTCAACGATCACCCCGTCAATAACGAAAACCAGATTGGAATTTCCCCTTAAATTAAATTCAGGGGCCTGTTGCATTCCCGTTGGATTGGAAACATTAAGACCTGCTACCTGGCCGGAGAATAGGTTTCCGATACTTGGAGTTGTTATGGTTTCAAATTGTCTGGTTCCTACTTCCTGAGTAGCATATCCGATTTTTTCTTTCTTTTTGGCAATCCCCAGAGCAGTAATAACAACGCCTTCAATCTGCTTTTCGTTGGCTTTTTTTAAAGTAACGGAATATTGTTTTTTTGAAGAAACTTCTACGGTATAAACAGAAAATTCAGGAGCAAAAAATTCAAGGATATCTTTGGGGCTGGCAGAAATGGTAAAATTACCATTTTCATCAGTAATAGCAGTCTTTCCTGTGTTTTTGTCGGTGATGTTCACACCGGAAACACTTGAGCCGTTTTCAGATTTTACATTTCCGGAAATAGTGATTTCCTGGGCCGTAAAATAAAGAGGAAGTAAAAAAACGGCAAAAGTAGCTAAAGTTTTCTTCATTTTTTTTAAGACAAATTTAGCAGTGCATTATTACATATAGTTTAATGATGTATTAAAATAAAAATACGATTTGATACTTTTTAACGATGGTAATTAACACAATGATAAAATAAAAATTGCGTTTTGTATAGGCGATTATGCTTTATTATATGATGAATAATTCACAAAATGTCAATGAAAAACGGGTTCTTTCATAGTAATAACCTCATCAAAGGTTTTTTTAGAAATGAGAGGAAGTCCGTGATGACCAATAATTTGGTCGAAAGGTATCTTTTTCTGATGCAGAAAATCTGAAAACTCCCTGGTTACAGCTATTGCCGGAGTAAGATATGAATCGGCAGGCAATGATAGCAGGTCGCCCTGGTAGATCAATTTTTCCTGCGGCAGATATAAGAATGACATTCCTTTGGCATGGCTGTTAGGAACTTCATAAAATTCCAGTTTTTTCTGCCCGTTTTGTAACACTTTTTTGTTGTTAAAAACGATAAAACTGGCATCTCCGGTTTGAGCAGCAGTATTGCCGTTATGTAACATGGCAATAACAGGTTGCTTCATACTTTCTGCGCAGATAATTGTTGCCCCTTCTTTCACTACTTCTGCAATACCCGAAATGTGATCATTGTGGAAATGGGAGAGATGAACGTATCTGACAGGTATATTGGGCAAAGCAGTATGAATAACCTCCAGTATTGATCGGGTGGTAGCCGATGATAGCGGAGCTTCCGTAAGAACAATATAGTTGCCCATATTAACGAATAAGATATTCCGGTCCCCATCTACATTCTCAATCAGGTAGACGTCTTTAGTCAACATTTTAGCGGAAAGCTTAGGAGTCTGTTCTGTGACCGTTTTATATCCCGGAGGAAAATCAAAAACCTTAGGATCTACTCCTTTATTGTGCCTGAATGAGCTTAACGAGTCTGAATAAACAAGTGTTCCGTTGCGTTCCAGGCTGCTTTTCTTTGCAATCATCAATCCATCGGCTGTCAAATAATCATCAAAATGTTGAATCAGGGTATCTTGTCCCTGGATTTTCGTTATTTTTTTTAAAAGATAAGTGTTTTTATCAAACCAGTATTCTTCAGTGCCGGATGGTGTTTTTCTGGAGATAATCCAGGTATTGTCTGCTGTAAGCAAAGATTCATCTTTACTTTCTGTGAGCAATTGCTTCAGGATAAAATAAGAGAAATTGTTCAATAAAGCATTTTTTCTGTTATTGAAAGAAGAAGAGCCGAGATTGAGCAAATCTTTTCCGGTTCTGCTGCCGATGCCATCATATACATAATATGTTGCATCCCGGCCCAGCCTGTATGTGTCAAACAAATAACCGCCGGGGTAATGATTCCGGGTATGATGCAGGAAACGATTGTTTTTCAGATCAAAAGCGAGATGAAACTCATCTTTTTCGGGTATAGGATTATTGAAGTCATATCCCTGCCATCGGTCTGAATTTGTCCTTTGAGTTGAATATTCAAAGTTATCTACCGCTTCCCAGTTTCCTAATGCTGACAGACTTTTTTGAATTACTTGCTTTGTATCTTGTGCCAATGCGTTAATAGAAAAGCTCAGACAAAATCCGATTATAAATAAAAACTTAATTTTCATGATACTTTTATTTATTTTTTTCGCATTGTGTCTTCTCAAAACAAATGTAACTATTTTTCAGTAAATATTTGTATTGTAATGTTTTGCGGGTTTTTATGAATAAGGTACGGATTAAAAACCTTTAAATCTCACGTTGAGCAATTCAAAGCTTACAATAACTTTGAAAGAAAAGCCTTAGAACCGGCTCAGAATCCCCCAATGGATTTTGATATCATTGAATTTAAACGGATTCCCGAATTCATTTCCATTCGATAATTGGAAGCTCATCAGCCCGATAGGGATGAAAAAGTTGAAACCGAGTCCTACACTGTAGAGTTTGGGTTTTACATTCAGGGATTTATTGTTGAGCTGACCATATTGGCCAAAGATATCAAAAAATGCCTGGCTGCCGATGAGGTACCGGTATTCTAAACTTCCGTAATAGAAGAAATCAGCGGCAAGGGAATTTTCATTGAATCCCCGCATGGAATTCCAGCCTCCGAAGCGGTACAATTCGTTGGCAGAAAACTCTACCTTAGAATCCATCATGGCTCCTTCTCCTTTGATGTTGAGAAAATGATTTCCGGCAATATGGTAATTATGTTCACCGAAGAAATAAAACTGATTCTGGGTAGCTTTGGTATTTCCTTTTGTATAAGTTGTTGTTAGAAAATCATACCCGGCATTGATCCTTGTCTTGTACAGGAAAAGATCAATGTCGGTAGGTTCTGTCATTTCAAACCAGACCCCGATTCCCCTCTTGTTATAATCCTTTCCCTGAACATACAGAGAATCAATAATAGTAGAGGTTTCCAAAGTTCCGCGAATTCCGATCTTGTTCCGGTTATTGATGTGATAATAGAAGGCCGGTAAGAATTTTACGTTGGCAAAAGTGGAATCCTGTCTGTAAATATTCACCTTTGCATTCATCCCGACATTGGATTTGAAGAGATAGGGAATGTCAACCTGCAAATCAAAATTTTGTCCTTTATCGGGATTTCTCTGCCAATACAGATTAATGGTTTCGAAACCATTGAACATATTCCTGAAATTGACATTCATGGTACCGTTTAAGGTAAATTTGTCTGTCTTGTCATTTCCAAATCCGATGACACCGTCAAAGGTATTGGTCTTTTTCTTTTCCAGGAACAGGTAAATATTGGTTGAATCTTTGGTAAATAAGGTTTGGGGTTGCCGCTCAAGGCTTAGAAAAGGATGGCTTTGAAAGTTTTTATTGATCGCCAGCAAATTTTTGTCATCATAGTTTTTTCCTTTAAATTCCTTTTCAAGATTCTTCATAAACCTTTTCGGAACTTTTTCATACCCTTTGAGCACAAAGCCGTCGATCGTTCTTCTATCATTTTTATTGATATCCAGTTCTACAACAGGATAGCCGTTTTTCTGCCCTTTATATCGGGATTTGATTCTGCTGAAAGAATATCCTTCGTCAATGTAACTTTTATTAATGCTTTTTTTGGTAGAATCTAAATTTTTAGTGAAGAAATCTTTCTGTATTTTAAGCTTTTGTACAATGGAATCAGAAAGGTCTACATAGGTTTCATTATAATTTTTTCCTTTATCATAGAATATTTCTGTGCTGTCTCCTTTTGCTTTTACCTCTTTCAGCCGGGTAAAGAAGTAGTTATTTTGTGCCAGTGAATCCAGGAACTTTACGGCAGAAGCGGAATCTTTAACCTTTTTCCTTACGTTGGTCTCTGAGTCAATGAGCCAGTATTGTTTTTTCTGCGCTTGTGTAAAAACGCAGAATACAACAAAAAATATTTTCAGAAATAATTTCAATGCTATGTTTATTTAAATCACTAAGAATTAAGTGGCATTTTAATAATCATCTTGAGCTTAAAAGCGAGGCATTCTTCACTACTTAATCCCTTAATGGTTTAAATACAGTTAATAATTTTTTTAATAACTGAAACTAATCCAGTTTATTATATTTCTTCATTAAATTCTCATAGGTTCCCTGTGGAAGAATCCATTTCAACGGAACCCCGATTTTCTGCCCGAATTTACCAAAATAATAATGAGCTTTCCATTTCTTTTTATTCAGAAGCTTTTCAATGTATTCCGCCACTTCTTTCGGTTCGGTTCCTTCATCTACATGGGCATTCATTAAAGCATACACTTTATTGAAAATATTTTTATAGGGTTCGGAAACCGTTGCAATGACCCTGTTTTCGGCAATATTGGTTTTAATATCTCCCAGATGAAGTGAGCAAACATCAATATTCCATGGATACACTTCATACCTCATCGCCTCCGTTACTTTATCCAGGGCTGATTTTGAAGCAGAATAAAATCCCCGGAAAGGTAATCCCATTTCACTTCCGATACTGGAAACATTAATGATTTTCCCGAATTTATTTTGACGCATGCCGGGAAGAACAGCGCTCATCATCTGAACGGCACCGGCCAGATTAAGACTGAACAGTTTTAAAATGTCTTCCTTTGTGGAATCTTCTACAGCCCCCACCATTCCCATTCCGGCGTTATTGATCAAAACATCAATGCTGGTTTCTGTAGTTAAAACTTCTGCGATGGCATTCTGAACAGCTGTATTGTCGGTAACATCCGTCGGGATCGATTTGAAATACGGGCTTTCCGTATGCTTCCGGCTTAAGCCATATACTTTGTGTCCCTTTTTACCAAAATATTCGGCTAATGCGAACCCGATTCCTGAAGACGTTCCTGTAATGATGATGGTCATTGAAGCTGATAATTTTAATTTCAGCAAATGTAAAAAAGAAATATGAACTCTGCCATTTATTACAACTGAAAAAGCAGATAGCAAGACATTGATTTTTTGATATGGTTGTATATGATTGGTCATAAAATTAAAATAAAGTTAATCCCTATCATGCTATTGGTAATATATCTTATCATTATTTTAATTGTTTATACTATTGATATACAAGGTGTTGTTTATATTGGTTAATTCCAATAAGTGATGACCGATAAAATTTCTTAATAAAAACATAAAAAACCCGTAATGAAGTGGGAGAGATAGCTGATCTAATTTTGCATCTAATTAAATCAGGATGTCATGAATGTATTAAAAATCCCTGTCTCAGTAACTTACTTAACGGGCCGGGTATTACTAATTGGTGCAATATCTGCTTCACCAATGTTCCTCTCCCAGAAACAAGACAGCTTAAAAGAAAAAACACTCGATGAGGTTGTTGTAGTAGGATATGGAACTCAGAAAAAAAGCAAGATATCGGGTGCTGTTTCTGAAGCTTCGTTGGATAAACTTACATCCAGATCTTTATCCGGAGTAGGAGAAGTCCTGCAGGGTAAAGCCCCTGGGGTAACGGTGGTTAATGAGGGCGGAGATCCCAATGGCTCACCAAAAGTTAATATCCGTGGTTTGGGAGGTGTAAATGGTGAATCTCCGCTTTATGTAATAGATGGCGTAGTTTTTAACGGGACACCTTCTATTAACCCTAATGATATTCAGGATATTTCTGTTCTTAAAGATGCTTCCGCGGCTATTTACGGGGCAAGATCTTCAGGCGGGGTTATCCTCATTACCACGAAAAGAGGTAAAAAAGGAAGTCTGACAGTGGATTTTGATGTTAAATACGGGATCAACCAGGCCTGGAGGTTAAAAGAATCTTTAAATGCGGCAGAGTTCCAGGAAGTAATGCGCCAGGCGTATGATAATGCCGGGAAAATAAATAGCCTGCCACTCGCATTCAACGCAGAAAAATATGCTGACGGCGGAATTACCAGAACCAACTGGATGAAAGAAATCTTCCGTACAGGAACCGTACAGGAATATAATGTAAACCTTAGTGGAGGAAGTGAAAAATCTAGGTTCTTTGTAGGGATGAACCACCGGAACCTGGAAGGAATTTTATTGAATACCCAGGCAAAACGCTACAATTTCAGGGTTAACTCTGAACACAAGGTGAAAGACTGGCTGACGATCGGAGAAAATATGTATTATAATTATTCCGATGGAAATACAGCCAATACAAAAAATGGTTATACAGGAGCTTTGGTAGCGGCAATGTATTATCCGCCGAATGTTCCGGTATATACTCCGGCAGGAGCGTATTCAGGATTGCCGATTGAGGTGGCAGGAGGATATGGGGACATGATCAATCCCGTGGCCTATCTTAAAAGGATCAGTATTCAGAATCCTACCCATGAAATTTTGATTAATCCATATGTAGAAGTTGCTTTGGCCAAAGATTTAAAGTTCCGTTCCAACTTTTCACAAACTTTTAAAATAGGAAATACTAAAGAATTTACTTCCAGAGTACTGGAAATAGGAAAAATATTTGATACCAACAATCTGGAATATCAATCTAATACTTTATCCACATCTCTTGCAGAGCAGCTCCTTACTTACAAATTCACTGCAAATAAGCATAATTTTGACTTCCTTGCCGGCTTTACTTTTCAAAAAACCACTGAAGACGGTTTCAGAGCAAAAGCCTTTGATTTCAGAAGCGAGGCCGAAGCGTTCAGATATCTTCAAAATGCTGCAGATACCAATAAGGAAGTATACAGTTACAAATACAGACAATCTTTGATATCGTATCTGGCAAGAGTAAACTATGATTATGCAGGAAAATATATAGTCAGTTTGTTAGGAAGGAGAGACGGATCTTCTTTGGTGGCAAAACAGAATAGGTTTGCCAATTATTATTCCATTTCAGGAGGATGGGTGGTTTCCAGGGAAAATTTTATGAATAACATTGCCTGGCTTTCCAATCTGAAGCTGAGAGGAAGCTACGGGATTTTAGGAAATCTTGGAGGAATCTCCTTTCAGGCCGTGAATCCGCTGATGGTACGTGATAATAATGTGATTTTCGGACAGGATCCAACTCAGAATATCGCCTATTACGCTACCACCAATCCCAACTCAAACCTGAAGTGGGGAAAATCTGAGCAGACCAATTTTGGAGTAGATGCCTCTTTTTTACGTAATAGCCTGTCGTTACAATTTGATTATTTTGTTAAAAACTCAAAAGACCAGATTTTCAATGTCAGCCTTCCAAGTACATCAGGATATGTAGATCAGTATGTGAATGCCGGATTATTCCAGGATAAAGGATATGAAATAGGAATTAATTACAACAGCAAAAATACAGGAGATTTTAGCTATTCCATAGGCGCTACTTTTAGTCAACTAAAAAATACGGTGAAACAGCTGGCCGGTGTTGAAGAGATGTTTATCAGCAGCAATAATGTCCGGGGAGTATTGAAACCTACCCGTGTGAAGGTAGGTGAATCCCTGTATTCTTATTATGGCTATAAAACCGATGGAATTTTTCAGACTCAGGCCGAAATCGATAATTATAAAGATGCCAACGGTAACCTCATCCAGCCTAATGCTAAACCGGGAGATATTAAATTCCTGAAGAAAGAGGGAAATACAGGAACATTAAATAACAATGATTTTGTAAACCTCGGAAATCCTTACCCTAAATTTTCCTACGGGCTATCCTACAATATGACATGGAAGAACTTTGATCTCAACCTATTCTTCCAGGGAGTATATGGAAACAAAATATTCAACGGATTAAAATTTATTTCATTGAATCCCGGTGGAACAGGGCAAAACTATAATATGGACAGGGATATTCTGAATGCCTGGACACCTCAGAATACCAATACGGATATTCCAAGGCTGGTACATGGTGATCCAGGCGGTAATTATTCAAAAGTATCGGATTTCTATGTGGAGGACGGCTCTTACCTGAGACTGAAAAATCTTACGGTTGGATATTCATTGCCGAAGGAACTGTATTCAAGGCTGAATGTAAATAAAATCAGAGTGTACATGACAACTAATAACCTGTTTACCATTACCAAATATACAGGCTTTGATCCTGAAGTGGGAATGGAAACCTATGGTGTGGATACCGGAAGATATCCTCAGGCCCGGTCATTTATCTTCGGCCTGGAAGTCGGATTGTAATCTAAACAAATTTAAAAAGTAAAAAAGATGAAATTTTTTAATAAAGCAATTTTAATCTCAGGAATATTTTTAGCGCTCTCATCGTGTACAAATGAACTGGATATACAACCGGAAGGAACTCCTACGGAAGCCAACTTCTGGAAAACAGAAAATGACCTGATCACAGGTGCAAATGCAATGTATAAACCACTTTCCGACAGTGAATTTTATGGAAGAGGCTTTTTCTGGTTCATTAATGCCAGTGATGATATGGTTACGGGAAGAGCAAAAAGTGAAGCCGATAATGTGAAGAATTTCAGCAGCAATTATATCGCGGCAGGAGATCTGGAAACCCAATGGAATAAAAGATATACGGTAATAGGAGTGGCTAACCGCGTCATTCGTAATGTTAATAACATCCAGGCGTCACAAGCGACTAAAAATAAGTATCTGGGTGAAGCCTTGTTCATGAGCAGCAGGATGTACTTTGAGCTGGCTTATAGCTATGGAAATGAAAAAGCAGGAGTTCCCATCGTAGACCGCACCAAAGAGCCCGATCCGAAGCCCGTTCCCAGGGCAGCCAATGTCATGGAAAATTACAATTATATTGTGAATGACCTGAAAAAAGCGGCAGAACTATTACCTAGCCAGGAAGAGCTTCCTGCCAAAGATTACGGAAGACCTCATAAAGCGGCAGCATGGGCACTTTTGGCAAAAGTATATTTGTTTATGAAAGATTGGCAGAATGCAGCCTATTGGGCTAATGAGGTGATGACAAAAGGAAACAGGAATCTTTTAAACAACTATGCAGATGTTTTCAAGGCTGAAAATAATTATAGTTCAGAATATATCTGGTCTGTACCAAGTACCCCTAAATTTAATTCTGTAGGAAGTATCCTACCCGGAGTAATGCTTGAAAATAAAGGCTGGGGTGAGTATAACGGATGGGGATATTTCCAGCCAACGAAGGAATTATATGATGAGTATGAAGCCGGAGATAAAAGGAGGAGTACAACGATTTTGAAATTAGGAGATAAATTTACCTTTAACGGAACAGAAAGAACTTACGCTTCTTCAAACTCCCTTACAGGATACCAGTTCAATAAATATATGGATGCTTTTAAATATCCATTAAGCAGTGGCCATGTAAGTGCCAACGGAGACTACCCATGTACAGACCTTGCCATCCCTATTATGCGCTATGCTGAGGTGATCCTTATCAAAGCGGAAGCCAGACTGATGATGGGACAAAATGCCGATCAGGAAATCAATATGATCAGAACACGTGCAGGTCTGGCACCGAAAACCGGATGTACAATGGCCGACCTGAAGCATGAAAGACGCTGTGAACTGGCAGGAGAATGGGCAGACCGGCACAGGGATCTTGTCCGTTGGGGAGATGCACAGGCTAATTATGCAAAACCTTTACATGGGATTAACGGACAGGTGGTCTGGGCAGCTAGAAACTTTAATCCGGCAATCCATAATGTCTGGGCAGTGCCACAAGCTGAAATTGTAAACAGTTACGGTGTTATTAAACAAAATGAAGGCTGGTAAAATTTAATATAATCAATGGATAATGACTATATCATTGCAGAAAGCTCTGTGATGATATAGTTTTTAAATAGATATCATAGAGGCATCAAGTGACACTTAAATCTATCATATTGATGAGCCCTCAATTTGAAAAAAATAAAACTTAAGAATGAAACTATCAAAAATATTGGCTGTATTGGCTCTGGCAGCTTTTACTGAAAATCAGGCTCAGAATTATTTAAACTATAGTGTGGAAAACGCACATTCACACAATGACTATATGCAGGAAGTTCCTTTCTGGCAGGCGTATTATGCACAGTTTGGTTCTATTGAAGCCGATGTTTTTCTGGTAAAAGGGAAATTATGGGTAGCACATACGGAAAAAGAACTCTCAGCCGGCAGAACGCTGGAGAACCTCTATCTGGATACTATTTCCAAACAGATAAAGCTGAATAAGGGAAATATTTACCCGGATCCCAATAGAAAATTACAATTGCTCATCGATATCAAGCAGAATTATAAAACGAGCCTGAATGCATTGGTAAACACCTTAAAAAAGTATCCTGAAATTACAGGAAACAGCGGGATTAAAATTGTCATTACAGGAGGAAGGCCACAACCGGACGATTTTAAGAACTACCCAGATTACCTTTATTTCGATGGGGATCCTGATAAAAATTACACAGAAGATCAGTTAAAAAGAATTGGAATGTTCAGTGCTGACCTCCCTGGGCTCGTAAAATGGAATGGGAAAGGAATTCCAAGAGATGAAGAAACAGCGAAAATAAAATCAGTTGTAGAAAAAGCACATGCTCGGAAAAAACCGGTACGCTTTTATGGAGCCCCTGATTTTCCCAATGCATGGGTGAATCTGATGGACCTTGGAGTGGATTATATCAACACCGACCATATCCCGGATCTTAAGAAGTTCATGAATACTATTCCTAAGAACTTTTACAAGAATACAAAAGAATATGCAACTTATACTCCAACCTATAAAACAGATGGTATTGATAAAAAAGTAAAAAATGTAATTCTCCTGATTCCGGACGGAACTTCCTTACCGCAATATTATGCCGCATTTACTGCCAACAAAGGGAAGCTGAATGTTTTCAATATGAAAGCAACAGGGCTCTCTAAAACCAATTCTTCCAATGCCTATATTACAGATTCAGCCCCGGGATCTACAGCATTTGCTACCGGAGTGAAAACTAAAAATACCTTTGTAGGAGTTGACGGAATGGGAAAAGCATTGGCACAGATTCCTGATATTATCGCGGCTAAAGGAATGGTTTCCGGTTTAATTTCTACCGGAGATGTTACCGATGCTACCCCGGCAGATTTTTACGCCCATTCAGACAACAGAAACAGTTCAGAACTGATACTTAAAGATTTTATTACCTCTAAAGCAAAAATCCTGATCGGCGGACCTACCAATGGATTAACCCGGGAGACGGAGCAAAAGCTGAAAGAAGCAAAAGTAGATATTTATCACGATCTGAAATCAGCCACAACCAGTAATCGTACGCTGGTAATAGATCCTTTAGCCTCCCAAAGAATCACCGATGGACGAGGTAACTGGCTTGCCGATGCATTTGATCTTACTTTGAATGATTTAAAAAATAATAAAAAAGGCTTCTTTATGATGGTGGAAGCTTCTCAAACAGATGGAGGTGGACATAGCAATAATATGGAACAGCTGGTTACCGAATTACTAGATTTTGACCATGTGGTAGGAAAAGCGATGAAGTTTGCAGATGAAAATAAAGAAACATTAGTAGTGGTGGTAGGAGACCATGAAACGGGAGGGTTAACCCTTCTTGATGGAAGTCTCAGGGAAGGCTGGGTATTCGGAAACTTTAGTACCAATGATCATACTTCGATCCCGTCAAATGTTTTTGCTTATGGCCCGAATTCTAAAGAATTTACGGGGTTGTTTGAAAATACAGAGATCTTCAATAAGATTATGGCTGCTTACGGGATCCAAAAATAGCTCATTCACTATTATATTGATGTAAACCATTGTAATAGTGCAAAGAAAGGTTGTAATCGATTAAAACTCCGGTAGGAATCCATCTGAATTAATACAAAACAGGCTGTTCCATTTCTGAAACAGCCTGCATCTTTTAAAAAATGATATTCTTTGAAAACTTTGTTACTAAAAATTAGTCTTAACAATCAGCTCTGATAATTCTGCGCTGACAAAATCAACAGGCAAGACTCCATACGAACCTTTGGTATTGGTCTGGAAGAACGTCTTAAGCTTGGGATTAATGTAATTTGAAACGGTTGGAATGCTTGGTATTCCAAATATCCCGGGTTTATAGCCACTTGTGAAATTGATGAAAAGCCTGTTCCCGGTATTATTTTTAGCCTCATTAAGCAGGCTGGATATTCCCGCCCATTTATCATCATTATTGGTTACTTTATAATAATCCTGAACTTTAAGTTGTGCTTCGGAATTGTTAATTTCAAAAGTAGTGTTATCGGCCCAGGAAGTAGCATTGATTCCTTTTGATGTTCCTGCAGAAAACCTTCTCAGTAATTTAATTTTTCCCCTTACATCACCCAGGTTAGGTATGCCGGCTCCCAGGTCCCATTTAGAAGGGTTTTTCTGAATATACGAATCAAAAGTCTGTTCAAAACTCCTTGTTGTATTGGAAGCATCATATTCCTCTTTTACAGACATGATGATTGTTTCTGACGGGTGGCTGTTCAAAAAAGCATAACAGGCGTTAAGCACATCATCAAAATTCAGATTTTGGTAGATAGCTCCGTGATGAATTGTGAAAGAATTATCAATATGCCTGCAACGGATATCCAGAAAACGTACTCCTGCATCCAGCTGTTCGGCAATACTGAGGTTTTGTGTTTTTGCTGTACCAGATACAACAGGGGCATCTATACGTGCTCCCGAATCATGGGTCCCGGGAATGGAAATCTTTGAAATGGAAATATTATCCTGAAGCCCGGACATCCAGTTGTTCATCTCAATAGACGCCAAAGAAGCCATATAATTCATTTTTCCTGCGGAAGCAAGAGTGGTTTCAGTGGCATCTCTTTCAATAATGCTGTCATTTGAACAGGAAAAAAACAGGTTGGCAGCAGCCATACCAAGGACAATGGCTGTAAAGCGTCTCATGCTTTGTTTTGACATAGTTTTTATATTTTATTTAATCTAAAAATAAGGATATGTCAAAATATGAGGAGTTAATTTAACTTTAAAAGATAATTAATTTGTTGAAATAAAGGAAACCGGTAAGAGCCTCGTTTATAAGGTCCGCTTAAAAAACAATGTATTCCGTTGTACCGGGAATTTCCACCTTATGCTCACCAATCCTGAAATCACCCATTTTTATAAGGGTCCTGGGCTTGTATGTAAATTCTTTATAAAAATTTTCAGGTACTTTTGTTACCTCATCACAGGAAGAGTATTCCCTTTCTGCAACAACCTTCCCAGTAGAAAAATTGATAACATTCAGAAAATTAAAATCGCAGGTATCTTCAAAAGTGTCATAAGAGCCGGTTAAATAGAAGTCACCATTCTGAAACATGAAGGTATGCCTGTAGTTTTGAGTATGCCTTGAATTGGTAGAAAACTGCTGTCTGACAATAAGCCTGCCGTTTTTAATACTAAACTCAAGAATATTATCTTCCGGATAAAATCCCATTGCACTTGAAAAAAGCAGGGTAGAATTTTTTTTCCATATCTTAAGGCCGCTATCTGTATTTTTCAGAATATAAAAAACTCTTTGATAATCTGTTTTCCCGGAATAGTGCCGGTCTGTTATTATATCCGTATCGAATGCCAATACCATTTCATCCTGTCCGTCTTTATCAAGATCCCCTTTTACTTCCGCAATTTTTTTATAGCCCTCAGGTACCGAGAAAGTTTTCAGGGTTTGGGCGTGGAAGCCCGAAACCAATAAAAAAGTGAAAAAAGTAAATATATTTTTCATCGAGCAGGAATGGTATTGAAATGCAGTAATTTGAAACAATTCATAAAATTATTCTCAAATTACTGCACTGTAAAAATCAACTAGTTAATATACCGGACAGATCTTCCCAGAACATCGGGTAAGATTTTTCTACCACATTATCATCTTCAATGGTGAGTTCACCGATCAGGCAGAACGGGGCAAAGCTCATTGCCATTCTGTGATCCTGATACGTAGCAATCGAAATATCTTTTTGCGGTTCTCCGAAGCTGACCGATTTGATGGTTAAGTCAGTAATTTCCGTCTCCGTTCCCAGTTTCTTAAGCTCATTATATAAAGCCTGGAGCCTGTCGGTTTCCTTTACCCTTAAAGTTCCCAATCCTGAAATTTCAAAAGGAATCTTTAACGCAGCGGCTGTTACACAAAGTGTCTGGGCAATATCCGGGCAGTTATTCATATCCAGGACAATCTTTTCAGGGAATGAAAAATCCGGCTGAGGTTCTAACGTGATGGTATGTTCTTCTTCAGAGAAAATAGTCTTGATACCGAAGAAATTTTCATAGATTCCGGCAATTGCAGAATCCCCCTGGGTTGATTTTTTGTAAAAACTTTTTAAATGGATCATCTTTCTGCCCAGGGCGCAGATAGAATAAAAATAGGAAGCAGAGCTCCAGTCGCTCTCCACTTCATAATGAACGGGCGTAGATGCTTTTTTTGTATCAAAAGGTTCTACTTTAATGGTATTTCCTTCAAAGCTATTTTGAATTCCAAACCTTGTTAAAATATCAAGTGTCATTTCAATATAAGATCTGGATGTTACCTCCCCTACAAGATGAATAGCCAGTCCGTTTTCAAGCTTACCGGCAATAAGAAGCAGGGAAGTGATAAACTGGCTTGAAATATTGGCCGGTACATGTACCTGGCTCTGAATAATCTTTTTACCCGTAATTTTTAAAGGTGGAAAACCTTCATTTTCCAGATATTCAATTTCGGCACCGAGATCCTGTAATGCATTGACCAGATTTTTTATAGGTCTTTCCTTCATCCTTTTAGATCCCGTAAGAATTGTGGTCTTCCCTTCCATGATTGAATAGTAGGAAGTCAGAAAACGCATAGCAGTTCCGGCATGGTGAATGTCTACGGTATCCGTATTCTCAGCCAATGCTTTTTTCAGCAATTGGGTGTCCTGGGAATTGGAAAGGTTCCCGATTGGTATGTTTTTAAATAAACTCTCCAAAATCAATAAACGATTCGAAATACTTTTCGAACCGCTGATCTGTACTGTTTTATTTCCTGTTAATTCTGATTTTTCTAGCTTCATTATTTTTACACGTGATGTCTTATCACTTCAGTTTTTCATTATTCTGATGCCGTTCCTTGTCGCGATCAGTTTTTATTTTCATTTTTCTGTCGAAGGCGTCCTGCAGATTGACCCCGGTTTGGTTGGCAAGGCACAAAGTTACAAAAAGTACATCTGCAAGTTCCTCTCCCAGGTCTTTGCTTTTATCACTTTCTTTCTCACTCTGTTCGCCATACCTTCTGGCGATGATTCTGGCAACTTCGCCAACTTCTTCAGTCAGCATCGCCATATTGGTGAGTTCATTAAAATACCGTACGCCGATGGTTTTGATCCATTCATCGACTTGCTGTTGCAGTTGAGTAATTTCCATTATTATTGATAAGCCCCGAGAGTAGGATTAGAAGTTCTGGATACATTTACAATATCAAAAGGCACCGTTCCTGCCACCGTTAAATTTCCTTTGCCTTTTGCCGGAGAGGCAGGTGTTACCCTTAGGTTCATTTTGGCCATGAAGTAATTAACAAATTTCGGATCCTCATTCTTGATACTTTGCAGTACATTAGGACTTGAGTCAAAAGGGAATCCGGCCTCCGATGTATTTGAGTATTTAAGCAAACAGTTTTGGATCAAGAACTCAAACTGTTGACCGGGTGTAGGTTCAAAATGAATAGAATTATCCCTGTCAGAGTAAACAATACTGTTTCTTATGCTAAGCTGCTGTAAAGCACCCTGTTCTGTCTGCCCGGAATCATTTTTCCATTCATTGGTTGCGAAAATGCCCTTCCTGTCAAAATTGTTCATTGTTCTGGAGTAATTGGCAATTGTAGCATGGGTATAAGAGTGATTTCCTCCTCTGAAGATCCCAATACAGGAAAGCCCGCAATTATTCATCACCAGGTTGGTGGCATTTACCGTAGAACCTACCGCATAAATCCCATACTCAAAGAAAGTATGAATGAATGAATTATTGATCGTAGCATTGGTTTGCTTCATCTCCAGGCCTCTGGTTCCCCCGAATAACCTGGCATGGTTCATATTAAGAGTCGTATTGGCCTCCATTTTTATAGAGTTCCAGTTTTTAGGCACCGTATCGTATGCTGTATCGTTTCTGTCTCCGCGAAGGATAACCTCCTGATCCTGGGTTCCATTGATATTTAAAGTTGACCCGGCAGAAAATTTCATACCGCTGTTTTTATGGAAATACACCTTGGTTCCCTTTTCGATATTCAGTACTACATTAGGATTGATCGTCAGATCACCGTAAATAATCTTAGCTTTATTATTATTCCAGGTAGTATGGGCTGCTATTATATTAGGATTGGAAGGCGTTTGAATAAAGAATTCTGCATCCTGAACTACAGAAAATAAAGTGACATGCTGTTGTCCGGCAGCACCGGTAAAAACAACACGGTCTTCAGCAATGGCTTCTGGCCCGGTAGCTTCAGGTGCGATTTCAACAAAAATATAAAGACTGTCTTTCTTTCTTAAAGGAACATTTTTAAAATCATAACCGGGTTTTCCGTCTACATTGATTCTATATAAGGATGCTGAACCTTTCTCAAGATTGATCCTGGGAATCATAATATCTTTATCTTCATTATTATATACTTTTACAGCATAAGTTTCTGAGCGTACCTGATGGTAAACCGTATCACAGAATACCGTATCCCTTGAAAAACGCAATTGCTGTGAAGGAGCATCAAAGGTAATATCATCCTTATTACATGATACCGCTACAAGAAGCATCCAGAAAGAAAAAGCCAGTAATAATTTGAATTTCATCGAAATTAAAGTTTAAGTAAGTTCCAAATTTAACGAAAATACTTTGAATTTCTTATCAATTAAAAAATATTGAATTCTGTATTTGGATATTAGAAAAAATGTTGTACTTTTGCAACCTAAAATTAGCAGAGAAATATCCATTACTATTTCGAAAGCAAACTTTAATTTTTTAAAAATTGTATTATGAAAAACGGAATTCACCCAGAAAATTATAGACTTGTTGTTTTCAAAGATATGAGTAACGACGAGGTGTTTCTTTGCAAGTCTACTGCAGAAACAAAAGACACTATCGAGTATGAAGGACAAGAGTACCCTTTGATTAAAATGGAAATCTCTTCAACTTCTCACCCTTTCTACACTGGTAAAGTGAAATTAGTTGACACTGCAGGTAGAGTTGATAAGTTCATGAACAAATACAAAAAATTCGCTAAATAATTTTTTGTATCATTAAAATACTGAAGTCTTCCAATTATTTGGGAGACTTTTTTTATTAAAAGATAGAAAGCCTTTCGCTCAATGAGCTCTCTATTAAATCACAGACTGGAAATATTGCCTTTAGCCAATCTCTTTTCTTTAGTCTTATATCTTTATCTCAACTTCTCCCATCTTTTTGTATTTTTGTGTAAAGCTGGAAATTTGATGCAGAAAGTCTGTTATTGAAACAGGATTTTTCAACTCTAACTTTCAACTTCTAACTTTTTAACTTCTAAAAAATGCAATTAGTATTTTCAGACGCACAATATTGGGAAGACTTTCTTCCACTTACCTTCACCCGCCCCGTGGCAGCCATGCGATGTGGAATTCTTACCTTCTCCGAAAGATGGTCTAAAATCCTGGAGAATACCGAAATTTCTTACTTCACGGAAACTTATCTTCAGGATAAATTTAAAAGCCCTGATGAAAAAGAAAGTCTCTTTCTGGTTCCGAACTTTCTGCCTACGGAAACTGTTATTCAACAGATCAGGGATCTTAAACAGGGAGAAGCTTTGGTATATGAAGATGAATTGGTAGCGGCCAGAATAAACATGAAAGGCTTTTCCTTAAACCAGATTGAAAAAATGACAGATATTAAAGAAGACCTGATCTTCTTTAAAAAGCCTGCTGACCTGTTTACTTATAACCATCACGCTATAGATTTTGACTTTGATCTTCTTACGAAAGGCAGGACTTCACAGGAATTGTCTTCCACCAATGGTTTTTTAGGGGACAAAAAAGACCTGTTTATTGAAGAAGGAGCAGAAATTGAATTTTCTACATTGAATACCAGAACCGGAAAAATCTATATTGGAAAAAATACTGAAGTGATGGAAGGATGTCATCTCCGGGGCCCTATAGCGCTTGGCGATCACTCAAAATTCAATCTGGGAGCCAAAATTTATGGAGCCACTACGATTGGTCCCCATTGTAAAGTAGGAGGAGAGGTCAATAATATTATCATTTTCGGTTACTCCAGTAAAGGACATGAAGGTTTTGTAGGGAATTCTGTGATCGGGGAATGGTGTAATTTCGGTGCAGACAGTAACTCTTCCAATATGAAGAACAATTATGCCCATGTAAGATTCTGGAATTACAGGACCAAAGCCTTTGAAGACACCGGACTACAGTTTGCCGGCCTGATTATGGGCGATCATTCCAAAACGGCCATCAATACACAGCTGAATACAGGAACTGTAGTAGGTGTAGCTTCTAATATTTTTAAACCGGGCTTTCCGCCTAATCTTGTAGAAAACTTTTCATGGGGCGGATTGAAAGATGATGAAAGGTTCAGGCTGGATAAAGTTTACGAAGTGGCAGAAAGAGCAATGGCCAGAAGAAAAGTGGCTTTATCAGAGGAAGACAAAGCGATTTTAAAACATATTTTTGATAACTATTAGTCTATTCATTATAAAAACTTCAATTTTTTTGAAGTTTTTTTATTTTCGATGTAATAGATTTGAAACGGCAGTTGTCTTACCTATAAGAAACAAAACTCATGACCCAAGAAACTTTCAAGAATACGGTGTTTATTCTCAAAGACGAGATGTATCGTTTTGCGAAAAGGTTCGTTATGAGCAGTGATGAAGCAGAAGATGTGGTGCAGGATTTGATGATGAAGTTCTGGCAAAAAAAGGATGAGCTTGAGCAATTTGGGAATTTTAAATCCTATGCATTGAAGTCTGTCCGGAATGAATGTCTGAACCGGCTGAAACATCACGATGTCAAGTTAGGATTTGCTGATTTGCAGTTGCATCGTTCGGAGCTGTACAGCATGGAGGTTGATAATCTTAAAGAACACATTATAGGATTTATCAACCAGCTTCCGGAGAAACAAAAAATGGTTATCCATTTGAAAGATGTAGAAGAGTATGAAGTGTCTGAAATTTCTGAAATGCTGGAAATGGAGGAAAATGCGGTAAGGGTCAACCTTATGCGGGCAAGACAAAAAGTAAAAGAACAAATCTCACAACTGATGAGCTATGAAAAAAGATCAATTACAGAATAAATACGACGAAGTCTTCCGGGAAATTAAGGAAGATAAGATGGATTGGAGTTTTGAAGATTTTCTTCAGAAAGCAGAGGGTACACCCGTTTCTGGAAAAGAAGAAGGCCCTGTAATCCCGCTCGAAAAAAATAAGCCCTCTTTTCCTAAATGGTTTTGGATGGCTGCCAGTGTAATGCTGCTTTTCAGTGCAGGCTTTTTCTTTTATCATCAGCATTCAGCTAATGTTCAGTATAAAAAACAACTCGTAAAAGACGAAGTTTTAAGGCAAAAGTCGGATTTTATTGAAGAAAATAACGAACATCAGCATCAGGTAGCGGCGAATCATTCAGATTCTGTTTCAGGAGCTAAAAAAGATTCCATTTTTCAGGAAAATTCAATAGCGGAGAAAGATGTTTTAGATGAAATCCTACCTAAAAGAGGAAGGCTCAAAAAAGAAAGAAAGCCGAGATATGTAGACAATTCTTCTTTTAAAACAAATACGGTTTCAAAAGATTCTACAGGATATAAAAATTCTTACGTTATTGTGAACGGAAAAAGAATTGATAATGTAGAAGAAGCCATCAATGTGACTAAGTATTCATTCCAGATATTTGCAAATAACGTTAGTGAAAAATTGGTACAGCCTAAAGTGGTAGATGATGATTATTAAATGAAAGAAAGTATTAATCATTAAGTAAAAAAAATTGACTCATGAAAAAACTATTCATAATATTCGCACTTGCTTTTTCCCATTTCTTTACGGTGTATGGGCAAAGAGATAAATTCGATCAGCTTTTTGACAAATATCAGGAAGTAGAAGGCGTTACTTCTATTAAAATTGCCAAGCCTATGTTTGGAATGCTGAGCAGTCTGAACATTGATGATTCCCAGCTGGATCAGATCAAACCGTTATTGTCAAAAATCAATGGTTTAAAGATTTTGATTACAGAAAATCCTGAAAAATCAAATACTTCTGATGGTCGCAGGGTTCAGGATAACCTTTCCCAGTTGAGTAAGGATATTTCCTCTTACCTGAAGAATCTGAATTACAATGAAATCATGTCCGTAAACAATTCCGGAGCAAAGATAAAATTTCTTTCCGCCGAAGCCAGGAATGGTATTCTGGATGATTTATTATTGAGCATTGATGGCGGAAGTGGAGAAAGTATTTTTGTAATGCTTGATGGTAAACTTTCTATGGATGATGTGAGTAAAATCATCAGCTCCAGTGAAACCAAAAAAAATCCGGTCAGTAATATAAAAAGTAATATCACATCAGAAAATAATCCTTCTTACCTGAATGGAGAAGCAAGAAATGTTGGTGACTTTTCAGGAATTCAGGTAAGTACCGGAGTGAATGTAGTCTTCAAGCAGGAAAAACCTGCCAGTGTAAAAGTAATTGCAGATTCTGATAAGTTGCAATATATCATTACAAAAGTAGAAAACGGGATATTGAGAATTTATATTGATAACAAAGGAATAAGGAACCTGAAATTTAGAAATTTAAGTGTAAATGTTTCCTCCCCAAAAATGAGCAGCATTGATGTTTCTTCCGGATCAAACCTTACGGTGGTAAATGCCATTCAAGAGAATAATATGAGAATTGATGCATCATCGGGAGCCAATGTGACAGGTGATTTCAAAATCTCAGGAGCAACGGATATTTCGGTTTCTTCAGGAGCCAACGTCAGAGCCGGGATTACGACCGGAAAAATCTCAGTCAAAAGCTCAAGCGGATCCAGTACAAATCTGAGCGGAAGTGCCGAATCCGGAACTATTGATATTAGCAGTGGAGCTGTTTGTAAAGCTGATGATTTAAAATTAACTTCTCTTGAAACGGAAGCTACATCAGGCGGGAATCTCTCTGTAAATGTATCCGGAAAATTAAAAGTGAGAGCATCTTCAGGAGGTTTGGTAAAATATAAAGGAAGACCGGAAATAGAATCCAATATCAGTAAAACATCAGGAGGTACTTTAAGGCATTTGGATTAAAAAATGTTAGCCATGAAAACTTTTAAAAACATTTTTTTGACTCTTTTGATGATTGGTACCCTTCAATCCTGTATTGTTTCAGAAAAACCCAATATAGACTTTTTTTCAGATGCAGGATATGATTTTAAAGGAGCGAAATATACAAGCTTTAATGTCCCGATGCTATTGGCAAAGCCCTATATCAAGAAAGCTCTGAGGGAAGATGGAGAAAGTGAGGAACTGGTAAACCTGGTAAAGAAAATTTCCAAAATAAAAATCCTTACCGTAGAAAACGGAAGCAAAGAGATGCTTAATGACTATGTTCGCTATTTGAACAATAGCCATTACGAAGATTGGGCAACCATAAAACATGACGGAGATAATGTCAATGTAAGGGTAAAACAAAATGGGGATGCTATTAAAAATATGCTGATTACTGTAAATTCAGATAAAGAATTGGTTTTTGTGGATGTAAAAGGAAGTTTTACAGCAGGAGATATTTCGAAAATGATCAATTCTTTTTCAGATAAATAATAGCTGTTATTATTTACAAACTTTGATACTAACAAGTAGTTTCTATATAATACTAATTTTATTTTGTACATAACCATTCTTATCATAAGGATGGTTTTTCGATTTAAGTTATTGATTATTAAATTTTATTTAAACTATTAAAAAGGATTTTCATATCTCACCAAAATAACCTAATTTTGCAAAGAAAGTAAAGATGTCTATTCATAACAAAATTGTAGAGACAGCCATCACTTTCGATGACGTTCTTCTAGTCCCTTCTTATTCAGAAGTTTTACCTAATCAGGTTTCATTAAAATCAAGACTTACCGACAAAATCACGCTGAATGTTCCGATAGTTTCCGCTGCAATGGACACTGTTACTGAAGCTGATCTGGCCATAGCATTAGCAAGAGTCGGAGGTTTGGGCTTTATTCACAAAAACATGACAATCGCTGAGCAGGCTGCCCAGGTAAACCGTGTAAAGCGTTCCGAAAACGGAATGATTTCTGATCCGGTTACCCTTTCCAAAGATCATACTTTGGGACAGGCTAAAGAAATGATGTCAAAATACAAAATTTCAGGCCTTCCGGTAGTAGATGCTGAAAATGTGCTGATCGGAATTATTACCAACAGGGACGTAAAGTATCAGGAAGATCTTGATATAAAAGTGGAAGAGATCATGACCAAAGAAAATCTGATCACTTCCGATAAAGATACCAATCTTGAAAAAGCCAAAGAAATTCTTCTTAAAAGCAGAGTTGAAAAACTTCCAATCGTAGATAAAGATAATAAACTGGTTGGGTTGATTACCATTAAAGATATCGACAATCAGTTAGAATATCCGAATGCGAATAAAGACCAGGGCGGAAGACTTATTGTAGGAGCCGGAGTAGGGGTAGGAGAAGATACCCTTGACAGAATTGAAGCCTTGGTGCAGGCCGGGGTAGATATTGTAGCGATTGACTCTGCACATGGGCACTCAAAAGGGGTATTGGATAAAATTTCTGAAATCAGAAAAGCCTATCCGGAACTGGATATCGTAGGAGGAAATATTGTAACGGCTGAAGCGGCTAAAGACCTGATTGAAGCAGGAGCTAATGTTCTTAAAGTAGGAGTTGGCCCGGGCTCTATCTGTACGACAAGAGTGGTGGCAGGAGTAGGAGTTCCTCAATTATCTGCTATCTACAATGTGTACGAATACGCTCAATCTAAAAATGTAACTGTAATTGCCGACGGAGGAATCAAACTTTCCGGAGATATCGTAAAAGCGATTGCTAGCGGAGCAGGAGCCGTTATGTTGGGGTCTCTTTTAGCAGGAACTGATGAAGCACCGGGGGAAGAAATTATTTTCCAGGGAAGAAAATTCAAATCTTACCAGGGAATGGGTAGCCTTTCTGCCATGAAAAGAGGAGGTAAGGAAAGATATTTCCAAAGTGAGGCTAAAAAATTCGTTCCGGAAGGAATTGAAGGAAGAGTTCCTCATAAAGGAAAGCTGGAAGATGTAATTTTCCAGTTGACGGGAGGTCTGAGAGCAGGTATGGGATATTGTGGAGCTAAAGATATTGAAGCTTTGCAACAAGATTCCAAACTTGTTATGATTACCGGAAGCGGATTGAAAGAATCCCACCCGCATGATGTAATCATCACTCAGGAAGCCCCGAATTATTCTTTGTAAAAATAATTGAGATTATAAATGAAACCGCACAGGAATGTGCGGTTTTTTTATTTTATAAATTCTATCCAGATTTAATGTAAATGATTTAAACTAATGGGGGAGATGTTTTTATAAATGCTAATTTTTTATCAAAATATTTTGTAACAATAATGTATATATTGTGACTAATTATGAGTTATGTGTCAAAAAACTATGTATTTTTGTGCAAAATATTATTTCGTTATTGTTAGAAAATGAGTATAATGTAATTTTATTTATTTAAAAATATTTAAAAATGAAGAAAACTATCCTTTGTGGGGCAATGCTACTTACCCTTTCACTATCAGCACAGCAAAAAAAAGATTGGTGTGATTTTGATACTGAACAAAGAGCACATCGTAATCAGAATCAGGAAATTGATGAAATGATCCGGAATATTCGTAATAGGATTATTGCTGCTAATCAAAACAGTTCTGCTAAAAACGGGAATACCTTTAAAACCGTTAATGGGGTTTATGAAATCCCTGTAGTAGTACATGTAATCGCACCTACTAATGCTACAATAGGATCACAATATAATAAAAGTGATGCACAAATTCAGGCTTGGTTGGATCATTGTAACGCAATGTATGCCGGAACCTATCAATGGGCTAATGGAGTTCCTGCTGATTTTGGAACAGCAGCAACCATGCCGATAAAACTTGTATTAGCAAAAAGAGACCCTAACTGTAATGCTACCACAGGGATTATCAGATATAATGGAGGTACCCTTCCCGGATATGATTCTTACGGGATAAAACGTCAGGGAACAAACGGAGTGACTACATCTCAAATAAAAACAATTGCTCCGCACTGGCCGGAAGCTTCTTACTTCAACATCTATATTATGAATAAAGTAGATGGTGGTGGAACATACGGAATTATGGGCTGGGCTGGTTTACCCCAAAACGCGAATTCCGGCTATGAATCTTTTATGAAATCATTTGTTGTAACATTACAAGATGATGTTACTTTAGCACATGAATTTGGACATAGTATGGGGCTGCTTCATACTTTTGGAGACGCAAATCCTGACGCGCCGCAAGGAGATACCACCACTACATTTTGTCCTCAGACCACTAATGATTGTACTCAAGATGATGACCAGGTTTGCGATACAGAGAGATCAAGAAGTTTGCTGAATGATCCTGCTCCAACCAATAATGATATGAACTATTGTACAGGATCAAATTATCAGGGAGTACAGTATAATATGATGAATTATACAAACCCTAAAGCATTTAAATTTACAAATGGACAACATGACAGAGCTGCTCTTTATTTCTTTTTGATGAGAGGTTCATTGAGTACTTCGTTAGGAGCTACTGCTCCAGCTGTAACACCTTCACTTGGTACTCCCATTGCAGCTTGTACTCCAACCGGAATAACGAACCAGACTAACTATTTTGTGGGCCCTACACTGGTGAAATTAGGAAATATTAATAATGCATCAACAGGTTTCTGGCAGAATGATCCTAACTATTATGTAGATTACACCGGGGCAAGTTGTTTAAGAGCAACATCCACAGAACTATTAGTTAATCAGTCTCAAAATCTTCAAGTAAATGTATCTGATGAAGGAAATGCAGTTCGTGCATGGATCGATTTTAACAATAACGGTAGCTTTGAAGCTTCCGAATTAATAGGCTCTGGCAACAATATTCCCGTGGATCCGGCTACCCTTATCGGTTCGTTCAATGCAACCTTTACAGCTCCATCTTCTGTAGTAATGGATACACCATTAAGAATGAGAGTGATTGTTGATTATCAGAATACTAATATTACACCTTGTGGACAGCTAACTTATGGGCAGGCTGAAGATTATACCGTAAAGTTTGTAACCAATTTAGCAACAAGTGAAGTGAAAGTGGACAAAGATGACTTAACAATCTATCCTAATCCTGTTACTACCGGAGATAAAATTTTTATTAAAGCTAAAAATAGTAAAAACTTAAAGGTTTCTATTTCCGATATGGCAGGAAGATTAGTGGGAAGTCCATCAGTAACTGAAGAAAGAAAAGGAATCTTCAAAGTTGATCAACAGCTTGAAAAAGGAGTTTATATGATTCAGGTTTCCAATGGAAAAGACAGTAAGACTTCTAAATTGATTATTAAATAATTATTGTAATAAAAAATTTAAAAACAGCAAACCTCCATTTCATTCAAATGGAGGTTTTAATTTAGCTTATTTTAGTATACTTAAACCTGGGTTTAATTACTTTATTTAAAAACTGTCCTTTGGATTTTGCAGCGCTGAATTTCTCAATAATAGTCTGGGGCACCTTAAAATAATCATAAACTGCTCCTGACTGATATATAATTCTCAATATTTCAGTGTCTGGAAAATATATAAATCTATTGACAACACTTGATGGCATGCAATATATATTGCAAAAAATGTTCCTATATTTGAGATAAGCATTTCTGATTTAATCAGATTTGAAGCTGGGAAAGGATGGAAATCATAGAGCCATAAAAAATAACCACTCATCTGTTTTTATCTTCTTTACAATCAAATTAATGGTGGCGTTGGCCTGAAAGTAACTTCAGCTTCCCTTCTCTTATACCTTTTCTTAACCCTGGCTCAGGTTAAATAGAGTTTTATGAATTCAGTATTTGATGATAATTGGTAATATGAAGATGTCCTTCCTCTTTAATCTCTACCTTTAGTTGATGTCTGAAAGCAATATCATGAATTTCTTTAGGAAGCATACTGCCTTTCTGACTGAGTATTTTACTCATATCCTTCAGCAGGTTGATATGAAGGATAAGATCTTCCTTTGCTTTTCCTGATAATTCCTGCATCAGCTTTTCCACCCTTTCGTCAGTAATATGCTGTTGCATGCGATGAGGATAATCTTCAAGACTGTAATTGGCCTGATAATCTTCTTCAAAACCATATTTTCTGATATAATCAATGGCAAGTGATGTAGCCTGTTCTCTGTCATGGCTTCTTCCGATGCTGGCATTTGCTTCTCCAAAAATAATTTCCTCGGCAATCCCTCCTGCAAGATAAATTTTAATCCTGTCAAGAAGGCTTTCCCTGGTATCATGTATCTGATGAGGAAAAGTAAATCCTGCGGCATAGCTGCTTGCTACCTTGCTTTTCAGCTGAAGAGGAGCAAATCCTGTATACAGCATATAAGAGACAGCATGCCCACATTCATGCACGCTGATATTGGCTACGGCATCCTGCTGATTAGATTGGCGTATCTTATCAATCCTTCCCAGGTATGGGATCTCAATCGTTCGTGCTCCAATCCTGCCGGTGATGACTTTCTGTTTTTCCAGATAATCAATTTCTATAGCAGTATCCTCATGAATAATGGCTTCAAAAAGAAACTTACTGAGATTGGTATCCAAAATATCAACCACACTGCTGAATACAGGGCGAACTCCCTGTACCGGAAATACGCCGTTTCTGTAAATCAGCTCATTAATAGCTTTATTTATCTTTAGCGTAATGCCAAACTTTGTTTTGGTTTTGTGCTTTAACGTATTAATCTCCCTTTGAATCAGCTTCTGAAAGTCTTCCGTTTTTAATGAGAAATAAATCAGATGGATATTACCAAAACGGGCTACCTGTTCAGGACGGAATTTTCTGGCAAGCGCATTTTTGATATCCACAACAGTGATTTTTTTAGTAAAAGCATGATAAATATTGGCATCTACATCCGCTTCACTGGTATCACGGGACATCTGAAAGGCTTCGTCCAGATTTCCACTAATGATAATCAGCATTTTACTGTAGTCTACCGGCTCGTAGATTTTCTTTTCCTTTTGCTTTTTACGGATCAGTTTAATCATATCCTCTTCTTTCATGTCGATAATGCTCATGACATCATCATCCATGCTCAGATATTTTTTAAGCTCTTTGGCATCCCACAAATTGAGATAAGGATTTTCATCCAGTTCTGTCTCACCGTTGAGTTTTCGCCTGTCATTTTCCTTTTTACGGAAAAGATAAGAGAATAGATAGTGTTCAAGATCTTCGCGTTCCCGCTTGCTCAGGCGTCCATCACTCAGAAGTTCCCAGAAATCGGTGAACTTGGTTTGCGGTACAGGAGCACCATCCGGATCAATGGTATTGAAACGTTGAATTTCATCAAAAAGAACGATACTTGGCTTTTCATCACTAAGGCCATTGCTCTGGAAGATATCGGAAACACTTTTGCTCCAGGAAGTTTCATCGGTATTGCTGAGCTCAATTTCTACAAAACGGTTTTGAAATTCCAGAAACCGGACCATTTTCCTTATCAGATCTGTTTTACCCACTCCTGTCATGCCCCATAGATTGATGACAACAGGGCGGGTGAGGATTTCAGGCATCAAATACCAGATCTGCAGGTATTCCATCAGGTCATCAATGATCTTGTCTATTCCTATGAATTCTTTTTTGAGGAAAGCTTTGCAATCATCCAGCTTTTTCTTTTTCTTCCGGATCTCTTCTTTATTGATAATCATGCAGGAAAATTACATTATTTTTTTAAATTATCCTTAAAGTCTTCTATACGGAAATCTGTCTGGGCATTTCCTTTTTCAATTTTTTCTTTGGAATAGAGCCTGAAATCGTTTTCCGTTTTTTCTAAAAGATAATCATAGGGTCCTACATGGGAAATCAGTTTTACCAAGACCGGTGAAATCTCAAGACAAATAAACAATCCCATAATAAACGCTGCAGCAAGTCCTATGATAGCTGAATTTTTTCCAAGCTCATCCAATGCCTGAAGGCGGGCCGCAAAACCATTGAATTTATCCTCAAAAGTTTCTGTGGATTTTCTTTCAGTTTCCAGGTTGGTATATACTTTTGAAATTTCTTTATCCAGGTATTCAAGTCTTGGAGCTGCCTGTTTCTGATAATTCTCAAGATCTTGCCTGCGCTGTTCCTTTAACTCCTGTTTACGCTTTGCATTAGGTCCGAAACCCTCTTTTCCACTGGTTAAGCCGGTTTGTTTTCCCAGAATTTCTTTTTCAAGCTCTACCGATGCGGAATCATAGGCTTTCTGATATTGAGCAATTTTTTCTGAGATTTGTTGCTTTTCTGTTTCAAATGGTCCGCTTTGCTGAAGGATCCTTCCGTTCATTTCTCCCTGAAGTTGCTTTTTATTTCTTTGAATAATGGTGTTCAATTGTTTATTGACCTCTTTTTCAAAGATTTTCAGCTCTAATGGTTTTGAGATAATAATCCCCAAGAATGTTGCTAATATCAAACGGGGAACTGCCATCAAAATCTGGTTCCACCACGTTCCTGTCTTTTTAATGGAGGAAACAATATATCGGTCCAGGTTAAAAATCATTAGTCCCCACAGGACACCAAATCCTGCGGCAGCCCAAATATTATCAAAAACAGTATACATGGCGTAGCCTGCAGAGAGAGTGGCAAATATGGCCGTGAAAAGTACAATGCCTCCGATTCCTGAAAACTTATTCCATTCACTGGGCGTTTTTCTTAAGATATGGATGTTTCCGCCTGAGCATATCATCAGAAACTTCTGGAACCAGTTTATTGCATGATTCGATTGATTTATAGTTTGTTGGTTTGTTTTCATAACAGAAAATTTATACAAATGTAGTACTAAAAATCATACCAATGTAAAAGATAGTATTATGTTTTACCAAGTAATTGTCTTGTATGTGGCTAATATGTTGGTTTACAGTTAATTTTGTTTAATGTGGGTTAGTATGAAAAATAAATAAATTACGACATGTTCTGTCGCTTTGCATCCCTACTTTTGTGATAGAAGGCAGATGAATCGGATAGGTTTAAATTCAACCAAAAATATAGATAAATCTACCATTGTGGGAAATATGAAAAAACTGTAGATTCGCAGCCAATAGTAATATAAATAGTAAAAACACAGCGTATGAAGAAATTCTACATGAGTGCATTTACCTTATGCATAATTTTTAGTTTGCCGGCCCAGGAAGTGGTTTGGCAGAAAGACATCAAATCCTCAACGCAGGATTTCCTAAGCCAGGTGACCACCACAATAGACCAGCAGTACCTTATCACAGGCAGCAGTATTCAGGCGGGAAGCCGGAAGCAGGGAACAGGAAATGCTGCCAGCCAGAACAACGGCTATGATTTCCACCTGGTAAAATTAAACCAACAGGGAGAACAGGTCTGGGAGAAGTATTTCTCGGGACAGAACCATGATTATTTGTCAGCCACTGTAACCACGCAGGATGGGGGCTTCCTTTTAGCCGGGACCTCCTATTCCGGAAAAGGGCTGGATAAAAAGGACGATTCCAAAGGAGGATCTGATATCTGGCTGGTCAGAATCAACGAGTTCGGGGATGAACTATGGCAGAAAACTTTGGGAAGCCCTTCCGATGAAGAAGCCAGGGCAGTGATTCAAACCACCGATTCAGGATTTTTTGTAGCGGGAAATGTACAAAACTCTTCTAAGGGTTACGGTTCCAAAGATGTATGGATAGTAAGACTTGATAAAGAGGGAAAAGAATTATCACAACTGATTTTAGGAGGAAAAGGTTTAGACGAAGTTGAAAAAATAATTCCCACGAAAGACGGTGGCGCTTTGTTAGGTATTTATTCCAGAAGCGGAGCTGTTAATATAAGAAATAGTCAATCAACAACCAATACTCCGGATTTACCTTCCAAAACTGCGGGTTCTGTAGCCAGAAGCCAAATGCCAAAAGCCAGCAGCAACTATGGTGAAGGCGACTACTGGATTGTAAAACTGGATAAAGCCGGAAAGGTAGAATGGGAAAAGAATTATGGAGGCAAAGGAGATGATCATTTGAGGACCCTGGCATTGACCTCCAGCGGCTATCTCATCGGAGGAGAATCCAGATCGGAAAGATCCGGGAACAAAACAGTAGGAATAGAGGAAGGAACAGACCTTTGGCTAATTGCCCTTAACGAAAGAGGCGAAGAGGAGTGGCAAAAGTCTTACAACTTTAAAAACCGTGATATTCTGATGGGAATGAGTGTGATAGGTGGGGAGCTGGAAGATGGAAGCGGGAAGTCTACCAAAGGAATTCTTTTGGGAGGTTACACCCAGGCAGAAGGAAGGATTGAAAAGGATGATGAAACTTTCTGGATGCTGTACCTGGATGGCAATGGTAATGAGCAGTGGCGGAAACATGTGGGAGGAGAATCGAGAAAAAGAGAGGAAAGGCTTTCGGACTTGAAGCTCAACAGGGATGGTTCTATTATCCTTGCAGGAACCAGCGCAGAAGAGCTGGGGAAAGAAAACTGGAAGATCGTCAAATTAGGAGATAAGCAGGTTGAACAGTTAATTGAAAAATATGACATTAAGATTTATCCTAACCCGGTATCCGATTATGCGTATGTAGAAATCGGCTTTGATTTCAAAGAAGCTGAGATTTTGTTGTATGATATGAGCGGGAGACAGCTTCAGAGTTTGAAAACGAAGAATAAGGTCACGAAAATAAATACCCAGGCTTTGATACAGGGGGCTTATCTGGTGACAATAAAAACGGATAATAATAAAACAGCGAATGCTAAACTGATAAAAAAATAAAACTAATATTCATGAAAAAAAATACAATAGCTGTTATTTTATTAACAGCCTTCTGGGGGCATGCACTTAATGGGCAATCTTCTGCAGGAGCGGATGTTGCCAAAAGTTATGTTGGAGACATCAATCAAATATTTCCAGCAGCTCCTACTTCAAATAACCTGATGAAGTTTGAAGAAGTCCCGGTAAGTTATTATACAGGAATTCCTGATATCAGTATTCCCCTTTTTAATATTTCGACAAGTAATTCCAAAGTACCTATAAATATTCAGCTAAAGTACCATCCTTTAAATGCTAAACCAGATGATAAGGCCAGTGAAACAGGTCTTGGCTGGAGTTTAATTGCTGGAGGGACCATTTCCAGAACCATACGAGGTGGTGGCGTAGATGAAAAGGACAGAACGATTGCTTTTTCCTCTCCCCCGAAATCGAAGTTTGGAATATATAATCATATTTATAATCCAACTTATAAACTGTTGAACAATGAACCTGTGAATATGGATGACTATACTTTCTTTGCAGGATTAGGAAGGTATGATACAGAGTATGATCTATTTCAATACAATTTCATGGGATATTCTGGTAGATTTTATATTGTAAAAGATGCTGCAGGAAATTATAAAGCAGAGAAACTGGACAGAAACAATCTCCAGATCCGTTTTGAAAACAATACTACCGGAGAAGTTACCTTCTTTACTATTATAGATGATAAAGGGATAAAGTACATTTTCAGTCCTATGGAAAAATCCCAAAAGTCAATTACAAACACAAAAACTGGATTAACAACGGGGATAGGAAATATTGATGGAAATGAAGAAATAGATGATTATTGGGCATCATTTCACCTTACCAAAATTACGGATCAAAATAATGTGGCCTTAGCCTTATTTAAGTATGAACTTTCTTCATTGGTTAAGTTTGAAGAACCTACTACCAGAACCTTTAGAGTAGCAAAAGATGTGTATTATTATAATACAAGTCAAAACACTAGTGGAACTCAACAGAATCCGGATGGAAATATGCCAGGAGCCATTGAATCACAAACCGTCTACAATACCACAAATACAAAACTTTTAACCAGTATTGAAATAGTGGATAAAGGTATTGTATATCTGAATTATGAAAAAGGCAGACAAGATTCCAACTATATTCAGCCGGCAGAGCTTTACAAGCTTAAATCTATCCAATCCAATTATCTGGGACAAAACATAACTAACTATACCGAAAAGTACACTTTCGATTATGGCTATACAGATACATATTATCAGCATAATACTCCCTTGGCTGTATTGAAAAAGATGATTCTGAATAAGATTACTAAAATATCACCCAATAATCAAAATCAAGAGTATACTTTAGAATATTATAAGACGGGAGGAGTACTCAGTAAAGACAACTGGGGATATTACAAAGCAAATACTAGTGATATAAAAAACGATGTTATTAAATCAATCACCTATCCTACAAAAGGAAAAGTAGTTTTTGATTTTGGAACTAATGATTATAGTCATTACTATAGCGGTGGAAGTGGTTCAATGTATCCTATACAGGGATATTTAACAAAGCAAGAACGGCAATTTTCTGTTCATTTTGGATCCTTTGATGCTGATAAACAATCTTTTTTTACTGTAAACAGCCCTCAAACGGTTAAACTCCATGCTATGATCGGCAACTTAATTTATTATAATTGGATATTTAAAATCTATAAAAAAATCAGTGACAATAATTTTGTAGAGGTTTATGAAAAAGGAGATGGTAATCAAACCTGTAATATACCCCAGCCTCCCTATTGTGAAGTATCTACAGTAAACCCCGATGGAGTAATTATTTCAGATTATCTTGTCGATCTGTACCTTGAGCCGGGAACTTATTATGCTTCATTAACAGGGAGTTATTATCCATCCATACCTGAAGATATAACTGATACGTTTTCTGTTACTACGAAAGAAGATGTTTTTGTAAATGAAACTAAAAGAAACGGAGGAGGTTTGAGGATCAATAACATTCAGTATTTTGATACTCCTGTTTCTCCCACACCCTCCAAGGAGTTTATGTATGATTATAGGGATATTAATACTCCTCAAAAGAGCAGTGGTTCTTTAGTGTTTCCTGAGCCTGTTCTGAGCTATAGTGATAGCTACTCCTATAGAAATAAAGTAAATAATGCAGATATTGTATATAGTGCCAATTTTGATATAAAGACGGATTATAATATCCTTCCTTTTCAAAAGACACAGGGTTCAGATGTGGGGTATAAATATGTTACCGTAAAACAAATTGTAAGAGGAAATAATAATGCCATTACCGATAATGGAAGTACAGTTTATACCTTCAGGTCACCACTTGATTTTCCAAACCAGGGAAGTTTAGCATTACAGCCACCCATCATGCCTATCCCGAATCTTGATTATCTTAGGGGCCAATTGGTTTCTGAAAAAAAGTATAACTCTTCAGGCCAGCTTCTTTCCGAAATCAATACCAATTATTCAGTAACAGAAATCGAAAAAAATGACGGTATCAAATTACAGGATAATTTTTATAGAAACTCAGTAGGGGAATACTTTATATATAATAGCTATCAGGAACTTTTTTTTCATGCGGGTGCTGTACAACTTACTACACCATATAAAAATTATGAAAAATTTGGTATCACTTTACCATCAAAGAAAACTGAGACGTCTTATTTTTATGAAAATGGAGTGCAGAGTTCAGTAACGAGTACTACAAACAACACCTATAATTCTTTTGATTACCCGTCACTTTCCATGCAGTTTCTTCCTGATGGCAGTACTACAACAACCAATTACTTGTACGCTACGGAGAAGAATAATCAAAAGCTTATCAATGCCAATATGATTGGAATACCGCTGGAAACAGGTGTAACCCAAAAGCTAAACAATTTGGTTGCTGAAAAGACAATCGCAAAAACAGAGGTTATTTATGATCCATCTACCAGCAGTCTATTCCCTGATGCTGTTATGGGATTGAACACCCAGACAAACGCTATGGAAACTAAGATTAAGTATGATAAATATGACAGTAAGGGAAACCTGGAGGAGTATACCTTGAAAGAAGGTACACCGGTTACAATTATCTGGGGTTATAATAAGACACTTCCTATTGCTAAAATAGAGGGTGTGAGAATGTCAGATATCCAGCAATCTTCAATAATGAGTATTGTCAACGCATCGGATGCCGATGCATCTGCAGCTCCCAATAATGATGAATCAGCTTTATTGTCTGCACTAGACATTTTTAGAAAAACGGCAGTGCCGCGAGCCCTGATTACTACTTATACATATGACCCTTTAGTCGGAGTGCGAAGTATAATACAACCTTCCGGAGTGAAAGAACTTTATTTCTACGATACAGAAAACAGGATTAAAGAGATTAAGCAGGAGACCAGGGATGCGGGCGGCAACGTATCATACAAGATCTTAAAAGAATACCAGTACCATTTTAAAAACTAACCGATGAATAAACTCATAATTACTATAGGAATCCTGCTTACCAACGGATTACTGCATGCGCAGCTTTCCCCGGCAGAGAACTATATATATACCAAAACGTATCTGGACCATACAGATTTAAAAGTAACAGAAAGTGTTCAGTATTTTGATGGCCTTGGCAGGCCCAAACAGGTGGTTGGCGTAAAAGCCTCTCCTTCGGGAAAAGATGTGGTTACCCATATTGAATATGATGGTTTCGGAAGGCAGGTTAAAGATTACCTACCCCTTCCTCAACCCGGGACCCAGAACGGAGCTATCTATGCTTCACCTCTTGGCAATGCTTCATCCATCTATGGTGGGGAAAAGATCTATTCAGAAAAAATGCTGGAAAACTCACCTTTAGACAGGATTCAGCAGCAGGTCCAGGTGGGCAATGACTGGGCTGGTAAACCTGTGAAGTTTGAATATGGAACGAATGCATCTGATGAAGTCTATCAATTTGTTACTTCCACAACCTGGGAAAACAATGCGACTAAAAGTATTCTGAGTTTATCATCAGCACAAACCTATGCTCCCAATCAACTGTATAAAAATATAGTAAAAGATGAAGATGGAAATGAAACACGAGAGTTTAAAAATGGGCAGGGGCAAATTATGCTGGTACGTAAAACAGATGGGATAAAAAATATTGATACCTATTATGTTTACAATGAATACAACCAACTTGCCTTTGTTATTCCTCCCAATGCTGTTCATCAATCAATCACGGACGATCTGCTAAACGACTTGTGCTATCAATACCGTTATGATGGTAAAGGGAGGCTTGTAGAAAAGAAGCTTCCAGGAAAAGGCTGGGAATATATGGTATATGATAAACAGGACAGGCTTATTCTTACTCGCGATACCGTTATGGAAGCGAAAGGACAGTGGCTTTTTACCAAGTATGACAAATTTGGACGTGTTGCTTATACGGGGATTTTATCCGGCGGTGACAGAGAAGCAATGCAGAACCAGATAGGCAATCAGAATATAGTGGAAGAACAGACTGCCATAGGTTTTGACAGGTCTGGAATTATAGTGTATTATACCAATAATTTTCTATCCGGTTCCCAGACTGTTCTTAGCATTAATTACTATGATAGTTATCCTCGTGATACCAATAAATTCCCGCCTGCCATTATTTTAGGTCAGCCCGTGATTAATGCAGGCAGTACTGTCAGCACCCAGGGAATGCCTACTGCTTCTTACGTAAAGAATGTAGAGGATGATAACTGGACCAAAACATATTTTTATTACGATTTCAGGGGAAGAACAGTGGGAACTCATTCTGTAAACCACCTTGGAGGGTATACCGGTACGGAAACCCAGCTGGATTTTTCAGGCACTCCTAAAATGGCCATTACCAGGCATAAACGTTTAAACACCGACACGGAAAGGGTTATTACAGAAAAGTTTGAATATGATTCCCAAAACAGGTTATTGGTGCACAGGCACCAGGTAGATAATAACCCTGAAGAGATCTTAGCCCAGAATACTTATAATGAACTTTCCCAGCTATCCAATAAAAAAGTAGGCAATAACTTACAGAGTATTGATTATGCTTACAATATCAGGGGCTGGATGACCAGGATCAATGATCCTGCCAACCTGAATGGGAAATTGTTTGGCTATGAAATCAAATACCATAATCCTGTGTATACCAATTTAGCTTCAGGCAGGTTTAATGGGAATATTGCCGAAGTAGACTGGAGAAACTCTTCAGAGGATGTTTTAAAAAGATATTCCTATACCTATGATGGCCTCAACAGGTTAAAGGATGGTATCTATACGGAGCCTAATGCCACCAATCCATACAACAATAACTTTAATGAACATCTTACCTATGACATGAATGGCAATATTATGACCCTGAAAAGAAATGCTTTCCCGGTATTGGGAAGCACTTCCACGGTGGTTGATGATTTAGAGTATAACTATACCGGCAACCGTTTGAACCAGGTGATAGAACATTCTCTGAACGATACCGGCTATGAAGGCGGAAATAATATCATAGATTATGACCTGAATGGGAATATGCTTAATTTGAAGGATAAAGGGATTCAGAGTATTGCATATAATTACCTGAGTTTACCCGATGCCTATTCCATTACCCAAACTGACCCTTTTTTCGGGACTAAGAATTTCAGGTTGCAATACCTTTATCGTGCAGATGGGGTAAAACTCCGTAAACTCAATACTTCAGGAGGCGGAAGGGGACAATCAACCACTAATGTTATTACCGATTACCTGGATGGTTTCCAGTACAAATATCGTGAAGTTATTGAACCTTGCCTATGGTGCCGTACAAGTGTAGCTTTTGAAAAGGAGGCTTATAAGGAATCCGGGGAAATTCTTGAGCCGGGCGTTATTACCCCGGAATGGCGTCTTGATTTTGTACCAACAGCAGAAGGATTTTATAGTTTCGGGGAAAACCGTTATATTTACCAATACAGGGATCACCTTGGAAATGCGAGGGTAAGCTATATTAAAAACAGCGCAGGTGTTGCTCAAGTGACGGATACTAACAATTATTATCCGTTCGGGTTAAACCATATTGGCCAGGGAAGAGGGCTTTTAGGAGGATATTTTAATTATAAGTACAATGGAAAGGAGCTACAGGAGACGGGAATGTATGATTATGGGGCAAGGATGTATATGCCGGATCTGGGAAGATGGGGTGTGGTGGATCCAAGAAGTCAATACACGCACGAAGCCTACAGTTATGTTTGGAACAATCCAATCTCATATAACGATCCGACAGGAATGGAGGGTGAAACAGGAAAATGTCCTCCCGATTGTCCAAAAGGAGTTACTGAAATAAAAATCCTTCCTAATAAAGAAAAAGAAGTAGTAATTCAAGAAGTTACTCTTACCGGAAAAGCTAAAAGCAGTGATTCCGGTCCCGGAAGCTTAGCTATGGCTGCTTTACTCGTTTCACAGGCAGATTCTCCAGTACCTGGTCCTGCTGATGTTGTTGCTGCAGCAATGTTAATAGGAGCTGGAGTCTGGTGGACAGTTAATCAATTTACACCACCTAGCACAGGATACACTACTATTGCAGATCCAGGTGCGGGTTACAGAAATTTAAAAACTGAAGATACAGCTGAAGAAGATAAAGACGTAAATGGTGTTGATGTTCCAGAAGAAGGAAAAAGAAGGAAAAATAGATTACCTGATAAAGGAGAACCAAATACAACGGAAACTAACGATCCTGGAACAACTTCTAAAAAGTATGGACCCGATGGGAATGTTCAAAAAGAATACAACAAGGGACACGGGCCAAAATACCCTAAAAATGAGCAAGATGATCATATACATGATTACAAGCCTAATCCTCGAAATCCTACAGGAAGAGGAGATAGGCAACCGGGAAGACCTCCTAAAAAAGGCGAATTATTAAGAGATTTTGGAATAAAAAAATAATTTGAAATGGATATAACGAATACTGCGTCTGAAGTTTTTATTGGAGAAAACTCATTGATAAGCACAAAAATAGAAGAAATAAATCTTAATAAAGATGAATTTGGGGAACTACAAATACAAATTACAATAAGTGGTTTTTCAAAAAAGAGTAATTATTTTAAAATAAATCTATTGTTTACCGAAGTAGTAGAATTTAAGTTTTATTATAGTAATATTTATAATTTTTATAATATTGAAAATTATAAATTATTACATATCAACAACCAAATTTATATTAGCTTTGATCCCGATGAGAACGAAGAAAAGTCTGAAGGTGATTCTGATTTTATAATTGCAAAAAAACTTGAACTATCCTCTCTCGAATAAATTTCCCATTGCTAGCGTAAGCGTCACGCTTGTGCAATGATAACAATAAAACCACTGCAAATGCGGTGGTTTCTTTTTCTATTTTCAAATACAAAACAGAACAAGATAAATAAATCTCTAATCGGAGGAGAAACAATTACTTATGATGATAATGGAATATGGTGCAACATCTTGATAGGATGATAGAAAAGATAAAATATAATTATCTTAACCTTCCTGAAAATATGAGCTTTCTATCATTTCCAGGTACTCAATTAAAAACATCTTTACAATATATTTTAATGCAAATGGTATAAAATTAAGAAAGCAATATACTACTCAGATAGGGTTGATTACTGATTACTTAGATGGCTTTCAATATACACAATTGAAACTCAATCCCGCAGTATTAAATTTTGTTCCTACCTCAGAAGGCTATTATAATTTTGAAAATAATAAGTATATTTACAGTTATACAGATCATTTGGGAAATATAAGATTAAGCTATTTCAATAATGGAAATGGAATAGAAATTCTTGAAGAAAATAATTATTATCCCCTTGGATTGAAATACGGAGGTTATAATACATTAGATGGAAATCAAGCATATAACTATAGTTACAATGGGAAGGAGGTGCAAGAAAATGGGATGTATGATTATGGAGCAAGATTCTATATGCCTGACATAGGAAGATGGGGAGTGGTAGATCCGAAAGCAGAATTAATGCGTCGCTGGTCGCCTTACAATTATGCATTTGATAATCCAATACGTTTTATTGACCCAGATGGAAGAAAACCTGAAGATGATTTTAGATTGTTAAAAACGGGTAAGCTTGAATTAATTAGAAAAACTGATAGTGATGAAACTAAAGGGGTTCATACTATTTACAATGAAGATAATAGCAAATCGGTAACGGTTAATAAAGATGTTATTGATAATAGATTGGATGGAAAATCAACAGTTCGTGAAGGAGATGATTCAAGAGTTACAGATTCTTCTGTTTATATTTCAACAGATAAAAGATCAATGAAAAACTTTTTCAATTTCATCAAAGATAATGTTACTAATGAATTTAGCTTGGCAGGATATAAAAGTGTAAAAGAAGGAGGAAAAGAAGTTTTTGCAATTTCTACGGAATATAAAAAATCTCAAGAAGGTGTAGGTGGGTATATGGCTTGGAAAATATTAAATAATAAAAGTATGAAAATGACAGAGTTTACACATTTACATCCAGGAGGAACACTTGTTCCATCAGGTTTTAATGGCCATGGATCACCAACAGAAGGTGATAGAGGAAATAAAATACTTTTTGAAAATGACTTTTATAAGAATAGAACTCCTGATAATTTTAATATAGTTGTACCAAACTCAAAAAAAACAATAATTTATGATTCTTCCAAATTTGAAGTTAAATAGATTTATTATAGTATTTTTATTAATATTTTTTTCTTGTAATAAAGATAATACTGTTAATAATACAATAATAAATGAGGCAACACAAGTTATTAAAAATACTTCGCATTTAAAAAGTAAGAATATAACATATTTATATAATGATATTAGAGATAATGATTCCATAATAGGGATTACTTATGGATTACCTGTCTATGAAAAAGACAGATATTATGTGAAAAAAATTAATAACAAAGTTTTATTAATTGAAAAAAATATTTACAATCGTTTTTTCAAGAATGAAAATTTAAAATTTTGTAACGATCCTAGTTATTTTAGAAGTAAAGATTACTTTCCTAATATTGGAGAACCATATTTTGTTAATATATTTATAAAAAATGGTAAAGTACAAAAAATTGAAAGGCAAAATATTCCTGAAAAATAGCATTGAGTTTAATTATTAAAGCCACTAGTCTTGGTGGCTTTAATAATTATAAGTACAATGGAAAGGAGCTACAGGAGACGGGAATGTATGATTATGGGGCAGATGTATATGTCGGATCTGGGAAGATGGGGTGTGGTGGATCCAATGGCTGAGCAAATGCGTCGTCATAGCCCTTACAATTATGCGTTCAATAATCCAATAAGGTTTATTGATCCTGATGGTATGGCACCTAAAGATGATTTTAGACTAAATAAAGATGGCTCCCTTGACTTGATCAGAAAAACAAATAGTGACGAAACAAAAGGAACTCACACAATTTATAATTCTGACTCATCAGAAGCTTTAGTTGTTAATAAGGATCTTATTGATAAAAAAGTTGAAGGAGAATAAGATGTATGGTGGGACAGCTACATTCTTGATTGAATCAAATAAAAAAGACGCTCAAACGATATTTAAATTTATGGCTAGAAACACCAATGTAGAGTTTGGTTTAAATGAATATCAATTTAAGGAAGGAAAAGCTTCTATAATATCCACGAATCACGAATCCAATGTAGATACTGCTCAAGCTTGGTTTAATTATTCATTCTATGGGAAAGGAAAAGATTTAAAAATATTGGATAACTGGCATTCTCATCCCAATGCAACAGATTTAAAAGAATTTAAACCGTCAGGTTGCAACTCAGATGGTACTCCAAATGATTATACTGGAGATAGACAATACTATAAATATTTAAAAGAAAGTAATGGTGCGGGATTACCTCAATATTTTAATATTTATGGTACAAAGGTAAAATCAACTGTTCAATATAATGATCAAGTAATGAAAAAAATCAAAAAACTATGAAATCCTATATTTTAATTTTTCTTTCATTTATTTATCTGGCTTGTGATTCATCGTCGCAAAAAAAAGAAATGCTAACAAATAAAAATGAAATATCTCAAACAGACTCTGGAGTAAAACTAAATCTTATTACAATTAAAGAACCTTTAGAAAGAGAACTGAATGATTTTATAAAAAAGCTAGAAAACAATGGACATGATAAAAAATCTAAAAAATCAATTCTTATTTATTTAAAAGATCAAAATGAGAATCATATGGATATTCTCTTGGCTAGTGATACGCCTAAGGAGATCGAGAACTTGAAAGGATTTTCTGTCTATAATAATTATACACTTTATTTCTTTTTTAAAAATATTGAGAATAATTGTATGATAAATATTGAAAATAAGACTAGAAACGAAAAGTTTAAAATTTTACCACCTGCTCCATATAATAATCCTCAGAAAAGAATAGTTTTTAAAAAATGTACTAAGATGAAAGAGGAATATAATGACGGTTGGTAAGCTATAATACCTAAGTTTATCAGTACAAATACAATGGTAAGGAGCTCCAGGAGACAGGGATGTATGATTATGGTGCGAGAATGTACATGCCAGATTTAGGAAGATGGGGTGTGGTGGATCCGCTGGCGGAAACCTCTAGACGATGGAGTACTTACAATTATGCTTACAATAATCCGATTAGGTTTATTGATCCAGACGGAAGACAAGGAACTGATATTTTTAAATGGGGTAACAATGGACAATTAACAAAAGTTGCAGATTCTAATACTGATGTAATTTATGCTGAAAATCAATTTGAAAAAGATGGAAAAACGTTGAAAGCTGATGCTAAAGGAGTTGAAATTGGGGAAAAGGGGACAATTGCCGCAAATAAGGAAGAAATTAAATTAGAAAGTACATTAAAAGATTCGAAAGGCGGAAAATCTGATTTAATGACAACATTAAAACTTAATGACCCCAATAAAGCAACTGAATTAGCTGAATACTTATATAATAATGCCAAATCAGAATTTACAAATGGTACATACACATCTAAGGGAAGTAATTTAACAAAATCAGTTATATCAACCTTCGGTTTAATTGGAAAGTCTCCAGTTGATCCACGAGCATTAGGAATGACAAACTTTTCATCTTATGAGGGAGTTTTCACACTAACAAAACACGATCATAATCACCCAGGAAACAGTCTTCCAAGTGGATATTTTCCTTGGGGAAATGTTGGCAAAAATAGAGATGCTTATGAAGGAACATATGATTATGATAACACAATTAATCCAATATATAAAGATACTATTTTTAGAGTTTATAGAAATGGTTTTTACACAACATACGATAAAAATGGAGCATATGAAAAATAAATTATTACTAGTTCTAATTCTGATATCCCAGTTAGGTTGGTCGCAAATTCCATGCATATCAAAAAATTATAAAATTAATAATTTTATTGATGCATTTATTTATACAAATAATGATGAAAATTTTACACCAACTTTATCATCAATTTATGTATCAAGTTTATATTACGAGAATCAAGGATATATGATTACCATCACTAGGGAAAATAATAGTGATATTAATATAAATCCTAAAGCTAAAAATTTAACCTTCTTTAAGTATAAAAAATTTAATTTACTATTAAAGGGTAATACTCCTGAAGATCTTAACTTTTTAAATAAAGCCATTATAAATAAATCTATTTCAAACAACTCTGACTTAAAATTTACCACATCTAATGATAACATTTCTAATGATCCTTATCAATGGCTTCTTCTATTTGATATGAAAATGAATCTAATAAATTATTCTTTACCAGAAGAAGAAAATAAAATAAAAGAAATTTTTGAGAAGTTTAGTATTCCAACGAGTAAAGTTGAGAAAAAAAAGTTGAATAATTTTAGAAAACTTTCCCCACACTGGTATAAGCATCTTTCTTGTGCCTAGAATAAAAATAAACAGGTTGCTTTTCAAAGCAGCCTGTTTTTGTAAAATAAGTATATTTACAACTATACGGATCACTTAGGAAATGTACGATTAAGTTATATGAACAGCGAATCCGGAATAGAGATTATTGAAGAAAGTAATTATTATCCGTTTGGGCTGAAGCATGAGGGATATAATACTTCGGTTGGAAATGCGGCGTATCAGTACAAGTACAATGGTAAGGAGCTGCAAGGAGACAGGTATGTACGATTATGGGGCGAGAATGTATATGCCGGATCTGGGAAGATGGGGAGTAATTGATCCCCTTGCAGAAACTTTGAGAAGATGGAGTACTTACACTTATGCATTTAATAATCCAATAAGATTTATTGATCCGGATGGAAGACAAGGGACGGATTTTGTCCAGAGAAAAGACGGTTCTATTTATTGGGATAAAAATGCAAATTCCCAAGCCACAACTAAAGCGGGAGAAACTTATTTAGGAAAGGAATTAACATTTAACTTTACTAGCTATATTGATGGTAAGCTTTGGGATGGTCCTTTAAATGGAATAGTAGATGCTTCTGGTGTTAAACTAACAAGTACTTTAAAATTAACAGCGGGAGAAAATGATGCAGGAGAATTAACAAGTTTGTCAGGAAGTTTTGAATCTAAGCCTGGTGATACCCCAGTTGGTGCACCAAGAATGTTCTATCCTGGAGAAGGAGGAAGTAATAATATTTTTGGAATGACTCCTACATCAACAGGGATTAATACAAGTTTTGAACAGCATGCAAGTGTATCTCCAATTGAAGAATTTGGATTACATTATTGGTTTTAAAAGTAGATGTAGCTCAAAAATTAAATATTAATTATAATAGTAGTAATGGGAGTCTTTCGGTAGATGCTTATACGAATGTTTTTCCTTCTGCTAGTCTAACAGTTTCTGGTAGTGGTAACACTTCTAAATTAATGCAGTATAATCAGCCATCTTTTCCAGGAACTCATAGTGCAACTAAAGGATTTTCTGGTATGAATCCATTTAAAGATAGTAGAGGGAACTATGTTCGCCCTTCAGAAAATACCGTAACAAGGCCTAAGCCAATAAATGATTTTTCATATTATCCATCACGCTTTTATAAAAGAAACTAATATGTTTAAAGCCACTCTTATTAATAGTTTTTTATATGCAACAATAAAGTATATTATTTTCTTTATTGTGCTTGCTTTTATTGGAAATCGATTTAAGCATATTGTATTAGATAATGCAAAAACATCATCTGAAATATTTAGTCTTACTTTAAATTATATTTTACATGTGTCAATATATATGATACCGTTAATATTAATCTTTAGTTTTCCTATATATTTCATAATGAAAATAAAAAAAAGCGTATTCTTTTTACTTTCTATAGTATTATTTTTTATAGGAGAATATTATTTTTATACATATTTATATGCTCCTTCGAATAAAATTTTAGGGATTTATAATATTATAATCAGTATAATCTTATTATTAGTTTTTTTCTATAAGGTTATTCGTTCAAAATTTATAGAGCCATAGTGACTAGTCCTAAATAACGTTACAGATTACTAAGATACTAATATTTATGATATAGTTGTTGGATAATCCCGGCAACTATATTTGTTTTTATATAAGTTCTTATTTCACACTATTTTGTTTGTGCACCCAGCTGGCGCAAGCGTCACGCTTGTACCAAGAATAAAAACAAACCTTCGCAATAGTGAAGATTTTTGTTTTATAGCTTGAAATAAATGTAAAATTAAAAAATATTAGATAGTACGGGAGAGTAAATTTACTTCAACCTATCCGGATTCTGTTTCAAAAAACTTTCCCAGCCGGAATATGATTTTGTATCCGTCAGGGTTCCGGAATTGAAATGATGACATACCGCTACGGCTAATCCATCGGAAGCATCTAAATATTTGGTTGGAAATTCTTTTAATTTAAGAAGGTTTTGCAACATCCCCGCGACCTGTTCTTTACTGGCATTTCCATTTCCGGTTATTGCCATTTTAATTTTTTTTGGAGAATATTCGGTAATGGGAATATTTCTGTAGAGACTGGCAGCCATGGCAACGCCTTGTGCACGGCCCAGTTTCAGCATACTTTGTACGTTTTTCCCATAAAATGGAGCCTCCAAGGCTACTTCATCAGGATGAAATTCATCAATAAGAGCCAAGGTTTTGTCAAAAATATACTTGAGCTTGGTTTCGTGATTGGGATATTTTTTTAAAATCAGTTCATGAATGGAGATCATTTCCATTTTACCTTTTGTAACGGAAATAAGACCAAACCCCATAATAGCGGTACCCGGGTCAATGCCTAAAATTATTTTCTCTGAAATCATTGGTTCAAAGATATGACATTCTAAGCTTTTCCGGATATGAAAAAATATACTAAAGGCTCCTCATTGTATCAGAAACTTTATTAACTTTAAATAAAAATGATTATGAAAAATTTACTTAATTTTTTTATTGTTCCCGTCTTTATGTTCTGTAGCTTTCAGAAAGAGAGTGCTTTATCTTTATCACGGGAAACGGAATCCGGGAAAATAGCCGCGGTAAGCGACAGCATTATCTATCTGTTTTTTAAAGTGAATAAAGACCGGCCAGGAAATGATCAGATTGCCCTCCAGGAAAGCAAAATTACTAGCGGGAAATTAAAGGCAGTTCCTGTGTTTGATAAAAAAGAAGCGCAAAACGGGGATCTTATTATTACAATATCAGCAGAAGACGGAAGTGAAATTGCGCAACAGCTGGTAAAAAATCCGCTGAAGCCTGAACTGGAGGTCTATGAAAAAGAAGGAATCACCAGACACCAGGCTTCTCTTCAAAACGCTGAATTCAGTGTGAGGTTTTCCTTTTCTGAAAATGTCAGGAATCTGAAAATAGAAAAAATTACTGAGAAAGGAGCTCAGGTTATATTCACCCAAAAACTATCATCATGAAAAAAGTTTTATTATCTCTTCTTATAGGAAGCAGCTATGCTGCACAAGTATTTGAGACGGTTCCGCTTTTGCAGAATGGAACCAATGATAAAAGAGTGGTGATTGCTGTTTTAGGAGATGGATTTACCACTGCACAGCAAAATAATTTTGTAACGTCGGCACAGGCTACAGTGAATTATCTTTTTACCAAGAGCCCATATACCGAATATAAAAACTATTTCAATGCCTACGCTATAAAAGTAATCTCCGCAGAAACAGGAGTAAAACACCCGGGAACAGCTACTGATGTTGCAGAACCTGTAATTCCGGTATCCAATCCTAATAATTACCTGGGTTCTACTTTTGATGTGGGAGTTCATAGATGTATTTACAGTAATACAACGAATAAAGTAGGGCAGGTACTGGCAGCTAACGTTCCTGATTATGATATTACCTACGTCCTGGGAAACTCCACAGAATATGGAGGATGTGGAGGGACATACGCTTTTGCTTCTTTAAATAATTCATCAAATGAGATTGTCGTTCATGAACTTGGGCATTCCTTTGGAAAGCTAGCAGATGAATATTGGTTTGCAGGCTCTCTGGAATCTCCCAATAAAACCCAGACATCCAATCCTGCTACAATAAAATGGAAAAACTGGATAGGCTTAAATGCAGTAGGAGTTTACCCTCATGCCGAGAGCCCTACCTGGTTCCGGCCTCATCAAAGCTGTGAAATGAGGTATCTTAACCAGCAATTCTGTTCTGTTTGTAAAGAAGCGATTATAGAGAAGATTCATAGCCTGGTTTCCCCGGTAGACTCCTATACACCTGCCAACAGTTCCTCTGTTGACGGTACATCCGATATTACTTTTACCGTTAATGAAATTCTTCCGGTGCCCAATACGCTGGTGAATTCCTGGAAACTGAACGGAACAGCCATTAATACAACAAACTCCACACTGACACTTACTCCCTCACAGCTGAACAACGGAAACAATACCCTGATTTTTTCGGTAACAGATAATAATCCGCTTCTGAAAGTAAATAACCATAGTACCCTTCATTTTACCAATATCACCTGGACAATCAGTAAGTCTACTCTTGGAGTTGCAGAAGTGAAGGCAGAAGAAAGAAGATACAGCATCTATCCCAATCCGACAGATGGAGAATTCCGTATTAAAGGGAAAAAGGATTTTGCAAAAGATGTGAAAGTTGAAGTTTATGATAGCTCAGGAAGAAAAATTCCGGTAAAATTTGAGAGGAAAGACAGCACTGCAATATCAGTCGATATTAAAACTGCCCCTTCTGGAGTTTATATGCTCAATATGATAGAAAACAAAGATTTAATATTATCCCAGAAAATAATAAAAGAATAAAACATAAAGCCGGCTAACAGCCGGCTTTATCATGTAAGTAGCTTTTCCGCAATAGGAGTCCATTTTCCATCATGACGGAGAAGGAGTATTTCGTCAACTATAAATTTAGTTTTGTATTCGAGCTTTTGATACTTTTCCCAAGCCTTTAAATAATTCTCCCATGTAAGGTCCCTGTATCCTACGGTCATATGAGGAGTAAAAGAATACTGTTTAAAGTTGAATTGCTGCCTCACCCTGCGTTGAAGATCAGTTAAATCAGAATTGTTTTCCGGATGAACAAAAATCACCGGGTTCTTAGGGTTGGGGAAACTGCCAAATCCGTTAAGTTCAACTTCAAAAGGAGGTCGATGGGTGTTAATCTTTTCAAATGCTGTAAAAACATCACTTTCCAATTCAGCTTCCCTGAAAAAAGGCGGAAAAAGGGTGATATGGGCATCATTTTTTAATGCTTTGGAAGTTCCATAGCTGATGGCCAGATCCCTCTTAAAGTTCCTTACTTCCTCTATAATTTCCTGAGGCGGATAAATGGCAATGAAATACAGTTTTTTCATCCTATAAATAATGGGATAAAAATACTTATTTTTTCTCCTTCAGCTGTATCAAAGTGCTTTCTAAGTTGTCTGTAATCTTTTTTACTTCAATATGGGGCTTAAAGATCATTCCTTTTCCTTTTTCTTCATCTGCAATATTGGAAAGGATAATAATGGAAGTCTTCGTTTCAGGATAATAAATATTTAAAGAAGGTGATCCTTTTACATATCCGCTGTGAAAATAAGCGGCAGGATTTCCGATATTCAGCATAATCCCGTAAGCATACCCCATTTTTCCAAAGACAGCGTGATGTCTTTCTGCACTTTTAGCCATAAATAATGTAAGGGTTTCGGGTTTTAAAATCTTTCCGCTATAAAGAGCATTGTTCCAATGATGAAGGTCCTGAATGGTAGAAAGAATTCCCCCTGCCGGAGTTCCGATTTCTTTACCTCCCAATCTTTTGGGCATATTCGGAACCTCTTGTTGTATGCCGGCATTGCCAAGATAAGCGCTGGCAAAATGATTGCCTTTAAAAACATCACCTGTGGAAGAATGAGCCATTCCTGCTTTTTTAAATAGTTCCCGTACGTTTTCATCATAAGATTTCCCTGTTACGGTCTCAACGATTTTGCCCAGTGCATTGAACCCGTCGTTAGAATAGAAAAAATCTGAACCGCTTTTAAACATTAGTTTTCCACCCAGAAGGTTTAATCCTGAAGTATGATTCAAAAGCTGATGGATGGTAATATTCTCATAATCCTTATTTTTAAACTCCTTGAGGTACTGGGAAGCTTTATCTGTAACATTCAATTTTCCTTGTTCCATTTGAAGTAATACCAGGACAGCGGTGAATTGTTTACTTACCGATCCGATGGCAAAAATGGTATTGCTGTCAATCTTTGTTTTTCTCTTAAAATCCGAATAGCCGTTTTCCTTTCCATAAAGCTGCAATGAATCTTTAAAAACAGCAATACTGCCATTGAAGCGGTATTTTTTAAAAACAGAATCAATCTGATGTTCCAGAAGGGTTTTTTGAAAAGCGGTAATGGTAGAATCGATAATCGCATTTTTATCCAGAGGGGCCTTGGAAGGTTCAGTTTTGCAGGAAAATAAAAAGCACAGAAGCAGAATGAAGGTTAAATTTTTTATCACGGGTGTTTATTAAAAGTTATCATTTTAAAGATAGTGAAATCTTAAAAAGTCTCAAAGGATGCAAATTCCATGCTAGATCCAGCCTGGAATAGTTTTTTTTATCCTGAGCATCTCCGCAATTCCGGGCACGTTTGCATATTCGTGATGTAAAAAGCAGATCTGGTTTATTTTGAAATCAGATCACAAAACCAGAAAGTGTATTCTCCATCTTTTTCTTCAGAATCCGTTTTTGGCCTAGGATAAGTCTTTTTTACCGTTTCTCCAATTTCAAATAGTATCGGATTCGTAAAGATAGGGCCATCAAAAGTGAATGTATGAAATTCGCCGTTTTCTCCGCAAGGATCTACATTTCCTGGTAAATCCTTAATGAAATTCTGATCAATGATCCTTCCGGCAAAGCTTTTATCAAGATAGGTCCCGTTAACGCAAGTGACAATAGTTTTAAATCCAAGGTCTAAAAATTCATGAATAAGATCCGGGGTGTTTTGCTTCCATAGTGGAAAAACAGCTTTCATACCGATGGACTGTAACTGGTTTTCGCGGTATTGTCGGAGATCTTCCAGAAAAATATCTCCAAAGATAGAGTGGGTAATTCCCTGTGACTGAATTCCGGAAATTGTATCTTTCATGATTTCCTGATATTCTTCCATTGAAGGCTCTTTAGGAAGCTCCATTTTTACCAGCGGAACTCCTATACTCGCAGCCTGCTGCTCCAGCAGGGAAACATGAACACCATGCATGGATATACGCTGAAACTCTTTATTAATGCTGGTTAAAAGTGTTGATACATCATATTGATCTTCCTGTAAGATCTTAAAAAGGGCAAGGGCGGAATCTTTTCCGCTGCTCCAGTTGAATAAAGCTTTTGGTTTCATGAAAAACAAATGTAAAATTTAAAATGAAATTTGTAACATTTCTGTGAGTTATATTGTCTAATCTTCATAAGAGATGTGAAAAATCTCTTATATTTAACAAAATTAAATAAAACACATGAAAAGTCTACTAATTGGGACTGCAGTCCTGTTTTTCACCGGAGCAGCCAACCCGGTATTTTCACAAAAGGCTGAAACTCCAAAATTCGTAAGTAACACAGAAGGTGTAAAAGAGTACACGCTTAATAATGGAATGAAAGTCCTTTTGATTCCGGATCCTTCGCAAAGCAATATGGTGGTTAATATCATCTATAATGTAGGTTCTAAGCATGAAGGTTATGGAGAAAAAGGAATGGCACATTTGCTTGAACATATGTTATTTAAGAGCACTAAAAAACTAGGTGATATTAAAAAACAATTATCGGATAAAGGAGGTGATGCGAATGGAACTACTTGGTATGACAGAACCAATTATTATGAAATTTTCCCGTCTAGTGATGAGAATCTTAAATGGGCACTGGAAATGGAAGCAGACAGAATGATCAATGCTACCATTCTGCAATCTGACCTGGATAAAGAATTTTCTGTAGTAAGAAACGAATTCGAAATCGGAGAAAATAATCCGGGGTCTGTTTTGATGGAAAGAATTGTCTCTACGGCTTACTTATGGCATAACTATGGAAACAGCACTATCGGAAGTAAAGAAGATATTGAGAGGGTAAAAGCTCCGACCCTTAGGAAGTTCTATGAAAAACATTACCAGCCGGACAATGCCACACTTATAGTAGCAGGTAAATTTGATGAAAAACAGGCTTTACAGTATGTTTCTCAATATTTCTCCGTTATTCCGAGACCTTCAAGGATATTGGATCAGACCTATACCGTGGAGCCGGCTCAGGATGGAGAACGTTTTGTAGAACTGAAGCGCTCAGGAGACAGCAAAATTGTAGGAGCACTTTATCATACCGCTCCTTATGCAGATAAAGACTACGCAGCTCTGGATGCATTATCAGAAATTTTAACAGCGGACCCTTCAGGATACTTATATAAGGCAATGATTGATTCCCATAAAGCGGCTTCAGTTTATTCCTATCAGCCAACTGTAAGAGATGCTGCCTATATGTATTTTGGTCTGGAAATTCCTGCAGAGAAAGATGTGAAGGCTGTAGAAAGTGATTTCAGGGCAGAACTGGATAAAATTGCAGCAATTAAATATACGGAACAGGATGTTGCCAGGGCTAAGGCTAAAATTTTAAAGCAAATTGAGAACAACAAAAATAACACGATCAATTATGCAATAGGACTGACAGAAATTGTAGGAGCAGGAAACTATAAACTGGCCATGTTATACCGTGATAATATTGAAAAACTGACGTTGGCAGACATTCAGAGGGTTGCGGATAAATATTTCAAAACCAACAACAGGACCGTTGGAGTATTTATACCTACCAAAGATGAAGTGAGAGTTAAAAATATTGAATATTCAGATGACCAGATTGCTTCTTTAACGAAAGATTATAAGGGGAAAGCACTGGAAAAAGAAGTGGCTCCTTTTGAAGCTAGTATTAAAAATCTCAAGGCTAATCTTTCTGAAGGAAAACTGAGCAATGGAATGAAATACGGAGTCATTAAAAAAGAAATTAAAGGAGGGAAAGTATTGGGAAGCTTCCGTTTCCCGGTAAGTAATGCTAAAGATTTAAATGGAAAGGCCAAGATTGGAGCTTTAATGGCTCAGGTGATGAAAACGGGTACCAAATCTCATACTAAAGAACAGATCCAGGATATGCTGGATCAATGGAAATCCAGTATAGGATTCTCATTCAGTGGCCAGACCTTGTATGCCAATGTGAGTACTTATAAAGAGCATTTACCCAAAGTAATGGGACTGATGAAAGAAATTCTTACAGAATCCACTTTCCCGGAAGCAGAATTGGTTAAAACAGTAAATGAGTACAATACTTATCTTGAAAGTTCTTTAAATGACCCTCAGGCGCTGGCATTTACCGAAATTGAAAAAATTACCTCCAGTTATCCTAAAGAAAGTATTTTTTATACACCATCCTTCAAAGAACAGATAGAAACAAATAAAACCATCAAAAGACAGGAGCTTGTAGATTTTTATAATAAGATTTTAGGAAGTAATAACGGAGTAGGGACAATGATCGGGGATCTGGATTCCAAGACAGTGTCTGCGTTAATGGAGGGCACATTTGGAAAATGGAATTCAAAATCGGATTATGAGAAAATTAAACCGGAACTCTTTACAACTAAAAAAGAAGATAAAGAATATATAACTCCTGATAAAGAAAATGGTGCTGCTGTTGGAAAAATCAGTTTTTCAATGGACAGGAAAAGTCCTGACTATCCGGCGCTGATTATTGCCAACGAAATGTTGGGTAGTGGAGGTTTCCTGACATCAAGAATTCCGATACGACTTCGTGAAAAAGAGGGTATCAGTTATGGGGCAGGTTCTTATATCAGTGTTCCATCCGATAATGATGTGGCGTCATGGGGATGGTATGCATTCTTTAACCCTACCAAGAAAGAAGCTGTAAATAAAGCATTGAAAGAAGAAGTCAATAAGGCGGTAAAAGAAGGATTCAGCGAAGAAGAATTAAAATCTAATTTAAATTCCTGGCTGACTTCCAGAAAAACAGGCTTAGGTAATGATAGCACTTTGATGGGATTGGTAAACAGTCAGCTTCAGTTTGGAATTCCGCTGGATGATTATGATGCATTGGAAGCTAAAGTCTCCGCATTGAAAGTAAGCCAGGTAAATGAAGTACTGAGAAAATACATCAGTGAAGATAAACTTACATCAGTTTTTGCAGGTGATTTTAATAAAAAATAACCACTGTAAAAACTGATAAAAATAAAACCGCAGAAACTTATCTGCGGTTTTTTGTGTTTTAGACCGGATTATTAATTTTTCACTTCCCTGATTGGGATAAATCCTCCATTCAGGTAGTCTATTTTCAATTCAAATGGTGTGGACACAGGACCCGAGGCGATTAATCCTCCTATAATTCCGAAAAAAGCCGAAGCCAGCATTACATTTCCTGTTTTTGCGGTACTTTTGACTTTTCCTGTAAAATAGTAATCCCCGTCTCTTTTTTCAGCTTTTGCAAACAGATCATCAGCGGAAGTATAAATGTACGGTTCCCCTTTGTAGACAATGGCATAATGACCATCCTTTTTTAACTCTTTTTCTTTTCCGTCAATCGTTTCATATATTTTAATGATCTTTGGAGCCTTTCCATAGAATTTGACATTGGTAATGGCTTTTTCAGGCTGCTGATCCCTGAAAGCCTCATAATCTTTATATACACCGTCTTTCAATTCCTGGGAATTGTAAAGACTGAATTTCTGCTTTTCAATACTGTCGAAATTCTTCAGGTCAGCAAAAGAATACTGATGGATAGTACCGGCTTTTTTAGAAATATTCCGGCTGATAAAATCACTTACCATTTCACTTCCTTTTTTCATGGTGGCTTTGGTTACATCCATGGAGGAGTGATCTATTACCTGATCTATTTTATCCAGATAGGAATAAGTGCCATCGTCGTTTTTTGCAAACAGGAAGGCTTGAAAATAGCAATAGCCATGCTCACTGAATGCACCTGTGGTTTCCGCAAAATACAGTTGTTTGAGGTATATTACAATATTGCCGTCTTCTGTATTATCACCGTTGATATGATCCAGAAGCTTTTGGAACTGGTCGCTTAAATGAGTAGTGGGAACAACTCTGGCTTTTGTATTAAAGGCGCCTTTCTGGACAATTCCAAGGGAAGTAGTATCAATCCTGTTGTCGATCAATGTTATTGTTTTATAATAGCTTTTTTCTAATTTTTTATCCGGAAAACTTATGGAAAAATCTTCAGTGCGTTTTTGGGAAAAGGAAACCGAGGCTAAACATAAAGTAATTAAAAGTGAAATTCTCTTAAAGCTTTTCATGGGTAATTAATTTTGGAGTTAAATGTACAAAAAAACCTAACAGGATTCTGAATCCTGTTAGGTTTGTATTATATATCAGAAGATGAGGTGGACCTACATATTCCTTCTGTACTTACCACCTACTTCAAATAACGCATTGGTAATTTGTCCTAAAGAGCAGAACTTCACAGCATCAATCATTACCTCAAATAAGTTTTGTTGATTAATGGCTGCATGTTGTAATTTCTTCAGAGCCTCTTCAGATTTTCCTTCATTGGCTTTCTGGAAATTGTGAAGCGCTTCAATCTGGGCTTGCTTTTCTTCTTCAGTAGAACGGATAACTTCTCCCGGAAGTACAGTGGGAGAGCCATCCTTACCAAGGAAAGTATTTACTCCGATGATCGGATATTCCCCGGTATGTTTCAGCCATTCATAATGCATTGATTCTTCCTGGATCTTGGAACGCTGGTACATGGTTTCCATCGCTCCGAGAACACCTCCTCTTTCTGTGATTCTGTCGAATTCCGCATACACAGCTTCTTCTACTAAATCGGTTAATTCTTCAATAATAAAGGATCCCTGAAGAGGATTTTCGTTTTTAGCCAATCCCAATTCTTTATTGATGATCAGCTGAATGGCCATTGCCCTTCTTACGGATTGTTCGGTAGGAGTGGTAATCGCTTCATCATACGCATTGGTATGTAATGAGTTACAGTTGTCATAGATTGCATACAGCGCCTGAAGAGTGGTTCTGATATCATTGAAATCAATTTCCTGTGCATGAAGCGAACGCCCTGAAGTCTGGATGTGGTATTTCAACATCTGGCTTCTTTCGTCAGCCCCGTATTTCAGTTTCATGGCTTTTGCCCAGATTCTTCTTGCCACACGTCCGATTACTGAATATTCAGGATCAATACCATTGGAGAAGAAGAAAGACAGGTTTGGAGCGAAATCGTTGATATCCATTCCACGGCTCAGGTAATACTCTACATAGGTAAAACCATTAGCCAGCGTAAATGCCAGCTGGGAAACAGGATTTGCGCCTGCTTCGGCAATGTGATAACCTGAGATAGAAACCGAGTAGAAGTTTCTTACTTTTTCCTTGATAAAATATTCCTGAACATCACCCATTAATCTTAGTGCAAATTCAGTAGAAAATATACAGGTATTCTGAGCCTGGTCTTCCTTCAAAATATCAGCCTGAACAGTACCACGAACGGTAGCAATAGTTTTAGCCTTAATGTCAGCGTAAACGTCTGCCGGAACAATTTCGTCTCCTGTTAATCCTAAAAGCTGTAATCCCAATCCATTATTGGATGGTGGAAGTTCACCGTTATATTTTGGTCTTTCCAGGCCTTTGTCATCGAACTTTTCTTTAAGTTTGGCCTCAACTTTAGACTCTAACCCATTTTCTTTAATATATTTTTCAACATTCTGGTCGATGGCTGCATTCATAAAGAACGCCAATAGCATTGGAGCAGGCCCGTTGATTGTCATGGAAACGGACGTTAATGCATTCACCAGATCAAATCCTGAATAAAGCTTTTTAGCATCATCTAAAGTAGCAATGGAAACTCCCGCATTTCCGATTTTTCCGTAAATATCCGGTGGTAAAGCAGGGTCCTGTCCATACAATGTTACGGAGTCAAATGCTGTAGATAAACGTTTTGCAGGCATTTCTGCGGAAACGTAATGAAATCTTCTGTTGGTTCTTTCAGGACCACCTTCTCCTGCAAACATCCTTGTAGGGTCTTCTCCTGTTCTTTTGAACGGGTAAATCCCTGCTGTATAAGGGAAGCTTCCCGGAAGGTTTTCCTGGCCTTTCCATTTGATCAGATCTCCCCAGTCATGGTATTTTGGTAAGGCGATTTTTGGGATTCTTAAATGTGATAAAGACTCTGTTGAGGTTTCCACTTTAATCTCTTTTCCTCTTACAAAATAAGAATAAAACTCTTCATGGAAAGCCTTTTTCGTATCGTCCCAGGTTTTCAGGAAATCAATGTTTTCTTGTTGAAGCTCTTTTTCTGCCTTTTGATATTCAGCGTCCAGGGCTTCGTTAGAAATGATATTTTTAACGCCTTCAATATGATACATTTTCCTTGCAAGTTCAGCCTGTTTTTCAACATTGGCATCATATTGCTTGTTGTTTTCAACAATTTCAGACAGGTAACGTACTCTTTTGGGAGGGATGATGGTTACTTCATCAGTAATTTCCTGCTCAACGAAAGTATTTAAATGTAAACCGGCAAATTTTTCGTTTACTTTTGAAACCAGCCTGTTATAGAGCTCTGTGGTCCCATGGTCATTGAACTGAGATGCCTTGGTAGCATATACCGGCATATCTTCCAGTTGGCTTTCCCATAAAAGGTGGTTTCTCTGGAATTGCTTTCTTACCGCCTGAAGGGCATCAAGGGCACCCCGCTTATCAGATTTGTTTAAGGCAACCAGGTCAGCATAGTCTAGCATATCGATTTTTTCCAGCTGTGTGGAAGCACCATATTCAGGAGTCATGACATACATGGAAACATCTGCGAAGTCGGAAACCTCTGAGCCCGATTGTCCGATTCCTGAAGTTTCAAGAATGATAACATCCGGATGAGCCAGCTTTAAAACATTCAGAGCAGAATGAATAAATGGTGAAACAGACACGTTATTCTCTCTTGTTGCCATAGAGCGCATGTAAACCCGAGGGTCATTAATCGCATTCATACGGATCCTGTCTCCAAGAAGGGCACCTCCCGTTTTCTTTTTTGAAGGGTCAATAGAAATGATGGCAATCTTCTTATCAGTATTGGAACGCAGAAAACGTCTTACCAGTTCATCTGTCAACGAAGACTTTCCGGCTCCTCCGGTACCCGTGATACCAATGATCGGAATATTCAGGTCTTTTGATTTTTCGTCAATCGCTTTTACCAGTTCAGGTTTTTCTTCCGAAAAGTTTTCAACCGCAGAGATGATTTGAGCAATGCTTGATGGATTCTCAAAGCTGATATTTTCCAAATCTTTAGCCGTAACATCTTTTCCGGTAGCAAAATCCGACCTTTGCACCAAATCATCAATCATTCCCTGCAAGCCTAGCTCACGTCCGTCATCCGGGGAATAGATCCTGTCAATCCCGTAAGACATCAGATCTTTAATTTCTTCCGGCAGGATAACTCCGCCGCCGCCGCCAAAAATTTTGATTTGTGGTGAATTTTTTTCTCTTAGCAGGTCATAGATGTATTTAAAATATTCGTTGTGGCCTCCCTGATATGAAGTTAGCGCAATAGCATTGGCATCTTCCTGGATTGCTGTGTTCACAACTTCTTCTGCAGATTTGTCATGTCCAAGATGGATAACTTCGCATCCTGTTCCCTGGATGACACGACGCATAATATTGATCGCAGCATCATGCCCATCGAATAATGAGGCAGCAGTTACGATTCTTACTTTGTTGGTTGGAGTATATTTTTGGGTTTCCATAAAAATTCTAGAAAGTTTCTAAGTTTTCAAATATAATAATAAAAAAAGAACCTTGCGTTTGATTTTAAATTGTTGATTATCATTGTTTTAAATGAGTTTATTTAATTATGTTTTTCCAATTTTTGTTAAAGTTTAAAAGTTCGGTAGTTGCAGAATCAAAATAACATAGGGATTTTGTTTTCAAAATGATAGATTTTAAAATTCCTCAAATTAAAATTTTTACTTTTGCACCATATTTTACAGACATGCAAAAAGCTTTGATATATTTCGCTTTGGGAACAGTAGTAAGCTTCCTTATCAATTACTTCTTTTTAAGCTCACAAAATGTCGGGCTGGATATCTATTATGCCATTGCCTTTGGAGCGGCCTGGGGAACTGCCTACTATCTGGATACTCCTCGCTTTACCTTGCCACAGAAATTGGGATTATCTTTCGTTGTCATGGGAGTTCTTGTGTTGGCAGGCAGTTTAATGTTTGACCTGAAGCTGGCTGTTCCGTCGATTTTGAAATTTTCCACGGTTTTTGTAGCCTATTATTTATTTGCGAGTTTCAGGGGAAGTAAGTCATTAAGAAAATAAAAAGAAAATGAAGCTATCAAAAAGACAGCTTCATTTTTATTTTAATGAATCATCAGGAAACTTATCAAAGCGAGCCCGGCAACCAAAATCATAAAGGTAAAGAAATTAAGGGTAAATAATATTCCACCGATAATAAAGCTTACTATACCATGTGTGTGATACACACGCCGGTGGGCAATGAAGAAATAAGCTATTATATAGATCAGCAGAACACATAATAAAAGATATAAAATACTATTGAGAATACCAATATCCGTAAGGCTTGCCAGTTTTGCGATGAGAAATACAAACAGGATATTCAGTAAGAGAAACGAGAAATAATGCAGGGTAAAAATTCCATGGTCAAAATACCACCATCTTTTTTTATTGTGAAAAATCCATAAAAAGAACGCAAATAAGGGAAGATAAATGAAAAGAGCTTTTGGCAGGTTATGAAAAGATGTCTCCGACAGGCTCTTGACAATTTCAGCTTTTGTAACGCCTTTCTCTTTGAGTTCAAAAAATTTATGTGCTAAAGGCGTTTGGATAAAATCAAAAGCCGATGGGTTTTTAGCTGCTGCCGAGTCATAGGATTCTCTCGTTTTATAACCGCGGTATAAGACGTCCTTATCTATTTTTTCATCCATTTCAAGGGCATTCTGCAGATCATCTATTTTAGCTGAATCCGGTAATGCTCCAAGGGTTTTGATGGTGGCAGAATCTTCTTGGGTCAATATCGCGTCAGCTTTAATGCTATCTGTTATTTTCTTCGTGTCGAGGGCCTTTATTTTCTTGAAGATGCTGGCTTTATCCGGATCCCCGTTATTTTTATTATTGTTGAAATTAATAGTTACCAAAGGAAAAAGCGCAAAAACAAAAAAGGTGATAAAGCTGACAAAAATATACAGTTTTACAGGAGGTACAAACTTTTGTCTTTTCCCTTCAAGGTAAGTTCTGGTGAGAGCACCGGGTTTAAACATCAGATTTTTCAGGGTTCCCCAGAACTGCCCGTCATAATGCGTAAAATCTTCTATAAAATGAGTGAAAAGATAATAAAAAGGTTGGCGGGTTTCAATATTTTCCTGTCCGCAATGGGGGCAATATCTTTCTTCGACCTGATGTCCGCAGTTTAAGCAGGTTTTTTCTTCTCGAATCTTTCCGTGGCTCATGGTAAAACGTTTGCGGCAAATATAATTATTTCGGGTTATACAATAATTATATCGATAATCTTTTCCTGGAATCTTTAAAGAAAAATTAATAAAGAAAGAGCCGAGGGAAAAACTCTTTGCTTTATCAGTTGTGTTTTTAGAATCTTCTAAACTTTTTCATCGCTACACATTTTACAAGTTTTATGCCAAATGCTTAAAAAGTGTTAAAATCTATTAATACAACGCTCAATAAAGATTGTTATATAGATTAAATAAAATATGTTTTTGGGTTACAAAAATAATTTGTACCTTTGCACACCCTTTTAGGGGTAAATTATGTTTAATCTTTAACTAAAACGTGTGAATACATTAAGTTACAAAACTGTTTCAGCGAACAAAGCTACTGCTAATAAAGAATGGGTTGTGGTAGACGCTGAAGGACAGCCGTTAGGTAGATTAGCTTCTACGGTTGCAAAGATTTTGAGAGGTAAGCACAAAACGAATTTTACACCTCACGTAGATTGTGGTGATAACGTAATCGTTTTGAATGCTGGGAAAATTACACTTTCCGGAAACAAGTGGGCTGATAAGACTTATATCTGGCATACAGGATACCCTGGTGGACAGAAGTCTATGACTGCGGCTGAACTTCAAAAGAAAGATGCTTTAAAGGTATTGGAGAAATCTGTAAAAGGAATGTTGCCTAAAAACAGATTGGGAGCTGCTATCCTTAAAAATCTTTATTTATATGAAGGAACTGAGCACAAACATGAAGCTCAACAGCCTAAAACAATTAATGTTAACGAATTTAAATAATTAATATGTCTATAGTTCACAAAATCGGAAGAAGAAAAACTTCTGTAGCTAGAGTTTATGTAAAACCAGGTTCTGGAAACATTACAGTAAACGGTAAAGATGCTAAAGAATATTTCTCTACAGACGTAATGGTTTATAAATTAAATCAACCGTTTATCCTTTCTGAAACTGTTGGTCAGTATGACGTTACCGTAAACGTGTTCGGTGGTGGAAATACAGGTCAGGCAGAAGCTATCAGATTAGGTATTTCAAGAGCTTTATGCGAAATCAACGCTGAGTTCAGATTAGCATTAAAGCCTGCTGGTTTACTTACAAGAGACGCGAGAATGGTGGAAAGAAAGAAGCCAGGTCAGAAAAAAGCAAGAAAGAGATTCCAATTCTCAAAACGTTAAGATTTGCTGTTGGCGAATGGCTATTAGCTATTGGCTACAGAAATGTACTACATTTTATTTAAACTTAATCTCGGCGAAAAGCCTATTGTCAAAAGCAAAAAGCAAACCGCCAATTGCCCGTTACGTTTAGCATCCAAACGCTTCTCCCATCTAAAGAAGTTGTTGATTGTTTAAAAGACGGAAAGTAAACTAACAAAAACAGAAAACATGGCAAAAGCAAATGTAAAAGACCTTTTAGAGGCTGGCGTACACTTCGGTCACATGACTAGAAAGTGGAATCCAAATATGGCTCCATACATTTTTATGGAGAAAAACGGTATTCACATTGTAGACTTACATAAAACAGCAGTTAAATTGGATGAAGCGTGCAGCGCTTTAGAAAAATTAACTTCTGCAGGTAAAAAAGTTCTTTTCGTAGCTACTAAGAAGCAAGCGAAAGAAGTAGTGGCAAAACACGCTTCTGAACTTAATATGCCTTATATTACAGAAAGATGGCCAGGAGGTATGTTAACGAACTTCGTTACGATCAGAAAGGCGGTAAAGAAGATGAACTCTATCGACAAAATGAAAAAAGACGGTACGTTCGAAACTTTATCTAAAAAAGAAAGATTACAGGTAGACAGACAAAGAGCTAACCTAGAGAAAAACTTAGGTTCTATCGCTGACATGGTGAGACTTCCATCTGCTGTATTTGTAGTTGATATCTTAAGAGAGCACATCGCGGTAACTGAAGCTAAGAAACTTGGTATTCCGGTTTTCGGTATCGTTGATACAAACTCTGACCCTAGAAAAGTAGACTTCGTTATCCCAGGAAACGATGATGCTTCCAAGTCTATTGATATGATTCTTAGCGTAGTGTCTGAATCTATCAAAGAAGGTCAGTCTCAAAGAAAAGCTGATAAAGAAAAATCTAAAGAAGAAGGAGAAAAAGTATCTGCTGATACAGATGCTGATTTCGATGCAGAATAATTAAAGATTTTCTTTACTATAGAAAAACGCTGGATTTCGGTCCGGCGTTTTTTATTTTTATTTGTGCTTAGTTTATTTATATTACATTAAGGAATAGAAGAGAAGGCTTCTCAGGTGTTGTTTGCTGATTAAAAAAGATTCCGGCGGGCTTTGCCCGCCGGAATCTTTTTATTGTGAAAGACTTATATTATAAGAACTGGTTATATACTTGGTTGATTGATAGGAAGAATTGCAGAGCATTCCGGATAACCTGTAATTCTGATTCCTGGGAACCATTGCATAGCCTATTTTTCCTGCTCCGATGGGAATTTTCCTGAAGAAATTATTTCCACTTATAGTAAGCACCATATTACAGGAAGATTTATTGTTTACGGAAATAGAGGTCCTCGGATTGGAGGGATCGTCATTATTCAGAAGATCCGTAAGTACTTCAGCTGTTTCCGGTTTATAGGTCTTCATCAGCTCATTGTATTCTCTTTCTGTATTAGCAACACTACCGGAGTTACGGGCAGGATAGGAATTTCTTATCGGATAACCGCCATAATTAATCGTATTACAGCTGGTTAAGACTAATGAAATCCCGGTAAAAACTAATAGCTTTTTCATACCTATTTTATTTTTTTACTTTTCTTTTTTTCGGGTTTTTTTTACTTACAATTTCCTTTTGCACAGGTTTTTGTTCCGTTTCAGGTTGCATAGGATTATCAATCGTTACAAAGATACTTTTTTTAATGTCTTTCAAAGAAGTGTATTTCATGTCACAGACATTACTGCTGAGGGTATAAGACCCTTTATTGATGACAACGAAGTTCTCTCCATGAGCTGGAACGGCAAGATTATAATAGTCTTTTCCTTCAACCCGGAGAACAATGTTGCAATCTGAATTATTTCTGAATAAGAGAATGGCTTCTTTACGGGTGATATCTTCATTGAACATCGCATTCAGAAGCTTTACGGTTTTCTCTTTATGCTCTGAAGTAGATTCTACAAGAAGCCGTTTAAATTCTTCCGCATCATTGGAATCAGGATTTCTCATCACATTCTTTGGAATGTCTGAGATAACAGGTCTTGTTTCCATAGGCTTGGCTGTACGGGCTCCTTTGGTCCACTCTGCATTTTTTAGGGCGATAAGTTTAGGCTTCAGAACGCTTCTTTTTGGATCATCCGGGTGGGTGTTCCTTAGGTATTCTTCAATTTCTTTGATATTTGTGCTTTTCAGAATGTCTTTGCTGCCTTTCTGAGCGTTTGTAAGGCCGGGAATTAGAAATGTGAAGAATAAAATTAAAATCGTTAAAAAATTTTTTTTCATCAATACGGGTTTATGTCATCAGCTTATCCGGAATTTTATATAAGTAATGGTTTTTCCTTTAGCAGAAAATAATTCCTCATAATACGTTTTGATATCCCTCAGATGTGGTGTGTCCGGATCGTATTCAGGTGCTCCGTAGATGTCATGATGAGCAGTAATGATTTCATATCCTGCACCTTGTAAATAGCCCAGAGTATAGCCATGCAAAAATTCGGAATCGGTTTTTAAATGGATAATACCGCCTGGTTTCAGGAATTTTTTATACCGGTTTAGAAAATCCGGATGGGTCAATCTGTGTTTTGTCCTTTTATACTTGATTTGTGGATCCGGGAAAGTAATCCATATTTCATCGACTTCATTTTCAGCAAAAAAATAATCAACAAGCTCAATCTGTGTTCTTAAAAAAGCCACATTGTTCATGTTGTTTTCTACAGCTTCCTTTGCTCCAAACCAGAATCTTGCCCCCTTAATATCAATCCCGATAAAGTTCTTTTCAGGAAATGTCTTGGCAAGTCCTACGGAATATTCTCCTTTACCACAGCCTAATTCCAGGACAATCGGGTTATCATTTTTAAAGAAATTTTCTCTCCATTTCCCTTCGAGTTCAAAGCCGCTTAAAGCCTCTTCTCTTGTAGGTTGAATTACATTCGGTAATATCTTGTTTTCTGCAAATCTTGCTAATTTATTCTTGCCCATGAGTCATTTATAAAATGACTGCAAAAGTAATAAAATTTACACAGAATTGAGGTCTTTTAAGGCTAAAAGACCTATGGTGAAACTATTATATTGTTTTGATTATTGTGCTGTTGCGCTGCCTAAGGCAACCATGATTGGTTTTTGAATAGTTTTTTGTGATGCATACTGTGCTCCACATACCAAACTTGTGAAAAGGTATTGCCCTTTTTCCACTACAATTGAATTGTCTTTATGAGCCGGAACAGCAAGCCTGTATTTTGTATTCCCTACTCCTTCCATTCTTACAATGATATTACAGTCAGATTGATTCTGAATGAGGACTATGCATTCTTTGGCATTGGGATCATTATCAAATAAGGAATTAAGGATCTTAACGGTTTTGTTTTGATGTTCAATAGGGGAAACATTCATCAGCATATTGAATTCCTCTGCTTCTGCATTGGGAATAGCTGCATTGGCTGCTGTATTTACAACAAAAGTATTTTGTGCGTTGCTTGGAATATAAGTTTCCGTTGGTTTTTTGGCTGCAAGTTCAGCTTTATATTTGGCAATCTGTTTTTGCTTGATAATGGCATTCATTTCATCAAAAGTGATCTTGGTGGAAGGCCGTCTTCTTAACAAAGCCAGCATTTCCTGCATATCTTTTACCTTTTGATCTTCGGGATGAGCGTTTTTGATGTATTCTTTCATCATTTCCATAACCCTCGGCTTTAAGACAGAACGCCGGGGATCATCGGGATGGGCGTCCCTTAGAAAAGCATTGATTTCATAGATATTGTTGCTCTTCATGATTTCACTATAGTCTTTCCCTTTTTTTTGTGCAGAAAGATTGAAAAACAGAATCGAGCCAAGGAGTAAAAGAATTTTTTTCATTAATATAGATTAAGTTAAAGATTGGTGCTTTTTCTTAATTTGTGATGGTCAATTAGTCTTTAAGTGATAACGGAATACTATAGTTTTTATTTTAAATAACTGATTATAGCATAAAATTAAATATATTTTTGAATATTAATGAAATGTATACTGTTAAAGTTGTGTTATTTACAATAACAGATATTTGTTCCCAGAATGAACAAAAAAGATTTTTTTGAGCCCAGTGTTACAATACAGATCCATACCTATTGTTTCATAGATTCTGTTTATTTATTCTTTAAAGGAAAATAAGTTTATTTGCTGACAACTTCCTGGAGATGGGAATTTCTTAACCTTCTCTGATAAATAGGAAGATATTTTTCAATCGGAACTTTTATGGCTTCAAAATTTCCAGCCAGCACATAAGGCTGAATATTTTCAGAAGTATACACGAATTGTAAGAAATTATCAATTAAATTCTCAGGGATCTTAAACTTTAAGAAGTAATCTTTTCCCAAATAATTTTTGATCTGGGCAACGGAAGAATTCATTCTTTCATAGGCTGCATAACGCTGCTTTTTCTTTCTTTCTCCTGAAAGGATATCATAAATACTCTCCAAACTAAAAGTGAGGCCTCCGTCCCTTAGCCCTGCAACCGGAAGCTCAGGTGGATTACCGTCACCTTTAGGTTCAGGAAGTCCGATAATTTTTTTGATGGCGAGTGCTTTATCTTCTTTCCGTATGGAATTGACATCATACCTGAGGTTTCCGGTAGGCTTGAATCTGCTTAGTACAATTTCCTGGATCTCGTAATAAGCAATCTTAAGCTCAACGAGATTTTTCTGATCCATCAGCTGGGGAGTAAGCTTAATGTCTTTTCTCTCCGTAACAATAGAAGTGAACCGAATAATGTCGCCCGGATTTGCCGGAATATTGAAATTACCATTGTAATCGGTAAGGACAGTTTTTTGAGTATTCAGGTTGGTCACATATACCTGATTGAGATACAAAATTGAATTGTCCCTCAGAAATACCTCTCCGGAATATATTTGGGCATTGATTTTAATCAGAAAAACCAATAACAGTAGCGTAAACAGTTTCTTCATATAATTCGGCAAAATTACATAGAAATACAGCAATTTATACCTTGTTTGATGAAGATTACGGGTTAAAGTTATATTAAACTTTGCAGTAAAGTGTTAATGAGTGTTATAAATTATTTAAAATAAGCTAATTAGCTGGAAATTATTGTTTTTTTAATGATTACCGGTGTTTTACCAACAGCCAGCTTGAGTACTTTACAGAAAGGGTAGACCCATATTCTGTCCAGCTGATAAAGTACCAGTAAGTAGCCGTAGGTACATACCTGCCTCCTATTCTGCCGTCCCAGGTGTATTTATTTTCAGGAGTTCCCCTGAAAATTTCGGCTCCATATCTGTCAAAAATTCTGAACTCAAGATTATCATTAGCCATTAAAGCCGAATAATTAATTCCTTCATTATAACCATCGCCGTTTGGAGTGATGGTGTTGATGAGATTGATGATGGCAAACGGTTTTTTGACTTCACCACACAATTTAGAGTCTTTCACAAAAACATGATGTGCTCCTCTTGATACATTGTAGAAAATATTTGAACTCTGCCAGACCACTCCGTCCAGCGAGTATTCATAAGGGGGCGTTCCTCCGCTTACTCCGACCTTCACAGTGGTTCCGTCAATTTCAATAGAAGTGATGACAGGAAGAGGTAGCTCCGTGACATTTACATATTGCTTATAAACACATCCGTTAGAAGTCAGTTCTACCCAGTAACTTCCTACAGGAACATTGGTAATGGAAGGACTTGTGGCTCCTGTACTCCACAGATATCTGTCAAAACCGGGACCAGCATCCAATGTAGTAGTAGATTTAGGACAAATAGCCTGATCATTCAGAAGCGTGGATTTCTTGGGGATTTTAATGGTAATTTTCAGGGTTCCTACCTCCGGGCATACTCCGTTTTTCTGAAAACGGATATAATAAGTCTGGGTATTGGTAACATTCACTGCGCCACTGATAGGATTGATATTATTCTGGGCATCTGATAATGTTCCGTGAAAAGTAAAAGTAACATTCGGATCCAGGGTAAACTGAGGGATAAATTGAGCCAGATTAACTGCTTTGATTCCATCTAAGTCATCATCACATACGTCTTCAGTATCCGTTGTTTTTATCAAGGGTATTCTGGCTCCGATACTGAATTGCAGCGGTTTGATCACTGCAGGACATCCGTCAGGTGAATCTACCCTTATATAAATCGTGGTCGTTGTAGTGTAGCTCCAGTTGTTAGGAAGGGTATTGGCATTTCCTGCATTGGCATCACCAAGGGCGGCATAATATCTTACATTCGTAAAATAGGTGGGATTATTGAGGACAATAGGGGTAATATTGGCAAGGATAACAGTAACGGTTCCGTCCATATTATCATCGCAAAAAATACCATTGTAATTATCCTGTACTATTGCTTTATTATAAAGATTCAGTGTTATTTCTGCAATGCCTTTACAGCCGATACTATTTTTTACAACGGCATATACAATCGTCCCGTTAGGTGCGGAATAGGCATTTGCTGTAGTGATAAGTGCAGCCGGATTTTCGGTTTGGGCATCTAGCAATGTAGGATAGTAAGAAATAGTAACAGGAGAATAGGTGGTTACGGTTGCGGTGGTTAAATCGAATATTCCCTGGCCGTTATTATCACAGGATTTCAATATAACATTCGTAACGGTGAGGGACTGGATGTTGATATTGACAGTTACCGTTTCACAGTCCGGAAAATCAGGATCATTGCCACAGAATGTATAGGTAAAAGTATCATTGCCTATTGTACCCGGCGTATTGATGGTATAGGTAATCACTCCCGTCGCTGGATTTATAACAGCTGTTCCTAAAGAAGGTGGAGTTGTTATGGCAACCGTTGAAGGAACCGGAGTTTGTGATGAGCTGCTGAATGTGGGAGTAATCGTTTTTGTATCGCATACATTGTAGCTGGAAGAACTCAGTTTCATACAATTAACGACTTTATATTGTTCCGTTACTAAAGGTGCACAGCTGCCCATGGTTACAGAGCAGGTATAATATCCTGGAAGGGTAGGAGTAATAGAGGATGAGGTTGCTCCGGTAAGAATGGTGCCATTCCGGTACCATTGGTAAGAGTCATAAATAATAGGATCTACTGTAAGGGTAATTCCCGGAATACAATTGGTTCCCGATTTTATAATAACCGGCTGGGTGGGAAATCCGGCAAAAAAGCCTCCATATCCTACAGCATCACTTCCTGCCGTTATGCCCGCTGTAATTGCTTTGTCGGAAACTACTGTTATGGTTCCCGTTACGTTAGGAATACCATAAGTTACCCAGTTGTTGGTTCCTGTCATGTTGTAAGGGCCTGCACTAGCTAGTGGAGTTGCTCCGTTTACGGTAACTACAGCCCCTCTTTCGGTAATAAGGTTCAGTTTTGTGGGAATATTGAGCATACCGGCAGGAACGGCATTGGAATGTACAAAATTTTCGTCGATGAACCCCAGTTCATTAATCTGCTTGGGAAGATAACAGTTAAGGGCCGGAATAAAATTGAATCCTCCGGTTGCCACTTCGTTACCGGAATTGGAATCTCCGGCCAGAAGCTGATAGACGTAGGCATTTTTAGAAGTCTTGATGTATAAATTATAATGACCTCCGCCCTGTAAGCTGTATTTTGTATCAGGGATAACGAAATATTTTCCGGCATTGATGGTGGCGACAGGTGTCAATTCGTTATTGACGTAGATCTGTGTGTTATCTTCAGTAGCAATAACTACGGCCCCTTCCATATTGGATCCGATACTTCCGTTACCTTTTACAAGAGCAAATTCACTACCCAGCCTGTCGACCGGAACTGCCTGATCCATTAAAATATCGGAACTTGAAGGATAATCACCGGCATACTGGCCGTTAAAATTTCCGTTTGTAACATTGACAGGTTTGTTTGAGGTAATTTTTGAACCGATAAAACCGTCAAAATTTCCGGCAATATTTCCAATACCGTCAATGATGTAAGATTGTCCCTTATTTAAAGTGAAGGTCATTACAGGATTGGTAGTACCTGTGGTTCCGTTGGAAAATTGAACAGCAGGATTATATCCGGTAATAGTAACAGTAGTATTGTCTTCTGTTGCTAAAACGCTGGTCATGAAATTAAGAATGCTATTATTTACGGTAATAGGTGCTGAAGCAGCAAAAAAAGTTTTTCCGGTAGAGGGAATTCCTTTTGAGGTAATAATCTCAGCATGGTTGAATACAGAAAACCTCAAATTGGCATAAAAAGGAAACTCTGCCTTTAAGTATAGTCCTTTAGTGGTTGGTGTAAATAAATCAGTTTGTTGGGTGGTAATGATATAATTCCTTAAAACATCAAATTTTTGGGGATTATTTTTACTGATGTTTACCGTACCTATCAAGACATTGTTGTTATAAATATTGACGGGGAACGGTGTCGTTCTATTGGTAGATAAATAAAGTTTTTGATAAGGATTAAAACTTCCCGTCCTGTCTACCATGGGAGCAAACCAATGCTCTCTGTCTAGTTGGGCAAAAGCAAAGGTGAAAATGTAAAATATAAATAAAAAAGATAGAGTTTTCTTCATTCAGGTTCATGATTTATCACAAATTTAATAATAAAAAGTATTGAGTGCTTGAAAAAGTAATAAAAAAACCACGATTTCAAAATCGTGGTTTTAAAAAAATATTTCTGAGTTTTACTCTCTGTTTTTTACCAAAATCCAGCCTGTATATTTTATCGCTGTATTTTTTCCATTTGGCTCTGTCCAGCCAACTTCATACCAGTAATTTCCGGTAGGAACTCTCTTGTTTCCGTCAATGGTTCCGTCCCATTTATATCCGTTGGATTTGTCAGCCTGATAGATTTTGGTTCCGTATCTGTCGAAGATATTCAATACCAGGTTATTTTTAGTTGCCAATAATGAATAATCCACAACATCATTAACTCCGTCATCATTTGGGGTAATCACATTGATCAGATTAGGAATCGTGATATCTACTTTTATAGGCGTACAGTTATAATCGTCTTTTACATATACGCTGATATTTCCTCTGGCAAGGTTTGTAAATACGTTTGAATCCTGCCAGTTAATATTATCAATCGAATACTTATACGGAGCAGTTCCTCCAATCACATTCACTGTAATGGTATTATTTGAAATATCAATATTTGAAATAACCGGTTGTTCTGAAGGATATACTTTTACAGTTTGTACCGTATAGCAGTCTCCGGTTCTGAGTCTCACCCAATATGTTCCTACTCCCACATTCTGAATAGATTGTGTAGTAGCTCCCGTGCTCCATTCGTATCCTTTGAAGCCAGGTCCGGCATCTAAAGTTGTTTTTCCTTCCATACAAACGATCTTATCAACCAGGATATCAGATTTTACCGGAGGCATCACTGTTAGCGTTACTTCTGCGATTCTATAACATCCATTGGCATTAATTACTTTGATGTAAACTACTCCGTTAGGGGCAATATAGTTGGTTGGGTTCAGAATTTCATTCGTTCCGGCGTGGGCGTCTGCAGGAGATGGATAGTATTTTTTCACTACGTTGGTGTCTGCAGTTACAAAAGCTTCTTCAAGATTAAACAATCCTGTTGATGGATTGGATTCTATGAAACATTCTCTTAAGGCTGTATTGTTGATAGTGGGACTTTCAGACACCGTTAAATTTAAAGTAACTTCTTCACAGTCTGTAAAATCCGGGTTATTACCGCAGAATTGATACACAATAGTATCAGGACCCGTATAATTATAGCCCGGTGCATAGCTTATAACACCCGTAACAGGATCAATTACAGCATTACCATGGGCAGGTGGAGTAACAATCGTTACCGAACCAGGAACAACAATTTGCGTTGAGTTACTGAATGTAGGAATAATCTGTTTTACGCCATCACATACAGTATCAGTTTTGGTTGTTTTGGTAAGACAGGTATATACTTTATATACCGGGGTAGTTTCCGGAGGACATGATCCTATGGTAATTCTTACAGTATAATTTCCTGATTGCGTAGGAGTATATGAATGCGTTGTAGCTCCAGGAATGGCAACACCCTCCTTGAACCACTGATACGTATCAAAACTGTCATCTACTTCCAGCACCAATCCCGGAATACAGTTACCGGATTGTTTTGCAATAACAGGAATTGAGGAGAATCCGGCAAAATATCCGCCATAACCTAATGTTCCACTTCCACCTGCAATACCTGCAGTAACCGCTTTTGTAGAGGTAACCGTTACATTTCCTGTAACGGCAGGAACTGAATAAGATACCCATGATGAGGTCCCGGTAACCGGGAAAGGTCCCTGAGCAGCAGGAGGTGGCAGATTGTTAACTGTAACAGTAGCACCGGTTTCAGTAAGGATATTTAATTTTACGTTTTGACCTCCTTCCGGAAGCATATTAATCATTCCAATTTCATCTATCTTTCTCGGTAAGAAACAGTTCAGCGGAGGTATGTAATTATACCCTTCTGTTGCTGTATTGTTGTTAATACCTGCCAGTAGCTGATATACATATGCATTTTTGGTTGTTTTGATATGCATATTATAGTGGTTATTCCCCTGGTTGATATATTGATTGTTAAATGTACCGTTCGGTCCTTCAGATACACGTATCCAATCTCCTTCATTAAGGGTGGCTATCGGGGTTGTTCCTCCGTTTACGTATACCTCGGTGTTGGTTTCTGTAGCAATTACCAGGGCATCTTCAACGCCATCTGTGATCCCGCCATTTCCTTTTACAAGTACAAATTCATTCCCTAATCTGTCTACCGGTACAGACTGGTCCATTACAATGTCACTTCCGGAACTTCCTTTACTTGCAGGCAGGGCAAACTGGCCATTAAAGTTTCCATTGGTAACAGACACCGGTTTATCAGCTTCTATTTTAGCACCTATAAATCCTTTGGCATTTGTTCCGAAATCCTGAAGACCTTCAATAATATAGGCTTGTCCTTTATTCAGGGTAAAGGTCATCGTAGGATTGGTAATTCCTGTGGTTCCGTTAGAGAACTGAAGTCCGGAATCATACCCGGATACGGTTACAGTTGTATTATCTTCTGTAGCCAGGATTCCGGCTGTAAAATTTAAATACGTGATGGTCTGTCCCGTCATCGGAGTTGCTGCAGCATAGAATTTTTTTCCAATTCCCGCTTTTCCTTTAGAAGTTAATATTTCTCCATGGCTGGTTACACTAAATCTAAAGGTTACATAATAGGGTTTTTCCCCTTTGGTATAAATCCCTTTACCTACCGGTGTGAACTTTTCGCTGCTATTGGAAGTGATCATGGTATTGGTGTTCACAGTATAGGACTGCGGATTGCCTTTACTGATGGTAACTGTTCCCAGAAGAACATTGTTACTGTAAATTTCTACAGGAAAAGGCGTCACAGAATCTGTAGAAAAATATAAAGCTTGCCTAGGATTGCTTAAGGCTGACGTATTTGCTGCCATTGGGGCAAACCAGTGCTCAGTGTCTCTCTGTGCAAAAAGCATATTGATTGCAGCAAAGAGGAGCACGATAACTGATAGAATTTTCTTCATAGATGTTGAAATTAGATTTTTACAAAAATAGTAGAATAATTGATTGATATTGAAATTTTTTTTCAATATTAATTGATGAATTAATAAAATAAACCACGATTGCGCAATCGTGGTTTATAAAATGTGCTTAAAATAGACTATTCCCTGTTCTTTACAAGAATCCAGCCGGTGTATTTTATTGGAGTTTTTTCTTTGTTAGGTTCATTCCAGTTGATGTGATACCAATAGGTTCCCGTTTCAATTTTTTTGTCAAAATGCCTTCCGTCCCACTTGTAATTATTGAATTTATTACCGGTAAATATTTTATTGCCATAGCGGTCATACACTACAAAAGACAGATTGTCTTTGTAAGACAGCTCGCTGTAGTCTATATAATCATTCACATTATCCCCGTTAGGAGTAATGGCATTTAATAAATTAGGAACTGTAATTTCTACGGCAACAGGGATACAGTCATATGCATCTTTTACATAAAAAGTGTGCTGACCTCTGGATAATCCTGTAAATACATTAGAATCCTGCCAGTTTGTGGTTCCGTCTACAGAATACTTATAAGGAACTTTACCTCCGGTAGCAATTACTGTTGCAGTATTATTGGTGATTTCAATCTGCTGAATAACCGGATCCTCCACTTTTTTCACTTTTACAACCTGCTTCAGGAAGCATCCGTTTTTACCAAGGATAACGAAATATTCTCCGACTCCGACATTTCTAATGCCCGATGTTGTGGCTCCTGTATTCCATTCGTATGAGTCATATCCGGGTCCGGCATCCAGATTGGTTTTGGCATCCATACAAATATACTGATCCACCAGGATTGGAGATTTTTTAATCGGAAGCGGAATCAATTCAATTTTAGCATTGGCTGTACAACCTTCAGCGGTAGTCACTTTTACATATACAGTACCTCCTGTGGATGGAAATTTATCCGGAGTCGTTATTTCATTGGCTCCCATATTAAGATCATTGAGAGTGCGGTAATATTTTTTTACCACAGCAGCATAGTCGGTGACTGCAGCTTTAGTAAGATCAAAATAGGCATACGGGTCTACATCATACCAGCATGCAGTAATGCTGACATCCTTTACGGTGAATGGAACTACGGTGAGGTCTAAAGTAACCTGTTCGCAATCAATAAATTCAGTAGCATTTCCGCAGAACTTATAAACAATTTTATCAGGACCTAAATAGCCTGCTACCGGAGTATAGGTAATGGTTCCGTTTGGATTGACAACGGCTGTACCTTTAGTAGGTGGTGTTACTATTGTTACTGTACTTGCAAGCGGAACCTGAGTAGAAGAAGTAAACGCCGGAGTAATTACTTTTGTGGCGCATGCGTTCAGAGCCTGATTGGTAAGTTTTAAGCAGGTTTGTACTTTATAAATGGGAGTTGTTACCGGCGGACATGTTCCCATGGTTACTTTTACCGTATAATTTCCTGATTGTGTAGGTGTGTAAGTATTGGCTGTTGCTCCCGGAATAGCTGTCCCATTGCGAAACCATTGATAAGTTTCATATCCGTCATCCAGCTCAAGAATAATACCCGGAACACAATCTCCCGATTGTTTGGCAATAACAGGAATAGAAGAAAATCCTGCGAAATAACCACCATAACCAACCGCTCCACTTCCTCCGGCAATCCCTGCAGTAACAGCTTTTGTAGAGTTAACTGTAATGTTCCCCGTTGCATTAGGCACTGAATAAGAGACCCAATCTGTGGTTCCTGTTACAGGATAGGGACCCTGAGTGGCAGGAAGAGGCAGATTGTTTACTGTAACGGTAGCCCCGGCCTCAGTAAGGATGTTAAGCTTTACAGTATTGGTAGTGGGAGGGAGGATATTCACCATGGAAATTTCATCAATTTTCCTTGGTAAGAAGCAGTTCAGGGGTGGTATATAATTGAAGCCTTCTGTTGCTGTGTAATTATCAATCCCTGCTAGAAGCTGGTATACGTATGCATTTTTCGAAGTTTTAATATGCATATTATAGTGGTCGTTTCCCTGATTAATATATTTGTTGACAAATGTACCGTTGGGTCCTTCGCATACACGTACCCACTGTCCTTCATTAAGAGTGGCTATCGGAGTAGTTCCTCCGTTTACGTATACTTCAGTATTATTTTCGGTTGCAATCACCAATGCGTCTTCGTCACCATCAGTGATTCCTCCGTTTCCTTTTACAAGAACAAATTCGTTTCCCAGCCTGTCTGTAGGAACAGACTGATCCATCACAATATCCGATCCGCTCCCCTTATTGCCAGGTAATGCAAATTGGCCGTTAAAATTTCCATTGGTAACAGAAATGGGTTTGTCAGATTCTATTTTTGCACCTATGAACCCCGTTGCATTCGTACCGTTATTTTGAAGTCCTTCAATGATAAATGCTTTCCCTTTGTTTAGGGTAAAAGTCATTGTGGGATTACTTGCTCCGGTAGTTCCATTAGAAAACTGGACGCCTGCATTATATCCTGAAACTTTTACAGTCGTATTGTCTTCTGTAGCTAAAATTCCAGCTGTAAAATTTAAATATGTGATGGTCTGGCCTGTCATTGGAGTTGCAGCAGCATAGAATTTTTTTCCTATTCCTGCTTTGCCTTTAGAGGTCAATATCTCCCCGTGGCTGGCTACACTGAATCTGAAATTGACAAAATAAGGTTTTGTACCTCTTGTATAGAGTCCTTTACCTACGGAAGTAAATTTCTCATTATTGTTGGAGGTGATCATATTCGCTGTAGGGATATCGTACACTTGCGGATTACCTTTACTGATGGTAACGGTCCCCAACAGCACATTATCACTATATATTTCTACGGGAAAAGGAGTAGTGGAATCCGTAGAAAAATATAAGGCTTGCTGAGGGCCGGAAAGTGCAAATGAATTTGCAGCCATTGGTGCAAACCAGTGTTCTGTATCCCTTTGGGCAAAGAGAGTATTAATTGTTAAAAAAATTAATACCAAACTGAGTAGAAATCTTTTCATAGGTATGGAATTAGGATTTCTACAAAATTAAAATAAAAAATTATATATTTTTAAATAAATTCAGAATTAAATTGAGAATTATTCTTCATTTTTAATTAAAAGCTATCTTGAATATGAAATTGGTGATTGTATATCGGGCTACCTGCCGCTAGTCTTTCCGTTCCAGATTTAATTTTTATCTGAGGACCTCAATACAGAGCCTCCACCGGACAGCAACTTCTATAACAGCCTAAGGCAGGTAAAGAGCTTTTCATATTGCGTTCATACTTGTGGATTCTTCATAAAAAAATCCCGATGAATTTTCATCGGGATCAAATATTTTTGAAGGATTGATTAAGTTAAGCTTACTCTTACAAACCCTGTTACTTTTAGATCTGCATTTACAGATTTTACGTAATCAGCAACTGAGATACTTCCGTCTTTAATGAAATCCTGGTGTACCAAAGTATTGTCTTTGTAGAATCTCTGCATTTTTCCTTTAAGGATATTGTCGATAATGTTGGCAGGCTTACCTTCTTCAGTAAGTTTGTGTCTTTCGATTTCTAATTCTCTGTCAATAGTTTCCTGAGAAACAGCATTTTCGTCCAAAGCAATTGGGTTCATAGCAGCAACCTGCATAGAAACAGCTTTAGCAGCTTCATCAGCTCCGTCTACTTTTGCAGAAAGAGAAGTGATTGCAGCAATTTTGTTTCCAGCGTGGATGTAAGCTCCTAAGAAATCTCCCTGGATTCTTTCGAAAGATCCGATCTCGATTTTCTCACCGATAACTCCCGTTTGCTCAACTAATTTTTCAGCAACAGTGATTCCGTGGAAATCTGTAGCTAAAAGCTCTTCTTTAGTAGCAGCGAAGATCGCCATTTCAGCTAATTCATAAGCTAATTCGATGAACGCTTCGTTTTTAGCAACGAAGTCAGTTTCGCAATTTAATGAGATGATAGCACCTAAAGTGTTATCCTCGTTCACTCTTGCGATCACTGCACCTTCAGTAGACTCTCTGTCAGCTCTGTTGGCAGCAACTTTTTGTCCTTTTTTTCTAAGGATATCTACCGCTTTTTCGAAGTCTCCTTCAGCTTCTACTAGAGCTTTTTTGCAGTCCATCATACCTGCACCTGTTTGGTTTCTTAATTTAGCTACATCTGCAGCAACTGGTGTATAAGACATAATATCTATTATTTTTTATTTAAGATTAGTATTAATTTTTAGCTTAATTTTAGAGCAGTGCAAAGATAATGATTTTAATGATAAACTAAAAAATGACTTTTCACGTTATTAATATATTTAATACTATTTTAAAGCTTTGATTAATGAAAAAAATCTTCTTCCTCCTGTTTATATGTATTTTTTCTCTTGGATTTTCCCAAAAAAAGAAAAAATCGAAATCTAAAGCGGTTGTAGAAAAAGAAACTGTGATCATTTATACAGAACAGGAAGCAGAAATATCAAAAGAAGCAAGAGTTATCGCAGGCTTTCTAAAACAAAACCCAGGACATGCAAGAACGGACTTTTTTAAAAGACGACTGATTGATATTATTATGGCGGATAATTCTCCTGAAGCCAAACCCAGCATTAAGCCTATCAGCAAAGATAAAATTGAAAACATTGTTAAAAATAATGAATTGAATAGCGGTAAAGTGATCGTTGTCAATAAGGCGGGACAGGCTGGTAACACTGATGCTGCAAAAGCAAATAGTACCCAAGCTGCAATCAATGCTTTGAAAGAAGATATTTTAAAAGAAGGCAGAAGTGTAAGCTATGCTTCCGCAGGGTCTGCCAAAACTGCAGGATCTGCCAGGTCTGAGCCGAGCGAAGAAAATAAAAGGCGAGCTGCGATGCTGACTCATCTTTTTAGTAATGATATTAATAAAAGTGAGGCTTATGTTAATATTAAGAACAGGTCCGGATGTAACCTTATTGTAAAAATAAGTGGAAAAAAATATTATAATTTAAGTGTTCCAGCCAAAGGAGAGAACTTTATTTTGGTAGATAAAGGAGAATATGTGCTGACTACGATGGTATGTGATGCCAAATATTCTTCCTTAAAGAAAATTAATCAGGACATTGAGATTGCCCTCAACGTTGCGGATTAAATGAGAAGAAAACTAAAGTAAAAAAGGTTAAGAAATTTTTCTTAACCTTTTTATTTTATCCTTTATATTGCCCCATTGCAATAAATTTATCCTGTCTCTGGGTTTCAAGCTCCTGTCCTGTAAACTTGGCAAAAGCTTTGATATTTTGTAAGATGGAATTTTTTAAGTTCAGATAAGTCGTTTCCGGATCGTAATGAGCTCCACCAAGTGGTTCCTCAATAATCCCGTCGATGAACTTTTCTCTTAAAGCATCCTGAGGGGTAAGGTTTAATGCATTAGCAGCATCTTCCTTGTGATCCCAGTTTCTCCATAAGATGGAAGAGCAGCTTTCCGGTGCAATTACCGTATACCATGTATTTTCCAACATATATACTTTATTCCCGACGCCTATTCCTAAAGCACCACCACTGGCTCCTTCTCCGATAATATAGGTGAAGATCGGGGTTTTCAGCTGTACCATTTCAAAGATATTTCTTGCAATAGCTTCACCTTGTCCTCTTTCTTCAGCTTCCAGCCCAGGGTAAGCTCCCGGTGTATCTACTAAAGTCACCACAGGGATATTGAATTTTTCAGCAAGCTTCATCAATCTTAAAGCTTTTCTGTATCCTTCCGGATTGGGCATTCCGAATCTTCTATGCTGTCTTTCTTTAGTCGTCCTTCCTTTTTGAGTTCCTATAATCATTACCCGTTGTCCATCAAGGGTAATCAATCCTCCAATCATTGCCGGATCATCAGCGAAATTTCTGTCTCCATGAAGTTCTAAGAAACTGCCTTTATCTGCCATTCCGTTGATGTAGTCTAATGTGTATGGACGATCCGGGTGACGGGACAGTTGTACTCTTTGCCAAGGGGTAAGATTTCCGTAGATTTCTTTTTTCTTTTCCAAAATCTTATCCTCAATCTGGCTGCATGCTAATTTTACATCAACACCACTTTCTTCTCCTACTAAAGAACACGTCTGGTATTGATCCATCAATTCTTTGATAGGAAGTTCGAAACTTAAATATTCCATTTCTTGAAGTAAATTAAATCTTTCAAATGTATGAAAAATTATGTTAATACTATTTAAAATTATTTATAGCATTGCTTATTCTGGCGATACTTTCTTCTTTTCCAAGGATTTCCAGAATATCCGGAACGTCCGGGCCTTTCAATTCTCCTACTAAAGACAACCGTAAAGGCATCATTACTTTACCCATTCCAAGGCCTTTGTTTTCGGCAAAATCATGTATAGTCTGCTTCAGCACCTCTGCTGTAAAATCTGCCGAATCAAGAGTTGAAACTAACTCTCCTAAAATAGTAGAAGTCTCATCATTCCAGGCTTTTTTAGCAGCTTTCTCATCAAAGGAAGAGGGCATTTCAAAGAAGAATTTTCCGTTTTCATAAATGTCTTTTGGAAAAGTGGCCCGTTCTTTCATTAGGTGAATCACCTTCAACAGCTTTTCATCAGAAATCCCTGAAAGATTAAGATCCGTATTTTTCAGGATCTGGAGAAGTTCTTCATCAGACTTCATCTGAATATACTGATGGTTAAACCATTCTGCTTTTTCTTTACTGAATCTTGCGCCGGCCTTATGTACTTTATGAAGATCAAATTCTTTAATCATATCTTCTATAGGAAGGATTTCTTTATCGTCAGCAGGTGACCAGCCAAGTAAAGCAACCATATTGATAAAAGCGTCAGGAAGATAGCCGTTTTCCCTGTATCCTTTAGATACGGTTCCCGTTGCAGGATCTTTGAAATCAAGCGGGAAAACAGGGAATCCAAACTTATCACCGTCTCTTTTGCTTAATTTTCCCTTACCCTCCGGTTTCAGAATCAGAGAAAGGTGGGCAAATTGCGGTGCTTCCCAGCCCATTGCTTCATATAATAAAGTGTGTAAACCTAAAGATGGCAGCCATTCTTCCCCACGGATAACATGGGAGATTTCCATTTCATGGTCATCAATGATATTGGCAAAATGGTAAGTAGGCATCCCGTCATTTTTTACCAAAACTTTATCATCTAAGGTATTGGTATTAACTGAGAATTTTCCACGGATGATATCTTCCAGGTTTAATACTCTGTCAACAGGCATTTTGAATCTTACCACATATGGTGTCTTTTCTGCCAGGAGCTTCTGAACTTCTTCTTCAGAAAGGGCAAGACTGTTTCTTAAACGGTTTCTCGTTTTATTATCATAAGAGAAAACATCACCCTTAGCTTCGAACTCTGCGCGCATTGCATCCAGTTCTTCAGGGGTATCAAAAGCAAGGTAAGCATAATCTGTTTTCAGGATCTGCTCTGTATACCGGTCATAGATATCTCTCCTTTCGGATTGTCTGTAAGGCGCAAATTTCCCTCCTTTTTTAGGACTTTCATCTGGAATGATTCCGCACCATTCTAAAGCTTCTTCAATATATTCTTCAGCTCCTTCTACGTATCTTGCTGTATCTGTATCTTCAATTCTCAATACAAATTCCCCGCCTTGGTTTTTAGCAAAAAGATAATCATATAATGCGGTTCTTACGCCTCCCAAATGTAAAGGTCCAGTAGGACTTGGAGCAAAACGTACTCTTACTTTCTCCATTTTCAATTTAAATTTTTGCAAATTTACTTAAATTATGTGTTCACATAATGATTTATAATAGGTATTTTTAATTCTAGTCATTATGCTTAGACCATTTATTGAAATTAAAATATATATAAAAGCTTAATGATTTTAGATGTAAATATGCTTACGATTTTTAAAATCTGTACAATGTTTCACATATTTGCATAATTTGCAAAATGTAATATCCTAGAGTGGTAATATCAATGAGATAATAGTCAAATATGGTACAATAACTTTACACTATTTTCTAAATGAATAATATTTTAATAAAGAAATTGGATCATAAAGAAAATTATCAAATCGGATGACAAAATATGCATGGGTAAAATACAGTTAAGAAATTTCTAATATATGCCTTTTTATATGTGGCATAATATAAAACCGCCTCTATACGAAGCGGTTATATAAATTAGAATTTTTATAAAAAGTCTTCAACGACAATTTCATGCCTCTCTTGATTATTTCCACCCAAAATAAGTTTAATTCTATATCCTGTTGGAATCGCAGCCCCGGTTTTTGAGTATAGTTGAAGCTTAAAGTGTGGACCATCTACATAATAATTAGTCGCAGTATTTGAACTCCAAAGAGGAGTATTGTCATAGGTATAAATTACCAGATTTCCATCGGTTTGTGCCACAAGTCTCGAACCTCCTATTATATCAGTTCTGTGGGTATTAGAATGCCATAGTACAATCCTGTTTCCAGGTGTTTCCCTATAAAGAACCAGATTATTGTCAGTCTGCATGATAAGTCGATAAGTACTGCCATTGTGTTCCAGAGTTAAGGATTCGTCTGCGTTTAGCCCCTGAGGGTGAATAGGACCAGATTCCTTTAAGAGTTTATAACTTACAAGACCTAAACGAGAAGCGTTATTTCCATCTATAGTAGTTGGTCTTTCAATTGGTTTTTGAATTGGGACTACATTATCACGAGTGTCGTCTTGAGAACAAGATGCCAAAAGCAATGAAAGGCTTAAAAAAGTCAATAATTTTATTTTCATAAGATAATTTTGGATCACAAATATAACTGATTATCACATTAAATCCTAATAGTATGAAATAATAGTTACGTTGTAACCTTTATTTAAAGGCACTTTTAAATGTATTTAACGTAGTATAAATAAACTTTCCTTTTTCCGAATCTAGGCCGTCTCACAATTCGTGAAAATACAAACAAAAACTCCACAGATTGTTCAGAATTATGAAACTTATATAGTGCTTGATATTTATACAAGAGCAAAATTTGATATTTTATTCCAGGCTAAATAACAAGTCAGGCCCGTGATAAAACGCAGAAATCGATGTAGGACTGATCTGAGTTCCTACAAATATGAATTTATTATGACGAATTAATTTTTTTTAATTCCGAATATTTTTAAAACCTTGTTGATTTTATATTTCATGGTTCTTTTATAGCCCAGCAATTTGACTCTTTCCATCAGCTGATAATTTTCATTCATTATAAACAGAAGATTTTGTTTGAAGAATTCCCTTAATAAATCTTTATCAGAAATAATTTGATCCAACTGATTGATGGCTTTTGTTTTATTTTCATACATAAAGAATTCATTGTTGGTCATTCCTGCGGAACTCATTCTATAGGCAAGAAGATACTCGTTGATAAAGTGTGTTTTTGGATAGTCTCCGTATGTTTGTAACCAGAAAATCCAGTCTTCTTTGGCCTTAAGAATTTCATTGAATTTATACTTTTCAACAATATCTCTTGAAAATAAGGCACAATGGATGGGAATGGAAAATGTATTATCCCATTTTAACAAAATATCTTTTTGATTGAAGTATTCTTCTTTCAAAATACAGTGTGGTGGGATAAGGGCTTTCGTTGCATCGTCGAACCTCTGAAAATCCGTAATAATAACAGTATTGCTTCTATGATCTATTTTTTGTACAGATTTTTCGAACTTTTCTTTATACAAAAAATCATCACAATCAAGAAACTGTACAAAATCTCCGGTACTGTTCAGAATACCGGTATTTCTGGCAGAGCTAAGCCCGCCATTTATTTTTTTTACATATTTGATTCTGTTGTCTTTTTTTTGCCAGGCAAGAGCTATGTCTTCCGTATTATCTGTACTGCCATCATTGACCAGAATGCATTCCCAGTCCGGGTAAGTCTGATTGATTAAGGAATTGATACAATCATCCATAAATGCGGCCTGATTATAACATGGGACAATAACCGAAATCTTGATGGAGGTGTTCATTATTATTTGTTTTTATAAATTTTTTTGCCGTCCAGTATCCCTTTGATCATTTTGGAAATAAGCAACTTCTTTTCTGAAAATGGATATTCTTTTCCCTTAAGAATTATTTTTATTTTAGAAAAGCAGTCCTTATACAGGTTTTTATAGAATATGGAACTGAAGTTTCCGGGAAAATACGGTTTAATATTCTTCCTTAATAAAAACAGGTTTCTGTATTCATAATAGGCCTGTAATGGGCGAATTTTATAAGATACTACGACTCTCTTTCTATACATAATGGCGGTTTTGGTATACAACACATTGGTGTAAAGGTTGGCCAGAATACCATATTCCGTATCATCACCTGCAATAAAATATTCTTTTTTCGGGAATCCTATTTTTTCCACAATATCACGATGAATCAGCATTCCTTCGAAACAGGCAGTATTGACATAGCAGAAATCTTTATTTTCCAGGGAAATATTATGATGTAAAATCGGCATACAGGTTCTATGATCAAAATAATGTTCCCATTTGAAAACTTCATTATTATCGCTGAAAATCCTTAGTGGCTGAATGCATTTTGATAAGTCTTTATATTGTAAAAGATTTCCAAGGCAGTCTTTAAATGGTTCTACATCATCATCCATTACCCAAATCCATTCATATCCCAATTCATATGCCCTCTTGATGCCCGTATGAAAGCCCCCCGCACCGCCCAGATTTTCCTGGGTGATAATTTCGATTTGTGGCTGTTGTAAAGTTTTCAGGTAGGCATCAGTTCCGTCTGTTGAGCCATTATTTACAATAACAATTTTATCAACAGGAGAGGTCTGATCCAGAATTCCCTGAATGCATTCTTTTAAAAATTCCAATCTATTGTAAGTCACTACAACAGTGCAGACAGAATCAGGAAAACTCATAGGTTTGATATTAATTTTTGTATTCTTTGAACCGCTTTTTCATATTGAAGGTTTTCAACCGCAAAGTCATAGGCATTTTGCACGATATTTTTATAATAGTCGTCTCCTTGCTGTTCTACGAAACGGATTTGCTCCATAAGGTCAGAAAGATCATTTTTTACAGGAATAAAATGTTTGTACGGCTCCAATTCAAAATGATAATAAGACTTCCATTGTCTGTCCTGAATAAACAAAAGCCGCTTTGTGAAAAGCAGCATTTTAATCCTTCCGCTGTATCCTCTTCCTTCAATGTCGATGAGGTATTTATAATGTGTATGATCAATCAATGAAATATAAGGAATATCTTTTTTACCACCAATAACAGCTTGATCTACATAAGTATTATAAGCTTCAATATGATCAGGGTATTGTTCAGCATATTCGATAATTTTTTTTCTGATAGGGTGGGTTTGGGTATTTCCGATCCAAAGCATCCTGGAATAAATGTAAGGTTTTTCCGCTTCTGCACAGATTTCAGAAACCGTTTTTTTAAAATCAGGAATTCCTGCCTGCTGCCAATGGTCAAATATAAAATCCGGAAATACGAAATCCAGATCTGTTTTCTTATCACAACAATAATAAAAGTTACCTTTTACCAATTGTTCGGTAGGGAAGTCTCCTGTGTGCAGGCTCAGTTTGATGTCGTGTTGGGGAATACCGAGTTTAATGGCATCCAGGACCTGCTTTAATGAAGATTCTGCCCTTGTTTGAAAGGAGTTATAATTTTCTACCGCAGCAATTTGTCCATTTTTAGTGGTAATATTGAGCAGTTCCTTTGGAGTTTCCTGCGGCTTCTTTTTTTTCCACAACATAATTACCTGAATTGTTTTGCGGTTTCCAGAGCTTCTGCAATTACATGGTGCATATCCATATATCGGTAAGTAGCAAGTCTTCCTATAAAGGTAATATTGGTAAGCCTGTCTTTTTCTTCCTTATATTTTTCCAGCATTTCCATATCTCTTTGTAATCTTTTAGGATAATAAGGAATATCGTTTTGCTCTGTTTCCTTACTGAATTCTTTAAAGTATACGGTCTTATCATGCTCTTCCCAGGGAGTAAAATGTTTATGCTCATGAATTCTCGTATGCGGAATTTCCTGATCAGCATAATTGATTACAGCGTTCCCCTGAAAATCCCCTTCATCAGTGAATTTTTCAAAAAATACAGTTCTGTAGCCTAATCTTCCGTATTTATAATCGAAATAAGCATCAATAGGTCCGGAATAAAAAACATGATCATATTCTGAAAAGTCTATTTCTCCGGCCGATATTTTTTTATTTAATGTGACAGTAATATTGGGATGATCAAGCATTTTTTCAAAAATCTCGGTATATCCGTTTTTAGGGATTCCCTGAAGAGGCATGGCATAATAATTATCATTATAATTGAACCTTACCGGTAGTCTTTTTAATATACTTGCAGGCAATTCTGAAGGCTCACAACCCCATTGCTTTTTTGTGTATCCATAGAAAAAAGCCTTGTAAAGATCTTTTCCTACAAATTTTAAAGCCTGTTCTTCAAAATTCTGAGGAATATCTATTGAAGTATCACTTAATGATTCAATGAAAGTTCTGGCTTCTTTAGGAGAGAAGTTCTTTTTAAAGAACTGATTAATAGTATGAAGGTTAACCGGAAGAGAGTATACTTGATTTTGGTATACCGATTTTACACGATTGATGAAAGGGACCATTTCACAAAACTGTTGGATATAGTTCCAGACTTCTACATTATCGGTGTTGAAAATGTGGGGGCCATACTGATGCAAAGTAATTCCTGTTTCGGCATCTTTTTCGGTATAGCAGTTTCCTCCGATATGACTTCTCTCTTCTACAACATGGATGATATTGTTTTCGCAAAGCTGCTGTGCCAAAACACTTCCTGAGAAGCCGCTTCCTATAATTAGGTATTTCTTCATATACTATTGTTTAATGACCAGTTTTAACCTTTTATAACTTCCTTCAGCCAGTTACTGAAACTATATTTTTTGACTATTTCAGTAGGTAATTCAAAATAAGGGGTTTTTAAAAACTGTTCAATATTTTTATAATTATTATTTTCCACGACAAAGATATTGTCAGGATGGTAAAAGTCATAATTTTTTACCATAATATTGTCTGTAATCACTTTTTTCCTGTAATACATTCCTTCAAAAAAACGGATGGAGAGCCCATTATGCAGCGGGTCTACAAAATCTAAAAGAATATCGGCATCTTTTACTTTCTCAAGATTTTCCCGGAAGCTGATTCTGTCCTGAATATATTGTATCCGGCTATTTTTCTTTTCAGGCTCTTTAAAATACTGGATAAAAATAGAAAGCTCGATAGGGAAGCCCGAGACTTCATCTATAAAACGGTCAATTTTTTCTTCACGGCTTTTCCAATATAGTCCTACAAAATACAGCTTAGGCATTTCCGTATTGTATTCTTTTTCAGCAGGAGGAAGGTGATCGAAATAGAAATTGGTGATAGGTTTTATATTGAGTTGGGATTCAATCTTTTCAAAACAAAAAAAGGTATCAAATAAACTGAAATAGTTTTTGACCTCCGGAAACTTTTCAATCCCATCCCATTGGTAAGCAATTAATTTCCGGGTTTTATTTTTTAAATTCTTTATAAAGGGAACCGGGAAATTATCCGGACGGATTACCAGGATATAGTCCAGCTCTTCCGGAATGTCAGAAAGATTTTTATTCAGTTCATCAAGAAAATGTTTTTTAATAAGTCCCTGTTTGTATTCCTTATTTCTCAGAATATTTTTAACGAAAAAATTTTTTACACTTTCAGCGCCTTTATATTTAAATTTTGAAACTTTATCTGTGATTAAATAAGGGTCAAACCCTTCCTTTTCCAAATTTTCTAAAAATAACTTTGGGAAATCAGAATAATCAGGCATTACCAAAAGAAATTTTCCTTTTTTCACTTTTTTTAATTTGAGTTAAAGATACTGAATAATAAGATTTTATAGTGCTTTCTGAGACTGTTTACCGGATTGTTGAAATATTCTTTCTTTATGCTAGCGGCATCTTTCAAGCTGACAGCATTAAGATACCGGAAATATTTTTTCTCAATATTTTTTAACGGGATATTATCACTGAATTCCGGATTGACTTCTTTAAACACTTTTTCCATCCTTTGAACCGCTTCTTCGGAATAGTTTGAATGATGCTTGTAATTTCCGATGATAATTTTTTTCAGATAAGCAATATAGTAGGCAATACTGCTTTGCTCGGGATACTTTAAATAGTAGTTGTAAATCGTTTGAATTACACTCAGATATCCCGAAAGATTTTTATCACTATTCTTTTTGGTGATGGATTGTGCATTGTCTACAGTATAGAGATAGGTTATTGCAGGAATAAATACCACATTTTTTGCCCTAAACATCGTTTCAAAGAACCATAATTCATCTTCATGATAAATGCCACTTAAAAATGTGAGGTTATTTTCTTTTAAAAATGAAGTTCTGTACAGTTTATTCTGGGCAATAGGGCTTAAGCCCTCTGTCATATTCAGAATCAGGACCTCCCTGTTTTTATTTTCTATCCGTATCTTTTCCTTCGGCTGAGGTAAAAATGCAACATTGCGTTTCTCTTCCCAGGCATAGGTGGCTGTTTTTCCTGCAATAATATCCTCCTTACCGGTATACTCAGATAACAGGGATTCCAGGGCATTGGAAGGAAGAAGGTCATCACTGTCGCAGAAAAAAATAAAATCTCCCGTAGCTTTTTCCAAACCAGAATTTCGTGTGTCGGAAAGTCCCTTATTTTCCTGACTATATATCTGAAACCGTTTATCCTGAAAGCTATTGATAATCTCGAGGGTATTATCTGTACTGCCGTCATTAATCACAATACATTCGATATTGTAATGCGTTTGGTTCTGTATACTTTCCAGCACTTCTTTTATGTAATAAGAAGCGTTATAGCACGGAACAATAATACTGACTAAAAAAGAATTATCCACCTTTAATTAATTTCTTTTAATGTAGAACTTACAGCCTCAATAGAAAATGGTTTCAGACTGTCAATAGAATTCTTGCTCAATGTGTTCCAAAGCTCCTCATCATTATTTAGTCGCAAAATCGCCTGTGCAAAGCTATTTTCATCATTGGCAATCAATACATTTTTACCGTCGGTCAGCCTCATTCCTTCCGCTCCGATATCTGTAGTAACGACCGGGAAGAAATACTCAAACGCCTGTCCTATTTTTCCTTTTACCCCTGCCCCGAATCGTAAAGGAGCCACCATAATTTTGGAATTCATGAAATATTCTTCAATACTTTCCACAAATCCCAGGAATTTAAATCTGGGATATTGCCTGATGTCCAGTTTGTCAGCCACATTTCCGATTACACTGACTTGCAGTTCGGGATTCGTTTTCCACACCAGAGGCATTATTTTTTCATATAAAAATTTTACCGCATCAATATTCGGTTCATGGATAGATCCGATGAAAATAATCCCATTACTTTCATGGAAATTTTTTCTTTCGGAAATATCAATTTTGGGTTCATGGATATTGGAAATGGTAATGATCTTGTCCCTGTCCGCATACTGGCTCATAATCTCTTTCTCTTTATCCGAAATAGCGATAATATAGTCCAGCTGAGGGGCTATGACTGTTTCCAGATGGAAAAAATGCTTATAGTTTTTCTTTAATGAAATACGGTTTGGCTCTATTTCGATAGCCCTTTTGAATCTTAAAAAATGAATATCTACCATGTCGTACATAAATTTGGTACGGGGTAAAATATTCTTCATTTTTTTATAAAACAGGTTCAGGGCAAGAGGTCCGTTGAACCAGACATAATCTATATTCTTATATGACGAAAGAAAATCATAGATATTTTTATACCGGTTATTCTCTACAAAAACAATAACATCATGCTTTTGATAAAACTTTACATAACTGTCATCCTCAAAGATATGAGGGGCAAATATAATACAGTTGTACCCTAATTTTTTATAGATGAGAATTATCTCTTTTAGTCTGTTGGATCCGGAATCCTTATCATGAGTAGGAAAGTCTCTGGAAGCAAAAAGAATCGTTTTTTTTGAAGAATCATACAGATGCATATTGACGATATCTCCGGTCTGGAGTTCCTTGAGCTTTTCTTTCCTTTTAAAGTGCTTTTTGATTTTTTTTAAGATTCCCATCTGTTATTTTTAGTGTCAAGTTCAAAAATTTTGTTCACCCAATGATCCAAAGTATATCTGTTGTAGACTTCCTCAGGAATTTTTTCATAAGGCTTCTCAAAAAAAGATTTGTCAAGATTACTAATATTTTCGTTTAAAATCAAAATATTATTGGGATTGTAAAAATCATAACTTTTAATAGCTTCATTGTCAGTAATGATTTTCTTTTCCAGAGACATCGCCTCAAAGACCCTGAAGCTCAATCCGTATTGCCCCTCCCGCATCAGATCAAGCAGTACTTTGGAATTTTTATAATACTTTGGAAGATCATTATGGGGTATCTTTTTGATACTGAAAATCAGAAAAAGGTTTTTAGGAACCTTGGTAAATATATTGGTAAGCTGATGTTTCCATGATTTTTTTCCTATGACCATAATCTGGAATTTGAGCCCCAGGTCAATAAGCTTTTTGGCCAGTAGTTTTATTAATGAAACCCTTCTGCTGTCGTAAGAAGTAATATAAAATAGGTCCATTTCCGGATGTTGGACCTCCTTCGGCGTGTAAGGAAGATAAATATAATTGGTGATCTTTTCAAAACCATGTTTTTTAACATCTATACTGTCAAAAGAAAAGATCTTATCAAAAAGGTACAGCTTGTTTTCTACCGGCACTCTTTCGAGGTTATCATAAAGATAGGTAATCAGCCTGTCGGTATATTTCCTGATTTTTTCCAGCGTAGAAAGGTCAAAAGTGTCAGGGTTTAAAACCAGTATCTGATCCTGATGCCCAAGCTTTTCCAGAGAGTCCAGAACAAACTTCTGCCTTTTTTCTGTTTTAAGGTTTTTGTTTAAAAAGGTTTTACTTAAGGCATTAACTGCCCTTTCATGGAAATTGGAATGAGTAACGGTACTGATCTTTATATGATGGGCATCAATACCACGTTTGCATAATGCTTCAACAATATACTTATCATAATCCCAAAAATCATAACTAATGATACAAATCTTCATCCAACTAATTTTGCTCTTTTTTTAATGATTCATAGGTTTCAAATACGCTTAAGGATTGCAGATAAGAAAGCTGATATCCTTCCTTACCGTCTAAAATACCCAGTCTCATTATATAGGCTTTGAAAAATTTAAAAGCTGTTTTAAGGTATTGAACCAAAACATTAAACTTTTTCCCTTTTGCAGCCAGTTCTTTCCCTTTTAATATTCCGTAATGAATCATTTTTTTTCTATATGACTCATAATCTGAAACGGAATAGTGGAGTAATTTATTTTTTAAAACCCCGACATTTCCGTTTACTTCCAGAGTTTCATGCACTTTTTTTCCGGTCATATACCTTGCCTTTGATTTTCTGAACAACCTGAAGTTCTTGTCAGACTGTGTCCCGGAAAAATGAATCGGCTTTTGCGCAAAAAAGAATTTCCTGTAAAAATAATAGGCATCCTTTTGCTCCGGTTTATTCAGTTCGGCGATAATTTCTCTCCTTAATTCAGGCGTAATTCTCTCATCTCCATCTAAAAATAATACCCAGTCATTACTTGCTGCATCCAATGCTAAATTTCTCTGTTTTGTAAAGTCTTCAAATGGGTTTTGAATGATCTTTGTATTGGGGAACTCTTTTGCTATTTCTACAGTTTTATCAGTACTGAATGAATCTACCACAACGATTTCGCTGCAGAAATCAAAACATTCAAGGACTTCCCGTATATTTTTCTCTTCATTGTGTGTTATGATTAAACCACTAATATCCATCATAACTTTTTGTTTAATAAAGAAATAGGAAATATTTCTTTTAATATCGTTTTAAAATAGTTTTAATCTGCCAAAGATAAGTTTTAATTTGAATTTTATTAATGAATCTCCACCCTTTATATCAACCCTGCACAATTCATAAGGATGTCGGGTAGGAAAATAATTTACCTTATTTCCTATTCTTACTGCAAAATCGATTCCTATTTTTTTTAAATTGGAAAAAAGTATATCCTTATCGGCTTTCTTTTTAGGGTATTTTCCGTATGGATAAGCCAAAATTTTAGAATATTTTATGCTTTGAGACTCAAGGATTTGCATGTTCTTTTCGAGATCCCTTTCTATAAAACCGGCAGAGACATCTCTGAAATTTTGATGAGAATGACTATGAAGCGCTAGCTCAATATATTTTTCAGGTAAACTTCTTAAATCTTTAAAAGTCATCATTTCATAATCCCCATATCCTTCCTGAATAAATGAAGTGGGAATAAAAATAGTGGCTTTCAGATTATATTTTTCCAGTAAAGCAGGTAGGTATTTAAAATTATTTTTATACCCGTCATCAAAGGTAAGAATAATACTTTTTGAGGCAGGAGTACCAAGCTCGGAAAAGAATTTAGCGGTGTATTTTTCTTTTTGCAAATAGCTGAATTGTTGTTCCAGGTTTTTCAGACTTACCGTAAGGTCTTCACAGGTGTCCTCTTCTATCTGATGGTACATCAGAATAATCAATCTGTGTGTAGGAAAAGCAAAAAGATATAAGCGAAAGTAGAAGATGACAAATACCGCCAGTAAAAGTAATGCCAGATAAAGGATCATCATAGTATTTTACCGTATTTTTTTTCTATTTCTGCCAGTCTTATTTTTTCATATAGTTTGATGTATTTCAAAAAAGTATAGTAAGACATGGTCTTTGCAATATAAAATCTAGGAAAACCATCCAGGAAGCCCAGTTTAAAGATAAAAACCTTAATGAATTCAAACAAGGGACTCACAATGATTTTAAAGCGATTGATCTTTTTCCCTTTTTCAAACATTTTTTCTGCCATCATATCAGAATACTTATTGATTTTCGTAACATGATGCTGAATGCTTTTATAGGTATAATGATCAAGCTTTCCTTCCAGGATTCCGGCTTTTTGACCGGTAATTAAAAACTCGTGAACTTTATCATCCGAGTATCGGACATATTGTTTTCTGAAAAGCCTTTCACGAAAAACACTTCCCCAGCCCCCGAATCTGATCAGATGAATTCCCAGATGATTATTATATCTTACCTTATAGACATTAAACGCGGGATTTGCTGAAGAAACTACTTCCTGGATTGATCTTTTTAAGTCTACGTCCGGTACTTCATCAGCATCCAGAAACAGGACCCATTCATGGGTGCATAAATTAAGGGCATGGTTTTTCTGTTCACCATACCCATTAAATTTTTTCTCAAAGAACCTTACCTGAGGATATTGCTTCGTACAAATCTCCTTGGTATTATCTGTTGAAAAACTATCTACAATTACAATTTCATCAACGATGTCTGTAAGCGAATCTAAAAGTCTTATAATGTTCTCTTCTTCATTATGGGTAATGATTGCGAGGGAAAGAGCCATTTTACTTAAACTCTAGAATAGTTTTTTCAATAATTTTTACACAATCCAGCAATTGCTCTTCAGTAATCACCAATGGAGGTGCTAATCTGATAATGTTTCCATGAGTTGGCTTTGCCAATAACCCGTTTTCTTTTAATTGTAAGCAAAGATCCCATGCAGTTGAACTTTCCGGAGTATCGTTAATCAGGATAGCATTCAAAAGTCCTTTTCCTCTTACTTTGGTAATAAGGTCTGTCTTTTCAATAAGCTTTTCAATCTCTGCCCTGAAAAGTTGTCCAAGCTGTTCTGCTCTTTCCGATAATTTTTCTTCGGCAACTACATCTAGTGCCGCAACAGCTACTGCACAGGCAATAGGATTCCCTCCGAAAGTTGAACCGTGTTGCCCCGGCTTGATTACGTTCATGATAGAATCATTGGCTAAAACTGCTGATACGGGATACATCCCTCCTGAAAGTGCTTTTCCGAGAATTAAAATATCCGGCTGTACATCTTCATGGTGACATGCAATAAGCTTTCCTGTTCTTGCAATACCGGTCTGAACTTCGTCAGCAATGAAAAGGACGTTGTATTTCTTGCATAATTCAGAAGCTCTTTTAAGGAAATTCTCATCCGGAACATATACACCTGCTTCTCCCTGGATGGGCTCTACCAGGAAAGCTGCAATATTAGCTGCATCTTTACTTAAAACTTCTTCTAATGCCGCAATGTCATTGTAAGGGATTTTGATGAATCCCGGTGTAAATGGTCCGTAGTTCTGATTGGCATCCGGATCATTGGAAAAAGAAACGATGGTTGTAGTTCTTCCGTGGAAATTATTTTCGCAAACAATAATTTTAGCTGCGTTTTCAGAAATTCCTTTTACTTCATAGCTCCATTTTCTGGCAAGTTTTACCGCAGTTTCCACGGCCTCGGCCCCGGAGTTCATTGGTAAAACTTTGTCAAACCCAAAAAGGGACGTTATTTTTTGTTCATATTCTCCCAATCTGGAGTTGTAAAAGGCTCTTGAAGTCAGTGCCAGTTTTTTGGCCTGCTCTACTAAAGCTTCTACAATTTTGGGATGAGAGTGTCCTTGGTTTACAGCAGAATATGCTGAAAGAAAATCATAATACTTTTTACCTTCCACATCCCATACAAAAACACCTTCTCCACGATCCAGAACTACTGGAAGAGGGTGGTAGTTATGAGCTCCATACTGGTCTTCAAGGTCAATAAAGTACTGTGAGTTTTTTGTTTGTTCTGCTGTTGACATATTCTTTGGTTTTTGACAAATTTACAGAATATTAATGAGATGGATCAACAAATACCCAGTACCGTTTGGAGGTGGAATTGAAGTAGATTTTTGGGCTGAAGAATACCGTATCAGAAAATATTTCCTTTGTTAACAGGTTGTTATAGGTATTATATCTTTGTAAGCGTAGAATTTTATTCCTGTTTATTTATTAATTTTTATTAACGGTTGGTGAGGAATAATCTTAGCGACTTTTCGGATGCTGCAGCAGGATGTCAGAATTAATGGTACGAAATAAAAACTGCCTCAAAAAGAGGCAGTTTCAAATTAATTTTAAAATAATCTTAGTGATTATCATATTTTCTGTCCATTACAAAATCCTCCATGAATTTTGTAGTGTAGTTTCCTGCAAGATAATCCTCATTATCCATCAGCTGTCTGTGGAAAGGGATGGTTGTTTTTACACCTTCAATATAGAATTCCTCAAGGGCACGTCTCATTTTTGCAATGGCTTCCTCACGGGTTTGAGCCGTTGTGATAAGCTTGGCAATCATAGAGTCATAGTTGGAAGGGATCGTATAACCGGAATAAACGTGAGTGTCTACTCTGATTCCGTGACCGCCAGGAATATTTAATCCTGTAATTTTTCCCGGGGATGGTCTGAAGTCTGCATAAGGGTCTTCTGCGTTGATCCTGCATTCGATAGAGTGTAACTTAGGGTAATAGTTGATTCCTGAAATAGGAGTTCCCGCAGCAAGAAGGATTTGTTCCCTGATCAGATCATAATCAATTACCTGCTCAGTAATAGGGTGTTCTACCTGGATTCTTGTATTCATTTCCATGAAATAGAAATTCCTGTGCTTGTCTACAAGGAATTCGATAGTTCCTACCCCTTCATATCCTATGAATTCAGCAGCTTTTACGGCAGCTTCTCCCATTTTCTCACGAAGTTCATCTGTCATGAATGGGGAAGGTGTTTCTTCAGTCAGTTTCTGATTTCTTCTCTGTACAGAGCAGTCTCTTTCAGAAAGATGGCAGGCTTTACCATATTGGTCTCCTGCAACCTGAATTTCAATGTGTCTGGGCTCTTCAATCAGTTTTTCCATATACATTCCTCCATTTCCGAAGGCTGCAACAGCTTCCTGAATCGCAGATTCCCAGTGATCTTTAAGGTCCTCAGCTTTCCAAACGGCTCTCATCCCTTTACCACCACCACCGGCAGTTGCCTTGATCATTACCGGATAACCAATTTCTTCTGCTGTTTTGGCCGCTACTTCATAAGATTCGATCAATCCGTCAGAACCAGGTACGCATGGTACTCCGGCTGCTTTCATGGTAGCTTTGGCGTTTGCTTTATCTCCCATTTTCTCAATTTGTTCAGGAGAGGCTCCGATAAACTTGATGCCGTTCTTCTGGCAAATTCTTGAGAAATTAGCATTTTCAGATAAGAATCCATAACCCGGGTGGATGGCATCAGCATTTGTAATTTCTGCTGCTGCAATGATGTTAGGAATTTTAAGATAAGAGTCTTTACTCATTGCAGGACCGATACAAACCGCTTCATCAGCAAATCTCACGTGAAGACTGTCTTTATCAGCAGTAGAGTATACCGCAACGGTTTTGATCCCCATTTCTTTACAAGTACGTAAAATACGCATTGCAATTTCGCCACGATTGGCTATTAATATTTTTTTGAACATCTTCTTCAATTTGAAAATTAGATAATTTGAAAATCAGATAATGTTATTTTAATGTAGAATTTAATCTAACATCTAATGTCTAACATCTAACTTCTAAATTAAGATGGATCTACAAGGAATAATGGTTGGTCGTATTCTACAGGAGTAGCATCATCAACTAAAATTTTAACGATTTTTCCGCTGATTTCAGATTCAATCTGGTTGAATAATTTCATTGCTTCGATAACGCAAACTACTTTACCAACAGAAACTTCGTCACCTACATTTACAAATACGTCTTTATCAGGAGATGGTTTTCTATAGAATGTACCGATCATTGGAGACTTAATCGTTACATATTTGCTATCATCAGATGCAGCTTCAGCCTTTTCAGCAGGTGCGGCAGACGGAGTTGCAACAGGTGCCGGAGCAGCTACTGCTTGGGGAGCAGTATGGTATACTGCAGGTTGTGCATAAACAGCATCGCTTCCAGCTAATGGAGTTTTAATAGTGATTTCGAAATCTTTAGTCTTGTACTTCACCTCAGAAACTTCAGCTTTAGATACAAACTTAATAAGATTTTGTATGTCTTTAATGTCCATAAATTTGATATTTGATTTGATGCCAAAGATACCAAAAAAACGCAAAAAACAACAAAAAACCGCCAAATTTTATCAAAATTGGGCGGTTTTTGTATTAAAATGAGGCTTTTTCAGTGAAAAGCGACTCTTAGTTTTCTTCAGTAGTTGCTACTTCTTTTTCCAATACTACTTTACCTCTGTAGTAAAGTTTTCCTTCATGCCAGTGAGCTCTGTGGTAAAGGTGAAGCTCTCCTGTTGTTGCATCTTTAGCTAATTGAGGAACTACAGCTTTGTAGTGAGTTCTTCTCTTATCTCTTCTTGTGGACGACTGTCTTCTCTTTGGATGTGCCATTTTGAATAACTTTTTTAATTGATGAGCGATGAGATTCATCATCTCATCATATTTAAATTATTTTATTTAATTTTTGTCTCTTAACTTTTTTAAAGCATCCCAACGGGGATCGCTTTTATCTTCTTTCTCTTCTTCTTCAATTTCTTTTGGACTGAACTGATCCAAAATTTTCAGATCTTCATCACTTACATCAGGCGAAATCTTTTTCATCGGAATAGAAAGCATAACATTCTCATAAATCAAATGCGCTACATTGAAAGCATGCTCTCCGGTAGGAATGGTAATAACATCTTCATTGCTGTCATCATATTCTTCTCCAAAATTCACCAGAATTTTAATTTCATTTTCAATAGGGTAGTCAAAATTATCATTGGTAATATCGCATACCAATTCTACCAACCCGTGTATTCTGATCTCAAACTCCAGAAAAGTAGTGTGTTTGTCAAGCAATACATCTGCTTCTATTCTGGGATTTGTAAATTCCTGCTCAGTGTCAAATAATTGAAAGAACGTTTTATCTATCTCAAACCTGAACTCGTGTTTCCCGTTTTTTAATCCGGAAAAGCTTACGTCGTAGTTTCTTAACTTGTCCATAAAATGAGTGTGCAAAAATATGCAATTTTTTTATAATAACAAATAAAATTCCTAACAAATTAAATTTAAATTTGTTTTAAAGATTTATGCTTCAGTTTCCTCCGGAAGATCCTCATCTATTCCGTTATCCACAGCCAGTTTTCGGGGTTGAAGACGATTGTTCATCAAATCGTTATATTCGGTTCTGTTTTTAAAAATCTTAATAGCAGTAAAAATGGCTTCCGTAAAGCTCTGTTCATCAGCTATATTTTTTCCCGCTATGTCATAGGCAACTCCATGATCCGGAGAAGTTCTGATAAATGGCAGGCCTGCAGTATAGTTTACTCCTTCCTCATAAGCTAATGTTTTGAAAGGAGCCAGCCCCTGATCATGATACATGGCAAGAACAGCATCGAAGTTTTTGTATTTACTAGGCTGAAAGAAACTGTCAGCCGGGAATGGGCCAAATGCCAGGATTCCGTTATCCGAAAGCTCTTTAATAGCCGGTCCGATGATTTCAATCTCTTCATTTCCGATCACCCCGCCATCTCCGGCATGAGGGTTTAATCCTAATACCGCAATTTTAGGCTTCTGAATACAGAAATCCTCAATAAGAGTCTGATGTAAAACTCTGATCTGTTTTTTGATTTTTTCCTTGGAAATATTTTCTGCTATTTTAACAATAGGGATATGATGGGTGGAAACTGCTACTTTAAGATCTTCGGTAACCAGAAACATAAGCCCCTTTTTACTGAATTTTTCTTCAAAATATCCTGTATGGCCAGCATGCCTGAATCCCATTTTTACCATCTCATCCTTATTGATGGGAGCTGTTACGAGAACATCAATTTCTCCTTTCATAAGAGCTTCCGTGGCGGCCTCCAATGAATCAATAGCCATTTTGGTAGACTCTTCTGTAGGAACGCCTAATTCCACATTGACATTTTCCTTCGTCAGGTTGACCATGTTGAGTTTTCCTCCCTGGGCCTGGGATGCCTCATTTACATAGTTGAAATTAAGATTCAGCTTAAAAATATTTTTCTGGTAAGTGAATAATTTCCCCGAGCCAAAAATTACAGGAGTAAAAAAATCTGTAATGGTTTTGTCTTTCAGAGACTTCATGATGATCTCAGGTCCGATGCCGTTGTAATCACCGATTGAAATTCCTACTCGTACTTTATGGTTTTTTGGGCTCATTTTGATTATCTTTGAAGATTATAATTTACAAATTTAGCAAAAAATAATATGTTCACAGGAATAATTGAAGCAGTTGGCGTTATTGAGAAGATTGAAGAAAAAGGAAGCAATATAGATTTTACTTTAACATGCCCTTTTACAGAGGAGCTGAAAATAGATCAAAGCCTTGCTCACAACGGATGTTGCCTTACAGTGGTTGAGATTAAAGGAAATCAATATGTTGTGACGGCCATTAATGAAACACTGGAAAAAACCAATCTCGGGAAATGGGATTTGGGAACAGTAGTGAATCTTGAACGCTGTATGAAGATGGATGGCAGACTGGATGGGCACATCGTTCAGGGACATGTTGATAAAACAGGAGAAGTTACGGGAATTGAAAATAAAGATGGGAGCTACTTTATTACCATTCAATATGATGCGGACGGAAACTTTGTTACTGTACCGCAGGGTTCAATTACTGTAAACGGAATCAGTCTGACTGTGGCAAAAAGTGAAGATGCACAGTTTTCTGTAGCCATTATTCCTTATACATGGGAATTTACAAATATGAAACATTTGAAAATTGGAGATAAAGTGAATTTAGAATTTGACATCATTGGTAAGTATATTGCTAGGTTAATTAAAAAGTAGGATGTCAATTAATAAATACAAAGGATATAGCTTAAGAAACCGGGTGTTTTTCGGTTTTTTGCTGGTATGTTTCTTAAGTGTTGTGGCTACTTCACTTGTTCCCTATTTTGTTTTGAGGAATAATTCCCTGGAGCAAAGTACCATTGACATGCAGGAGAAAACCAATGCTGTAATGAGATATCTGGACTATGCCGTGAGCCGTACACTCGTAGAAACCCAGGATCTTCCGCAGGTATTAGGGAATAAAATTTTTGAAATTGCCGATATCAATCAGCATGATATTGTTATTTATGACCTCAAGGGTAACTATTTGCTGTCTAATAGAGATGAAAGTCTTGTTGACCAGAAAAATATTCCTATAGAGATTATCAACAAAATCCTTTCCACGGATGCAAGGGTGGATATGACAAGTTATGATGCTGCCAAGGACGCCAGGCTTACCTCCTCTTATCTTCTTTTGAAAAATAACGAGCTTGAACCTATTGGGATAGTTTATATTCCTTTGTATCATAATGAATCTGCCTACCTGGATGTTCTTCATCAATACGTTAAATACATTCTTTTAGTCGATATATTTCTTATTCTGTTCAGTATCTGGATCAGCTGGGTGACCTCCAATAGCCTTGCCAAGACCATTACGAAGTTTTCCGATATGATCACCCGTATTACCTTATTTGAAAATGAAATGCGTCCGATCAGGTATTATAAAAATGATGAGCTGAATGCTTTGGCAAGAGCGTACAACAGAATGATCCTCCAGATTCAGGATCAAAAAGAAAGATTAAGATTTAAAGCTTCCGAAGAGGCATGGCGGGAAATGGCAAAACAGGTGGCCCATGAAGTGAAAAACCCGCTTACCCCCATGAAGCTTACCATTCAGAATTTTGAAAGGAAATTCGATCCGGAAGATCCGAATATCAAAGAAAGGGTAAAGCAGATGAGTAAAACGATGGTAGACCAGATTGACCTGATTGCCACCGTAGCTTCCGCTTTTTCAGAGTTTGCAAAACTTCCGGAAAAAAATAATGAAGTTATCAATCTGAATACTGAGGTTGAAGATATTCTGCGCGTATTCAACGATGACAGTATATTTATGCATGCCAACAAAAGTAATATCATGATCAATATGGACAGGATTTACCTTTCCAGGATTATCACCAATCTTGTTACCAATGCTAAGCAGGCAGAAAGTGATGAAAGGAAACTGATCATTAATGTAGATGTGGAACAACATCAGAGAAGAGTAATGATCTCTGTTCAGGATAATGGAATCGGAATTCCTGAAAATATGTATGAGAGAATTTTTGAACCGAATTTCACCTCTAAAAATAGTGGGATGGGACTTGGTTTATCTATGGTAAGAAAAATGATTGAAGATTATAAGGGAGAAATCTCTGTGAAGTCTGAAGTTGGAAAAGGGTCAACATTTACGATTACATTACCTACCAATTTATAGTGAAGCCTTTTAAGTTTAAACAATTCGAAATCCGCCAGTCCGGGGATGTTTTCCGTGTGGGAACAGATGGGGTGCTGCTGGGTGCTTTAGCAGATGTTGCAAAGGTGTCCAATGTTTTAGAAATAGGGACAGGAACAGGACTGATTTCACTGATGCTTGCACAAAGGAACCCTCATGCCGTTTTCCTGGGGCTGGATATTAATGAAAATGCAGCAGCACTTACCAGAGAGAATTTTGAAAACGCTCCTTTTAAACGGAGGTTAAAATGCAGGCATCAGGATTTTAAAACTTTTGAGTCCGGGGAAAAATTTGACCTGATTGTTTCAAATCCACCTTACTTTGAAGAATCGGGATCCGATAAAGATAAAATTGCGCGTCAGACTGTAGAGCTGAATTTTGAACAGCTTATTGTAAAATCGGTACAGCTTTTATCCGGAAATGGAATCCTTTCTGTAATTATTCCTGTGGAAGCGGGAGAAGTCTTTATCTCTATTGCAGAAGAAAATAATCTTTTTCTCAACCGGATAGTCCGTATAACAGGAATTGAAAGTTCAAAGGTGAAAAGGCTTGTTCTGGAGTTTTCACCGGAAAGAAAACAACAGGAGGAATCTGATTTTGTCATAGAAAAAAGTCCGAGACAATACTCGGACCAATATCTTGAACTCACAAAGGAGTTTCATGTTTTTAAAGCTGGAAATTAGGAGCCTTGCTGTTGTAGCATATGCTTTTAGCTTTTTTTTCCTATTCAAATAGTTCCGCTGTATCCAGTACAGATACTTTTCCGTCTTCACATCTGATAGCTTCCCCGGGGAAGTTCTGGATCATATGATAATCGTGCGTGGCCATTACTACGGCAGCTCCGTTTTCAAGAGCGACCTGTTTTAGCAAGGTCATAATCTCATTGGATGTTTCCGGATCCAGGTTTCCTGTCGGTTCATCCGCTAAAATAAGATCTGGATGATTAAGAAGGGCTCTGGCGATGGCAATACGCTGTTGTTCACCTCCGGAAAGCTCATGAGGCATTTTGTGTTTCTTGCTTTTCATATTTACGCTTCCCAGCACCTCATTGATGCGGTCTTCCATTTTTACTTTATCATTCCAGCCTGTTGCTTCAAGAACAAATTTCAGGTTTTTTTCAACCGTTCTGTCTGAAAGCAATTGGAAATCCTGGAATACAATTCCCAGTTTTCTTCTGAGGTTTGGAATATCGGAAGGTTTAAGCTTTGCCAGGTCAAATCCTACAACAGCTCCATGTCCTGATGCTAATGGGATATGTCCGTAAAGCGTTTTCAGAAGGGAGCTTTTTCCGGAACCTGTTTTTCCGATAAGGTAGCAGAATCTACCTTTTTTAATGTTAAGATTTACATCAGAAAGAACAGTAAAGTTTTTTTGCGCAATTTTTGCGTGCTGTAAACTTATAATATTGTCTCCGGAGATATGTGTATGTGGCATAATTTAATTTTAAAGGCTGTTTTTAACAAAAAGTTTTCAAATTTTAAAAATAGAAAAAAGAAGTTGATGTAGCCTAAATTTTAGTAAATTTTAACAACAAAAAATGCCTGAAAAGCAACTTCTCAAGCATGTTTTGTATATGAATAATTAGAAAATTATCTCTTAGCGCGTACAGCACTTACAGTTAATCTCTTTCTGCCTTTAGCTCTTCTCGCAGCCAAAACTCTTCTTCCATTTGGCGTAGACATTCTTTCTCTGAAACCGTGTTTGTTTCTTCTCTTTCTTTCTGATGGCTGGAATGTTCTTTTACTCATTACTATATGTTTAAATCGTAATTAATCTATTAATTTTCAGGTTGCAAAGATATGTAAATTTTTATAAGTTACAAACTTTAATTATTTTTTTTTGAAATTATTTGACATGCTTTTTGAGAAAGCCTGATACAAAAGAAATTTTCTGTACAAAAATAATATTTAAATGATTTATATAAAAGCTCTATCTTTGAAAACTTAAATTTTAACGAAAAATAAACACAAAGATGTTTACACCTGCAGAACTTTTAGATATCAATACATTACTAACGCCTGAAAACAGAATAGTCATTCTTACCCATTACAATCCTGATGGGGATGCTATTGGTTCCAGCCTTGGATTGAAACATTATCTGAAAGCAAAAGGAATTTATGCCGAAGTAATTGTACCGAATGATTTTCCAAAATTTCTGAAGTGGATGCCCGAAGCTAAGAAAGTAATCATTGCTGAATACAAAAGAAAGCTGGCTTCTGATCTTATAGGTGAAGCTGATGTTATTTTCTGCCTTGATTTTAATTCTCCTTCAAGAATAGGATTGTTGGGAGACTGGCTGATAAAGGCGCAAGGTAAAAAAATCCTTATCGACCACCACCAGCAGCCTGAAAAATTTGATTATGTATATTCGGATACCGTAATTCCGGCTACTTCACAGATGATTTATCACTTCATTGAAGCAATGGATGATGAAAAGCTGGTGAATAATGATGTGGCAGAATGTCTTTATACAGGAATTATGACAGATACAGGCGGTTTCCGTTTCCGTTCCACGAGTGCTACCACCCACAGAATTATTGCCAACCTGATTGAGAAAGGAGCAGATCCTGCAATGATCACTTCCAATACCTGGGATACCAATACGGTTTCCCGACTTCATTTACTGGCTTTGGTCTTGGGAAGAATAGAGGTGGTGAACGATGGTAAAGTTGCTGTTTTGAGCCTGACAAGAAATGAGTTGAAAGAATTTGGTTTCCAGAAAGGTGATACTGAAGGTTTTGTGAATTATGGACTGAGTATTGCCGGGGTAAAAATGTCAGCATTCTTTATGGAGGACCTGTATGAAGATTTTATCAAGATTTCTTTCAGAAGTAAAGACGATGTAGATGTTAATCAGTTTTCAAGAAAATATTTTAACGGTGGGGGACATATTAACGCAGCCGGCGGAAAATCCGATGATTCTTTGGCAGTAACGATTGAAACTTTTAAAAAGAAATTAACCGAGGAGAATTTGTAAAGAGTAGGTAACAGCTTGCTTTTGAAGGAATTTGCTAACGAGTGATTCTTTAAGCTTTATGCTCACCGGGTTTTAAATCTTTATGATATCCTTTGAGCTCGAGCTCTTCACAAGTATACTCATACACCTGTTGAAACATTTCATCCATATATTTCTTATTGAAAAGGCTGAATTTCGTCATTTTCGGAGGATCTAAAAATATATCGCAGTGTTTTACCTTGGAATATACAGATTTTGCAATAGCTAAGTGAAGAATCCTGTCGAATTCCTTCATGAGACTCATCTTCTTCAGTTCATCATAGCTTATGGAGTTTACATGGGAAGCTATCAGAAAATCACATTGATCTATAATAGGCTCAATGGGTAAGTTATCCAGGACACCGCCATCCACATAGATTTTTTCACCAATTCTTACGGGTGGAAGAATAAAAGGAACGCTTGATGACGCCAGTAATGGTGTGAAAAGCTCTCCTTCAGAGAAAAAATCAACAATGCCGTGAGTCATTTCCGTAGCCGTAACATACACCGGGATTTTCAGAATACTGAAATTATCTTCAGGAAAATAGTCCTTAAATAATTTTAAAATGAAGTTGGAGCTGAAGATTCCGTTTTTAGATAATTTCAGGGCAGAGCGTGAGAAGAAAGAAGTTGACCTTACAATGTCCATCATCTCATCGGGGGTTTTTCCAAAAGAATAAAAAGCGCCAATAATAGAGCCTGCACTTGTTCCCGAGATGATATGAGGCTTCAGGTTATATTCTTCCAGGGCTTTCAGGACAGCAATATGGGCAATGCCCCGCATTCCCCCTCCGGAAAGAGTAAGTCCGATTACTGTTGGCTTCTTTTTTTTGAAAGAGAATAAACCCATTTTGAAATTATCTCTTACTAATATACAGGAATTTTTGATACATATGAGCTGGTGCTATCAGTGTAGCTTCTATAAAACAAATTTTTTAGGAAGATTGTGAAGAAGTTCGGTATTGATGATTTCAGCACAAATACCAGGTTTTTCCCAATGCCCGTTGTGTCCGCAGTCCAGGATATAAGACTTTATATTGGTTCTGTCCGGAAGATTTTTAATCATAGGTCCTGTTTTTACCGCACTGTCATGTTTACCGGCCAATACCAGAATTTTAGCTTCCAGGTTTTCCATAATGTGTTTTTTATCGGATCTTTCTACCATTCCTTTTACGCAGGCCAATGCTCCCATATTATTGGTAGAAAGAGCTGTTTCAAGGGCGGTTTCAATCTTTCCTTCCAGAATGTCTCTTTCATTAGGATTGAAGAGATTGGGAATTCCTGCTCTTGCATAATGAGCGAATGCATCCTTGATGATCCTGTAGCTTTTGATGCGCTGTTGCTTTTTTTCTTCATCATCTGCAAAATAAGTAGAAAAGAATAAAGTAAGACTCTTTAATGTCTCAGGATATTTTTCTGCAAAAGCAAGTGAAGTGTATCCTCCCATGGAATGTCCCAATAAGTGGACCCTCTCCAGATGAAGATGATCAATAACTTTCTTAACTTCTTCAGCCATGAGTTCCATGGTGTGTATCTCTCCTAAAATTTCAGATTGCCCATGACCGGGAAGATCTATTTTCAGAAGAGAAAAATCTTTGGAAAGATGAGGCTCCATATCACTCCAGATAGATAGATTTTCCATAAATCCGTGGAGTAAAACCAATGTTTCTTTTCCGTTTCCTTTTCTTTCAAAATTCAGCATGATTTCAATATGTATAGAAGTTAACAATAAGACTAAAACAGCAGACCGGCTGCCGATGAATTCTATTCAAATTTAAACAAAAAAGAATAAGTGTTTAAATAGCCAACAACATAAGGTGGGAAAAAGCCTTGCAGGTTGTCGAGTCCGGATTTAAGCGTGTGTTGGATTTACCAAAACGTTTTAATACAATTATATTTGAATGAGCATAAAAAAAGCTATCTCAACAAGTGAGACAGCCTTTGGTTATTGAACTAACTCTTTATAAACTTTGGTTTCCCAGGGTTTGATGTCTGCAATTCCATAGCGTTCTTTTTTAGCAATGGCAAGGTTGTCCAGCATATCCACAAAATTTTTATAGTTGGCCTCATCTGTTGGTTTGATAATGACCGTAAAGTTCTGTGGTTTTGGTGCATTTTTATAGGCTTCATCAATAATTTTAGAAATTTTTATTCCGCTAAAATCAGTTTCTTTCAGGTTGCCTGTACTTAAATCTGTTGCATTGCTCTGGTGATAAAATACCCTGTTATCTTTTCCGAGAATGAAAGTTACCTGATTTCTATAGTCGATCACTTCTTTTGGAAGCCTGCTTTCAGGGGTTTTTGCCGGAAGCCCCAGATCCATTACATTGGGTTTTGTGAAATTGGTTGTAAACATAAAGAAGGTGATGAGTAAAAAACCTAAGTCTACCATGGGAGTCATGTCTACCCTGATCATTTTTTTCTTCTGTTTGCCGCCTTGTTTTTCTTGTGCGATTACTTCAGCCATAATTAATGCTTTAAAATGTTAAACGGTATTGAATGAAAATTTAAAAACCCGATCGTAGTTTTGAGAAATCGATACAAAGTTCGTACCTAAAATGAAAGAGTGTTAATTATTTTTGTGTTTCTTTAATAAGAAATAATTAAATACTGTTAAATCAATGCATTAAAAAAGCCTTATCAATGCGTTGATAAGGCCTGTAATATCTTGTAATATTTTAAAACAAAAACTATTTGTTTTTCTTGAAATAATTGACTCCACACTCCAAAAACTTCTTAAAGTCTTCTTTCGGCATATATCCTGAAACAGGAGTATTGATTACTTTGCCGTCAGGAGTGATCAAAACATAGTGAGGTTGTGAATTATTATTAAAATTAACCTGCTGGAATAAGCTCCATCTGTCTCCTATTGTTTTTACTTTTTTAATCTGTCCGTCTCCAAGGTCAATTTTAGTTTTTTGATCCTCAGGAAGCTCTTCTTTGTCATCTACATATAGAGAAGCTAAAACCACATCATTTTGAAGGATAGGTAAGATATCTGCCTCACTCCATACAAATTCTTCCATTTTCCGGCAGTTTTCACAACCGTATCCGGTAAAGTCAATAAGGATTGGTTTATTTTCTTTTTTGGCAATTTCAATGGCTTTAAAGAAATCATGTTCCGGGTGCATTCCTAAAATACCATCCTTTTCGTCATGGAAGTAGCTCACATTTAACGGAGGAAGAATTCCACTCAGCAATTGAAGCTTAGGACGGTCGGAAGGAATTAATCCCTGAACCAGATAAATGACAAAACCAAATCCTAAAACTCCAAGGATTTTTCTTGTAATAGAAATTTTAGGTTTTTTGTCGTCGTGAGGGAATCTGATTAATCCAAATAAATATAAAGCCAATCCTAAAGCAATAATGATCCAGATCGCGATGAAAAGTTCCCTTTTCAGGAAGAAGGTTTTCGATACCAGATCCGCTTTCGATAAGAATTTTAATGCCAGTGCCAGTTCTACAAAGCCCAGAACTACTTTCACAGTATTCATCCATCCTCCGGATTTCGGAAGGCTTTGTAATGCCTGTGGGAATAATGCCAGTAATCCAAAAACAATAGCCCATGCCAACCCGAATCCTGCCAGGGCAAATGTCAATAGCATAGGCACATTTGAAGATCCGGTAACGGCACTTCCTAATAAGCTTCCCAGGATAGGCCCTGTACAGGAGAATGAAACGATTACCAGTGTCAATGCCATGAAGAAAATACCGATAATACCGCCCGCTTCTTCAGCTTTAGAAGATTTATTGGCAATTGAGCTTGGTAAAGTAATATCATAATACCCGAAGAAACTTCCGGCAAAGAAAATGAATATGATAAAGAAGGCAATATTCAGCCACACACTTGTGGAAATCTCATTGAAGATGTTTCCTGCAATCCCATCAATAACATGGAAAGGAATACTTAACAGTACAAAGATAAGCAGGATAAAAAAGCCATAGATAAGGGCATCTCTCTTTCCTTTGGCTTTATTTTTATTTCCTTTTGTAAAGAAGGAAACCGTTAACGGGATCATAGGAAAAACGCAAGGTGTCAGCAAAGCAATCAAACCTCCGATGAAGCCCAGAAATAGATAAGTCCAGTAATTTTCATCCACTTTTGTTGACGCTGTTCCGCAATCCGTTAATGGATTTTTGAAATCAATCGTTTCAATTTTAAGCTGTTTAGGATCCAGTGTTGAAGTTTGAGCCACTGTAACTTCCTGTTTTGCCGGATTTTCTGTAATGGTTTCAACTATTTTCGCTGAATCTTTTACAGCAACTTCGGTCTCTTCAGGAGCAACCTCTTCAGTAGCTCCTTTTGGAGTAACCTTTTGATTGAATTCTAACGTATTGGGAGCAAGACAAACCCTGTCATCACAAGTCTGATAAGTAATCTCAGAAGTAACGTCAGCCGGTTTTGCCGGGTCTTTTAATTTGAATTTCTGTTTGAAGCCCGCTGTATTGGAATAGTAAACGATAGTTCCTCCGAAAGCCTCCGAAAATTCTTCATGCTTTTTACCTACTTCAGTAAATTTTCCGATCAGCTCAATATTTTTTCCTGAAACTTTATACTCGGTGGGAATCCCTGTGTCTTCAGGAAGATCCTTAGAGTAAATATGCCATCCACTCTCCATGGTGGCATTTAAAACTGCTTCATACTGGTTATTCCCCAGATCGTTAATGGTGAACTTAAACTTAACAGGGTTTTTTATCTGTGCATTAATTCCTGTTGCTAAAAAGAGTAGAATTAATAAAAACCAATTTCTAAATTTCATTTTTTGTTTCATTAAAAATTTTGAGACTCCATTTTGTTTTCTCATTCCTTGCATATCTTTTATCTTGTCTGAGAGGCAATACTCCAAGTACGGAATTGTGGCTGTCAGTCAGTATCCAAATTTTTTGCTTCGCTAAAATAGATAATTTTTCGTCCCTAAAAAACTTAGAAACTTTCTTTTTCCCCGAAAAACCAGACGGATAAAATTCATCTCCATCCTGCTGTTTTCTTAAATACAGTGGAAAGTGAAGTTTTTTAGCATCAAAATACCATTCAAAACTTTTATTGATTTCTTCAATATTTTCTATAGTACCGATATTCATATTGATCTGATGTTCTGAAAAATCAAAATGATCCATTAGAAGAATTTCTGTTTGAGTTTCCTGATTCTGTGTCCTGTCAACCAATATCAATTCATTCCGGTTAACAATCAATCGGTATTCTTTGGAAAAAAAAGAACTGTTGTTTTCTGCCTTAAAAATTTTAGGGATTTCTTCTTCCTGATTAAATCCGTATTTTTTCAGAATCTCAAACTTCACAAAATCGCTTTCCTGATCCAGTTTTTCTTTTGATAGAATTTTATGGCTTTGGTTAAATACGGTGAGGTTATTTTCAATATACTGAATCTGCTTTTGAACAAAATCTTTGGTCTGATTCAGGTAAGAGGAGCTTTTTTTAAAGTTATCAAGGAAGTGATCATTGGTTTCCAATAATTTCGGAACAATTTCGTTTCTGATCTTGTTTCTTAAGTAATCATTTTTTTTATTGGAAAGATCTTCCCTGAATTCAATCCCGTGCTCTCCGGCAAACTGATAGATTTCTTCCTTAGAGAAATTTAAAAGCGGGCGAAGAATATGATGATCACGGGAAGGAATACCGCTTAATCCTTTAATTCCCGAAGCCTTTGAAAGATTAATAAGAAATGTTTCCAACTGGTCATTAAGATGATGGGCAGTAACGAGATATTTCAGTTTTTCCTTTTGCTGAATTTCTTTAAAAAAACGATAACGGAGCTCCCTTGCCCATAACTGGATAGAATTTTTCGGCTTCTGATCTTTTCCGGAAACTTCATACAGGTGAAATTTTATATGATTTTTCTCACAAAAATCCTGAGCTACTTTCTGGTCCAGGTCAGAATCTTTATCCCGGAGTTTATAATTGATATGAGCTATCTGAAAATCATATTCCGTACCCTGGCTGTCAATTCTTAAACCCTGAAATAATGAGGCTAAAACCATAGAGTCTGCCCCTCCGCTCACCGCTAAAAGGTATGTTTGTTTCTCAGGCTGGTGAATGAGATTTTCTAATTGATTTCTAAAGCTTAATTTTTTCAACATATATGTTGAGAATTTCTTTTATGCAAAGATAACCCATATAATTCAATTGAATTTCCATAACTTTGAGTAGTCTAAAAATGATTACTTATGAAGATTTTAAAAATTTTAGCAGTTTCTGCAATGGCGCTGGGAATGACATCTTGTGTCAGTAAGAAGCAATATGATGCTTTGAGCACAAACTATAAGCAGTGTATTGAAAATATCGGGGAAAGACAAAGAGAAATTCAGGATTTGAAATCTCAGAATTCTGCATTGACCGGTGAAAATAATTTACTGAAAAGTCAGCATGATGCTTTAAAATCATCCCTGGATGCATGTTTATCCAATACAGGAAAAAGTTCTGCTAACATTGATAAACTGGTGGGAGAAATCAACGCTTCCAATTCATATATCAAACAGCTGATTTCAAGCAATGCTAAAAACGATAGTCTGAACCTCGCATTGTCTAACAAGCTGAAGAGATCTTTAGATAATGTATCTGATGAAGATGTACAGGTGAAAGTATTGAAAGGAGTAGTAATGATCTCCCTTTCTGATAAAATGTTATACAAAACAGGAGATTATAATATTCTACCTGCCGCTCAGGAGGTACTGGGTAAAGTAGCCAAAGTGATCAATGACTATGATAAATACTCAGTATTGATTGAAGGTAACACAGATAATGCTCCTTTGAATTCCCCAAATCTTCCAAGAGACAACTGGGATCTTTCTGCATTAAGAGGAACTTCGGTAGCTAAGGTGCTTCAGACCCAATTTGGAGTAGACCCTGCGAGGATTACTGCAGGAGGGCGTTCAGAATATAATCCGAAAGCAACTAATATGAGTGTATCCGGAAGAGCGGAAAACAGAAGAACGGAAATCATCATTATGCCTAAGCTGGATGAATTTATGAAACTGATGGATATTGCTCCTAAAAAATAATTACTGAATAATACAGTACAGAAGATCCCGATTTTCGGGATCTTTTTTTATGTAATGAATTGTGCTATTTTTAGATGTAACTTTTCAATAAATTATTCAACTTATTGAAAATAAAATCGATATAGTCTTTTGAGAGTCAATGAAGTATTGTTGAAAAAGAAGAGTACCACCGCCTATCCTGTATTTGCATTTAAAAATAAATAATAGTTATATGAAAAAAATTATTCTATCGGTAAGTTTATTAGTTTTCTCTTTATCTGGAAAGGCTTTTGCACAAACTGAGACTTCCGGGAGAGAAAAAATATATAAAGCTACTCATACAAAAAGTACTGAACTGAAGCATACGAAACTGAAAGTTAATTTTGACTATCAGAAGGAACGGATGAACGGAGAAGAGTGGCTCACAGCATCTCCCTATTTTTATCCATCAGATTCATTGATACTGGATGCGAAAGGTATGTTGATTCATGAGGTAGCAATGGATAGGGAAGGAAGCCGTATTCTATTAAAGTACCACTACAGTGACAATATTCTTAGTATCAATCTTGATAGAACATATCGCCAAAACCAGGATTATACGGTTTATATCAAATATACTTCCCGACCTAATGTAGTAGAAGAGCAGGGAAGTCCGGCAAAAGGACTTTATTTCATTAACGCAGATGGTAAAGATCCTGATAAGCCTATTCAGATCTGGACAGATGGTGAATCTGAATTCTCATCAGTATGGTTTCCAACGATAGATAAGCCTAATCAAAAAACTACCCAGGAAATTTATATGACCGTTCCAGACAAATATATTACCCTTTCTAATGGTATTTTAAAAGAGTCTCAAAAAGAACCTGGTAATATGAGAACGGATCATTGGGTAATGGAGAAAAGGCATGCAGTATATCTTTTCTTTATGGGGGTAGGAGAATATAGTGTAGTAAAGGATAAATGGAGGAATGTTCCGATAGATTATTATATAGAAAAGGAATATGAGCCTTATGCCAGACAGATCTACGGAAATACCCCTGAAATGATGGAATTTTTCTCTAAGAAGCTAAATTATGATTATCCCTGGCCCAAATATTCACAGATTACCGGAAGAGACTATCCAAGTGTAGCTATGGAAAATACGACTGCTACTATTCATAATATGGGGGTAATGCAGAAGCCAGGACAATTAATTGATGAAAATAAATGGGAAGAATATATTGCTCATGAGTTGTTCCATCATTGGTTCGGGGATCTGGTAACTGCAGAGAGCTGGAGTAATCTTACCCTGAACGAGTCATTTGCAAATTATTCCCAATATCTCTGGAATGAATATAAATATGGGAAAGACCAGGCAGATTATCATTTATTATCTAATGTCAATAAATATATTAATAGTCCTTCGAACTTTAAAAAAGATCTTGTGAGATTTAGTTATGATTCTCCTGAAGATACTTTTGATGTAGTATCCTATGAAAAAGGAGGCGGAATTCTTCATATGCTGAGAAACTATTTGGGAGATGATGCCTTTTTTGCCGGGATAAGTGATTTTCTAAAAACCTATGAGTATAAAAATGCAGAGGTTCAGCAATTAAGATTATCATTTGAAAAAATATCCGGAAAAGATCTGAATTGGTTCTTTAATCAATGGTATTATGGAAGTGGAAATCCTAAATTACAATATTCATATACTTTTGAACCTGTTAAAAAACAAGTAGAAGTGATGATTGACCAATCACAGGAAAAACCTTTTGAATTTCCTTTGGCAATAGACGTTTATGATAATGGAAAGCCGGTACGGTATAATGTATGGGTAAAGGCTCAGGCAAAAAATAGGCTTAATTTTAATGTTTCCATAAAGCCTGATTTGATTAATATTAACGCTGATGGAGTATTGCTTTCTGAAATTACAGATACAAAAACGGCTGAACAAAATCTGATTCAGTTTACTCATTCCAAAGAGTTTTTAAGCCGTTATAAAGCATTGGTAGGTATTAAGGAGGATTTGAATAATCCAGCATCTGTTAAATTGTTATCCGCAGCTTTGAAAGATCCTTTCTTTAGAATCAGAATTAAGGCCTTGGAATTATTGGATCTTACAGACGCGAAGCAAAATAAATATCTGATTGCGGATGTTGAAAAGATAGCTGCTGAGGATTCAAAAACGTTAGTGCAGGCAGCGGCCATTTCTGCTCTGTCTAAGACCAAAAATAAAAAATACCTGCCACTATTCGAAAAAGGAATAGATGCGGTGTCCAACTCGGTAAAAGCTAATTCATTTCTTGCTATCATGGCTACAGATCCTTCAAAAGCCAAAGCTCTGGCTAATAAAATAGATCTTTCACAAGCCTCTAGGGATATGGTTGTTAAAATGCTTCCCATTGTTATTGAGAACAAAATAGATTCTCAAATGCAATATACTGTCTCCATTGTGGCTCTTTATCCATTGGTAAAACTACGTAATCCGGTATTGGGAAAATTTGCAGAAGAAGGATTCAACAGAATTATGGAGTCTGATGATTTAGCTGCAACAAAGGGAATTGCCAATGTTTTAAATCAGGAAAAAAATGAACTGACAAAAGATGCTGAAATTAAAAAGGAAATTTATACTGCATTGGAAGCAGGATTAAATAAAAAGAATGAACTTTTAAATAACAAGCCACAAAATCAGGGGAACATTAGTAAACAGATTGCGGTATTGAAACAAATAATGACGAAATATAAATAGCTTTTTGAGGTATTCTAAAAACAAATCCCGAAGTAATTCGGGATTTTTTTTTAATCAGATTAATTCTTCTTTTTTCAATAATGAAATAATTCTTTTCAAAAGTGAATTGGATATTCCAGCTTTGGTTTTTTGAGCAGAAGTTTTCGTTTTACTTTTTTGCAAGACGATTTTTTGATTCCCATGGTTAGTTTGTTTTTCTTCTGCCATCATTTTTTGTTTCTCTTAGTGTTTTTACCCGTTTTCTATGTCACAAAGATAGGAGTAATATTTCATAAAAACATCCGTATTTTCCCGGTTTTTTTAATAGGTGTTTTCCCGGTCCTGATTTTGTTAATGTATTTTGCTTTGAAAATCAATTGTTTGTATTTTAGAAATGTGTATATTTAAGTCTCTTAATCGAGAATAATAAGAGTAATCCGAAAATCTTAAAGAGTAGGAGATAATGCTAAATCAAATAATTATGAAAAATTCAAAAAAACTCTCAAGAGGAGAAATGAAAAATGTACAGGGAGCCGCTACGGAATGTAATCCACAAATAATCTGTCAAAGAAGCAGTGATTGCTGTCCGGGATGGGCATGTCCTTCAAAAGGGCGCTATTGTATAGCTATATAATGATTTTTTTGTTTCAAAGTATAGATCTAGGAAAGAGAGGGATTAATTCCCTCTTTTTTATATCTTGTTATTAGAGGAGTGATTCAAAAGTTTTAAAATCCTTAAATTTGTTTAAATTAAGAATGGTATGAGTTTTTTTGAAGAAAAGAATCCTGAAATGGATCGATATTTGGAAGCACACGCATCCACGGAATCCGAAATCCTGAAAAAGCTAAGAAGGGAAACTTATCAAAAAACGACGCAGCCCCATATGATCTCAGGATATCAGCAAGGGAGGTTACTGACAATCATTTCCCAGATGATGCAGCCCAAAAACGTTTTGGAAATAGGAACATTTACAGGGTATGCCACTTTGTGTCTGGCAGCAGGACTTGCAAAGGACGGGAAAATTACCACCCTGGATGTGAATGAAGATCTGGCCTATCTGCCAAAAAAATATTTTGAATCCAGCGAGTATGCCGGCCAGATTGATTTTAAACTTCAGGATGCCAAAGAATTTTTAAAAGAAACCGATGAAGTTTTTGATCTCATTTTTGTAGATGCTGATAAAGAAAATTACGCAGACTATTTCAGGTTGATTAAACCAAGAACACAATCCGGATCTGTGATTTTGTTTGATAATGTTTTGTGGTACGGAAAAGTATTGGAAGAAAACCCCAGGCTGAAGTCTACCCAATCTATTCAGGAATTGAATGATTTGGCTGCAAAAGATGAAGATTTTGAAAATCTTATTTTACCTTTGCGTGATGGAGTAAACTTCCTTCGAAGGAAGTAATAATAAAAGATTAAGAGATTTAGGAATAAAGCGATAATGTAATTCCTAAATCTAAATCTCTTAATTTTCCTAATTTCTAAAAGAATAAAATGAATAAAGGAATTTGTACTGTTACAGTAGCACCGGTGCGCGCAGAAAATTCTGACAAGGCTGAAATTGTTACAGAAATATTGTTTGGGGAAAGTGCAGATATTTTAGAAGTCAGTAAAAACTGGACAAAAATAAAAATGCACTATGATGGCTATGAAGGATGGATGGATACCAAACAGATCAGGCCGGTAACAGATGAAGAACTTGCCGGAAGGAAAGTAACAGTTGTAACAGAAGATTTTGCATCTGTATTGATGAATGACGGGAAGACCTTATTATCAATGGGATCTGAAGTAGAATTTCCTGTTGTGGCATCAAGAAGGAGCCATGATATACGTGAAAGTATTGCGCTTACGGCAAGAGAATTCCTGAACGTACCTTACTTATGGGGAGGGAAAAGCTTTTTTGCGGTAGACTGTTCTGGATTTACCCAATTGGTCTATAAAATTCATAATGTTAAACTTCCCAGAGACACTTATCAGCAGGCCGAAGTAGGGGAGCCCCTTACTTTTGTTGAAGAAACACAACCCGGAGACCTGGCTTTCTTTGAAAACGAGGAAGGAAGAATTATCCATGTGGGAATTATGCTGGAAAACCAGAAAATTATTCATGCTTCAGGAAAAGTGCGTATTGATATTCTTGATTCTACGGGAATATTCAATAAGGAAATGAATAAGCATACCCATAAACTGAGAGTCATTAAAAGCGTTTTATAATTCATCTGAATACCTTCTGAAATGGAAAATGTTTTATTCATAATTTTTGATGTTTTTAATTTTGGACTGGTTATTTTTTTATGGTGGCTCACTTTTAAACACTATAACAATTTACCTCAGAGAATACCTGTTCATTTCGATATGGATGGTAAAGCGGACAGGTTTGGCAACAAAGCTTATTCTTTTTTAATGCCGGTTTTTGCGATATTGATGTTCGCTTTATTTGCGTATATCACCAGACACCCTGAAGAAGCTAATTTTCCAGTGGAAATTACGGCCCAGAATGAAAATGCCCAATATCTGATTATGAAAGTTGTGTTAAGGACTTTATTCACACTGATTATGATACTTTTTTTGAACAATCAGGATTATATGTTCAGATATGCTTTTGATGAAAATGCAAAGCCCAGAATTTCTATGCTGACAGTTATTTTATGTGCTATTGGATTTGTACCAGCCATTCTTTTGATCACCCATTTCTTTAAATGATACATTCTAAAAATAATTCGGAACACTATACCTGGGGAGATAAGTGTGACAGCTGGATACTGAAAGACTCACAGGACCTGTCAGTTAAACAGGAGATAATGCCCGGAGGAACTTCAGAAAAATTGCATTACCACAAAACAGCCACACAGTTTTTTTATATTCTGAAAGGAGAGGCCGTATTGTATGTCAATGAAGAAAAATATATAGTCCGTCAAGGTGAATCCATTTCCATTGGACCAGGGATAACACATTTTATCTCTAACGAAACAACGGAAGAAATAGAATTCTTAGTAATATCAAGCCCTTCTACCCATCAGGACAGGTTTGTAATCGAAAAATAATCAAAATGGCTTTTCTCTATAACATATTTATCAGTCTTCTCATTTTCGGAATGAAAGCCTTTTCCCTGTTTAATGCCAAAACTAAAAAAGGAGTTGAGGGCAGAAAAGAATCTTTACATAAGGTAAAAAGAACTTTCTCAAAATCCGATAAGGTCATATGGATGCATGCCGCCAGTTTAGGGGAATACGAACAAGGGCTTCCTGTATTGGAAAAACTGAAAGAGAAACTTCCGGATCATAAGATTCTGATCACATTTTTCTCCCCATCAGGCTACGAAAATGTTATTAAAAAGAAACACATTGCCGATGAGATCTGCTATTTGCCTTTTGATAAAAAAAATATTATAAACGGGTTTACGGAGCAGCTTAACGTTAAACTATTTTTTACGGTGAAATATGATTACTGGTATAACCTTCTTGCCGGACTTAAAAGCCGGAATGTGCCTGTGTACGTAATTTCTGCCTTATTCTACGAAAGACAGTCTTTCTTCACTTCATATGGAAAATGGTTTGTTAAACAGCTGAAAAGAAATGTAGACTGGTTCTTCCATCAAACCCACTTCTCGATGGCTCTTGCTAAAAGTGTAGGCCTTCTGCAGTCCTCCGTAACAGGAGACACAAGATTTGATAGAGTGAAACAGCTCAGAGCACGCAATAATCACGTTGACTTTATTTCAGATTTTATTGGTAATCATAAATCGGTTGTATTCGGCAGCTCATGGCAGGCAGAAGAAAAAATGGCAGAAATGATCTTCAGAAAAAATCGGGCCATCAAAATGATTATAGCACCTCATGATCTGAAGAGGGTAGAACATTTAAAAAATATTTTTCCGGATGCATTATTGTATAGCGAAACAGGAAATAGCCAGCCATCAGCTTACAACGCTCAGGTTTTGATTATCGATAGTATAGGTTTACTCTCAAAGCTCTACTCATATGCCGATGTAGCGGTAGTAGGAGGAGGTTTCCATGATGCCGGGCTGCATAATATTCTGGAGGCTGCCACATTTGGAGTTCCTGTGGTATTTGGCAACCATTATAAAAAAAATCCGGAAGCAGACGGCCTTATTGCTGCGGAGGGTGGAAAAGCTTTTCAGGAAGAGCATACTGCAGCTGAATTTGTTTT